>NZ_JBSFJE010000018.1:0-234850 GCF_053597895.1 Streptomyces sp. NPDC001220
CCGCCACAGCAGCACGGCGATGATGGCGACTCCGGCGACGGTGCCCAGGTGGGCGCGGACGGCACGGAAGGTGAGACGCCGGGGCACGGTCACCGCGGGTGAGTGTGTACGCGCTCCGCTGCTAGACGGGCCGAACGGCCGTGTGCACCGTGCGGGCGCCGAGGACGAACACGTCGGCCCGGCGGTGCACGCTCGCCGGGTCGGCCGGGTCCAGGAGGCGGTCCAGGGTGGTGCGGTCCTCGGCGTCCAGACCGTCGCCGACGCTGTCGCGCAGCCGGGAGAGGATCTCGGTCACGTAGGCGCGGGCCCGGTCGGAGGCCGGGGCGGGCAGGTCGATGAGGAAACTGCGGCTGCGGGCGTACCGGAGCCCGGCGGAGTCGAGCAGCGCCGGCCAGTCCTCGGCCTCGGTGACGGCTCCGGGCAGGTCGGTGCGCATCTGCGCGAACCACTCCTCCTGCAGCGCGTCCAGCCGTGCCTGGAGGCCGGGCCGGCCGATGCCGATGTCCCGGGGCAGGAAGCGGCTGGGCAGGCCGCCCTCGAGGACGGCCAGGGTGCCGCCGGGGGCGAGCCGTTCGCCGAAGGCGGTGAGCGCGGCCCGCTGGTCGCCGAGGTGGTGCAGGCTGTGCCCGGCCCACAGGAGGTCCGCCGGGTAGTCCAGCTTGTCGAGGACGCCCGGGAGTTCACCGGCGAGGACGTCGAAGCGGTCCCCCACGCCGAGCCGCTCGGCGCGCGCCTTGGCCCGGTCGAGGAGCGGTTCGCTGCCGTCCACGGCCAGGACCCGCGCACCCGGGAAGACCTCGGCGAACAGACACGACACCACGCCCGGACCGCTGCCCGCGTCGACGATCAGCCCCGGCTCGGTGACCTCCCTGCCGAGCCAGCCCAGGGCGTTCTCGTAGAGCGGTGCGAACAGCTCGGCCTGCGATTCGAGGTGCGGGGCCATCTCCGCCCAGTCGATGTCGGTGTGCGCGTGGGTGTGCGCGTGCGCGTGGGTGTCGGTGTGCTGGTGGTGGTGGTGATCGTGCGCCATGGGAGCAGCCTCTCGTCCGGGTGCCGCCAGCGTGCGCCGACGTACCGACCGGAGGCCAGCCCTGTTGCCGGTGCGGCAAAAAAGAGGATGCGGACGGCAAGGCCGTCGGGCCACCATGGCCGGATGGACGACGAGCTGGTGGAGCGCTTCCTGACCGACGGCTTCGTGAAGATCGAGGGGGCCGTCGCGCCCCGGGTCGCCGAGGGCTGCGCCCGGCGGCTGTGGCGGGAGACGGGGTACGACCCCGAGGACCCGGGCACCTGGAAGGACCCGGTGGTCTGGGTGGCCGGCCTGGCCGACGGCCCGTTCGCCGCCGCCCCCAACTCCCCCGCGCTGCACGAGGCGTTCGATCATACGGCGCCGAGGGTGCCACGCTGGGCGAGCTCGGCCCGCAGGTGGCGGCGGCCTCCGCGCACCGCCCGGTCGCCCTCGCCACCGGCCGGCCGGGTGACGTCTACCTGTGCCACCCGTTCCTGGTCCATGCCGCCCAGCCGAACCACGGCACGCGACCGCGCTTCCTGGCCCAGCCGCCGCTGTACCTGAACGCGCCCCTGGAGCTGGACCGCCCCGACGCGAACCACTCGCCGGTCGAACGCGCGGTCCGCCGGGGCCTGTCTCGCACTGACTGACCCCGGCGAACCCCCGCGCCCCAAAGGGGCGCGGGGAACTGCGCGACCAGCCACACACGGCCCGCAGCGTCGATGTCGGCTCAACCGATCATCACGGCAACGGCGGGTACGCGTTCGCCATCAGTTGCTGGAACTGGGCGGAGAACCAGTGCCCGGACAGCGGCGCGTTCGGCAGGGCGCCGGACATGCTGTTGCCGTTGCGGGCGTTGCCCGTGTACGTCGGGTCGCACATCCGGTCGAAGCCCTTGCCCTCGTCGTTCGGGATGGCGGTGCTGGAGCCGTCGGACTCGCCCGGGGGCTTCATCCAGACATAGGCGTCGATCCCGGTGGCCGGGGCGGCTTGCGGGCGCTCGCCGAGGCCGGCTCCGGCCTGGTTGCACCAGTTGCCGACGTGGATCCGGCGGTCGTAGCGGCCGCCGTCGACGTAGGTGTCCACGCTGGTCGTCGCGCCGGGGCCAGTCGGGCGGGCGCTGCCGCCCCAGCCGTTGCGGGAGGTGTCGATCAGCATGCCGATGCCGGAGTTGAAGCCGACCGAGACCAGCTGGGTGCGGAAGGCCTGGGCGAAGGACAGCTCGTCGACGTAGCGGTTCCAGTCGACCCACTTGGACTGCCGCACGGAGGTGCCGTTCACCGTGTCGTTGACGGTGAAGTTGTTCTCCTTCAGGGCGCTGTAGTTGGCCGTGTTGGTGATGAACCCGGCGACGTCGTCGACGGTGGCGCCCTCACTGGTCGCCGCCTGCTTGAAGATGTTGGCCGCCGGGGCGAAGTTGTCGTCCCAGCCGAGCCAGCCGTGGTGGCCGGCGTCGAGGTAGTTGTAGACGTTCGGGATCGCGCCGAGCTTGGCGAGGGCGTAGCCGACGCCCTTCACGTAGTTGCCGTTGGCCAGCATGGTGTCGCAGTTGGCGGTGGCGGTGGCCCGGCTGCCGGTGTTGGTCACCAGGTTGGGCAGCGAGTCGATCTCGATGGTGGTGACGATCCGCAGCGAGGCGTACTTGGGGTCGGCGAGGATCGTCGCGATCGGGTCGATGAACTGCGTCTTGTACTTGTCGATCTCCGTCGGGCCGAGCTCGCCGTTGGACGCGAGGGCCGCGCAGTCCCGTCCGGGCAGGTCGTAGACGACCAGCTGGACGACCTCCTCGCCGCTGCCCTTCTGGGCGAGGGCGGCGTCCAGGTGGGCGCGCAGACCCATGCTCGTACCGGTGCCCGCGATCGCGGCGATACGGTCGAGCCAGACACCGGTGGGCTGGTTGGAGACCCGGCTGCCGCCCGGTTCGGCGGCGGCCTTCGCGGACCACTCGGGGTTCACGTACACCTTGGCGCCGGAGTACGGGTTGTCGACGCGGGTGCCGCTGCCACCGCCCCCGTTGTCCCCGCCGCCCCCGCCGCTGCCGTCGTCGACGTTGCAGGTGACGCCGTCGAGGGTGAAGGCGGTCGGGAGCGCGTTGGTACCGCTGTAGGACCCGTTGAAGCCGAAGCTGACCGAACCGCCGGTGGCCAACGTGCCGTTGTAGGTCTCGTTGGCCGCGGTGACGGCGGTGCCGCTCTGGGTGATCTTGCTGTTCCAGAAGCTGGTCACCTTCTGGTTCCCGGCGTACGACCATTTCACCGCCCAACTCGACTTCGCCGCCGAGTTGTTGGTGACGGTCACGGCGGCGGTGAAGCCGGCGCCCCAGTCGTTCTGGATCTTGTAGTCGACGGTGCAGGGAATCGCGGAGACCGCCGCCTGCGAGGAGGGGGTGACGGCGACCGCCGGCCCGGCCACCCCGGCGACGAGCGCCAGGGCGGCGAGTAACGAGGTTCTGGTACGGCTCATGAGTGCGGGTTTCCTTCTTCTTCGGTGGATGGGCTAGGAGTTGACGGCCTGGAGGTGGTCGCGCAGACCGGCGCCGTACGCCGTCGGCGTGCCGCTGTAGTCGGAGATCAGGGACGGGCCGGAGGAGCAGTCCCAGGTGTTCCAGGTCCAGCCCAGGTAGGACAGGCCGCGGTCGTCGAACCACTTCATGACCTGGTCCACGAAGGCGTGTGAGCAGGTGTTCTCGCCGATCTCCCCGGCGACCAGCGGCACCTGGGCCGCGACCGGGGCGAGGGTGGAGTTCCAGCAGCTCTCACTGGCACAGGTGTTGAAGTTGTAGACGTGGTAGGCGGCGACGAGATTGCCGGCCGGGTCGGTGGGCTTGTACGCCGGCCACTGGCTGAGGTCGTTGGAGTACGCCAGCCCGCCGATCATGATCACGTTCTTCGCGCCCGCCGACCGGATGCCGTTCACCAGATCCTGCATGCCGGCGACCTCGTACCCGATCCCCGGGCAGGTGCCGCCGTCCCGCCAGCACGCCCAGGCCTGGGCGGTGGTGGCGGTGGCCCGGTCCGGGTACGGCTCGTTGAACAGGTCGAACACGGCCGCCGGGTCGTCCTTGAAGGTGCCGGCCACCGAGGACCAGAAGGACGGGCTGTACTGCGCGTCCGGCATCGGCTTCTGGCAGGTGGCGTGCACGTCGGAGCAGCCGGCGGAGTTGCCGGTGTACTGGCCGTAGGACCAGTGCAGATCGAGGATCGGTGTCATGCCGAACGACTCGACGCGGGTCACCAGGTCCTTGACCGCGTTGATGTAGTTGGCGCCCGCGTACTCGGGCTTGACGTTGGACAGGCCCAGCCAGCACTCCTCGTTGAGCGGGATGCGGACCGCGTTCGCCTTCCAGTCGGCGATCGCCTTGATCGCCGCGTCGTCCACCGGGCCGTCCCAGATCCCGTAGCCCTGCACGCACATGAACTCGCCGCCGGAACGGTTCACGCCGAGCAGCCGGTGGGCCGTGCCGCCCGCGTCCACGAGCCTGTTGCCCGAGACGTGCAGGGCCGGCGCCGTGCCGGTGCCGGGCGGCCCGGTCGGGGTCGGGGTCGGGGTCGGGGTGGGGGTGGGAGTGGGTTCAGAATCGACGTTGCAGGTCGTGCCGTTGAGCGTGAACGCCGTCGGTACGGCGTTGCCGCCCGACCAGGAGCCGAGGAACCCGGCGCTGACACTGGCGCCGGTGGCCAGCGAACCGTTCCAGCTCTCGTTCGCGGCGGTGACCGCCGTACCGGACTGGGACCACTTGGCGCTCCAGCCCTGGGTGACCTTCTGACCGTTCGCGAAGCCGAAGCCGAGGCTCCAGCCGCTCATGGCCGCCCTGTTGTTGGTGATGGTCACGGAGGCCTGGAAGCCGGTGTCCCACTGGCTGGTGACCGTGTACTGCACCGTGCACGCCGGCGTTGCTCCGGACGCCGACACCACCGGCACCAGCGCGGACCCGACGAGGGCCACCGCACCGGCGACGGCTAAAAGAACTGAACGCGGGGGGTGTCGCATGAGCGACTCCTTGCAGCTCGGGCGCGTCGTGACCGACGCGTCGACTGAATGGAATCGCTCCCACTGGTGCGAAGGAAGGTAGCGCCAAGTGACGGTGAAGAACAGGGGAGGTGCCTGACTTTTCCGCAGCGGCGTCCGTCGAACATTTTCGACTCTTCAACAGCCTTGACCGAACCATGTCACGTCTCCACTATGGGAGCGCTCCCACTGGTTCAAGCCTTGACTCTTCCCGAGCCGCAAGCGCAAGGAGGAACCAGCACATGCATCCCGGACACCCCCCGCACCCCGGGCGCAGGCGCAGAGCCGTACGCCGGTTGTGGACGGCCCTCGTCGCCGCCCTCGCCCTGCCCCTGTCGATGCTCGCCACCGGCACGACCCCCGCCCACGCGGCGACGGTCCAGTGCAGCGTCGACTACAGAACCAACGACTGGGGCAGCGGCTTCACGGCCGACCTGACCCTCACCAACCGCGGCACCGACGCGATCAACGGCTGGACGCTGACGTACGCGTACGCCGGCAACCAGAAGCTGACGAACGGCTGGAACGGCACCTGGTCCCAGTCCGGCACCACGGTCACCGTGCAGAACGCGTCGTACAACGGCACGATCGCGGCGGGCGCGGCGGTGTCGACGGGCGCCCAGTTCTCGTACACCGGCAGCAACGCCGCGCCCACCGGTTTCGCGGTCAACGGCACGACCTGCGCCGGCGCGCACCAGCCGCCGGTCACCGTGCTGACCAGCCCGAGCGCGGGCGCGGTCTACACACAGGGCGACGCGGTGCCGCTGGCGGCGACCGCGGCGGCGGCCGACGGCGCGACGATCAGCAGGATCGAGTTCTACGACGACACCACCCTGCTGGGGACGGACACCTCGTCGCCGTACTCGCTCCCGGTCACCGGTCTGACCGTGGGCAGCCATTCGCTCGTGGCGAAGGCGTACGACAGCCTGGGCGCGTCCGCCTCCTCGACCCCGGTCGGCATCACGGTCGCCTCCGGTCCCGCCGTGGTCGCCTCGCCGACCCAACTGGGCATCCAGCAGGGCGCGACCGGCACCTTCGGGGTGAGTCTGTCCAAGCAGCCGGCCGCCAGCGTGACGGTGTCGGTGGCGCGGACGGCCGGGAACACCGGGCTGTCGGTGAGCGCCGGATCGTCGCTGACCTTCACCCCGTCCAACTGGAGCACCGCGCAGAAGGTGACCGTCGCCGCGGACTCCGCGGGCACCGGCACCGCGACCTTCACCGCGTCCGCGACCGGCTACACGAGCGCCGCGGTCACCGTGACGGAGCTGGCCGCGTCGAAGGCGTACGACGCACGCTTCCTGGACCTCTACGGGAAGATCACCAACCCGGCGAACGGCTACTTCTCCCCCGAGGGCATCCCGTACCACTCGGTCGAGACGCTGATCGTCGAGGCCCCGGACCAGGGTCATGAGACCACGTCGGAGGCCTACAGCTACCTTCTCTGGCTGCAGGCCATGTACGGCAAGGTCACCGGTGACTGGTCCAAGTTCAACGGTGCGTGGGCCCTCATGGAGAAGTACATGATCCCGACCCACGCCGACCAGCCGACGAACTCCTTCTACAACGCGTCCAAACCGGCCACCTACGCACCGGAGCTGGACACGCCGAACGAGTACCCGGCGAAGCTGGACACCTCCGTGCCGGTGGGCTCGGACCCGATCGCCGCCGAACTGAAGACCGCGTACGGCACGGACGACGTCTACGGCATGCACTGGCTGGAGGACGTCGACAACGTCTACGGCTACGGCGACACTCCGGGCGGCGGCTGCGAGGCGGGACCGACGGCCGACGGGCCGTCGTACATCAACACCTTCCAGCGCGGCGTGCAGGAGTCGGTGTGGGAGACGGTCCCGCAGCCGACCTGTGACGCCTTCAAGTACGGCGGCACGAACGGGTACCTGGACCTGTTCACCGGCGACTCGTCCTACGCCAGGCAGTGGAAGTACACGGACGCCCCGGACGCCGACGCGCGGGCGGTGCAGGCCGCGTACTGGGCGGACGTGTGGGCGAAGGCGCAGGGCAAGGGCGCCGACGTCTCCGCCACCGTCGGCAAGGCGGCGAAGATGGGCGACTATCTGCGCTACGCCATGTACGACAAGTACTTCAAGAAGATCGGCAACTGCGTCGGCCCGTCCACCTGCCCGGCCGGCACCGGCAAGGACGCCTCGGACTACCTGCTGTCCTGGTACTACGCGTGGGGCGGGGCGACCGACACGAGTGCGGGCTGGGCGTGGCGGATCGGCTCCAGCCATGTGCACGGGGGCTACCAGAACCCGCTGGCCGCGTACGCGCTCAGCTCGTACGCCGACCTGAAGCCCAAGTCGGCGACCGGGGCGGCGGACTGGAGTACGTCACTGACCCGGCAGCTGGAGTTCTACCGCTGGCTGCAGTCCTCCGAGGGCGCCATCGCGGGCGGGGCGACGAACAGCTGGCAGGGCCGGTACGCCAGTCCGCCGGCCGGTACCTCGACCTTCTACGGCATGTACTACGACTGGGAGCCGGTCTACCACGACCCGCCGTCCAACCAGTGGTTCGGCTTCCAGGCCTGGTCGATGGAGCGGGTCGCCGAGTACTACCAGCAGACCGGGAACGCCACGGCCAAGGCGGTACTCGACAAGTGGGTGGCCTGGGCGCTGTCCAAGACCACGATCAACCCGGACGGCACCTACCAGATCCCCTCGACCCTCCAGTGGTCGGGCCAGCCCGACACCTGGAACGCCTCAAGTCCCGGCTCCAACAGCGGACTTCACGTCACCGTCGCCGACTACACGAACGACGTGGGCGTGGCGGCCGCGTACGCCAAGACGTTGACGTACTACGCCGCCAAGTCCGGCAACGCGACGGCCAAGTCGACGGCCAAGGCGCTGCTCGACGGCATGTGGGCCAACTACCAGGACAGCCTGGGGATCGCGGTACCGGAGACGCGGGCCGACTACAGCCGCTTCGACGACAGTGTGTACGTGCCGAGCGGGTGGTCCGGGAAGATGCCGAACGGCGACACGGTCAACTCGTCGTCGACGTTCGCCTCGCTGCGGTCCTTCTATCAGAGCGACCCTGCGTGGTCGAAGATCCAGAGCTATCTGGCGGGCGGGGCCGCGCCCGTGTTCACGTATCACCGGTTCTGGGCCCAGGCGGACATCGCGTTGGCCATGGGGTCGTATGCGGAGCTGCTGGAGTAGCAGTTCGGCTGCGGCTACGTCGTGGCTGGTCGCGTCCACGCGGCGGAGCCGCACATCGATACAGCCCCGCGCCCCTGCGGGGCGCTACAGCCGACCTCACCAGCCGGGTCACCCCCATCCGCACTGGGGGTGACCCGGCATCTCTCACACCAGCCGGAAGTCGCTTACTCGACTCACCCTGGAAGGATTCCCGTGCGAAGAACCCGCATCCTCACGGCCGTCCTGGCCCTCGCGGCCGGATTACTCGTCGGCACCCCGCCCGCGCTCGCCGCCCATGAGACCGCGCGGGTCACGCTCGCCGCCGACACGTACACCTGGCACAACGCCCGGATCGACGGGGGTGGTTTCGTCCCCGGGATCGTCTTCAACCGCAGCGAGAAGAACCTCGTCTACGCCCGTACCGACATCGGCGGCGCCTACCGGTGGCAGGAGTCGACGAAGACCTGGACGCCCTTGCTGGACTCGGTCGGCTGGGACGAGTGGGGCCACACGGGCGTGGTCAGCCTGGCCTCGGACCCGGTCGACCCGAACAGGGTGTACGCGGCCGTCGGGACGTACACCAACGGCTGGGACCCGACGAACGGGGCCGTGCTGCGCTCCGCCGACCGGGGCGTCAGCTGGCAGAAGACGGATCTGCCCTTCAAGCTGGGCGGCAACATGCCCGGCCGGGGCATGGGCGAGCGGCTGGCGATCGACCCGAACAAGGACAGCGTGCTGTACCTGGGCGCGCCCAGCGGCAAGGGGCTGTGGCGGTCGACGGACTCCGGGGTGACCTGGGCGCAGGTGACCGACTTCCCCGACGTCGGTAATTACGTGCAGGATCCGACCGACACCAGCGGCTACGCCTCCGACAACCAGGGCATCACCTGGGTCACCTTCGACGAGTCGACCGGTACGGCCGGTACGGCGACGAAGACGATCTACGTCGGGGTCGCCGACCTGCAGAACTCGGTGTACCGCTCGACGGACGCGGGCGCCACCTGGACCCGGCTGGCCGGCCAGCCGACGGGTTACCTCGCGCACAAGGGCGTGCTGGACGCCGTCAACGGCTACCTGTATCTCTCCTACAGCGACAAGGGCGGCCCGTACGACGGCGGCAAGGGCCGGCTGTGGCGGTACGCGACCGCGACCGGCACCTGGACGGACATCAGCCCGGTGGCGGAGGCCGACACCTACTACGGCTTCTCCGGCCTGACGGTCGACCGGCAGCACCCCGGCACGGTGATGGCGACGGCGTACAGCTCCTGGTGGCCGGACACCCAGCTGTTCCGCTCCACGGACAGCGGTGCGACCTGGACGAAGGCGTGGGACTACACGTCGTACCCCAACCGCTCGAACCGCTACACGATGGACGTGTCGTCCAGCCCTTGGCTCACCTTCGGTGCGAACCCGTCACCACCCGAACAGGCCCCGAAACTGGGGTGGATGACGGAGGCGCTGGAGATCGACCCGTTCGACTCGAACCGGATGATGTACGGGACGGGAGCGACGCTGTACGGCACCGAGAACCTGGGCGACTGGGACTCCGGCGGCCAGTTCACGATCAGGCCGATGGTGCGGGGCCTGGAGGAGACGGCGGTCGACGACCTGGCCGCGCCCCCGTCCGGCGGGGCCCGGCTCTTCAGCGCGCTGGGTGACATCGGCGGCTTCCGCCACACGGATCTGACCAAGGTCCCCTCGCTGATGTACACGTCCCCCACCTTCACGACCACGACGAGCCTGGACTTCGCGGAGACCGACCCCAACACCGTGGTGAGGGTGGGCAATCTTGACTCCGGCCCGCACATCGCGTTCTCGACGGACAACGGGGCCAACTGGTTCGCGGGGACGGACCCTTCGGGGGTGAGCGGCGGCGGTACGGTCGCGGCGGCCGCCGACGGCAGCCGGTTCGTCTGGAGCCCGGCGGGCACCGGCGTCCAGTACACGACGGGCTTCGGCTCGTCCTGGTCGGCGTCGAGCGGGATCCCGGCGGGGGCGGCCGTCGAGTCCGACCGAGTCGACCCGAAGACCTTCTACGGCTTCAAGTCCGGCAGGTTCTACGTCAGTACGGACGGCGGCGCGAGCTTCACGGCGTCCGCCGCGACCGGCCTGCCCGGCGGCGACAGCGTGCGTTTCAAGGCGCTCCCCGGGACGAAGGGCGACGTGTGGCTGGCCGGCGGTGCCACGGACGGCGCGTACGGGCTGTGGCACTCCACGGACGGCGGCGCGAGCTTCGCCAAGCTCGCGAACGTCGACCAGGCCGACACGGTCGGCTTCGGCAAGGCGGCGACCGGTGCCTCGTACCAGACCCTCTACACCAGCGCGAAGATCGGCGGAGTACGCGGCATCTTCCGGTCCACCGACCGGGGGACGACCTGGACGCGTATCAACGACGACGCCCACCAGTGGGGTTGGACCGGTGCGGCCATCACGGGCGATCCGCGTGTCTACGGCCGGGTGTACATCTCCACGAACGGCCGGGGCGTGATCTACGGCGACACGGCCGGGGGCGGTGACGACGGCGGAGGCGGCACGGATCCCACCCCGACCGGCGCCTGCACGGTCACCTACAGCATCACCAACCAGTGGACGGGCGGCTTCCAGGCGGACGTCCGGCTCACCAACACCGGCTCGGCGCCCTGGACCGGCTGGTCCCTGGCCTGGTCCTTCCCCAACGGCCAGACCGTCGGCCGGCTCTGGAACGCCGACTGGACCCAGTCCGGCGCGTCGGTGACGGCGAAGAACGTCAGCTGGAACGGCACGGTCGCCGCCGGCTCCTCGGTGTCCTTCGGCTTCACGGGTACCCGGGCGGGGGCGAACACCGAACCCACGTCCTTCGAACTGGGCGACCAGACCTGCACGGTCGCCTGACGGACCGAGAGCGCGTGCCGCACCGGGCGCGCGCTCTCCCGGCCGCTCGGCGGGTGGGATCAGCGGACGATCAGTCGGTGCGGTCCCGCCGGGACCAGTTCGCCGACGACCGGAGCACCCGGGACCTCGCCGGCGACGAGGAGGCCGCCGGAGGTCTGGGCGTCGGCGAGGAGGAGCCGGGTCAGGTCGTCGGCGTCGCCGAAGTCGGTGTGCGGGGTGACCCACGCGAGGTTGCGGCGGGTGCCGCCGCTGATGTGTCCGGTGCGGGCGGCCTCCCGGGCGCCGTCGAGGAACGGCACCGCGGCGGAGTCGACGACGGCGGTCACGCCCGATGCGCGGGCGAGCTTGTACAGGTGTCCCAGCAGGCCGAAGCCGGTGACGTCGGTGGCGCAGACCGCCCCCGCGGCCACCGCGGCGCGCGCCGCGTCGCCGTTGAGCGCCACCATCGTCTCGATCGCCTGCGGGAAGACCTCGCCGGTCGTCTTGTGGAGGTTGTTGAGGACTCCCAGGCCCAGCGGTTTGGTCAGTGACAGTGGCGTCCCCGGCCGTCCCGCGTCGTTGCGCAGGAGACGGTCCGGATCGACGGTGCCGGTCACCGCCATGCCGTACTTGGGTTCCGGGTCGTCCACGCTGTGGCCGCCCGCCACGACGCAGCCCGCCGCCGCGGCGATGTCCATTCCGCCGCGCAGTACCTCTCGTGCCAGATCGAACGGCAGCACGTCACGGGGCCAGCACAGGAGGTTGACCGCCACCAGCGGGGTGCCGCCCATGGCGTAGACGTCGGAGAGCGCGTTGGCGGCGGCGATGCGGCCCCAGTCGTAGGGATCGTCGACCACCGGTGTGAAGAAGTCCGCCGTGGCGACGGCGGCGGTCGCGCAGGCGTTGCCGGGCAGTCGGATGACCGCCGCGTCGTCGCCGGCTTCGAGGCCCACGAGCAGGTCGCCCGTGGCGACGCCGGGCATCCCCGGGGCCGTCAGTCCGGCGACGATCTCCTCGAGTTCGCCGGGGGGAATCTTGCAGGCGCAGCCGCCGCCGTGCGCGTACTGCGTGAGCCGCACGGTCACCTGCTGCTGTGGTTCGTGGACACCGGTTCGTGTGCCTGTCATGGCTGCATCAGTCCTCGCGGGTGAAGGGGAGCGCCGTGTGGCGCGTTGACTTGCCCGGGAATACGACGGTTCGATGACCCTGCGGGGAGGCGTAAGGGTGCCTGGTGGCCCTCCCGGTCTTCAAAACCGAGGTGTCCGAGCAACTCGGGCAGGCGGGTTCGATTCCCGTCCGTCTCCGCCGGTCAGCGCATGCCGCCCGCGTCACCGGCCGTCCAGGGCTGGGGCGGGGCAGCGGCGCAGCGCGGCGTCCACCCGGACGGTGTGGCCGTGCCGGTCCAGGTATTCCAGCAGCGGGACGGCGACCCGGCGCGTGGTGTCCAGCGCCTGCCGTGCCTGGCTGATGGTGAACGGCTGCTCCAGCCGGGCGAGGACGGCCGCGGCCCGTACGTCCGCGTCCGGCAGCAGCACGATCCCCTGGCCGATCCGCAGCAGGGTCCCCGCGGCCTCGGCGGCGGCCAGCAGCCTGGGTGTGAGGCCGAGTTCGTGCAGCCGCTCGGCGTCCGGGGCGTGGAACGGCGCACGGGCGAGGTCCGCGCGTACGGCTGCCACCGCGGCCTCGACCGCGGGCGGCAGCGTGGGGCCGCCGTGGCTGCCGTGGAGCCGGCCGTCGCTGTACCGCAGGCCGGGCGACTGTGCCCGGAGCGCGTCGACGAGGCCGCGCTCCGGCAGCCCGAGCGTCTGGCGGGCCGTCTCCAGGGGCATGCCGGGTTCCAGGGGGTTGCGGGCGGCGTGCTCCTCGACCGCCTCGGCCAGCCGCAGGCGCAGCGCCGCCCAGTGCGCCGGGTCCGCCAGCCACTCCCCGGCGACCGGCTCGACCGGCGGCTCCACCCCCATGGCGAGCAGCTCCGAGCGGCGGATCAGGCCGCGCCGGCGCAGTTCCCCGGCTCCGTCGGCGCGTTCCGGCACCGCCCCCAGTTCCCGGGCCCGGGCCGTCGCCGCACCGCGCCGGGTCAGCCGCGGCGGGCGGACGTCGAGCACGGTGATCCCCGCCGGGACGCGGTGCAGCCCGGGGTCGCGCAGCAGCGCGCCGTCGCCGACGCGCAGCGGCAGCGGTGCGGCCAGCCGAAGGCGCGCGGTGTCCGTGCCGAGCGGGCGGACCGTCACCGGCACCGCCGCGGAGCCCGCGTGCAGGGTGAGGTCGCGCGGCAGGTCGCGGGCCGCGTCGCCGCGCAGCCGTACGTCCACGATGTCGGTGGTCAGCCAGCGGTCCGGGGTGAGCAGCGCGTCCCCGCGGCGCAGCTCCCCGGCGCCCGGTCCGGTCACGTTGACCGCGACCCGCGCGACCGCCCCGGCCTCCTGGCACGGCTCCTTGAGGCACTCCAGCCCGCGTACCCGCAACGTCCTCCCGTCGCGGGCGAGCCGGAGCCGGTCGCCGACGCGCACGGTCCCCGCGCCGAGGGTGCCGGTGACGACCGTGCCGTGGCCGCGCACCGTGAACGCCCGGTCCACCCACAGCCGTACGTCCGCGGCGAGGTCCGGGCCGGGCAGGCCGCCGGTCATCCGGACCAGGGCGGCGCGCAGCGCGTCGAGGCCGGTACCCGCCACCGCGCTGACGGCCACGCCCGGTACGTCACCCAGGGACGAGCGGGCGATCCGGGCGAGCGCCCCGGCGCGGGCCGCGTCCGGTCCGGCCAGGTCGCAGCGGGTGACGGCGAGGACGCCGTGCCGTACGCCGAGCGCGTCCAGGACGGACAGATGCTCCTCGGACTGCGGTTGCCAGCCCTGGTCGGCGGCGACGACGAAGAGGACGGCGGGGACCGGGCCGACCCCGGCCAGCATGTTGCCCACCAGGCGTTCGTGCCCCGGTACGTCCACGAAGGCCACGTCGCCCGCGCCGGGCAGCCGCGTCCACACGAAACCCAGGTCCAGTGTCATGCCCCGGCGCCGTTCCTCCGCCCAGCGGTCGGGCTCCATGCCCGTCAGGGCGCGCAGCAGCGCGGACTTGCCGTGGTCGACGTGTCCCGCGGTGGCGACGACGTGCACGGGTCAGCTCCCTGTTCCCGGCCCGGCCACCCCGGGCGGGACCTCGGCCAGGCGCACCGCCCGCGCCAGGAGCGCGTCGGCCTCCGGCGGCAGGGCCCGCAGGTCCAGCAGGCAGCGGCCGTCCTCGACGCGGGCCATGACGGCGGGGTCGGTCGCGCGCAGCGGGGCCGCGTAGGCGGCGGGCAGGGAAACGGCGGCGCTCGGCAGCGTCACGCCCGGCGCGCCGCCGCCGCCGACCACCGCCTCGGTGACGACGGCACGGCTGTCGAACCCGTCCGCGCGCAGGCCCGCGGCGAGGTCCCGGGCGCGTTCGCGCAGCCGTACCGGGTCGGCGCGCAACGCGGTGACGGTCGGCGGGACGGGGCCGCGCACGGTCGCCTCCAGGGCGGCCAGGGTCAGCTTGTCCACGCGCAGGGCACGGGCCAGCGGATGCCGGGCCAGCCGCCGTACCAGTTCCGCGTCGCCCAGCACCAGCCCGCACTGCGGTCCGCCGAGCAGCTTGTCGCCGCTGGCGGTGACCAGGGACGCCCCGGCCCGCAGCCAGGTCGTCGCGTCGGGCTCCCCGGGCAGTGCGGGCTCCGGGGTGAGCAGGCCCGAGCCGATGTCGGCCACCACGGGGACCCCCAGCGGGGCCAGTTCGGCCACGGACGCCTCCCGGGTGAAGCCGGTGACGCGGAAGTTGGAGGGGTGGACCTTCAGGACGAAACCGGTGTCCGGGCCCACCGCCGCGGCGTAGTCGGCGGGTGTGGTGCGGTTGGTGGTGCCGACCTCGCGCAGCCGGGCGCCGGTGGAGACCAGCAGGTCGGGCAGGCGGAAGCCGTCCCCGATCTCCACCATCTCGCCCCGGCTGACGACGATCTCCCGTCCCTGGGCGAGCGCGGTCGCGGCCAGGACGAGCGCCGCCGCGCCGTTGTTGACCACATGGGCGGCCTCGGCGGCCGGCACGGCGCGCAGCAGGGCGTCGAGCGCGGCTCGCCCCCGCCGGGACCGGCTCCCGGTGACGAGGTCGAGTTCGACGTCCGTGGTGCCGGACGCGGCCAGCACGGCGTCCCGGGCGGCCGGCGAGAGGGCGGCCCGGCCCAGGTTGGTGTGGAGCAGTACGCCGGTGGCGTTGACGACCGGGCGCAGGGCGCAGGCGGTGGCGGGGAGGGCGGCCACGGCACGGTCGGCGATCTCGTCGAGGGGTACCTCACCCGCCCGCGCCCGGGACTGCACGCCCGCGACCACGTCCTTGACCAGCTCCCGTCCGAGCCGCCGCGCCGCCGCGGTCAGCCGGGGATCGGCCAGCAGCACGTCGGTGCGCGGCAGCCGCCGCCTGTCGACGGGCGGGCCGGCGTCCGCCGCGCCGGCGTGCTCGCGCGCCATCTCGTGCACCTCCGCTCCGGCCCTGCCGACGGCAACCCGGCCAGGCTAGGCCGAAGGCCGCTCCGGGAGCCCGCGCCGCACCGTGCGAACCCTGACGCCGGGTGTGAACCGTGCCGAGGTCACGTACCGCCGTCGGCCTCGCGCCGGGCGTCGAGGCGTTCGCGCTGCGGCTTCACCACGTACGCCGGGTCCTTCGTGGACGCCACGCCCGCCTCGAAGGTCCCGAACCGCTGGAGCCCGCTGCCCGCCAGAAGCGCGAGGCCGCCGAGCGCGGCGGCGACCCGGCTGCGCCGGGCGAAGGTCAGCGCGCTGCACGCCCCGCCGATGGTCAGGTACTCCGACGCCCTGCGCATCCGGTGGGCGGCGCCGTGGGTGAACGCCGAGGTCTCGAACTGCGGCCTGCGGTCGATGAGGTGGGCCGCCACGATCTCGATCGCGGCCCCGAGGAGGGCCAGCCGGCGGGCCGGGCCCGCCTCCGCGGGCGGGGCGCAGATCATCGCCAGACCGGCGCCGCTCGCCGCGGCGGACCCCGTGAAGACGAACGGCAGCTCCCGGTGGGCCTCGTGCCAGGCGGGCACCGCCGTCTGGGAGAGCAGAACGGCCGTGTACGAGGCCAGCGCGGGCGCGAACGCGGCCGCGGAGACGCCGCCGAGCCGGGCCGCCCACTTCACGGCGGTGGTGAGCCCGGCCCGGTCCAGCCAGGCCTTCGGCACGAGTTCGGCGATGCCGGCCAGCGAGCAGCCGGGGCCGTAGGACATCAGGATCCAGGTGCCCACCGACATCGGTGAACTCGGCTTCGCCACCCGCGTCATGTGGTGGAAGCGCAGCGGCCGGCCGAGGTCGCCGATGAGGAGGTAGCTGCTGGCGAGCAGTGCCCCGAAGCTGCCGACGCGGCAGGACCTGCGCATCTCGGGCCGCCCGGTCAGGTCGGCGCCGACGGCCAGCAGGGCGGCGCCCGCCGAGAGTCCGCCGGTGAGGAGGTAGGCGGGGACCTTCCACTCCCAGACCGGCGGCTTCAGCACCGGGCGTCCGTAGTAGGACCGGAATTCCGCGCGCGGGACCATCGATTCCTCGCCACCGCCGCCCCTGCGGTGCTTCCCGCCCCCGCCGTGTCCGGTCATCGGCGGCCTCCCCTGACGAACACCGCGGCGGACGCGGCCACCATCATCCCGGCCGCGACTGCCGCGTGCTTCCACATGGATCCCAGGTCGCGGGTGGTGACGACCGGGTCCGGTGGCAGCCCGTAGACCTCCGGCTCGTCGAGGAGCAGGAAGAACGCGCCGTCGCCGCCGACCCCGTCGTCGGGGTCGCGGCCGTACAGCCGGGCCTCGGGCACGCCTGCCTCGTGGAGCTGTTCCAGACGGGCGTCGGCGCGCTCGCGCAGTTCGTCGAGCACGCCGAACTGGATGGAGTCGGTCGGGCAGGCCTTGGCGCAGGCCGGTTCCAGACCGCCCTTGAGCCGGTCGTAGCACATGGTGCACTTCCAGGCCCGGCCGTCGTCGGGGCGGCGGTCGATGACGCCGTAGGGACAGGCGGAGACGCAGTAGCCGCAGCCGTTGCAGATGTCGGGCTGGACGACGACGGTGCCGAACTCGGTGCGGAAGAGCGCCCCCGTGGGGCAGACGTCCAGGCATGCGGCATGGGTGCAGTGCTTGCACACGTCCGACGACATCAGCCAGCGGAAGTCCGTGCGGGTCTCCGCGCCGCTCCCGGCGCCGGGCAGGTCGAAGCTGGGGAAGCCCAGGTCGACCGGTTGCGTGCCGAGTTCGGCGCCGGCCCGGTGGCCCGCGTCGTGCAACGCCTCCGCGACCACCTCGCGGGTGGTCTCCGTCCCGGACGGCCCGGTGGGCAGGCCGACCAGACCGGAGTCCTGGTCGCCGAGCCGCAGGTCCTGCTCGATGAAGGCGACGTGCCGCCAGGTGCTCGCGCCGAGCGAGCCGGTGTTGTCGTAGGACATGCCCAGCAGGTCGAAGCCGTCCGCCGGGACGCCGTTCCACTCCTTGCAGGCCACCTCGCAGGCCTTGCAGCCGATGCAGACGGAGGTGTCGGTGAAGAAACCGACCCGGGGCGGGTGGTCCTCGGGGTGACCGGCGTCCCCGGCCGGGTCCGCCAGCGGGCCGAAGAAGCTGTTCTCGTGCTCGCTCATCAGGTTTCCTCCGGCCCTTCAGTGGTGGCCGGGCGGCCGTCGTCAGGACGCCCGTCCGTCCGGTGGCCGTGGGCCGTCACCTCGCTGGTGCCGGTCCTCGTGGTGATTCCCGCGCGGCGCCGGTAGTCCTCGACGTACGCGAGGAGTGCGGGGCCGCGCGGACGCCGCCCGGGCCGGATGTCGCAGGTGAGCACCTTGCTCTCCTGGATCAGCACGTTGGCGTCGGCCACCACGCCGATCAGGTCGTTGACGACGTCACCGGTCGTGATGCCGCGGCTGCCCCAGTGGTACGGCATCCAGATCTGGTGGACCGTGTGGCCGTCGAGCCGCAGCGGGGCCAGCCGGTCGGTGACGACCACCTTGGCCTCCACCGCGGTCCGGCTGGTGATCACGTGCGCCCAGCCCATGTGGTGCAGCCCGCGCTCGGCGGCGAGTTCCGGGGACACCTCCACCGTCAGTCCGGGCTGGAGCTCCGAGAGGTAGGGGAGCTGGCGGCTCATCGCGCCCGCCGTGTGGTGCTCGGTGTACCGGGAGGCGGTGAACACGTACGGGAACACCTCGGTGTGGGGCTCGGGAGGCGAGGGGTTGTACGGGTTGTCGGTGCGCGAGTAGGTCAGCCGGGTCGGGTTGGACTGCTGTGTGTAGAGCGCGTTGCGCACCGGGGACTCTTCGGGTTCGTAGTGGGTGGGCAGCGGTCCGTCGACCAGGCCGGTCGGTGCGAACAGCGCCGCCTTCCCGTCTCCCATCATGATGAACGCGTCGTCCCCGGCCAGCGCTTCCGTACCGGTCGCCTCCGGCGGCGGCTGGTGGTGCGGCGGCTTGTGCCGCTGGAAGTCGGGGATGTCGTGACCGGTCCACTCACCGCGGTCCCCGTCCCACCAGACGAGAGCCTTGCGCGCGCTCCACGGCCGGCCGTCGGGGTCGGCGGACGCCCGGTTGTAGAGGACCCTGCGGTTGAGCGGCCACACGAAGCCCCACTGGTTGTCCGTGATCGGGTGCTCGAACCGCGAGTTGCGGCGCCGGGCCTGGTTCGTCTCGTTCGCGAAGACGCCGCTGTAGATCCAGCAGCCGCAAGCGGTGGTCCCGTCGTCCTTGAGCTCCTCGTAGGAGTTGACGGTGCGTCCGGTGGTGAGGTCGATGCCGTTGATGTGGCGCAGGACGTCCTCGGCGGACGGTTCGTCCCCGTGCTCCAGCGCGTAGTCCCAGGCCAGATCGAGGACCGGCCGGTCGCGTTCGTCCTGCGACCCCGCCAGCTTCTCCCGGACGATCCGCCCGAGGTGGTAGAAGAACCACAGGTCGGAGCGGCGGTCGCCGATCGGTTCGAGCGCCTGGTCGCGCCACTGGATCATGCGCTGGGTCTGGGTGAACGTGCCGCACTTCTCGACGTGCGAGGCGGCGGGGAAGAAGAACACCTCGGTCTTGCAGGCCTCGGTGGAGATCTCGCCGGTCTCGATCTCGGGGGCGTCCTTCCAGACCGTCGCGCTCTCGATCATCGCGAGGTCGCGGACGACCAGCCACTCCAGGTTGGCGATGCCGAGCCGCTGGAGCCGTCCGTGGGCCGACCCCACCGCCGGGTTCTGCCCGACCAGGAAGAAGCCGTACACCGTGCCGGCGATCATGTCCATCGCGGTGCGGTAGGTGCCGTGGTCGCCGTTGATCCGTGGCAGCCAGTCGTAGCGGAAGTCGTTCTCCGGGGTGGCCGCGTCTCCCCAGTACTCCTTCAGCAGGGAGACCATGTACGTCCTGGCGTTCGCGAAGTACCCCTTGCGCATCACATGGCGTACGTCGTCCACGAACCTGGTCAGGCTGGTGTGGGTGACGTTGGGCATCGGCAGGTAGCCGGGCAGCAGGTTGTACAGGGTCGGGATGTCCGTGGAGCCCTGGATGCTGGCGTGGCCGCGCAGCGCCAGGATGCTCCCGCCGGGCCGCCCCATGTTGCCCAGGAGCAGCTGGACGATGGCGCCGGCCCGGATGTACTGGGCGCCGACGGAGTGCTGTGTCCAGCCCACGCTGTAGACGAGTGAGGTGGTCCGTTCCCGGCCGGAGTTCTCGGTCCAGGCACGGCACACGTCGAGGAACTGCCGCCGGGTGATGCCGCAGACCCGCTCCACCATCTCCGGGGTGTACCGGGAGAAGTGCCGCTTGAGGATCTGGAGCACGCAGCGCGGGTGCCGCATCGTGGGGTCCGTCGCGATCCGGCCGGCGGTGCCGGGCAGGTCCTCGTGACCGCCGGCCGACTGCGCGGGGGTGGCGGAGATGAGGGTGCTGCCCTGCCTGCCGTCGCCCACGCCGCCGACGCACTCGTACGCCCAGCTGGTGCTGTCGTACTTGCCGGTCTCCGGGTTGTAGCCGCTGAACAGGCCGTCCAGGTCCTCGGTGTCCTCGAAGTCCTCGCTGACCAGGAACGTGGCGTTGGTGTAGGCCCGTACGTACTCCTCGAAGTGCAGGTCGTTGGAGAGGATGTGGTTGACGACACCGCCGAGGAAGGCGATGTCACTGCCCACCCTGATCCGCACGTGCTGGTCGGCGTGCGCGCTGGTGCGGGTGAACCGGGGGTCGATGTGGACCACCCGGGCACCGAGCTTCTTGGCCTCGACGACCCACTGGAAGGCGACCGGATGGGCCTCGGCCATGTTGGAGCCCATGATGATGACGCAGTCGGCGTCCGTCAGGCTCTCCGGGGTGTCCGTGGCACCGCCACGGCCGAGCGAGGTTCCCAGACCGGGAACCGTGGCGGAGTGTCAAATGCGCGCCTGGTTCTCGATCTGCAGGGCGCCCAGGGCGGTGAACAGCTTCTTGATGAGGTAGTTCTCCTCGTTGTCCAGCGCCGCGCCGCCCAGGCTGGCGAAGCCCATGGTGCGGCGCAGTGGGTTGCCGTGCTCGTCGGTGTCCTGCCAGCCCCGGCGGCGGGCGTCCAGGACCCGGTCGGCCACCATGTCGAGGGCCGTCTCCAGGTCCAGGTCCTGCCACTCGGTGGCGTACGGGGCCCGGTAGCGCACCTTGTCCTCGCGCTGCGGTCCGGTGACCAGCTGCTTGCTGGAGGAGCCCTTGGGGCACAGGCGGCCGCGGGAGACCGGGCTGTCCGGGTTGCCCTCGATCTGGGTGACCTGCTCGTCCCGGACGTAGACGTTCTGGGCGCAGCCGACGGCGCAGAAGGGGCACACCGAGTGCACGACCCGGTCGGCGTCCTCGGTGTGGGGTGTGAGGGTCCTGGACCGCTTCGACTGGACCGCCCTGCCCCGGCCCAGCCGGTCGGCTCCGGTGATCTGCCGGTACACCGGCCACAGGTCCGCCCACCGCTTCACGCCCATCCGCCCGCTCCTTCGCGTCAGGGCCCCCGACCTCGTCTCCACGCTACCCGGGGGGCGGGCCGCGGCAAGTTCAGGGCGCCGCGGGCCGGGACCCGACCGGGCCCGCGGCGGCGAGCGAGCGTACGGCGTCGGCCAGCATCCCGGCCGCCCGGTCCACGTCCGCAGGTGTCGTCCAGCGGCCCGGCGACAGCCGTACGGCGGCCAGCGCCCGGGTGTCGTCCAGGCCCATCGCGCGCAGTACCGGCGACGGTGAGCACGATCTCCCGCGGCTCGGCTCCGACGAGCGCGGCGATCTGCCGTCGGGCCCGGGCCGGCGCGGTGCGCGGCGCCCGCGCGTAGGCGTGTGCGCTGGACGGGTTGCCGAAGCCGGCGGCCAGGAAGGGCAGCATCGCCTTCACCACCCCGGGGTCGACGGGGGTGGTGGCGTTGTGGTCCAGGTGGATCGGAGCGTCCTCCTGGCCCGGGGGCTCCGGCATGTACGTCATGTTCCGTGCGCATTCGTTCGTTCGCGGACGGAGCCGGGTTCACGGAGCCGGGTTCAGGGAGCCGGGTTCTGGGTGCGGGTGCGGGTGCGGGTGCGACTGTGACTCGGCTACGGCTGTGACGCCTGTGGGTGTCACATGAAGTTGCGGGTGTGCAGTGCGGACAGGGCCGCCGCCTCGTCGTCGGGGAACCCCAGGCGGGCCAGACGGTGTCGGCGTCCTTCGTCCATCTCCTTCCGCAGTCGCTGCACCGCCTGCCAGCCGCGGGCGATGTCCCGCGGCGCCCAGGAGCCCGCGGCGAGCAGCACGAGGGAGTCGAAGACGTCCTCGTTGAGTCCCGCGGTGCCGGTCAGGGCGTCGTGCCGCCGCTCCACCGCGGCACGGAGCCGGCCGTGCAGCAGCGGGTCGACCGTGGCCCGGTGTTCCAGATGCCCGACCCCGAACGCCACGTGCCGGGCCTCGTCCTGGCTGACCAGACGGCTGATGCGGCGGGTGACCGGGTCCGGGGCGTGCCGCTCCAGGAAGGACAGGAGGTTGAGGAAGCTGCCCTCCCCGAGCACGGACAGCAGGAAGGACGCGATGGAGAAGTCCGGTTCGGTCAGCAGGGACGCCCGGCCGCCCACCGAGGAGGTGCCCATCTCGCCGCCGCGCAACAGCGCCCGCCGGGTGAAGACCTCCACGTGCCTGGCCTCGTCGGCCGCCTGTACCGCGAGCAGCTGGAGCACCTCACGGAAGTGCGGATGGACCTGGACCAGCAGTCGTCCCGGCACCACCAGGGCGGCCTGCTCGTTCTCCACCAGGTAGGTCATCACCTGGACGACGGCGGTCTCGATCTCGTCGGGCAGGGTGAAGCCCTCGTCCCACTCCACCGCGCGGTAGGGGTCCCACTGCGAGGTGACCGCCTGCCGGTACAGACGGGGTGCGAGATCGGTCCACGCGACGTCCCTGTCGACGACGGCGAAGGGCACGTCCGGGCCGCCCGCCTCCACCAGCGCTCCGCGCGCGGCCAGGCCCCAGTGCAGGGGCGCCCGGTCCGCGATCCCCCCGGCGGACACGCCACCTGCGCGTTCCGCCCCGTGCAGGCGGGCGCCCGCGACGGGCCCCGCCCGCACCCGCGCGACCACCGGTGCTTCCTGCCGGTCCGCTGCCTCCAGCTCGTGTCCCTCATGGCGGCACCAGACGGCCAGATGCGGCAGGAGCGCCGGGTCCGTCCCGAGCACGTCGACCCGTGTTCCGGGCGGCGCCTGCCGCAGGGCGCGGCTCAGCAGCAGCCGCGCGCCCTGCTCGAAGCCAAGCGGGCCGAGGTCGGCCGAGACCGCGCCGGAGACTGTCACGGCCGGTAGCCGACAGCGGTGATCCGGCCGTGCGCGTCGTAGAAGCCGGTGGCGTCGACGGCCGCGGTCAACTGGCCGAAGCCGGTCTCCCGGCCGGGCAGCCACCGGGTGAGCCCTTCCAGGTCCAGGAGTCGGCGAACCTCGGGATCGCTGTACGCCATGGAGAGCAGCAGCGCCGAGAACCGGTCGCCGCGCTCCTTGTCCAGGGACGGTCCGGCAGCCAGTACGCAGTGGTCGTAGGGCTCGGTGCGCGACAGCAGCCGGGTACCGCCGGGCGGCAGGGTGCCCTCCTGCCCGAACAGCAGATGGCTGGCGTCGATCATGCAGGCGGCGTCCGCCTCCCCCGCCACCAGTGCGCGGGCCGCGTCCCGTTCGCCGCCGATGTGGTCGCCGTGCAGGCCCACCCCGGTGTCATGGCGGCGTACCTCGAAGTCGGTGCCCGCGACCAGGCCGAGATCGGCCAGGTGGTGCAGGGGGATCAGGGTCGACTGGGGCGAGTCGACCGCGCCGACGGCGACCGTCCGGCCTTTCAGATCGGCCGTCGAGCGGATCTCGCCGTCCGTCCTCACCACCACCACGGAGGTCAGGTCGCGGTCGGTGTCCCGCATCACGAGCGGCGTCACCTCCGTGCCCGCCGCGGCGGCCAGCCGGCGGGTGCGCAGCCAGGCCAGCGGCGAGTGCCAGGCCGCGTCGATCCGCCCGTCGACCAGGTCCTGTGCCTGCCGCTCGTAGTGGGCGTAGAGCACGAAGTCGAAGGGCAGCCCCTGCGCGAGGAGCCAGGACCGGAAGCCGGACCAGATGGTCACGACCTTCGGATCGTAGGCGACGGCGCCGAGGACCAGCTCCCGCATCAGGCCTCCTCGAAGAGCGGCAGGCCCAGTTCCACGCGGCCACAGAAGTCGTGCAGCGCCTCGGTGGTGGGTGCCATCACACGGGCCGCGAGGGCGTCCCGGAACCGTCGCTCCACGCCCGTCTCACGCCGGAAGGCGGCGCCGCCGCACAGGCGCATCGCGCCGTCCGCCACCTCGGCGGCGGTCTCCGCGGCGAGGGCCTTGATCTGCAGGACCCGCAGCGTCGCCTCGGGTCGTCCGGTCTCCGTGGCGGTGAGCGTCTCCTCCAGCAGCGCGCGCAGCGCGTCGGCGCGCAGACGCAGCCCCGCGAACTGGTTGCGGGTCATCGGCTGCTGGGCCAGCGTCTGGTCCAGGTGCGCCAGGCGGGTGTTGCGAAGGTGCGCGGCGGTGAGGCCGAGCAGCGCTTCGGTCACGCCGAGCGAGAAGGCCGCGCTCAGCACGAGGAAGCACGGCAGCACCACTTCGAGAGCGGTGCTCAGCCCCTCCCCGTCGGCGGCCAGCAGCGCGGACCGGGGCACGGCGACGGCCTTCGCCGACACGGGGCTGGACGCGTTGCCGCGCAGGCCGAACCCGTCGTAGTCGCCGTGTACTTCGAGTCCGGCGCTGCCTGCGGGCACCAGCCACAGGGACATCGGACCGTCCGCCCGCAGCGGCCTGCTGGACCAGACGTAGCTGTCGGCCTCGCCGGCCGAGGTGACCCAGGACTTCTGCGCGTCCAGGCGCACCGCGTCGGCGCCCTGGGGCTCGGCGGTGCTCACCGGGGCCCAGAAGTGGCTGCGGGAGCCGCGCTCGGAGAACGCGAGGGTGGTCAGATGGCGGCCGGCGGCGATCTCGCGCCGGACGTCCTCGGGGGCGTGCCGGTCGAGGACGGTGACGGCCGAGTAGTGCATGAGCAGCACCATGGCCGTCGACCCGCACGCACCCGCGAGCCGTTCGATCACCTGGGCGGCCGCACGCAGGTCCGCGCCCGCTCCACCGTGCTCCCGCGCGCTGAGCAGCCCCAGCAGCCCGGCCTCGCCCAGCTCCCGGATCCCCTCCCGCGGGAAGCGGCCGGTCCGGTCCACCTCGTCGGCGAGCGGTCCGACGAGGTCGCGGATCAACGCGTCGAACGCGTCGGATCGGAGGTTCGGGGATTCGGTCATGATCGTCTGCACGATTTCGCACCTTGATGTGGAGTGGTTACTAAATGTCCAATTCCTCGGGCCAGTCAAGCATTCCGTCCGGTGCACGCGACGGAGCGCGCGCCGAGTGACCGACCGGAAACCGGCGCGATGCGACGACACGCACGCCGCCGAGCACGGGCGCGTGCCACCGCCCGCCCACGGGCGGCACCACCCCCGACGGGGTGTCCTACACCTACGAGGCGACCGACGCCTCCGTCGGTGACCTGGACGGCGCCGGCGTGGAGGTGGTTCGTGGAGCCGGTGACGGGGGTGGAGTTGACCTTCGTATCGGCGTGGTGGCCGTTGTCGGGGTCGGTGCCCGGCCAGCGCCAGCCGACCAGGTTGCCGGCGTCGGTGTGGACGCTGACCACACCCAGGTCGAGGGCCTCGACCTGCCGGGCCGTGGCCGCCTCGGCCGGTCCTGCGGAGAGGGCGGTCAGGCCGGCGCCGACCAGGGCGGCCGTGGTGGTGAGCGCTGCCAGGACGGCTGAGCCGTGTCTGCGATGCGGGTGCCGCACGGGACGTGCCTTCCGGGACACGGACGGGGTCCTCCGTCAGTCGGCGCCGTCCGTCCCGGAGTTGCCGTGTCTTTCGGTCAGTTCGGCGACCCTACGGGCGATGCGTCCACGCAGCTCGGGCGGGCCCAGGACCCCGATGTCCGCGCCGGGGCGCGGGAATTCGGCAGTGCGTGGCCCACCGACATGACTCAGTGCGCGCCGTGGCCCGGGGCGATGTCCTCCACTCTGCGGGCGAGTTCGAAGTCCAGGCCGGTGACGGCACCGCCCACGCTGTGGGTGTTCACGGTGAGGGTGACCGTGTGATAGCCGAGAGTCAGGTCGGAGTGGTGGTCGAGCTCGTCCTGGATCCGGGCGATGTGCACGACCAGTGCGGCGGCGGCGAAGTGCGAGTCGAGACGGTAGACGCGGGCGAGCCGGTCACCGTCCAGCGACCAGCCCGGCAGCTCGGCCAGCCGGTCCTCGATCTCCTGCTGCGCCAGCGGTTCGACGGCCATGGTGCGGCTTCCTTCCCTGAGATGCCCGGAGGCGTAAGTGGGTTCAGCCTGCCACGATCGGGCCTTCCGGGCGCGTACGCACGGCGGTGCGCGTCGCCTGGCGGCCGGCCCGGGCGTCCGCCCCCTCGACGCGGGCCGCCGACTCGGCCCGATGACCCACACACCGCCGACTCGGCCCAGTGCCCCACGCACCGCCGACTCGGCCCAGTGCCCGAGCCCACAACGGCCGCGAGCGCGCCACGGCCACGGTCGCCAGGGCCGTCCTCGACTACCGTCGTCCGTATGACCACCGTCGCGCCCGGCCCCGCCGCCTCCCCGCCCGCCCCCGACGGGAAGGGCGTCGGCCCGCTGCTGCGTGCCTGGCGGGAGCGGCGGCGGGTCAGCCAGCTGGAACTGGCACTGCGTGCCGAATCGAGCGCACGGCACATCAGCTTCGTCGAGACCGGCCGGTCGCGGCCCAGCGAGGAGATGGTGCTGCGGCTGGCCGAGCACCTGGACGTGCCGGTCCGGGAGCGCAACGCGCTGCTGCTGGCGGCCGGTTACGCCCCGCACTACCCGGAGACCCCGCTGGACGACCCGGCCCTGGACGCGCTGCGCGACGGCATGGAGCGGCTGATCCTGGGCTACGAGCCGTACCCGGCGCTGGTGGTGGACGCCACGTACACGGTGGTCGCCGCCAACCGGGGCATCGCGATGCTGCTGGAGGGCGTGCCGGAGTCGCTGCTCGCGCCCGCGCCGAACGCGATGCGGCTGACCCTGCACCCGGAGGGACTGGCACCGCGCATCCGCAATCTGCGCGAGTGGCGCGGGCATCTGCTGGAGCAGATGGAGCGGCAGATCGCGCTGCGCCGCTCGGACGCGCTGCGGGAGTTGTACGAGGAGGTCGCCGGATATCCGGCCCCGGCGGGCGTGGACGACTGCCAACCCGCCGAACCCGTCGCCTGGTTCGCGCTGCCGATGCGGATCGAGCACCAGGGGCGGGTGCTGTCGTTCGTGTCGTCGATCTCGACGTTCAACACACCGATGGACGTGACGGTCGCCGAACTGGCCATCGAGACGTTCCTGCCGGCGGATCCGGCGACGGCCAAGTACCTGCACTCGCTAACAAGTTGACGTAAGAGGTTGCCTCGACCAGGTGTGCGAGGCGGCATCGCGTGACACACTGCTCCCCGTACTTGTGCGCGTAGGGGAGGCGTGGCGTGAGTGAGCGGCGTGCTGCGCCCACCGTAGGTCAGGTCGTGCTCGGCAAGCGGTTGCAGGAACTGCGGGAGGCCTCGGGCCTCGGCCGGGACGAGGCGGCGCGGGTGTTGCGGGTGGCGCAGGCGACCGTGCGGCGGATGGAGATGGCCGAGGTCGCGCTGAAGATCCCGTACGTCCAGGTGCTGCTGGAGACGTACGGGGTGCCCGAGGGGGAGCACGCCGCGTTCGTGCGGCTGGCCGAGGAGGCCAACCAGCCGGGCTGGTGGCAGCGGTTCCACGACGTACTGCCGGACTGGTTCAGCCTGTACGTGAGCCTGGAGGGCGCGGCCCGGGTCGTCCGCTCCTACGAACCGCACTTCCTGCCCGGCCTGTTGCAGACCGAGGCCTATGCGCGGGCCGTGCTGGAGGCCGGGACGATAGGCCACAGCGACCCCGCGGCCGTGGAACGGCATGTGTCGCTGCGCCTGACCCGGCAGCGGCTGCTGGAGCAGGACGATCCGCCCCACCTGTGGGTGATCATGGACGAGACGGTGCTGCGGCGCCCGGTCAGCACCGACTGCGCGGTGATGCGCGAGCAGGTCGACAAGCTTCTCGCCTTCGTCGAACGGGACCGGATCACGCTCCAGATCGCCGAGTTCGCGAGCGGCCCGCACCCGGGGACGTACGCGCCGTTCACGCTGTTCCGGTTCGCCGAGCCCGAACTGCCCGACATGGTCTTCACCGAGTACCTGACCGGCGCCCTGTACCTGGACTCCCGGGACGAGGTCGGCGCCCATCTGGAGGTGCTGGACCACATGACGGCCCGGGCCGCCTCGGCGCAGCGGACCAAGGAACTGCTGCGGGAGTACCGTGACAACCTCTGAGGAGCAGGGACTGTGACCGCATCCGAGCCCGCACCCACCGCCGTCGACACCAGCCGGCCGCATCCGGCCCGGGTGTACGACTGGTGGCTGGGCGGCAAGGACAACTACCCGGTGGACGAGGAGCTCGCCCGGCGGATCCTCGCCGTGGACGGCACGGTGCTGCGCGGGGCGCGTGCCAACCGCCGGTTCATGCAGCGGGCCGTGCGCGCCGTCGCCGAGTCCGGGACCCGCCAGTTCCTGGACATCGGCACCGGCATCCCCACGGAGCCGAATCTGCACCAGGTGGCCCAGGGCGTCGCACCGGAGTCGAGGGTGGTGTACGCGGACAACGACCCGATCGTGCTGCGGCACGCTGAGGCCCTGCTGCGCGGCACGCCCGAGGGCAGCACCGCGTACGTCCACGCCGACGTCCGCGACCCCGGCGGCCTGCTGGCCCACGCCGCCGAGACCCTGGACTTCGCGGAGCCGGTCGCCCTGTCGCTGGTGGCCCTCACCCACTACCTCGACGACGACCCGGACGGCGACGACGTCCACGGCCTGCTGAAGACGTACGTCGACGCACTCGCCCCGGGCAGCCATCTGATCCTGTCCCAGGTCACCCCGGATCTCAGCCCCGAGGCCGTCGAGCGGGCGGCCGACCACTTCCGGCGCAGCGGGACACCGTTCCATCCGCGTCCGCTGGCCGGCTTCCACCGCTTCTTCGACGGCCTGGAACTGCTCGGTCCCGGAGTGATCCCGGTCTCCGGCTGGCGCCCGGACCCGGAGGACGTGGCCCTCCAGCAGGAGGGCATCGTGCCGGTGTACGGAGCCGTCGCCCGCAAGGCCTGAGCCGTTCGGGTGTCCCGGCCGGCGACACGTCCGGATGTCCTGGACAGGTGACCCCGTACGGCTCGGCCGGGTGACCCGTTCGGATCGTCTGGACAGGTGCGTTCCCCTGCCCGCCCCTAGCGTCGAAGCGAAGGGTGAGCAAGGGAGCGCAGGTGACCGACACGCAGACACCTCCCAGGGAGCCCGGTGCGGCGCTGCTCGGTGCCGCCCGGTTCTTCCGCCCCGGCACGCCCGCGCCCGATCTGCGCAGCGTGGCCCTGACCGGCGGCCGCGAGGCGGACGCCTTCTACCGGGACCGCTGGAGCCACGACAAGGTGGTGCGCTCCACGCACGGCGGGAACCGCACCGGCTCCTGCCGCTGGAAGGTGTACGTCAAGGACGGGATCATCACCTGGGAGACCCAGGAGACGGACTACCCGTCGGTCGGCCCCGACCGCCCCGAGTACGAGCCCCGCGGCTGCCCGCACGGCGCCGCGTTCTCCTGGTACACCTACTCGCCGACCCGGGTGCGGTATCCGTACGTCCGGGGCGTGCTGCTGGAGATGTACCGGGAGGCGAAGAGCCGGCTGCGGGACCCGGTGGCCGCCTGGGCGGACATCCAGAACGACCCGGAGCGGCGCCGCCGTTATCAGCGTGCGCGCGGCAAGGGCGGTCTGGTGCGGGCCACTTGGGACGAGGCGGTGGAGATCGTCGCCGCCGCCCAGGTGCACACCATCGCGGCCTACGGCCCGGACCGGATCGCCGGCTTCTCCCCGGTCCCGGCGATGTCGATGGTGTCCCATGCGGCCGGCGCCCGCTACCACTCCCTCATCGGCGCCCCGATGCTGTCCTTCTACGACTGGTACGCCGACCTCCCGGTGGCCTCGCCGCAGGTCTTCGGCGACCAGACGGACGTGCCGGAGTCGGGCGACTGGTGGGACGCGGCCTATCTGATGATGTGGGGCTCGAACGTCCCGGTGACCCGCACCCCGGACGCCCACCGGATGGCGGAGGCCCGGTACCGGGGCCAGAAGGTGGTGGTGGTCGCCCCGGACCACGCGGACAACGCCAAGTTCGCCGACGAGTGGCTGCACCCGCACCCGGGTACGGACGGCGCTCTGGCCCTCGCGATGGGCCATGTCGTCCTGAAGGAGTTCTTCGTCGACCGGGAGACCCCGTTCTTCACCGACTACGTACGGAAGTTCACCGACCTGCCCTTCCTGGTCACGCTCACCGAACGGGACGGCGCGTACGTGCCCGGCAAGTTCCTGCGCGCCACCGACCTCGGGCAGCGGGGCGAGGGCGCCGAGTGGAAGACGGTCGTCCTGGACGCGGCGTCCGGCCGCGCGGTCGTCCCGAACGGCTCCCTGGGCTTTCGCTGGACCGACACCGGCAAGGGTCGCTGGAACCTCGAACTCGGTGACATCGAACCGCGGTTGAGCCTGTACGGCACTGAGGTCGCGAGCCCGGTCGAGGTGCTGCTCCCGCGCTTCGACACGGACGGCGGCGAGCACGGGCAGGGCCGCGGGGAGGTGCTGCGGCGAGGGGTCCCGGCGACCCGCCTGGGCGGCGCGGACGGCCCGCTCGTGACAACGGTGTTCGACCTGCTGGTGGCGCAGTACGGCGTGTGGCGGCACGGCCTGCCGGGCGCGTGGCCCGCGAGCTACGAGGACGCGGGTACCCCGGGCACCCCCGCCTGGCAGGAGCGGCACACCTCGGTCCCGGCCGCCAAGTGCATCAGGATCGCCCGGGAGTTCGCGCGGACCGCGGAGCGCTCCAAGGGCCGCTGCATGATCCTGATGGGCGCGGGCACCAACCACTGGTTCCACTCCGAGACCATCTACCGCACCTTCCTGGCCCTGCTCCAGCTCACCGGCTGCCAGGGCCGCAACGGCGGCGGCTGGGCGCACTACGTCGGCCAGGGGAAGTGCCGCCCGGTCACCGGCTGGGCCACGCTGGCCTCCGCCGGCGACTGGTCCCGGCCGCCGCGCCAGATGATCGGCACGGCCTACTGGTTCCTCAACACCGACCAGTGGCGCTACGACCGTTTCGGCGCCGACGTGCTGGCCTCGCCCCTCGGCGAGGGCAGGTTCGCCGGGATGACCGGCGCGGACTGCCTGGCGCTGTCGGCCCGCGCCGGCTGGATGCCGTCGTACCCGACCTTCGACCGCAACCCCCTCGAACTGGGCGGTGTGTTCGGCGACCCGGTGGCCAAGGCGGTGGCGGAACTCCGCGCGGGCACCCTGAAGTTCGCCTGCGAGAACCCGGACGCGCCGGAGAACTGGCCGCGGGTTCTCACCCTTTGGCGGGCGAACCTGCTGGGCTCGTCGGCGAAGGGCGCCGAGTACTTCACCAAGCACCTGCTGGGCACGCACTCCTCGCTGCGCGCCGAGGAGGCGGCCCCGGGCGAGCGGCCCCGTGACGTGACCTGGCGGGCGGAGGCCCCCGAGGGCAAGCTGGACCTGCTGCTCTCGCTGGACTTCCGGCACACCGCCTCCACCCTGCTGTCGGACGTCGTGCTGCCGGCCGCCACCTGGTACGAGAAGCACGACCTGTCGTCCACCGACATGCACCCCTACGTGCACTCGTTCACCCCGGCCGTGAACCCGCCCTGTCAGGCGCGCACCGACTTCGACACCTTCAAGGCACTGGCGGAGCGGCTGAGCGAGCTGGCCGTGGGCCGTCTCGGGGTACGCAGGGACCTGGTGGCCGCGCCGCTCCAGCACGACACCCCGGGCGAGACTGCCCAGCCGGGCGGGGTGGTGCGGGACTGGAAGCGCGGGGAGTGCGAGCCGGTGCCCGGGCAGACCATGCCGAACCTGGTCGTGGTCGAACGGGACTACACGGCGATCGGCGGAAAATTCGCGGCACTCGGCCCCCTGGTGGAGCAACTGGGCCTGCCCGCCAAGGGCATCGCCCTCAGGCCGGACCAGGAGGTGGAACAGCTGCGGAGGTCGAACGGCACCGGCTACCAGGGCCGCCCCTCCCTCGACACCGCGGTCAAGGCGGCGAACACCATACTGGCACTGTCCGGCACCACCAACGGCCGTCTCGCCACCCAGGGTTTCCGCACCCTGGAGCAGCGCACCGGGCAGGAGATGGCCCACCTGGCCGCCGAGCACGAGGGCAGGCGGGTCACCTACGCCGACACCCAGGCGGCGCCGGTCCCGGTGATCACCTCTCCGGAGTGGTCGGGCAGCGAGTCCGGCGGCCGCCGCTACACCGCGTTCACCCTCAACACCGAGCATCTCAAGCCGTGGCACACGCTCACCGGCCGCCAGCACTTCTTCCTCGACCACGACTGGATCCACGAACTGGGCGAGGCGCTCCCGGTCTACCGGCCGCCGCTGGACATGAACCGGCTCTTCGGCGAGCCGCGCCTCGGCCCGGACGGGCGGCGTGAGGTGACGGTCCGTCACCTCACGCCGCACGACATGTGGTCGATCAACTCCGAGTACCAGGACAACCTGTTCATGCTCGCGCTCTCCCGGGGCGGCGAGAACATCTGGATGTCCCCGCAGGACGCGGAGGCGATCGGGGTGCAGGACAACGAGTGGATCGAGGCGGTCGACCGCGACGGCGTGGTCGCGGCCCGTGCGCTGGTCTCGCAGCGGATGCCGCCCGGCAGGGTCTACACACACCACGTGCAGGAGCGCACGGTGGCCGTCCCGAGGGCGGAGACCACCGGCAGGCGCGGTGGCACCCACAACTCGCTCACCCGGCTGATCCTCAAGCCGTCCCATCTGATCGGCGGTTACGCGCAGCTCTCGTGGGCCTTCAACTACCTGGGCCCGACGGGCAACCAGCGCGACGAGGTGACGGTGATCCGGCGCCGCGGCCAGGAGGTCGAATACTGATGCGTCCCATGGCCCAGATCGCGATGGTCATGAACCTCGACAAGTGCATCGGCTGCCACACCTGTTCGGTCACCTGCAAGCAGGCGTGGACCAACCGGCGGGGCATGGAGTACGTCTGGTTCAACAACGTCGAGACCCGGCCCGGCCAGGGCTATCCACGCCGTTACGAGGACCAGGAGACCTGGCGCGGCGGCTGGGAGCTGAACCGGCGGGGCGCGCTGAAGCTCAAGGCGGGCGGCCGGCTGCACAAGCTCGCCGGGATCTTCGCCAACCCCAGGCTCCCGGAGATCAAGGACTACTACGAGCCCTGGACGTACGACTACCAGAACCTCACCGACGCCCCGCTCGGTGACGACTACCCGGTCGCCCGTCCGGTCTCCCAGCTCGACGGCAAGCCGATGAAGATCGAGTGGTCGTCGGACCGGGACGACGACCTGGCCGGCGCCCCCGCCCACGGCGACCTGGACCCGATGGTCGAGCGCATCCGCCGACAGGCCTCCGACAAGGTCAGGTTCGAGTTCGAGCAGGCGTTCATGTTCTACCTGCCGCGCATCTGCGAGCACTGCCTCAACCCGTCCTGCGTGGCCTCCTGCCCGTCCGGCGCGATGTACAAGCGGGTCGAGGACGGCATCGTGCTCGTCGACCAGGACCGGTGCCGGGGCTGGCGGACGTGCGTGACCGGATGCCCGTACAAGAAGGTCTACTTCAACCACGCCACCGGCAAGGCCGAGAAGTGCACCCTGTGCCGTCCGCGCCTGGAGGCGGGGCAGCCCACGGTCTGCTCGGAGACCTGCGTGGGCCGGCTGCGCTATCTCGGGTTGATCCTCTACGACGCCGACCGGGTGACCGCGGCGGCCGAGACCAAGGACGAGAAGGCCTTGTACGAGGCCCAGCTGGGCGTCTTCCTCGATCCGGAGGATCCGGCGGTGCGGCGGGCCTGCGAGGAGGCGGGCATCCCGTACGACTGGCTGGAGGCGGCCCGCCGCTCCCCCGTGTACCGGCTGATCCACACCTACCGGGTGGCGCTGCCCCTGCATCCGGAGTACCGCACCATGCCGATGGTCTGGTACATCCCGCCCCTGTCCCCCGTCGTGGACGCGCTGTCCGAGACGGGCCACGACGGCGAGGACGCCCGGAACCTCTTCGCCGCCATCGACACCCTGCGCATCCCCCTCGCCTACCTGGCCGAGCTGTTCGCGGCGGGCGACACCGCACCGGTACGGGCGTCCCTGGAGAAGCTGGCCGCCATGCGCTCCCACATGCGGGCGCTCAACCTCGGCGAGGAGCCGGACGCGGCAATCGCCACCGCGGTGGGGATGACCGCGGCGGAGATCGAGACGATGTACCGGCTGCTGGCGATCGCCAAGTACGAGGACCGGTATGTGATCCCGACCGCGGCGGTCGGCGACGCCCGCCGGCTGGAGGAGTCCGCGCTCCCTGAAGGGTGCAGCCTCGACTACGACGGCGGCCCCGGCATGGGCGGCGACGGGCCCCTCGGCCAGGACTCGGGCCGGAAACTGCTCCCCCTGGTGTCGGTGGAGAACTTCCACCTGCTGCGCAGACGGCAGACCGCCGACACCCCGGACGAGGCGAAGGAGACCTGATGTCCACGGACGCGGTGTTCTACCAGGCGGCGGCGCTCTGCCTCACCTACCCGGACGACGACTTCGTCGCCCGGCTGCCGCTGCTGCGCGAAGCAGCCCCGCAACTGCGGGAGTTCACCGACCACGCCGCGGTGACCCCGCCGCAGGAACTGGCCGCGCACTATGTGCAGGTCTTCGACTTCAAGAACCGGCACAGCCTCTATCTCAGTTGGTGGCACGACGGCGACACCCGCCGCCGGGGCATGTCCCTGGTCCGCTTCAAGGAGGTCTACCAGGCGTACGGCATGGAGTTCACCGGCGAGGAGCTGCCGGACTTCCTGCCCGCCGTCCTGGAGTTCACGGCGCGCACCGGCAACACCGACCTGCTCACCGAACACCGTGACTGTCTGGAGCAACTCCGGCGCAGACTCACCGACTTCGGCACGCCGTACGCGTGCGTGCTGGACGCGGTCTGTGCGGCCCTGCCGACCGCACGCACCGGGGCGCGCCCGTGAGCGTCCTCCTGTGGGGCGCTTTGCCCTACGTCGCGTGCGCGCTGCTCGTCGCGCTGGGCCCCCGCCCGGACCGCCGAGGCCGGGAGACCACCCGCCGCTGACCCCCAGCCCCTTCCACCTCTCTCTCCGCCGCGGCGGCGATCAGCCACGACGGCGGAGTACGGCGGTGCCTCACCCAGCCGAACCCCTCTCGTCGTCCACGATCTCCGCGTCCACCACACCCTCTTCGTCGGCTTCCGGCGCCCTCTGCTGTTCGGCCGAACCGTCGGAGGCACCCGCGTACATGGCCTGCCCCATGCGCTGGCTGACGGTCGCCAGGTTCTCGACGCCCTGGCGCAGCTCCGTGGTGTCGGCCTCACGGTCCAGCAGGGTCCTGAGTTCGGTGATCGCCGACTCCACCTCGGTCTTCGTGTCGGGCGGCACGCGGTCCTCGTTCTCGCGTATGAACTTCTCGGTCTGGTAGACGAGCTGCTCGGCCTGGTTGCGGGTCTCGGCGGCCTCGCGGCGTCTGCGGTCCTCCTCGGCGTACTGCTCGGCCTCCCGCATCATGCGGTCGATGTCGTCCTTGGGGAGGGCGGAGCCGCCGGTCACGGTCATCTTCTGCTCGCGGCCGGTCGCCAGGTCCTTCGCCGAGACGTGCATGATCCCGTTCGCGTCGATGTCGAAGGCGACCTCGATCTGCGGGACGCCACGCGGTGCCGGCGGCAGCCCGGTGAGGTCGAAGACGCCGAGCTTCTTGTTGTAGGCCGCGATCTCCCGTTCGCCCTGGTAGACCTGGATGCCCACCGAGGGCTGGTTGTCGGCGGCGGTCGTGAAGATCTCCGAACGCCGGGTCGGGATCGTGGTGTTGCGCTCGATCAGCTTCGTCATGATGCCGCCCTTGGTCTCGATGCCCAGGGACAGCGGGGTGACGTCCAGCAGCAGGACGTCCTTGACGTCGCCGCGGATGACGCCCGCCTGGAGGGCGGCGCCGACCGCCACCACCTCGTCCGGGTTGACGCCCTTGTGCGGGTCCTTGCCGGTGAGTTCCTTGACCAGGTCGGTGACGGCGGGCATCCGGGTCGAGCCGCCGACCAGGATCACGTGGTCGATAGCGGACAGCTCCACGCCCGCGTCCTTGACGGCCTGGTGGAACGGCTTCTTGCAGCGGTCCAGCAGGTCCGCGGTCAGCTCCTGGAACTGGGCCCGCGTCAGCTTCTCCTCCAGATGCAGCGGGCCCTCGGCGGAGGCCGTGATGTACGGCAGGTTGACCGAGGTCTCCGTGGACGAGGAAAGCTCGATCTTCGCCTTCTCGGCGCCCTCGCGCAGCCGTTGCAGCGCCATCTTGTCGTTGCCGAGATCGATGCCGTACTGCCCCTTGAAGCGTGTGACCAGGTGCTCGACGACCCGCTGGTCCCAGTCGTCGCCGCCGAGGCGGGTGTCGCCGTTGGTGGCCTTGACCTCGATCACGCCGTCGCCGATCTCAAGGAGGGAGACGTCGAAAGTTCCGCCCCCGAGGTCGAAGACGAGGACCGTCTGCTCCTCGCCCCGGTCGAGGCCGTAGGCGAGGGCTGCGGCGGTCGGCTCGTTGATGATCCGCAGCACCTTCAGGCCGGCGATCTCCCCGGCCTCCTTGGTGGCCTGCCGCTGCGAGTCGTCGAAGTACGCGGGTACGGTGATCACCGCGTCGGTGACGTCCTCGCCGAGGTAGGCCTCGGTGTCCCGCTTGAGCTTCTGCAGCACCCGCGCCGACAGCTCCTGGGCCCGGTACCGCGTGCCGTCCACGTTGCCGCTCTCCGGGAACCGCCAGGCGCCGTCGCCCATGTGCCGCTTCACCGAGCGCGCGGTGCGGTCCACGTTGGTCACCGCCTGCCGCTTGGCGACCTCGCCGACCAGCACGTCCCCGTTCTTCGCGAAGGCCACCACCGACGGGGTGGTGCGCGCCCCCTCGGCGTTGGCGACGACGGTGGGCTCACCGCCCTCCAGGACGGCCACCACCGAGTTCGTCGTACCGAGGTCGATCCCTACCGCGCGTGCCATGTCCGTCCCCTTCCGCCCGGCCGCGTCCCCGACTCCAGCACAAAACTTGAGCGGTCCGTTGTCAATGCCGGGGACCCCGTGAACGACGATGCCGCGCCCCGTGACGGGGGCGCGGCATCCGAAGGGGTACGACGGTCAGGCGAGCTTCGCGTCCAGGGTGATGGTGGTGCCGGCCAGGGCCTGGCTGACCGGGCAGTTCTTCTTGGCGTCCTCGGCGGCGGCGGCGAAGCCGGCCTCGTCCAGGCCGGGCACCGTGCCCTCGACGGTCAGGTGGATCCCGGTGATGCCCTCACCCGGCTGGAACTTGACGTCGGCGGTGGTCACCAGCCTGGTGGGCGGGGTACCGGCCCCGGCCAGGGCGTGCGAGAGGGCCATGGAGAAGCAGCTGGAGTGGGCGCCGGCGATCAGCTCCTCCGGGCTGGTCTTGCCGTTCGCCTCCTGGGAGCGCGAGGCCCACGTGACCGGCTGCTGGCCGATACCGGAGGAGTCGAAGGTGATGACACCGTTGCCCTCGAGGAGGTTGCCTTCCCAAACGGTGTGTGCGGTGCGCGTGGTGGCCACGGTTGTTCCTTTCGGCTACGAAGGCGAATGAACCGGTTTCGCTGCCCCCATCCGATCACATCCGGGCTCACCGCACGCGGAAGACCGGCCCACGGGGAGTGAACGGCAGGCGACGGCCGTCAGGGACGAGGTAGGCGTGCTCGCGCCGCACCCGCAGCACGTCGCACCAGCCGTCGGTGATCACCAGGACCGGTGCGGTCGGCGGGAAGTCGTCCGCGCGCTGCAACAGGTCGATCCCGGGCTGGAGGACGGTACCGCCGCGGCCGTGCACCCGGACCCGCCCGGCGATCTCGGTCGTCGGAAGGTACCCGGCGTCGTGCGGGGCGGCGTCGCAGAACACCACACGGGCCGCCGGTACGTCCCGGGCCTCGGCGTAGGAGGCGATCGCGCCGAGGGCCTTGCCGAGCAGGGTGCGGTCCATGGAGCCGGAGGTGTCCAGGACCACGCCGAAGGTGCAGCGGGCCACCTCCTCGGGCGGGAAGTACCGGCCGGCGCGCGGGATGTCCGGGGTGGACGACTGCCGGCGGGAGGGCCGGGCGTACGACCGTACGGCTTCCGGCCGGGGCACGAACTCGTCGAACCACCGGGCCAGTTGAGCGTCCCAGGGCAGCGGCGGATGGCTGAGGGCGCGGATCTCCTCGACCAGGCCGCCGGGCAGGAACCCGCGGTCCTGCGTATGGTGCAGATCGAGTCCCTGGCCGAGGCCCCGGCGGTAGAACTCGTCGAGGTCGACACAGGCGCCGGGCGGCCCGAGCGGCGCGCCGAGCACATCGCCGCGCCCCTTGCCGCGCAGGGTGGCCAGACGCCGCATCCGGCGCAGGTCGACGGCGATCCGGTCGTACACCTCCTCCGCCGACAGATCCTTCAACTCCGGGTCGTGCAGCAGCCCTTCGGGCATGGTGCCGACACGCATCTCGACCAGCCAGCCGTTGATGACGTAGTCGCAGGCGACGTTGAAGAGGTAGGGGTCGCGGCCGCCGAGACGGTCGCCGTGGCGCAGCGCGGCGTGCAGCATCTCGTGGGCGAGGACGAACCGCCACTCCTCCCCGTCCAGGGTGCGCAGTGGGTTCACGTAGATCTCGCCGGCCTCGGGGTTGACGGCGGCGATCGCGATGTCGTGGGCGCGGGCCAGCTCGGCGTCGGCGACCAGCTTGATGCCGGCCGCGATCCCGCCGAGCAGCGGATAGGAGGAGACGAACCAGCTCAGCGCCTGTTCCCAGGGGCGCAGCGGGGTCGGCGGCCCGGTCATGGAGGTGCGGCGGCCGCCGGCCAGGTCCATCGCCCGGGACATGGTCCGGGTCAGCGCGTGCGCGAACGCGACCTGCCAGTCGGGGACTTGGCCGGCCCACCGGTCCCAGGAGAGGAGCAGCTGGTCGGGTTCGCCGCCGCTGGTGCCGCCGCGCTCGTAGGCGGCCGGGACGCTGCCGACACGGCGCCAGCCGGCGGCGAGCCGGTCCTCGTCGCCCTCCGGATAGGACGCGGGCAGGTGGTCCGGTGCCTCGCCGACCGGGAAGGTCGCCAGGAAACGGTTGACGACGGTACAGCGGGCGGCGAGGTCGTAGCGGTCGGGCTGGGTGCGCTGCCCGCTGGCGGCCGGCAGGTGGCCGAAGCCGAGATGGATCGTGCAGTGGGCCAACGCCCAGGCCCACTCGGCAGGTTCGGCGCGCCGGGTGGCGTGGGCGTGCAGGACTCCGTCGGAGTCGGCCCGTACCAGCCCCTCGTGGGGCGCCAGTTCGCACTTCTCGTGACGGCAGAGGGTGAACTCGACCGCCCGCAAAGCCGGGTTGGCGCGCAGCAGCTCGACCCCGGCCGCGAAGTTCTCCGCGGCCGGGTCCTTCTTCTCCGCCTTCTTCTGGTCCTTACGGCCGCTGGGGCTCATCGTCGGGCCTCCACCAGCCGGGGCATGTCCCGGGCGGCCTCGATCAGGAACCAGGAGGGCAGCACGGGGTTCCCGTCGGCGTCGGACGCGATGACGGTCTGGGCGACCTCGACGGAGATCTCGGCGAGCTGCACGAGCAGCGACTTGGCGCGGTACGCGGTCTGCCGGCCGTTCGCCGACATGTGCTCCTTGGCGGCGGGCAGCTCCTTGACCAGCCGCCCCCGGAACGACTCGGCGAGGTAGTACAGCAGGTCGCGGTCCTCGATCCGGTGCGGCCAGCCGGCGTCGCCCCTGAGGATCGCCTCGATCCCGAAGCGGCTGCGCACGATCTTGACGTATCCGCTGAAGGCGGTGGCGTGGGCCGGGGTGAGCGTGCCGTGGGCGAGGACCTTCAGGGTCTCCTCGTCGAGGTCGCGCCCGAAGGAGTGCAGGGCGTCGGAGAGCATGTGCCAGGAGCGCGGGGTGGAGAACGGCTCCTCGGTCTTCGGCGGCTTGGACCACAGGTGGTCGGGCCGGTCGGTGAGGTGGTCCAGGATCCACGGGTGGATGCCGTTGCCCGCGGCCCAGGCGAGCCAGTCGTGGGCCGAGGCCTCCAGGTGGACGTGGGCCAGCCGGTTGACGAGCGCGGAGGCGATGGGCCGGGCGAGGGCGTTGTCGGTGGCCCGGTTGCCGGCACCGATGACGATCGACCCCTTGGGCAGTTCGTAGCTGCCGATCCGGCGGTCGAGGATCAGCGAGTAGAACGCCTTCTGCACATCCGGGGTGGCCGCGTTCAGCTCGTCGAGGAAGAGACAGTACGGCTCGTCCCGGGCGATCACCTCGGGCGGGCAGAACACCGACCGTCCGTCACGGATCTGCGGGACGCCGATCAGGTCCTCGGGCGCGAGCTGCGTACCGAGCAGACTCACACACTCCAGCCCCAGCGACTCGGCGAACGCCCGCACCAGCGAGGACTTCCCGATCCCGGGCGCCCCCCAGATGAACACGGGCCGCACGGTGGCGAGGCCGAGCAGAAGCTCGGGGAGACGGGAGGGGGTAACGGCAACGGCAGCCTGCAAGAAGCGGCTCCTTGGGGGATGCTCGAGAGGTTTTGCGACTCGAACAGTGTGAGCCGGGGCCGAAAGGAACGCAGCCGATTTTCCGCCGGACGACTTGAGGCGCCCTTCAAGGGGCGCGGGGCTGTGTCAATTTGCGGCTCCGCCGCGCGGGCGCGACCAGCCCCCACCGCCCCGCAGCCGCCCCCCTCCTCGGCCCACCCCCTACGCGGCCGTCTCCTCGCCGGCAGGCACCGGCACCTGCGGCCCGTCCGCCTCCCGAAGCCACCGCCGCAGCACCCCGTGCACCGCCTCGGCCCCCACCAGCGTCTCCCCCTCCGCCACCGGCGCCGAGACGCAGACCGGCGACAACAGGAACGGCCTGCCCTGCGCGCCCCCCAGCCCCCCGTGCGACCCGATCTGCTCCTCGAACGCCAGGACGTCGCCGCCCTCCGGGTCGTACGACGAGTTCACCATGATGTCGGCGGTGTGCGGAAACGAGTGCGTGCGCCGGACGGCGTCCGCCGCGCCCGCCCCGAAAGCGGCCAGCGGTCCCGGCTGCCCGTCGAGCCGGTCCAGCGGTATCTCCGCCCCGTACGCCCCGAGCAGCACCCCGCCGTGCTCCTCGCTGCGCACCAGCAGGAACCCGATGCCGGGGTGGTTGGCGAGGGTGGTGAGCAGCGCCGGGTACCGGGCGTCGATCTCCTCCTTGGTCATGCGGTGCGGCACGTCCGGGAAGGAGACCAGGCCGAGGTTGCCGGAGGCGAGCACGACCGGTTCCGAGTGCCGGGTGGGCCGGTGCTTCTCGCCGCCCTCCTCGACCGGCCTGCGCAGGGCCGCGCGGACGGCGGCCCGGGCCTCGGTGCCGCTGTGCGTGCGCTCGGCCCGGCGCGGCACGTGCAGCCCGCAGCCGGCCCGGACCAGGTCGCCGAGGGTGAGGCCGTACCGGGAGCGGAAGGTCTCGCCGGGGCTCTGCCCGTGGTCGGAGAGGACCACGATCCGGTACTCCCGTGGAGCGTGCTCGGCGACCTTCCCGATCAGCGCCAGGGCCCGGTCCAGGCGTTGCAGCACCTTCTCGGCGTCGCGGCTGTGCGGTCCCGAGTGGTGGGCGACCTCGTCGTAGGCGACGAGGTCGGCGTAGACGGCGGTGCGGCCGGCGAGCAGGTCGCCCATGACGGCGGCCACGACGACGTCCCGTTCGACGACGGTGGCGAAGGCGCGCACGAAGGGATAGAGGCCGCCGCGCCCCACGCGGGGCCGCTGCCTGCGCATCCGGGCCGCCGTCGACTGGCCGATCTCGCGGCCGACCTCGGCGAAGAAGGAGAGCGCGGTGCGGACGGCGTTGGCCGGGTCGGAGAAGTAGGCGAAGTAACCGGCGCGGGAACGGTTCTCCCGGCCTCGGCGCCGGGTGGCTATGGACAGCACGAGGGCCTGTTCGTCGGCGCCGCCGCTGAAGAGGTTGCCGCGGCTGGCGCCGTCCAGGGTCAGCAGTCCCCCGTCGGCGGTGCGCTCGACGGCCCGGCGCTGGAGTTCGGCGGCGCTGGTCGGCCGGTTGCAGACCATCACCTCCCGGCTGTCCTTCTCGTACCAGCGGAAGGCCGGGACGTCGAAGGCGGAGCCGTGCAGGATGCCGAGCTGACTGGCGCCGGTCTGGCTGGACCAGTCGGTGCGCCAGGGGGTGAGCCGGTGGGTGTCGTCCAGCCAGGCCGCGACCGTCGGCATCAGCCCCTTGGCGACGGCGGCGGTCAGGACGTCGTGGCCGACGCCGTCGAGTTGGAGGAAGACGGTGCCGGGGGTGGCCGGGCAGGGCGGCCGGGAACCGCGGCGGCGGGTGGCGAGGCGGGAGAGCCGGCTCCGGTAGGCGTCGTCGTCACGGACGGCGAGGGCACCGCCGGTGGCGGAGGCGACGGCGGACATCACGGCGGCGACGATCACGGCGGTCTCCGGGGCGGCCTCGCTCTGTCCCGAGGGGTTGATGCGCAGGGCGACGAGGAGGAGGGAGCCGTTGAGGAAGAAGACCAGCAGGCCGAGGACGAGGGCGGGCACCAGCAGCAGCAGTCGTACCAGGAGGGGCCACACGACGGCCGACAGCACACCGAAGGCACCGGCGCCGAGGGCCGCGGTCACCGCGATACGGGTGGCGCTGTCACCGTCGGCGGACTGGAGCTGGAAGTCGGGCAGGATCCCGGCGAGGACCAGCATGGTCGCGGTGGACACCGCCCACACCACGACGCTCCGCCCGATCTGACCGACGAACCGCCGCCACCGCACGCCCCACCGACCTCACGTCCGCGACCCGCGTCCGCCGCGGGTCTGCTGCCGCCAACACTGTCACACGGCCGTGGACGCGAGCGGGCTCACCTCCCGTCGTACCCCGCCGTCGGCATCGACAGCCTCCGGTGGACCCGTGCCTTCATCTGGGCGTCGTAGCAGGGCTCGGCCCGCCCCACCGTCTCCACCCGCACCCCGCGTCTCGCGCACTCCGCCGTGAAGTCCTCGACCGACGACAGCGCGCTCTCCAGTACCCGTCTGCTCGGCGCGACGAAGACGTCGAGGCCGGGTCGGACACCCGCCCACAGGGCGCTGTGGTCGTGACGCAGCCCGCGGACCAGGAGTTCCCGGGCGATGACGTATCCGTGCTCCACGGCCCAGCGCGCGCACATCGCGTGCTGGCTGCGGGAGTCGACCAGGAAGGGGTCGATCTCCAGTTCCTCCAGGGGCGTCAGACTCGCGATGGCGGTCACCCGCACCGGCGCGAGCCCGCCGTAGGCACCCCGTACCTGTCCCATGGCGTCCCCCCTCACCTCCGGGTTTCGCCGCCGACCCTACTCCTGCACGTAGGCTTCGGGGAGTCGCACGAAGGAGGCAAAGAGGTGCCGGTGGAGATCACCTGGTGGGGTCACGCCACCTGCACGATCGAGGATTCGGGCGTACGACTGCTCACCGATACTCTGTTCGCGCGCCGGCTCGCGCACCTGCGCCGCCGGCGGGGTGCCCCGCCGCCGCCCGAGGCCCGTCGTGCGGACCTCGCGCTCGTCTCCCACCTGCACGCCGACCATCTGCACGTCCCCTCGCTGGCCGGGCTCACCCCGGGCACGCGCCTGCTTGTGCCCCGGGGCGCACCACGCGCGGTACCCGCGCTCCGCCGGCTCCGGCAGCTGCCGATCACCGAGGTCGGCGTCGGCGACGAGATACCCGTCGGCCCGCTGGTCGTCCGCGTCGTGCCCGCACGCCACGACGGGCGCCGGCTGCCGGTCGGCCCGCACCGCTCCCCCGCTCTCGGATATGTCGTCGAGGGCGCGGCCCGCACGTACTTCGCCGGGGACACCGGGCTGTTCGACGAGATGGCCGAGGCGGTCGGGCCGGTGGACGTGGCCCTGCTGCCGGTCGGCGGCTGGGGGCCCCACCTCGGGGAAGGGCATCTCGACGCCGGGCGGGCGGCACGGGCGCTGGCCGAGCTGGCACCGCGCAGCGCGGTGCCGGTGCACTACGGGACGTACTGGCCGATCGGTATGGACGGGGTGCGGCCGCACGAGTTCCACGCGCCCGGCGACGAGTTCGTGCGCCTCGCCGCGGAGTACGCGCCGCAGGTCGCCGTGCACAAGCTCGGTCACGGGGAGAGCGTGCGGCTGGAGGTCGCGCGGTGAGAGTGCTGCTGGTGATGGCGGCCGCCGGCGCGACGGCGGCCACCTCGTCGACCTCGTCGACCGAGTCCACGCAGCAGGCGATCGGCTATCCGACGCTGTTTCTGCTGGTGCTGGTCGGGGCGTTGGTGCCGGTGGTGCCGACGGGGGCACTGGTGAGTTCGGCGGCGGTGGTGGCCTTCCACCAGACGGCGCCGTTCGCGTTGGGGCTGGTGCTGGTGACGGCGTCGCTGGCCGCCTTCCTGGGGGACGCGGCGCTGTACTGGCTGGGGCGGCGCGGGATGGGGTCGAAGAACGGGTCGCGGTGGCTGGCGGCGATCCGCGCGCGGGCGCCGGAGGACCGGCTGGAGCAGGCGCAGGAGAAGCTGGCCGAGCACGGGGTGCTGGTGCTGGTGCTGTCGCGCCTGGTGCCGGCGGGGCGGATACCGGTGATGCTGGCCTGTCTGCTGGCCAAGTGGCCGTTGCGCCGGTTCGCCCGGGGGAACGCGCCGGCCTGCGTGGCCTGGGCCGCGACCTATCAGTTGATCGGGATCCTGGGCGGGTCGTTGTTTCCGGAGCCGTGGGAGGGGGTTGTCCTGGCGGTCGCGCTGACCGTGGTGATCAGCGCGATGCCGGGTGTGGTGCGGCGAGTTCGGGGTGGTGCGGTGCGCGGCTGACTGCGGGTGCGTGGGGGCTGAGCGCGCCCACGCGGCGGAGCCGCAGAATGTCACAGCGCCGCGCCCTCATGGGGCGCTCGGCTCCAGCGCCCTTGAACCCCCCACCGGCAGATCCCACAGGTTCTCCCGGTCCAGCCCCGCCTTCTCCCAGGCCGCCCGTACCCGCCGCAACGGCTCCAGGACCGGTTCTGCCGAGAGGATGAAGGTGCCCCAGTGCATGGGGGCCATCCGCCGCGCCCCCAGGTCCTCCGTCGCCCGGACCGCCTCCTCCGGGTCGAGGTGGACGTCGCTGAGCCACCAGCGGGGGTCGTAGGCGCCGATGGGCATCAGGGCGAGGTCGATTCCGGGGTAGCGGCCGCCGATGCGGGAGAACCAGTGGCCGTAACCCGTGTCGCCGGCGAAGTAGAGGCGCTGCCCGTCGGCGGCGGTGAGGACCCAGCCGCCCCAGAGGCTGTGACAGGTGTCGGTGAGGGTGCGCTTGGACCAGTGGTGGGCGGGGACGAAGTCGAAACGGACACCGGAGAGTTCGGCCGCCTCCCACCAGTCCAGCTCGGTGACGGTCGTGAAGCGGCGCCGCCGGAACCAGCGGCCCAGGCCGGCCGGTACGAACACCGGGGTGTCGCGCGGGAGACGGCGCAGGGTGGGGGCGTCGAGGTGGTCGTAGTGGTTGTGGCTGATGACGACCGCGTCGACGCGCGGCAGGGTCTCCCAGTCGACGCCGACCGGCGTGACCCGGGCCGGGGTGCCGATGATGCGGCGGGACCAGACGGGGTCGGTGAGGACGGTCAGGCCGCCGATCCGGACGACCCAACTGGCGTGTCCCGCCCAGGTGACGGCGACCGTGTCGGTGTCGACGCGGGGCAGCGGGCCCGGCTTGTACGGCAGCCGGGGGATGTCGGCGAGGCCCTCCCGCCCGGGGCGGACGGAGCCCTCGCGGGCGAATCGGGCCATGGCCTTGAGGCCGGGCAGGGGCGCCGTCAGGCGGTCGTGGAAGGTCCGCGGCCAGAACCGGAGTTCGCCCAGCGGACGGGGTTCGGCGAGCGGCGGGAAGGGCGGCGCGTAGGGAGTCGGGGCCACGGGGGCGGCAGGAGTGGTGGAAACGGCGTCCCGGGTCGTCGTGGCAGCCGGGTCGGCCGTCGGCGTGGGAGCAGTTGCCGGATCGGCCGTCGTCATGGGGGCGGTCGCCGGATCGGCGGTCGTCGTGGGGGCGGTCGTCGTGGGGGCGGTCGTCGTGGGGGCGGTCGTCGTGGCGGACCCTGACTCATGCGTCTGCTGCGTCATCGAGGAGGCTCCCATCGCTGAGCGTCGTCGCGGAGATCGTCGAGTACCGACCTCACGGACATCAACGCGCGTTGCACGTGTGGCAGTTCCAACGGTGTGGGTGACGTGAGGCATTCCAGGCGTTCCGCGTCGGTGCCGCCCAGCAGCGGCCCGGTGGCGAGCCGGACGCGCAGTGCCTGGAGGTCGTCGCCGAAGCGATGGCCGCCGGGTACGGGCATGCCGAGCCGGGTGGTGAGGAAGTCCTCCAACTCCTGTGCGTCGCCGACCCCCTGGCCGCCGAGCGCGGCGCGCAGGGGCTCCAGGTCGGCGTACAGGTGACGGCCGGCCTGTGGGGGCCGGGCCATGCCGCCGCTGTCGACCACCGCGGCGTACAGGGCGGCGGCCACGCGCGCGTGCAGGCGGACGGCGGCCTCCCGGCGGGTGGTGACGGGTTCGGGCTCGTCGAGCGCGTGGGCGGCCGCGACCGCGACCGGTCCGGCGAGGCGGGCGCCGAGCGCGGTGAGGACATCGAGCACGCGCGCGTGCAGGGACGTACCGGTGTCGCCCTCGGGGAACCGGGCGACGGCGGCGGGCCAGCCGGCCGGCAGCAGGGCGCCGGCCAGGTCGGTGACGACGGTCACCCGGTCCGGGAGCATCTCGGCGGGGCTGAGCAGCACGGTGGCGTGCGGGGCGTGCAGGGTGTCGCGCCAGGTCTCGTCGCTGACCAGGTGGAGTCCCTCACCGGTGGCCGCCTCGACGGTCGCGTGCAGCAGTTCGGGCGGGGCGACGGTGGCGGTCGGGTCGTCGGCGACGGAGAGCACCAGGAGCCGGGGGTCACCGCCCTCGTCCCGGACCCGGCGCACGGTCTCCAGGAGCGCGTAGGGGTCGGGCACACCCCCGGACTCGGCCGGGGTGGCCACGTGGAAGGCGGGCCGGCCGAGGAGCCGGGCGTACGGCGCCCACCAGGCGGCGCAGGGGCGCGGCACCAGGACGTCGCCGCCGAGCGCGGCGGTGAGCGCCAGCAGGAGGGCGGGGGCGCCGGGGCCGGCGGTCACCCGGCCGGGCGGGGCGGGCAACCCACGGCGTTCCCAGTAGCCGCGGGCCGCGTCGAGCAGCGCCGGACCGCCGCCGACCGGCTCCTCCCCGCCCCGGCTCGCGGCGGCGGCCAGCGCGGTGGCGAGGGCCGGCAGGACGGGCAGTCCGTCGTCGGGCAGCGGCGGCCCGTACCGGACGGGTCCGTGACCCCGCGCGGGCGTGTCCCGGACCGGGCCCTGCCCCTCGGGGTCCGTCCGCCGCATGTCCGCCTCCGCGCAGTCCGTGGTGCCGTGTGCCGTCCGGTTCCGGGCCGTGCTGTTCGCCGGGTGGTGCGTACGGTGCCGGAGTGGTCGCCCCCGGGGTACCCGGTGGCGGCCGTCTCATCCGTGCGCGCGTGACCTCCCGCCGGCCAGGCGGTACACCGCACCGCCGCACGCGGCCGCGATCAGCAGGCCGCCCGCGACCAGCGCGGGAACGGAGTCCGTGAACGCGCCGCCTTCCCCGGCCGCCACCCCGTGCTCCACGGTCGGCGGAGCACAGGACGTGTCCCCGCCGCGCGGCTCGTCGCACGCGTGCTCGCCGTCGCAGGAACCGGACGAGCCGGACGAGCCGGACGAGCCGGACGAGCCGGACGAGCCGGACGAGCCGGAGAAGCCTGATCCGGCGGATCCGCCGGAGGGACCGAAGGGACGGGAGGCGCCGGAGGAGGCGCACTCGTGTCCCCCCTCGCCGCACGATTTCTGCCCCGCCGAGCAGGGCCGCTCGCCACTGCCGCCGGTCGCCGTGCCGCCCCCGGCGTCCCCCCGGGAACCCGTCGCGTCGTCCCCCCGCCCACCCGTGCCCGCGTCCCCCCGACCAGCAGTGCCCGCATCCCCCCGCCCAGCGGTGCCCGCGTCCCCAGCAGCAGTGCCGCCGTCGCCGCCCCGGCCACCCGTACCACTGTCGTCACCCCGGCCACCCGTACCACTGTCGTCACCCCGGCCACCCGTACCACTGTCGTCACCCCGCACACCCGTGCCGCTGCCGCCCCAAGGGGCAGTGGCGTCGTCGTCTTGCGGGACCGTGCCGTCATCCCCCCGAGGGACCGTGCCGTCATCCCCGAGAGAGACCCCGCTGTCCCCGCCGGGTACCGCGCCCCCGTTCCCGTGCGGCACCCCGCTGTCCCCGCCGGGTACCGCGCCCCCGTTCCCGTGCGGCACCCCGCTGTCCCCGCCGGGTACCGCGCCCCCGTTCCCATGCGGCACCCCGGTGTTCTCGCCCCGGACCGCCCCGCCGCCGGCCGGGGGAACGGTGCCCCCTTCCCCCCCGGCGACCGGGGCGTCTGCGTTCCGGAGCCGGCCCTGCGCCCCACTCACCACCGGACAGTTCGCGTCGGTCGTCCCGCAGGTCACGGAGACGGTGGTCCCGGGCCGCCCGCCGCCGGGGTTCGCCCCGGCGGCGGGGCCGGCCGCGGCGGCCGGACCGGCGACGCCGAACGCGGCACCCGCCAGGACGGCGACGGACAGGGTGCGAGCGGTACGGCGCATGGGGTGGCTCCTCGGAACGTACGACTCCGGGGACACGCGGTCGGTGCCCCCGCAGCCATCACAGCCCGCCCCACGCCGTGCCGCGCGCGACCGACCCCCATTCGCGGGACACGCCGGTCCTTTCGGGTGACGGCACGGGCCCGGATTCCGGCGTGTCGGCCCCAAGGCATCGGGTACGCGTCCGGCACCCCTGAAGTACCTGGAGGGAGATATGCAGCGAGGCAGCGACCGGTTGAGTGTTCACCGGGACGAGGAGATGAAGCACGAACTGCGGGACCTGCTCAGGTCCGGGCATCCGACCCGCACCGAGGACTGGAACGACCCCGAGCCGCCCGCCGAGGACGACCCGGAGGTGTACCGCGCCCCGATGCAGCCGTGGACCAGTGAACGGCCGTCACTGGCGACTTTCCGGCTGGAACTGGCCCGGTCCCTGACCCGGCACGACTTCCCGGCCCAGCCGAGTGAACTGGTACGGGTGCTGCGTCGTGGCCACGCCTCCGACGACCTCGTCCGCCGGGTGTCCCGGTTGCCGCGTTCGACGCGCTACCGCAACCTGCTGGCACTGGCCGAGGCCGTGGCCGGCGGGGAGTGAACCGGCGCGCCGACGATGCAGCCGCGAAGCCGACAGAGCAAGGAGTGAACGTCATGCGTATCGCGTTTCTGACCGCGCCCGAGGGCGTCGAGCAGGTGGAGCTGACCGAGCCGTGGAAGGCGGTCTCCGACGCCGGGCACGAGCCGGTGCTGGTGTCGACGGAGCCGGGGCGGGTCCAGGGCTTCGACCATCTCGACAAGGCGGACACGTTCGCCGTGGACGAGGTGGTCGGCGACGCCTCGGCGGACTCGTTCGGTGCGCTGGTACTGCCCGGCGGGGTCGCCAACCCGGACATCCTGCGGACGGACGAGCAGGCGGTGGCGTTCGTCAAGGGCTTCTTCGAGGCGGGCCGGCCGGTGGCCGCGATCTGTCACGCGCCCTGGACGCTGGTCGAGGCCGATGTCGTGCGCGGCCGGACCCTGACGTCCTGGCCGAGCCTGCGGACCGACATCCGCAACGCCGGTGGTACCTGGGTCGACGAGCAGGTCCAGGTCTGCGGGGCCGGTCCCAACACGCTGGTCACCAGCCGTAAGCCGGACGACCTCAAGGCCTTCTGCGAGGCCTTCCTCGACGCGCTCGGCCAGGGCTGAGCCAGACCAGGGGGCCGGTCTCAGCTCGCGGAGGCGCGCGGTGTCGCCGTCTCCGCGCAGCTGCGCTCCCGGGCTCCCTCGCGGGTGCGGCCGGCGGCGACGATGCGGCGCGGGTTGCGGCGCAGGTACTCGCCCTCCAGCTGGGCCATGCGCTCGTTGTGGGCGCGCAGCGCGTCGTTGGAGCCGTACAGCAGGGTGTCGTGGCGCGTCCGGTGGATGGTCTCCAGCTCCTTCATGAGCTGCTGGTCGTCCAGCCGGCTGGGGTCGACTCCGGTCATGGTGGTACCCCGCTCGTCGTGTCCGTCCCGGCGGTCCGGATCCCTGCATCCACTGTACGAAGGTCCGGGCCGCCGGGCCTGTCTAGCGGGCGCGCTCCACCCGGCGCTCGTCCCACACCGGCTCCGGGGTCTCGCGGACCCGGCCGTCGGTGCCGAAGACCAGGTAACGGTCGAAGGAGCGGGCGAACCAGCGGTCGTGGGTGACGGCGAGCACCGTGCCGTCGAAGGCCTCCAGACCCTCCTGGAGTGCTTCCGCGGACTCCAGGTCGAGGTTGTCGGTCGGCTCGTCGAGCAGCAGTGCCGTCACCCCCTGTAGCTCCAGCAGGAGGATCTGGAACCGGGCCTGCTGCCCGCCGGAGAGCCGCTCGAAGGTCTGCTCGGCCTGGTTGGTCAGCTCGTAGCGGCGCAGCCGGGACATGGCGGCGCCACGGTCCTGGGAGTGTTCCGTCCACAGGATGTCGAGGAGGGTACGGCCCTGCAGCTCGGGGTGGGCGTGGGTCTGGGCGAAGTGCCCGGGTACCACCCGCGCGCCCAGCTTCCACTGCCCCGTGTGCGCCACCTCCTCGCCGGCCAGCAGCCGCAGGAAGTGTGACTTGCCGGAGCCGTTGGAGCCGAGGACGGCGACCCGTTCGCCGTAGAAGACCTCCAGGTCGAAGGGTTTCATCAGGCCGGTGAGTTCGAGTCCCGCGCAGGTGACCGCCCGCACGCCGGTACGGCCGCCGCGCAGCCGCATCCTGATGTCCTGGTCGCGCGGCGGCTCCGGGGGCGGGCCGGCCTCCTCGAACTTGCGCAGCCGGGTCTGCGCGGCCGCGTAGCGGGACGCCATCTCGTGGGAGACGGCGGCGGCCTGGCGGAGGTTCAGCACCAGCTTCTTCAGCTGGGCGTGCTTCTCGTCCCAGCGGCGGCGCAGTTCCTCGAAGCGGGCGAAGCGTTCGCGGCGGGCGTCGTGGTAGGTGGCGAAGCCGCCGCCGTGCACCCAGGCGTCGGCGCCGGTGGGCGAGGGCTCCACGGAGACGATCTTCTCGGCGGCGCGGGCGAGGAGTTCCCGGTCGTGGGAGACGAACAGGACCGTCTTGCGGGTCTCCCCCAGCTGCGCCTCCAGCCAGCGCTTGCCGGGGACGTCGAGGTAGTTGTCCGGCTCGTCGAGCAGCAGCACCTCGTCGGTGCCGCGGAACAGCGCCTCCAGCACCAGCCGCTTCTGCTCACCGCCGGAGAGGGTGCGCACCTGCCGCCACTGGGCCTTGTCGTACGGCACGCCGAGCGCGGCCGTCGTGCACATGTCCCAGAGCGTCTCGTGTTCGTAGCCGCGCACCTCGGCCCAGTCGGCCAGGGCCTGCGCGTAGCGGAGCTGGGCGGCTTCGTCGTCGACGGTCATGATGCCGTGCTCGGCCCGGTCCACGGCCTGCGCGGCCTCCCGGATCCCGGGCGGCGCCACGGACACCAGCAGATCACGCACCGTGGTCTCGTCCCGCACGGAGCCCACGAACTGGCGCATCACGCCGAGGCCGCCGCTCACGGTCACGGTGCCGGCGTGCGGCTTCAGCTCGCCGGAGATCAGCCGCAGCAGGGTGGTCTTGCCGGCGCCGTTGGGGCCGACCAGCGCGACGGCGGCCCCCTCACCGACCCGGAACGACACATCGCCGAGCAGGGCCCTCCCGTCGGGGAGGTAGTACTCGAGGTGCGCGGCTTCCAGGTGTCCCATGGTCAGCGATTCTGCGTGGCGCGGCCGAGATAGGGCAAACCGTTATCGGCCCGGCACCTTCGGCCGCGGGCGCGTCGTGGTTTGCTCGCGCAGTTCCCCACGCCCCTGCAGGGGCGCCAAGTGGAACTCCCTGAAAGGGGCGCGGGGAACTGCGCGACCAGCCCCCACCGGCCCGCACCCGAACACGTCGGCGGCCCCGTGACGCAGTCACTCCGCGGCGGACTCCAGCGGTTCCCCCGCCGGCCCGCTCTCCCCCGCCGGCTCCACCACCGCGCCCTCCCAGGACACCGCCTTCCAGCCGTCGGCCGGGGAGCCCTCCAGGATGACCACGCCGGTGTTGCCGAGGGGGCGGGCGGCGGCGAAGGGGACGTCGACGTTGTCGGCGCGGGCCGCCGTCCACAGGCGGATCGCGGCACCATGGCTGATCACGGCGACCGTCCCGGCGCCGCTCGCCGCGGCCTCGGCGATCACCGCGTCGTAGCGGGCCAGCGTCTCGTCCCCACTCTCCCCGCCGGGCATGCGCAGCGCGGTGTCCCCGGCCGCCCAGGCGAACACGGTCCGCATGTACTCCTGGCCGCGCTCGGAGTGGCCGGGCAGCAGCTCCAGGTCGCCGGCGGAGACCTCGCGGATGCCGTCCCGGACGACCGGGACCAGGCCGCGGGCGGCGGCCAGCGGCGCGGCGGTGAGCTGGGTGCGGGTCAGCGTGGAGACGTAGAGCACCTCGATGTCCTCGCCGGCGAGGGCCTCGGGCAGGGCCGCCGCCTGCTGCTCGCCGAGCGCGGTCAGACCGGGGCCCGGTACGCCGGTGTCGAGCAGGAAGTCGACGTTGGTCGGAGTCTGCCCATGACGTATGAGGAGCAGGCGCATCCAGAGGGTCCTCTCACTCGACCGCACCGGCTACCGGCACGAAACAGCCACTTCAGGGTAACCGGACCCGCATGAGCCCAGATGTTGACCTGACCGTCCTGAAGCCCGGCCGCCACGCGCTGCGCGACCGACTGCTCGCTCTCGACCTGAGGGTGTTCGAGGTGGCCGCCGAGCGGAACTGGCCGTTCGCCGCCCCGGTGCTGCCCCGGCTGAGCCGCAGTGCCAACCACGGCGTGCTGTGGTTCGCGGCGGCGGCAGCGGTGGCCGCGTCCCGCACCCCCAGGGCCCGCCGCGCGGCCGTCCGCGGCCTGGCCTCGCTCAGCCTTGCCTCCCTGACCATCAACACCCTCGGCAAGCGCTCGGTGCGCCGGCCCCGGCCGGTGCTGGACCCGGTGCCGGCGGTACGGCATCTGAAGCGGCAGCCGATCACCACCTCGTTCCCCTCCGGTCACGCCGCGTCGGCGGCGGCGTTCGCGGCCGGGGTCGCCCTGGAGTCCCCGGGGTGGGGCGCGGTGGTGGCGCCGGTGGCGTTCTCCGTCGCGATGTCCCGCGTCTACACGGGCGTGCACTTCCCGAGCGATGTGCTCGCGGGTGCGGCCCTGGGCGTGGGCGCCGCGTTCGTGGTCCGCCGGCTGGTGCCGACCCGGGGCCAGATCGGGCCGCCGCCCCGGCCGCGCGCGCAGGCCCCGGCGCTGCCCGACGGGGAGGGCCTGGTGGTGGTGGCCAACCAGGCCTCGGGCAGCTCCGACCGGGTCCGGGCGCTGCGCGACGAGTTGCCGAAGGCCGAACTGGTGGAGTGCGAACCCGACCAGGTGCGGGCCGAGTTGGAGAAGGCGGCACTGCGGGCGCAGGCGCTCGGGGTGTGCGGTGGCGACGGCACCGTGAACGCGGCCGCCCAGGTCGCGCTGCGGCACGGCCTGCCGCTGGCGGTGCTGCCCGGCGGCACCCTCAACCACTTCGCCTACGACCTGAGCGTGGAGGACGGCCGCGGCCTGGGCCGTGCGGTGCGCGACGGCGAGGCGGTCCGGGTGGACGTCGGCCGCTTCGCCTGCGACGGCCAGGAGGGCATCTTCCTCAACACGCTGAGCCTCGGGGTGTATCCGGAGCTGGTGCGCGAACGGGAGCGCTGGGCGCACCGCATCGGCGGCCGGCCCGCCGAGGTGCTGGCGGCGCTGCGTGTGCTGCGCACGGACCAGCATCCGCTGGAGGTCGAACTCGGCGGCTCGGCGCACCCGTTGTGGCTGCTGTTCGTCGGCAACTGCGTCTACCACCGGATGGGCCTGACACCGGGCCGCCGTACCGACCTGGCGGACGGCCAGCTGGACGTACGCGTGGTGCACGGCGGCCGGCATCCGGCGCTGCGCCTGCTCTCCGCCGCCGTCGCGGGCCCGCTCTCCCGTTCCCCCGCACACGCGGAGGTGCGGGTGAGCCGACTGCGTCTCACCGGCCTCAAGACCGGCACCCCGCTCGCCTACGACGGTGAAGTCACCGACGTGAAGGGCGAGGTGACGGTGGACAAGCTGCCGGAGGCGCTGACCGTGTACCGCTCTCACTGACAGAGCGTCAGTCCACATCGTAAAACGCGGATCTCATTATTCGGCATGCGGGCGTAGCGTTGCCGATACCGCGGGACGGGGCCGTCCGGCCCCGTCCGCCTGGTGTGAAGCGAAGGGGCTGAGCCATGCCGGAACCACAGGAGACCGCCGTCTACACGCACGGGCACCACGAGTCGGTGCTGCGTTCCCACACCTGGCGCACCGCCGCCAACTCCGCGGCCTATCTGCTCGGTTCGCTCAAGCCCCACATGAGGATCCTGGACATCGGCTGCGGTCCCGGCACCATCACCGCCGACCTGGCGGAACTGGTCCCCGACGGCCGGGTCACCGGCGCCGACCAGGCGCCGGGCATCCTGGATCAGGCCCGGCAGACCGCCGCCGGGCGCGGGCTGACGAACGTGGACTTCACGGTCGCGGACGTGCACGCGCTGGACTTCCCGGACGACACCTTCTGCGTGGTCCACGCCCACCAGGTGCTCCAGCATGTGGGCGATCCGGTGCGGGCGCTGCGCGAGATGCGCCGGGTGACCAAGCCCGGCGGCTTCATCGCCGTACGGGACTCGGACTACGCGGCGATGACCTGGTACCCGGCGGTGCCGGGCCTGGACGACTGGCTGGAGCTGTACCGGCGGGTGGCCCGCGCCAACGGGGGCGAACCGGACGCCGGGCGGCGGCTGAAGTCCTGGGCGCTGGCCGCGGGACTGACCGACATCACCGCCACCTCCGGCACCTGGACCTACAGCACGGCCGAGGAGCGGGCCTGGTGGGGCGGACTGTGGGCGGACCGTACGGTCGCCTCGTCCTATGCCGAGCGGGCCACGGAGGGCGGCCACGCGACCACCGGGGAACTGCAGGCCGTCGCGGCGGCCTGGCGGGAGTGGGCGGCACAGGACGACGGCTGGTTCGCCGTTCTGCACGGAGAAATTCTCTGCCGTAAGTGAGCCTGATCCGCGGAATTCGGGAAACACGGATCGCCAGGAGGTCAGACTATGGTTCCCATTCTGTTGGTACTGCTTCTGGTGCTGATACTTTTCGGTGCCGGATTCGCGGTGAAACTGCTCTGGTGGATCGCGCTCGTCGTGCTGGTTCTGTGGCTTCTCGGATTCCTGGTCCGAGGGACGAACGCCACCGGCGGCAGGGGTCGCTGGTACAGGTGGTGAGGCCACCGCCGGTGGCCTTTTCACTCGCGCGGCAACAGCGGTGGCAGTGGCCCGGGGTCCGGATTCAGGACCTCGGGCCGCTGCCCGTCGCCGTCCCGGAGCCGGCCCGCTCGTGCAGGGCGAGGTCTCCGGTGAACGAGTAGAACGAATAGGCCGCCCAGGGTCCGCTGAGTTCCACGCGTATTCCCGACACCTCGCCCTTCGTACGGTCCACCAGTTCCACGAATTCCTCGCAATTCACTCGCGCCACCAGATAGGCGGCGTCGAGCAGACTCCGCTCCGGGACTCCGGCCGGCGCCGCGCTCTGCGGAGGGTGCAGCCGGAAATCCTCGGCGTGCCGGGAAAGCCGCTCGTGCAGGGCGCGGGCGAATTTCCCGGCGGATGCCGGATCCGTCTCGGGCCAGTCGGGGCCGGCGTAGAGCGTGACGCCCCACTCGACCCTGCCGTCGAGCCGGTCGAGGGCGTACCGGAAGTCGGCCTCGCAGGCCTCCATCATGGTCCGTACGCCGCTGTCGTCCCGGAAGACCGTGCCAGGCCGCAGCGGCAACGGGGTGGTGACCGTGGTGAGCGCGTCGACCACGCCCTGATGGGCGCGGACGGTCGCGGCCAGCCAGTCCCGGTCCGCCAGATGGTCCCGCAGGGGCGCCTCGGCGAAGTCACCCTCCGGGACCGTACTGACGACGGCGACCAGACCGTGGTGCCTGAGCAGCCCGGGGGGCGCCCCGGCCACGCCGGTGAGCTGGGACTGCAGGGCCGCCTCGAAGGGACGGCAGACGGCGTACACGTACCGGAGTCCGGCCTGTCCGGTCATGGCCCCTCCTCTCGTCGAGGTCCGCGCCGGGCGGCCGCCGGCGCCACGACCATGTCGTCGCCGGTCATCGCACGATCGCCTCCTCGACCAGCAGCCGGCCGGCCGCCGCGATCGCCTCGGCGTCGATGCCCGCCGCGTGCAGCTGCTGGTCGGGCGCGGCCGAGCCCGGCATGGTCCGCACGGCGAGCCGTACCAGGCGCGGTACCGGCCGGCCGTCCGCGAAGGCCTCGGCGACCGCGTCGCCGAGCCCGCCCTCCTCGTGGTGGTCCTCGACGGTGAGCAGACAGCCGGTCTCCTCGGCGGCCAGGCGCAGGGTCTGCCGGTCGACGGGCTTGACGGAGTACAGGTCGACGACCCGGATCCGGATGCCGTCCTCGGCGAGCGCGTCGGCGGCCTTCAGCGCCTCGTGCAGGGTCACCCCGGCGGCGACCACGGTCAGCCGGTCCGCGTCGGAGGAGCGCAGCACCTTGCTGCCGCCCACCGGGAACTCCTCGTCCGGTCCGTAGATCACCGGGGCCGCACCGCGCGAGGTGCGCAGATAGCGGATGCCCTCGAGCCCGGCCATGGTCGCGACGAGCTTGGCGGTCTGGTTGGCGTCACAGGGGTACAGCACGGTCGAGCCGTACACCGAGCGGAACATCGCCAGGTCCTCCAGGCCCATCTGGGAGGGCCCGTCCTGGCCGATCGCGACGCCCGCGTGCGAGCCGACCAGGTTGATCCCGCTGCCGCTGATCGCGGCCATGCGGACGAAGTCGTGGGCCCGGGTGAGGAAGGCGGCGAAGGTCGCCGCGTACGGCACCCAGCCTCGGGTGGCCATCCCGACGGCGCCCGCGACGAGTTGCTGTTCCGCGATGTAGAACTCGAAGTAGCGGTCGGGGTGTTCCTTGGCGAAGAGCTCGGTACGGGTGGAGTCGCCGACCTCGCCGTCCAGGGCGACGATGTCGGCGCGGGCGGTGCCGAGCGCGGCCAGCGCCTTGCCGAAGGCATCGCGGGTGGGGATCTCGTCCCCCTTGTCGTAGCGCGGGAGTTCGAGCGCGCCGGTGGGTACGGAGTGCAGGGCCCGGGCCGCCGGAGGTTCCTGCACATGAACGCGGACGTCCCGCATTCCGCCCAGTTCGGCGATGGCCTCCTCGGCGTCGGGCAGCGGCTTGCCGTGCATGCCCTCGCGGTCCTCGACGGCGGCGACGCCCCGGCCCTTGCGGGTACGGGCGAGGATCACGGTGGGCTGGCCCGCGGTGGCCGTGGCCTCGGCGCAGGCGCGGTCGACGGCGTCCACGTCATGGCCGTCGATCTGCACGGTGTGCCAGCCGAAGGCCTGGAAGCGGCGGGCGTAGGCGTCCAGGTCGTGGCCGTGCCGGGTGGGTCCGCGCTGGCCGAGCCGGTTGACGTCGACGATCGCTATGAGGTTGTCGAGATGCTCGTACCCGGCGTGCTCGGCGGCCTCCCACACGGAGCCCTCGGCCAGCTCGCTGTCCCCGCACAGCACCCAGACCCGGTAGGGGCCGTGCTCCAGCCGCTTCCCGGACAGCGCGATGCCGACGCCGACCGGCAGTCCCTGGCCCAGCGAGCCGGTGGCGGTCTCGACCCAGGGCAGCCGGCGCGGGGTGGGGTGCCCCTCCAGATGGGAGCCGAGCTTGCGGAAGGTGAGCAGTTCGGCGTCGTCGATGGCACCGACCGCCTTGTAGGCGGCGTACAGCAGGGGCGAGGCGTGGCCCTTGGAGAGGATGAGGCGGTCGTTTCCGGGGTGGGCGGGCCGGTCGAAGTCGTAGCGCAGATGCCGGGCGAGCAGGACGGCCATCAGGTCGGCGGCGGACATCGACGAGGTCGGATGCCCGGACTCGGCCGCGGCGGCCGCCCGCACGCTGTCCACGCGCAACTGCTGGGCGAGTTCGACGAGTTCGGCGGTGTTCATGAGACTCCTTCGCGGGGAGTGTCCGTAGCGGTTCCGGGGCGTTCGGCGGCTCCGGGGCGTCCGTGTCCACCGTGCCCGGCGGCGCCGGCCAGGGCCGTGCGGGACCGGACCGCGCCGGGGGCCTCCGACGCGGATACGGCAGGCGGCCGGCGGGATGGGGCAGCGTGCCGCCGGCACGGTTCCGGGCCGGCCGGGCGGGGGGTACGGCCCGCGCGGCCCCCGGCGGACCCGGTGCCGGCGGTCACGATCCGGGGTCGACGGCTCACGGTGCGCCTCCGGGAATGCGTCTGGGTTCCGAGGCTTCCCACGTAACCGTAGGCGGGCCCGTCAAACGCCGCCCGCCGAGAGCGCCCCGCCAAGGGTGCGCGGCAGCGCGCGGCCTGCGCACACCGCGCGGTGTCGCCTTCCGGGCGACGTCAGGCGCGACGAGGCGGCACGTCCTCGCCGGCGTCGGGTGTGATCGGTACGACCGGCGTGATCGGCGGCACCGGCGGCTGCCCCGGCATGGGCGGGTACGGCAGCCCCAGCCCGCTGGGCGGCCCCGCGGGCGCCGTTCCGCCGATGACCCGCCGGGGAGCGTGCGGCCGACTGGGGCGGCCGGCCTCCCTCAGCAGGTAGGCGACCGCGCCCAGGATCCCCGCGGTGACCAGCGCCGCGGCCCACCCCGGCAGCACCATCGCCAACGCCAGGCCCACGGCCGACGCCACCGCAGCCCCGGCGTACAGGGCGACGGCACCGGAGGCGCCGTACAGCAGAGCGGCCCGCCGCCGCTTGCGGCCCTGCTGGCGCAGCTCATCCCGTACGGTCTCGCGTGCGACCTGGGCCAGTTCGTCGACGAGGTCCTTGTCCAGATGTTCGAGATGATCGAGGTGTTCCATGCGGGGCGGGTACCCGGACGCGAAAAGCCGTAACAGGAGATCGCCGGAGGCGGCGTCTTCGCGCCCGGCGCCAACTAGGCTCGTCGCATGGAGATTCTGGGCGCCTCCCTGCGCATCTGCGTCGACGACCTCGAAACCGCGATCCCGTTCTACGAACGCCTCTCCGGCGGCAGAGCCCTCCGTTTCGAACGCGGGGGCGTCCAGGTCGCCGCGGTCGGCTCCTTTCTTCTGATGAGCGGCCCGGAGGCGGAGCTGGAGGTGCTGCGCAAGGTGACCGCGACGATCGCGGTCCAGGACGTCGACGCGGCCCACCGGTTGCTGGACGATCTCGGCGCCCGCATCCTCGCCGGCCCGGTGCCCACGCCCGCCGGCCGCAACCTGCTCGCGATGCACCCCGACGGCTCGGTCTTCGAGTACGTCGATCAGCAACCGGCCTGATCAGGGGTTCCGCGGCCGCATCCGGAAGTCGTACCGGCCGGGCAGCGGCTCGTCACCGAGCCGCGCCCACAGCCGGCCGACGGCATCGGCCCCTTCCCGCAGGTCGGCGACCTCGAACCCGTCCTCGAACACCGCCCGGGCCGCCGCCCGCCGCCCCTCGGCGAGCAGCAACTCCGCCTCCAGGAGCCGGAACCGGCCCCGCTCCCGGGTGGCCGGGGGCAGCGCCTCCCAGACGGTGCGGGCGTCCGCGGCCCGGCGTACCCGCAGCAGCGCCTCGAGTGCCTCACGGCCCAGCGCGGCAGCGGCCGCCGTCCAGGCCTCGCCGTCGTCGCGGCGTTCCCGGCACAGGTCGTCGAAGGCGTCGGCGTACCGCTCGGCGGCCCGTTCGTGGTGCCCGTGCTCCTGGTCGGCGACCGCGAGACAGCGCAGCAGCGGCCACAGGGACGGGGCGAGCTGGAGGGCCCGCTCCCAGCTGCGGACCGCCTGGGCCCGGTCGCCGGCGTGCCACTGGGCGACGCCCAGGTGGTACTCGGTGTGCGGGGTCGCTGGGGCCGTCTCCAGCATGTCCCGCCAGTGCGGGGCGACCAGGGTGGGCCCCGGCGGCCGTACCCGGCGGGGTTCGGGCAGCAGGCCGGTGTGCAGCAGGTCCCGCCAGGGCGCCTGCTCCTCGCCGAGCGTCGACTCCGCGAACGGGGTGCCGGGCAGCTTCCAGTCCGCGCGCAGGACTTCCAGGGCACCCCAGCCGGAACCGGTGGCGAGGATCTCGCCGGGTGCGGTGTCGGCGTACGGCTGCCAGGCCGCGAACGCGGCGTCGAGCACCGTGCGCGGCAGGGCGTCCTCCAGCCGCTCCGCCACGGCCGCCGCCACGGCCGCCCCCACGGCCGCCCCCACCGTCTCCGTCTCCGGCGACGCGGACAGCGGTCCGTACGCCTCCAGCCAGGAGACCTCGCTCTCCGCCTCCAGCCGGACGTGCTCCAGCTGGGTGCGGGCCAGCCCGGCCTGGATCTCGCGGTAGCCGCCGGTGCCGGGTCCGCCGAGCCATTCCTGCCAGCGCCGGCCGCCGGGGCCCGAGCCCCACACGAACAGCTTCCGGCCGCGCAGCCCGTCGGTCGAGGTCTGCACCAGTCCGTGCCCGGCCGCGTCCAGCGCGGCGATCCAGCGGCGCCGGCCGTCCGGCAGGTCGTAGAAGTAGTCGGTGGCGAAGGGGTGTCGGGTCTCGTACGACGGAACAGGCACCCGGCGCAGCCGGCGTTCGGGCCCGAACTCCCAGGCCTCCTCGGCCGCCACCACGACCCGGCGGTCCTCGGGCACGGCGGTGTTGGACCACCAGTAGAGCGGCACCGGGCGTTCGTGCGGATTGCGGACGCGGACACCGACGTACAGGAAGTCGGAGCCGTCCGGCAGCCACAGGTCGACCTGGAAGGGCAGGTCGCGCAGCCGTTCCCACTCCCACAGCCGGAGCATCTCCCCGCCGTCGGGGGCGGGGACACGGGCCGCGTGCAGCGGGGCGCAGGACAGGGTGGTGTGGCCGGTGGCACCGATGTTCCATTCGATGCCACCGGCGTACCAGGCCCCGTTGAGGGCGAAGTTGGCGGGCTGGAACACCGGGTTTCGGTAGAGGAGTTCACGACCGGTGGGCAGGTGCACGAGGGAGGCGACGCGGCCGCCGAGGCCGGGCAGGACGGTGGCGCGCAGCCGGTCGTTCTCGATCACGAGCGCGGCCAGGGCGCGCGGCTCGCGGGTTCTGCCGTAGCCGTCGCGGATCCGCACCGGGAGGAGGCTGCGGAGCGGTTCGTAGCCGAGCTGGCGGGCCATGTCGGCCGGGAATTCGTCCCGTTCGCGCTCATCGACGCGGTGCAGCTCGTCGAGCGGGCGGAGCGGGGGCAGCGGGTTGTCCGGGCCCAACTCCGCCGCGGGCAGGGTCAGTACCTCACGTCGGATCCTGGTCACGATCGCCATGGAACCCGGCACGGGACGAGCTGACCAGGGGAGCTGCCGGTCAGGATTCCGCAAAGGCCGGACCGCCGGAGCCTGTCCAGCGGTCCGTGCCCTGCTCCTGGATCAGCGCATCTCGGCCGTGACGGCCCACCGCTCGTGGTCCCGCCAGGCCCCGTCGATGTAGATCATGTTCGGCGAGAACCCCTCGAGGCGGAACCCGGCACCGCGCGCGAGCGCGATGGAGGCGGCGTTGCCGGGCTGGGCGTTGATCTCCAGCCGGTGCAGCCGCATCGGCCCGAAGGCGTGGTCCACGACCAGCCCCATCGCCTCCCGCATCAGCCCGCGCCCGGCGGCGTGCGCGAACACGCCGTAGCCGAGGGCACCGCACTGGAAGCCGCCCTCGACGATGTTGTTGATGTTGATGAACCCGGCGATCGCCCCACCGCGCTCTGCGCTGTCCTTCTCGCAGACCAGGAACCCGGCCTTGCTGCGGTCCTCGATCAGCCGGCCCGCGTAACCGGCGTAGGCCGCGTCCGTGGTGGGCGGGAACAGCCAGGGCTCGTGGAGGTCCTTGCTCTCCCGGGCCCGGGCGATGAACTCGGCGCCGTCCTCGTAGGTGAAGTGGCGGATGCCCACGCGAGGGCCCTCGGCGAGATAGCGGGAAGCGATGTGCGGCATCCGGCCACCCTACGCAAAGCCGGCCGCGGCGTTCCGTGAAACAGGCCCCGCACCGTGCTCCGACTCAGCGCAGCGCCGGTTCCAGCAGCGTGAGCGTGCCCGCGTCGGCGTCCAGCTCCGCCGCGACGCCGAGCGGCATGGTCAGGGCGGACTCGCAGTGCCCGAAGCCGAACTCCTCCACCACCGGTACCCCGAGCCCGCCGAGCCGGTCGGCCAGCACCGCCCGCACGTCCTCGTACGGCCCGCACCGGTCCCAGGACCCGAGCAGGATCCCGGCGACGCCGTCGAGCCGGCCGGACCGCAGCAGCTGGGTGATGCTCCGGTCGAGGCTGTACGGCTGCTCGCCCACGTCCTCCAGCAGGAGCAGCCCGCCGCGCGCGCCCGAGTGGGTGTGCGGGGTGCCGATGCCGGTCGCGAGCAGGCGCAGGCAGCCGCCGATCGTGACGCCCCGGGCCCGGCCGGGCACCAGCGAGCGGCCCCGGCCGGTGATCGTGCGGACCGTCTCCGGGGCGAACAGGGTGGCCCGCAGATGCTGCTGCGCCTCGGTGCTCTTGACGAAGTCGGCGCCCGCGGCCACCGGCCCGTACAGGGTGGCGAGCCCGAGCCGGGTGGCGAACGCCTCGTGCAGCACGGTCCCGTCGCTGAAGCCGACGAACACCTTCGGCCCGGCGGCCCGCATCGCCTCCCAGTCGAGCAGGTCGACCAGGCGCTGGGCGCCGTAGCCGCCGCGCGCGCAGAGCACGGCGGACACGGACGGGTCGCACCAGGCCCGCTGGAGGTCGGCGGCCCGGTCGGCGTCGGAGCCGGCGAGGTAGCCCAGCTCCCCGTCCTGTGCGAGCACATGGGGTGCCACCACGGGGTCGAGATCCCAGCCGCGCAGGATGTCGAGGCCCGCCTGGAGCCGCTCCTCCATCACCGGCCCGCTCGGTGCCACCACGACGACCCGCGCACCGGGGGCGAGCCTCGACGGCCGTACCAGCTCTCTCACTTCACCAGCTCCAACTCGGGGATGCCGGGCACGTTCAGCCCGAACACCTGGGCGTACAGGGCGAGTTCGGCCTCCAGGGCGCGAACCATGGTCTCGGCGCGACGGAATCCGTGGCCCTCGCCCGCGAAGGTGAGGTAGGCGTGCGGCACGCGCCGTCCGTCGAGGTTGGCGAGGAAACGTTCGCACTGCACGGGCGGGCAGATCACGTCGTCCAGGCCCTGGAGCAGCAGGAAGGGCGCGGCGAGCCGGTCGGCGTGCTCACTGGGCGAGCGTTCGACGTACCGCTCGGGGACGTCGGCCAGCGGCCCGATCAGCGACTCCAGGTACCGGGACTCGAAGTCGTGGGTCTCCCCCGTGCCCCAGCCGGTGAGGTCGAGGATGGGGTAGGCGATGGTGCCGCAGGCGTAGACGTCGGTGCTGGTCAGCGAGGCAGCCGCGGTCCAGCCGCCGGCGCTGCCGCCCCGGATCGCCAGCCGGGCGCGGTCGGCGGTGCCCTCCTCGGCGAGGGCGAGGGCGACGGCCGCGCAGTCCTCGACGTCGACCACGCCCCACTGCTCGCGCAGCCGGTTGCGGTACTCCCGCCCGTACCCGGTGGAGCCGCCGTAGTTGACCTCGGCGACGCCGATGCCCCGGGAGGTGAAGTAGCCGATGGCCAGGTCGAGGACGAGGGGCGCCCGGCTGGTGGGGCCGCCGTGCGCCCAGACGACGTACGGCGGCAGCTCGCCGTCGGGGGCGGTGTGGCCGGGGTGGTGGGGCGGGTAGATGTGGGCGTGCACCTCGCGGCCGTCCGGGCCGGAGAAGGTGCGGACCCGCGGCTCCGGATAGTAGGCGGGGTCGACCGGGTCGCGGTGGGCGGCGCCGACGACCCGGGCACGGCCGCTCGCGGTGTCCAGTTCGATCACTTCGTACGCGGTGCGCGGGCCGGCGCCGACCGCGACGACTCGGGTGCCGTGCGCCGCGAGGGCGGGGGCGAACTCGGTCCAGGGGCCGGCGGCGTCGACGAGGTCGCCGGATTCCGGGTCGAGTATCCCGAGTGCGGTCGCCCCCCGGCCGTGGACGACGGCGATCAGCCCGTTGTCCAGCGGGGCGAACCAGCGCTGGCCGAGCTTCCAGAGCGGCCCGGCGAACTCCTCCTCGCGCGGGCACAGCCGGGTGCCGTCGCGGTAGAGGTTCCACCAGCCGCTGCGGTCGCTCGCGTACAGGAGACGGCCGTCCGTCGACCATTCGACCTGGGCGACGGACTCCTCGGGCCCGCCCGCGACCGTGCGGACCCGGTGCAGCACACCGTCGTCGCCGACCTCGCCGACCAGCAGTTCCGTGCCGTCCCACGGCATCCGCGGATGGTCCCAGGCGAGCCAGGCGGCCTGCCGCCCGTCGGGCGACAGGCGTGGACCGGTCACGAACCGGTGCCGGTCGTCGGTGAGTTCGCGTACGGCGGCCCGGTCCTCGGCGGCCGAGCCGTCCAGGGGTACGGCGGCGAGCACCCGCCGCACATCGCCGGGCCCGTCCCCGGTGAACTCCTCGAGGACGCACCAGACCTCACCCCGTTCGAGCAGCAGCCGCGGTTCGGCCCAGCGGAGTCCGGTCGGGGTCAGCGGCCGCGGCTCGGTACCCGGCTCGTAGCGGTACAGCCGCTGGTCGTCGAAGTGGACGAAGACCAGCAGCGGTTCGCCGCCGGTCGCGGGCACGGCACCGGCCCAGGGCTGTCCGCCGTACTCGATGACCCGGCTGCGGACGTTCCACGGCGCGGGCAGCACGGACTCCCGGGTGCCGCCCCGCACCAGGGTCCGGCGCCCGCCCTCCCGCGGGCGGGGTTCGGTCCACCAGGTCTCGTCGCCGACGAAGCCCACCCACTCGGGGCTGCCGTCGTGCGCGGCGGCCAGGGCCGCGTCGATGGGCGAGGGCCAGGAGCCGTACGGCTTCGTCTCCACGATGTCTCCTATGCCGTGCGCAGGAAGCGGTCCAGGACCCGGACGCCGAAGTGCAGGGCCTCCACGGGGACACGTTCGTCGACGCCGTGGAACATGGCCTGGTAGTCGTAGCCCTCGGGCAGCCGGAGCGGTGTGAAACCGTAGCCGGTGATGCCGAGCCGGGAGAACTGCTTGGCGTCGGTGCCGCCCGACATGCAGTACGGCACCACATGGCCCTCGGGCGCGAACTCCTCGACGGCGGCGCGCATCCGGGCGTACGTCGGTGAGTCGAGCGGCGCCTGGAGGGCGACCTCGCGGTGGTGGAACTCCCAGTCGACATCGGGTCCGGTGAGCCGGTCCAGCGTGGCGCGGAACTCGTCCTCGGTACCGTGCAGATGGCGTCCGTCGACGAAGGCGACGGCTTCGCCGGGGATGACGTTGACCTTGTAACCGGCGTTCAGCATGGTCGGGTTGGCGCTGTTGCGGACGGTGGCCTCGACCAGTTTGGCGGCCGGGCCGAGCTTGTCGAGCAGCAGGTCGACCTCGGTGAGGTCGGGCTCGATGCCGTAGACGGCGGCGAGTTCGGTGAGGGCGGCGGTGACGGTCGGGGTGAGCCGGAGCGGCCAGGTGTGCTCGCCGATCCGGGTGACGGCGGCGGCGAGCCGGGTGACCGCGTTCTCCTTGTTGACCTTGGAGCCGTGTCCGGCGCGGCCGCGCGCGGTGAGCTTCAGCCAGCCGGTGCCCCGCTCGCCCGCGGCGATGGGGTAGAGCTGCCGTCCGGTGCCGTCGTGGAAGGTGAAGGCGCCCGACTCGCTGACGCCCTCGGTGCAGCCCTCGAACAGCTCGGGGTGGTGGTCGGCGAGGAACCCGGAGCCGTCCTCGGCGCTGGCCTCCTCGTCGGCGGTGAAGGCGACGACGATGTCCCGGCGCGGCCGTACCCCCTCGCGGGCCCAGGACCGCGCCACCGCCAGGATCATCGCGTCCATGTTCTTCATGTCGACGGCGCCCCGGCCCCACACGACCCCGTCGCGGATCTCCCCCGAGAAGGGGTCGACGCTCCAGTCGGCGGGCTGTGCGGGCACCACGTCGAGGTGCCCGTGGACCAGGAGCGCGTCCGCCGTCGCGTTCGTCCCCTCGATGCGGGCGACGACGTTGGTGCGGCCCTCGGTCCGCTCCAGGAGGATCGGCTCCAGACCCGCTCCCGCCAGCCGCTCGGCCGCGTACTCGGCGGCGGGCCGCTCCCGGCAGTCGCCGCCGCCGAAGTTGCTGGTGTCGATCCGGATCAGCTCGGAGGTGAACCGGACCACCTCGTCCAGCGCCTGTTCGTCAGCCATACTGCTCCTCCATCGCGGCCGAGACGATCGTGGTGACCGCCTTGAAGGTGCGGATGCCGTCGTACATGGTCCCCTCGGTGTACGCCACCTTCCGCTCGCCGATCCGCTTCACGCCGGGGACGACGGTGGCGGAGAGGGCGAGGTGCTCGGCGTCGAACTCCAGGGCGACGGTGAACGGGCCGCCGGTCACGGGTTCGCGGCGCACCGCGAGCCCGGCCGCCTCCTTGGCGGCGGCGCGGATGTCGGCGGCGGTCCTGGCGGGCGTGCGGCACTTGGCCGCGTACCTCGACACGTGGTCCTTGACGGCGACCTTGAGGGCCTCCGGCGCGTAGCCGAGAGCGTCCTCGCAGGCGAGGTCGTCGCCGGTGACGAGGACGACCGGGACTCCGTACTCGGCGACGACATGCGCGTTGAGCAGGCCCTCGCTGGCACGGACGTCGTTGAGCCAGACGCCGGTGATGGAGTTGGCGAGGTAGGTGTGGGCGAGCACGCCCTCCATGCCGGCGCCGGTGTGGTAGCCGACGAAGGCGATGCCGTCGACGTCGCCGTGCTGGACGCCCTCGACCATGGAGAGGGTCTTGTGGCGGCCGGTGATCATCTCGGCGCGATCGTCGAGCTGCTCCAGGAGCAGGTTGCGCATGCTCCAGTGGGCCTCGTTGACGAGGACCTCGTCGGCACCGCCGTCGAGGAAGCCGAGGACGGCGGCGTTGACGTCCGAGGTGAACATCGACCGGCACCGCTCCCACTGCGGTGTGCCGGGCAGTACGTCGCCGGGCCAGGTCACCCCGGTGGCGCCCTCCATGTCGGCGCTGATGAGGATCTTCATGGTGCGCCACGTTACGCGTCCGGGCGGCCACCGGCCAGGAAGCGAGCCGTCGTCCTCCCCCGCACCCGACCGGCCCGGCACGGCCGTCCGCCCCCCGGCCGACGGCACGCCGAGGGGCGGACTGGCACTGTCCGTGGAGGTCAGTTCGCGCGCCCCGCCACCAGCCACTTCGACGGCAGCACGATCCGCTCGCCGTCCGGGGTGAACTCTGTTGTCGTCAGCGGCAGTTCGCCGCTCGCGAGGACCGTGAGGCCGGCGTTGCGCAGGTACTCGGGTACCGCGTCGTCGGCGACCTCGCCGGGGGCGATGCCGTGCCGGAAGACCGGGGCGAGCTTGGGCGGCGGGCCCGCCGGGCTTTGGGCGAGGCCGCCGAGGATGGGGCGGGCGGCCTGGGAGAGCTCGACGAGGAAGGCCCGGCCGCGATCGCCGACGAGGGTGGCGACGGTGTCGGTCAACGGCTGCCGGTCGTCGGGGTCGCACTGGTGCAGCACGCCCCGCATATAGACGTTGGCGTCGCCGAGTTCGGCGTGCAGGGCCTCGGCCTCGGTCTTCTCGACCGCGTCCAGCTGCCGGTAGCGGGCCAGTCCGGCCGGATCGGCGTGCCGGGCGTGTTCCAGGGCGGCCTCGGCGATGTCGGTGCCCAGCACCCGTGGGAAGCGGCCGGCGAGGAAGCGGGTCTGGGTGCCGTTGCCGCAGCCGAGGTCGACCAGCGGCAGGCCGGGGTCGGTGAGGTGGGGCTCGAAGAGGGGGACATGGACCGACGCGGTCACGCCCGGCTCGGCGTCCCAGAACACCGCCCCTGTCGCCTCGGACGCCTCGCGCCAGAAGCCCTCCCAGGCGTCCCGGTATCTACTCGTCACGCTCATGCCCAACTCCCCAGGATGTGACCGCAGAAGGCCGCCGTATGTGACGGGCCAGTACGGTCTACCCTGCGCCGGTTTCGGCCACAAGCGCCTGGCGCGTTCCTTCACCCCACTTTCGACGAACGTGCGCCCTGGGGTCAGCGGCGCCGTGAGGTGAGCTCGAACCAGACGGTCTTGCCGGCGGTCGTACGGCTGGTGCCCCACTCCCGGGCCAGTGTGCTCACCACCCGCAGTCCGCGCCCGGAGCCGGCGCCGGGTTCCACGCTGAGCAGGGTCGGCAGGGTGTGGTCGTCGTCATCGACCTCGCACAGCAGGGTCTCGCCGCGGATCAGCCGGAGCTGGACCGGACGGCTGTGGGAGTGCCGGACGGCGTTGGTGACGATCTCGCTGACCATCAGTTCGGCGGGGTCGGCGAGCCGGGCCAGGCCCCAGTCGTGGAGCTGTTCGCGGACGGCGGCGCGGGCCCGGCCGACCTCGGCCGGGTCGAGGGCGAGCCGCCATTCGGCGACGTCGTCCGGCTCGATGCCGTTGAGGCGGGCCATCAGCAGGGCGACGTCGTCCTTGCGGTCGCCGCGGCCCGCTTGGGAGAACGTCGCGGCGAGGGCACGGATGATGGTGTCGCAGGCGTCGTCCATGGAGGCGGCCGGATGGGCGGCGGACTCGCAGAGGGCGGCGAGGCCGACACCGATGTCCTCTCCGCGCATCTCGACGAGTCCGTCGGTGCACATCACCAGCCGGTCGCCGGGGTCCACACGCACCCGAAGCGACTCGAAGGCGACCCCGCCGACGCCGATGGGCGCCCCGGTGGGCAGGTCGAGGAGTTCGCTGCGGCCGTCCACGGCACGGACCAGCACGGGCGGTATGTGGCCCGCGTTGGCGAGGTGGAGTTCGCTCTCGATCGGGTCGTAGACGGCGTAGAGGCAGGTGGCGAGGTAGCCGTCGCCGAGGCGCTGGGCCAGGTCGTCGAGGTTGCGCAGGAGTTGGGCGGGCGGCAGGTCCAGGGCCGCCATGGTCTGGACGGCCGTCCGCAACTGGCCCATCATCGCTGCCGAGTTGAGGCCGTGGCCCATGACGTCGCCGACGACCAGGGCGGTGCGGGCGCCGGGGAGCTTCACGGAGTCGAACCAGTCGCCGCCGATGCGTCCGAGCAGGGTGCCCGGCAGATACCGGGTGGCGATGTCACAGCCCGCCATGCGCGGCGGTATGTGCGGCAGCATGCTGTCCTGGAGGGTCTCGGCGACGCTCTCCTGGAAGGTGTACATGCGCGCGTTGTCGAGCACGAGGCCCGCGCGGGCGGCGAGTTCGGCGCCGGTGACCCGGTCCATGTCGTCGAACATCTCGCGCTCGGGGTGGCGCAGCAGGACCATGAAGCCGAGCACGACGTTGCGGGCCTTGAGGGGGACGACCAGCATCGAGCGGCCGGTGATCAGGGGCCGGATGTCGCGCTTCTCGAACTGCGAGGCGATGGCATGGCCCATCTCCACGCTGATGCGCGGCACCAGGACCGGCTCGCCGCTGGTCATGCACTGGAAGAACGGGGTGTGCGCGGGGAACGGCATGGCCTCGCCGACCGGGACGACGTCGTCCCAGCGGCCGGGTTCGTCGGTGTGCTCCAGGGCGACCCGGTGCCACATGGTGGTGGTGTCGGGCACGCCGTCCGGGAACCCCTCGCCGGCGACGACCTGTTCGCGCAGATAGGTGCCGGCGACATCGGTGAAGCGGGGTACGACGGCCCGGCTGACCTCGACGATGGTCCGGGACAGGTCGAGCGAGGTGCCGATCTTCCCGCTGACCTCGTTGAGGAATTCGAGGCGCTCACGGACGGCCGCGTACTCCAGGTCCTCGCCCTCGTCGTCGGTGAGGTCGGCGGGTACCGGCAGGCCCTGGGCGGCCACCCGGGCGGCGCGCTCCCGGCGGGCCTTGCGCTCGACGCGCCGGGCGACGCCCCAGTCCGGGGTGACGGGGACCCGGTCGTTCTGGCTGAACTCCAGGATCGGATAACCGAGTTCCAGTACCTGGGCGACGATCCGGGCGCTCTCGTCGACGCTCATGCTGGGCAGGATCTCGGGGAGCCGGCGGGCGAGTTCCTCGGCGCCGGGGAAGTCGGTGTGCAGGGCGAATCCGGGCGCGATGCGCTCGAAGGCCACGTCCTCGGCGCGCTCGGACCGGCGCAGCCGCTCGGCGTCCGCCGCGAGCACCAGCAGCCGCTCCTCGCCGGGACCGACCAGCGGATACGCCCACCAGAGCACATCGACGCGGTCGTGCTCCGGCACGGTGAGCCGGGCGCGGCCCGCGGCGGGGAAGTTCAGCCGTCCGTCGAGCGAGGACTCCAGGTCGGGGCCGAGTCCGTCGTAGGCCGCGTAGGCGCCGTACGGGGTGATCTCGTCGTCCTCGGGGAGCGCCCCGGAGACCGGCAGCAGGTCCAGGGCCAAGCGGCCGATCGCCTGTTCCCTGGCGGCGCCGAAGAGCCGGCGCGCGCCGGTGCTCCAGTGGGAGACCCGCCCGTCGCGGCCGACGACGACCACGGCCAGCGGGACACGGCCTGCCGCGCCCTCCCCGGCACCGAGGCCGGGAGGTGTGTCCCGCTCGCTGCCATGGTCCATGGCCCAGGCCCTCTCTCCCCACGGCTCCGCGAAAGATCTGTGCCGCCAGCCACTACCGTACGGTGGCCGTCGGTCGCGATGTGTGGCAATTCTGGAATTGGTTTCACCGGAGCGCACCGGCGCGCAGGTCCGCGCCCTCGCGCCCCGTCCGGCCGGCGCTCGCGCCCCGTCCGCTCAGTCCTCGTGCCCCAGTTGGAGATCGCGTTCGGTGCGGCCGCCGCCCGCGACCTGGAGTACCGTGGCGACCGGCGGGTAACCGGCGGCGATGACGGTGTACTCGCCGGAGGAGAGGTCGACGAACCGGAACGTTCCGTCGGCGCCGGTGGTGAGGGTGTCCACGACGTTCCCGGCGGCGTCGAGGAGGGTCACGCGCGCGTCCTCGACGGGCCGACCGCCGCCGGCCCGGACGGTGCCCTTCAGCACGGCGCCGCCCGCCAGCTCGACGTCCTGCCGGGTCTCCCGCGATGCCTGCACGGTGACCGGGAGGGCGGCCGGGCGGAAGGCGGGGGCGCTGGCGGCGAGGGTGTACTCGCCGGCCACCAGCTCAGTGATGACATAGCCGCCCTCGCGTCCGCTGCGGGTGCTGGCGACGACCTCGCCCTGCACGTTGGTGAGCGTGACGGTGGCGTCGCGGACGGGTGTGCCGTCGGCGGTGCGGACGGTGCCCGCGAGGCGTCCGGCGCCGCCGAGGACGACGTCGAGTTCGACGGGCCGCTCGCCGACGGTCACGGTGACCGCCTGCGGCTGGTGGCCGCCGGCGGCGGCGATCAGGACGTACGAACCGGAGCCGGGCGTGGACAGGGCGTACCGTCCGTCGTCGCCGCTGGCACCCCGGCCGATCTGCCGGCCGACGGCGTCGATGAGGGTCAGTGCGGCGCGGGGCACCACGGTCCCGTCGGGGTGCTGCACCGTGCCGCAGACCGGGATCCCGGCACCGGTGTACGGCGAGCGTGCCTGCGGGATCGGGGTGTTCACGGGGACGGACTCGGTTTCTGCGGTGGGGTGGGACACCAGCGGTTTCTCCTTGAGGAAGCAGGCGATGAGCAGACCGAGCACGAGCATCGGGACCAGGTAGAGGAAGATCCTGGGCATCGCGTCGGCGTAGGCGCGGATGTAGGCGTCGCGCAGCGCCGGGGGCAGCGCGTGGACGAGCTGCGGGGTGAGGGACTCGGGGTCGGGCAGCCGGGCGCCGGCGTGGGCGGGGAGACGTTTGTGCAGGGCGTCGGTGAGCCGGTCGGCGAAGAGGGTGCCGAAGACGGCGGCGCCGACGCTGCCGCCGATCTGCCGGAAGTAGTTGTTGGCGCTGGTGGCGGTGCCGAGGTCGGCGGGCCGTACGGAGTTCTGCACGGCGAGGACGAGCACCGGCATCACCATGCCGATGCCGGCGCCGAGCACGGCCATCCAGATGCTGTACTGCCAGCGCGGGGTGTCGACTTCGAGCCGGGAGAGCAGCCACATGCCCACCACGGACAGCGCCCCACCGAGCACCGGGAAGATCCGGTAGTGCCCGGTGTGGCTGATGAGCTGCCCGGAGACGATCGAGGCGCCGACGATCCCGCCCATCATCGGCAGCATCAGCAGCCCGGACTCGGTGGCCGAGGCGCCGTCGACCATCTGCAGGAAGGTCGGCAGGTAGCTGGCGGCGCCGAACAGCGCGACGCCGACGACCAGTCCGACGAGTCCGGTCACGTTGAAGACGGAGTCCCGGAACAGCCGCAGCGGGATGAGGGGTTCGACCGCGTGGTGCTCGGCGATCAGGAACAGCACGGTGGCGACCACGGCACCGGCGCCGAGCCCGAGGATGACACGCGAGCCCCACTCGTACTCCGTACCACCCCAACTGGTCAGCAGGACGAGGCAGGTGGAGGCGGCGGCCAGCAACAGGGTGCCCAGGACGTCGAATCGGGCACGGGCCCGGGGCTTGGGCAGCTTCAGCACGGCCGTGACGACGGCCAGGGTGACCAGGCCGAAGGGCACGTTGACGTAGAAGCACCAGCGCCAGGAGAGGTGGTCGGTGAAGTAGCCGCCGAGCAGCGGTCCGGCGACGGAGGCGAGGCCGAAGGCGGCGCCGATCAGACCCATGAAGCGGCCGCGCTGCCGGGGCGGCACGATGTCGGCGATGATCGCCTGGACACCGATCATCAGCCCGCCGGCGCCGACGCCCTGCACCGCGCGGTAGGCGATCAGCTGGTCCATGCTCTGCGCCCGTCCGGCCAGCGCGGAGCCGACGACGAAGACCAGGATCGCGAACTGGAAGACGCTCTTGCGGCCGATGAGGTCGCCGAGCTTGCCGTAGACCGGGAGGCCGATGGTGGAGGTGAGCAGGTAGGCGGTGATCGCCCAGGACATCCGGTCCAGGCCGTGCAGCTCGCCGACGATCCTCGGGAGCGCGGTGGCGACGATCATCTGGTCCAGGGCGGCCAGCAGCAGGGCGAGCATCAGCCCGCAGAACACCAACCGGGTGCGGCGCGGCCCGAGTCCGGAGGCCGGCGCGGGTTCGGGTACGGGGGCGTCGGCAGGCGCCGCGGCCGGCTCCTCGTACTGCACCAGAGTCGTCCCCACGTACCGCTCCCCTCGTCGCGCCTGCGCACAGTTCCCGCCTTATGTCCCGTAGGGCGACAACTGTGGGCAAGCACGACGAGTTACGGCACGAGACCGGTCGGGCCGGAGATCCACTCGAACCGGTGAGGGGGTTCAACGCCCCCTGTCCATCCGGCGGTTGCCTACCGCCGTGGGATCGGGGCTACTTCGCGACCTCGGCGGCGAGCCTGTCGAGCACCTCGTCGTAGATCCGGCCGAGGCCCTTGGGGGCGAAGGTCTTCTCGAAGAAGCCGCCGATACCGCCGGCACCCTGCCAGGTGGTGTGCACCACGACCCTGGAGCTGCCCTCGCCGGCCGGGGTGACGCGCCAGGTGGTGACCATGGAGGAGTTGCGGTCCTTCTCGACCAGCTCGCCGTCGGTGGGCTCGCTGACCTCCAGGAGGCAGTCGCGGACGCGCTTGCTGGTGGCCTGGAGCTTCCAGTGGACCAGGGTGCCCTCGCCGTCGCCGCCCTCGCGCACCTCGTACTCGCTGAAGTGCTGGGGCAGCAGCTTCGCGCGCGTGCCGCTGTAGTCGGCGAGCGCGTCGAACACCGTCTCCGCGTCCGCCGCGACGACCCGCTCCGTAGTGGCCTCGACCTGCGCCATTGACTTCCTCCAGCACCTGAGTTCTCGGGGTTTGGGCAAGCCAACCACCCCGGCGCCCGGCCGCCCAAATCGGGGTGCCGGAAGCGGTCGGAAACGGTGTGCGCGCGGTCTCCACGGATCGTTCGCACGATCATGGGAACAGATGTTCTATTCTGGGGGCAGTGCTACCGAGGAGGCGTCATGCGCTGGGAGAACCTCACCGAGGAGGCCGAACACGGCCGGGCCGACACCGCGCTGTTCGGCGCGGACGCGGTCACGACCCGCACGTTCGACACGCCTGAGTTCCGGGGAATCACGTTCCACGAGGTGCGGGCACGGTCGATCATCAACCGGGTGCCGGGCGCCTCACGGATGCCGTTCGAGTGGACGGTGAACCCGTACCGGGGCTGCACGCACGCGTGCGTCTACTGTTTCGCGCGCAAGACGCACAGCTATCTGGACCTCGACACCGGGATCGGCTTCGACACCCAGATCGTGGTCAAGGTGAACGCCCCCGATCTGCTCCGCCGCCAGCTGGGCTCACGGCGCTGGCTGGGCGACCACATCGCGATGGGCACCAACGTCGACTGCTACCAGCGCGCGGAGGGCCGCTACCGGCTGATGCCGGGGATCATCTCGGCCCTGGCCGACCACGCGAACCCCTTCTCGATCCTCACCAAGGGCACGCTGATCCTGCGCGACCTCGACCTGCTGCGGCGCGCGGCCGACGTCACGGACGTCGGCATCTCGGTCTCGGTCGGCTTCGTCGACCCCGAGCTGTGGCGCACCGTGGAGCCGGGCACCCCGGCGCCCGAGCGCCGCCTGGACGTGGTGCGGGCCCTCACCGAGGCCGGCATCGGGTGCGGGGTCCTGATGGCGCCCGTGATCCCCTTCCTGGGCGACCACCCGGCCCAACTGCGGGCCACCGTGCGGGCGATCGCGGCCGCCGGGGCCACCTCCGTGACGCCCCTGGTGCTGCATCTGCGCCCCGGCGCCCGCGAGTGGTTCATGAGCTGGCTCGCGGCCCGCCATCCGCACCTCGTCCGGCGCTACGAGCGGCTGTACGCGGAGGGCGCCTACGCGCCCAAGTGGTACCAGCGCCGGATCACCCGTCAGGTGCACGAGCTGGCCGAGGAGTACGGCATCGGGCCGAACCGCGCCGGCACCCCCCGCCGGATGCCGGGACCGACGGCGGAGGAGGAGCCCGCGCTGCCGGAGCCGACGCAACTCACGCTGCTCTGAGAGCGTTCGCGACCGAGGCGTTCACAGCTGGGAGCGTTCGAGCGCAACCCTCGGCCCAATTGGGTCAATAATCGTCAGAACAGGTTCTTCCGGGTGCTGTTCCCGGGACGATGCGGCGAGGACCGTGACACGTGCGGTCCGCGTCACCTCCGTCCTGGGAGGACCCCATGCGAACACGCGCAGCCGTGCTGTGCGCCGCCGCCGCCGTCGTGGCCGGGTCGTTCACCGCCCTGCCCGCGAGCGCCACCGCCCGAGCCGCCGTCCAGGCACCCTCGGTGGCCTGGAAGAAGTGCGGCACCACCGACTATCCGACGCTGCAGTGCGGCACCGTCAAGGCGCCCCTCGACCACCGGAACCCGGGCGGGAAGCAGATCACGCTCGCCCTCTCCCGCGTCCCGCACACCGCGTCCACCTACCAGGGCCCGCTGCTGGTCAACCCCGGTGGCCCCGGCGGCAGCGGGCTGAGCCTCGCCGGCTTCGTCGCCTCCACGCTGCCGAAGAAGGTGGCGGCCCAGTACGACGTCATCGGCTTCGACCCGCGTGGCGTGGGCCGGAGCAGCCCGGCGATCGACTGCGCGCCGGGCTACTTCGACCCGGTGCGCCCCGACTCGGTGCCGGCCACGCCCGCCCTGGAAGAGGCGAACCTCAAGCGCGTGCAGTCGTTCGCGGCGGCCTGCGGCAAGAAGTACGCGAGCCTGCTGCCGTACCTCGACACGGTCAGCGCGGCACAGGACATGGACTCCATCCGCCAGGCCCTCGGAGCCGGCCGGATCAGCTACTTCGGCTACTCGTACGGCACGTACCTGGGCGCCGTCTACGCGAAGCTGCACCCGGAGCGGATCCACCGCCTGGTCCTGGACTCGATCGTGGACCCGACAGGTGTCTGGTACGACGACAACCTCGGCCAGGACTACGCGTTCGACGACCGCCACCGCGCCCTGATGGCGTGGATCGCGAAGTACGACTCCACCTACAAGCTCGGCACCGACCCGAAGCAGGTCGAGGCCAGGTGGTACACCATGCGGGCGGCGCTGGCGAAGAAGCCGGCGGGCGGCAAGGTGGGCGCCGCCGAACTGGAGGACACCTTCATCCCGGGCGGCTACTACAACGGCTACTGGCCCTACCTGGCGGAGGCGTTCTCCGCCTACGTCAACGGCAAGAAGACGGCGGCGCTGGTCGAGGCGTACCAGAACTTCGCGGCCGTCGACGCCTCGGGCGAGAACGGCTACAGCGTCTACGCGGCCGTCCAGTGCCGGGACGCCTCCTGGCCGCGGGACTGGAACCAGTGGCGCAAGGACAACTGGGCGGCCTACGAGAAGGCACCGTTCATGGTCTGGAACAACGCCTGGTACAACGCGGCGTGCACCTCCTGGCCGACGTCCGCGCTGAAGCCGCCGACCATCGCCAACGGCAAGCTCCCGCCGACCCTTCTCTTCCAGGCCACGGACGACGCGGCCACGCCCTACCAGGGCGGTGTCACGGCCCACCGGCTGCTGGCCGGCTCCAGCCTGGTCGTCGAACAGGGCGGCGGCAACCACGGCATCACGCTGAGCGGCAACAGCTGCCTGGACGACTACCTCGCCGCCTACCTGGCCGACGGCAGGGTCCCGCACGGCGACGGCACCGCCGACGCGGTCTGCCGGAAGACCCCGGACCCGAAGCCCCTGAGCACGAAGGCGGCGTCCACGTCGTCGCGCGGCTCGACCCTGCACGGGCTGCTGGGGTTCCGCGGCTGAACCGGTCCTGACCAACCGTCGGGGGCGTTGTCAGACCCATGGTCCACCATGGACGCATGACTGACCCGACCCGCATCACCGCCCCCGACGGCGTCGCCCCGGCCGCCCAGTACAGCCATGTGGTGGCGGCCACCGGCCGGTTCGTCGCCGTCTCCGGCCAGCTGCCGCTGGACGAGCACGGCAAGCTCGTCGGCGAGGGCGACCCGGCCGCCCAGGCCCGCCAGGTCTTCGAGAACCTGAGCCGCTGCCTGGCGGCGGCCGGCGCCGGCTTCGACGACGTCGTCAAGCTCACCTACTTCGTCACGGACATGGCACACATGCCGGCCGTCCGCGAGGCGCGCGCCGCACACATACCCGACGACCGCCTCCCGGCGTCGTCCGCGATCCAGGTGGCCGCACTCGTCGCGCCCCGGTTCCTGATGGAGATCGAGGCCTTCGCGGTCGTGGCGGACTGAGCGGAACACCGGGCGGCCGGACCCGTTCGCTTCCTAGGGTGCCGTCATGACCGACGACTCCCTCCGCATCCGACCGATGGCCCTCGACGACTGTGACCGGGTCTCGGAGATACGCGTCCGGGGCTGGCAGTACGCCTACCGGGGGCTCATGCCGCAGCCCTTCCTGGACGGACTCAGTGTCGAGCGGGACGCCGAGCGGCGGCGGGCCCGGTTCCGGGACGGCGAGGACGGAGTGACGGACCTGGTCGCCGAGCAGGGCGGCGAGATCGTCGGCTGGGCCGCGCACGGGCCGTACCGGGACGGCGAAGTACGCACCGGGGACGCCGAGTTGTACGCGATCTACCTCGACCCGGCCCATGTCGGCACCGGGGCCGGTCGGCGGCTGCTGGAGACGGTGCTCGAGCAGTGCGCCCGGTACAGGCGCGTGTACCTGTGGGTGCTGAAGGGGAACGCGCGGGCCCGGCGGTTCTACGAGACGGCGGGCTTCCGGCCCGACGGCGCCGAGGAGCCGTACGAGGTCGACGGGGTGCCCGTGCCCGAGGTGCGGTACGTCAAAAACGGCGGCCTCACCGTGGCCTAGGGATGTGGGACAGGGCCTGGACCGCGGCCTCGGCGAGGGTGGGGTGGGCCAGCGCCTCGCTCAGGACGCGGCGGGCACGGGTGTCGCCCAGGGTGCCCAGGCCCTCCACACAGGCGAGGGCGACCTTGCGGTAGGGGTCGTGCGGGCGCAGCCGGCGCTCCAGGGTGGTGATGAGGGCCGGCACGGACTCCGGGGCGCGGAGCACGACCAGGAGACGGACCGGGTGCAGGGCGTAGGCGACCCGGAGTTCGTTGGTGGCGAGAGCGGCGGCGGCGCGGGCGGTGCGCGGGTCCCGCAGGCGGGCGAGGGCGTGCGCGGCGGAGGCGCACCGCGGTGGATCGCGGTGGTTCAGGAGGAGGACCAGGGTCTCGAAGGCGCGCCGGTCGCCGGCCGTCCCCAGGCGGTACGCCGCCAACTCCCTGGCCCACAGGGGCTGTCCGGCGGCGATGAGCACCTCCGCCAGCTCGTCGGGGTCCTCGGTCGCCAGCAGCCGGTCGTAGGCGACCGTTCCCTGCGACTCCTGGCGCAGACGCTCCGTGAGCGATCGCAACTCTTCGTCCACGAAGCCCAGCGTAGAGGGGTTGCGGGAGCGGAGGGACGTACATCACAAAGTCGGGGGGCTGGCGCGCTCGTTACCCGCCGGTTAAGCTCAATCGAGCGAGTCACCCACTCGCACTAACGCTCATTCCGGTTTGGTGACGCAGCCGTCGTGAGCATCAGGTCGGTTCGGTACCTCGTACCGTACGCACGACTCGGCTCCGGGACAGGGCCGGTCGGGATCAGCCGCTCCCAGGCGTGTGCACGCCTGCGGCGACGGCACCGGGCGTGTGCGCCAGCAGCCCGGCAACACCCGCATTCACGCAGCTCCCTTGCAGCTCTCCACGCACCCGGTGCGCCCCTTCGGCGCACCGGGGGGCGTTTCCAGTCGTCACCCTCATTCCTGGAGTCCCGCGATGGCCACTCCCCAGTCCGACCCCTCCCTGTCCCCGCTCAGGACCGTCGCCGTGGTCGGCCTCGGCACCATGGGCACCGGTATCACCGAGGTCCTCGCAAGGGCCGGCCGCGAGGTGATCGGCATCGACATCAGCGAGGCCCAGGCCGCCGGCTCCCTCGCCGCCCTGGAAGCCTCCACGGCCCGTGCCGTGGCCCGCGGCAGGCTGACCGAGCAGGAACGCACCGACGTCCTCGCCCGGGTCCGCACCGGCACCGACCTGACGGCCGCGGCCGACGCCGACCTCGTCATCGAGGTGGTCCCGGAGTCGTACGAGATCAAGCACCAGATCTTCCGCGAGCTGGACGGCATCGTCCGTCCCGAGACCATCCTGGCCACCGGTACCAACGCGCTCTCCGTGACCCGGCTGGCCGCCGACTCGGCACGTCCCGAGCGCGTCCTCGGCCTGCACTTCTTCAACCCGGCCCCGGCGATGAAGCTGGTCGAGGTCGTCTCCTCGGTGCTCACCGCCCCGAGCGCGGTCGCCGCGGTCACCGACCTCGCACTGGAACTGGGCAAGGAACCGGTCGCGGTCGGCGACCGCCCCGGGTTCGTCGCGGACGGGCTGCTGTTCGGTTACCTCAACCAGGCCGCCTCGATGTACGAGGCCAAGTATGCCTCCCGGGAGGACATCGACGCGGCCATGCGGCTCGGCTGCGGCCTGCCGATGGGCCCGCTCGCCCTGCTCGACCTGATCGGCATCGACACCGCGCGGACGGTCCTCGAGGCCATGTACGCCGAGTCCCGCGACCGGCTGCACGCCCCGGCCCCCGTGCTCAAGCAGCTCAGCGAGGCGGGCCTGACCGGCCGCAAGTCCGGGCGCGGCTTCTACACCTACGAGGCCCCCGGCAGCGCCACGGTCGTCCGGGACGCGCTGACCCCGCTGGACGGCGCCGCCCTCACCCAGGGCCGCCCGGTCCGCTCGGTCGGGGTGGCCGGCTCCGGCACCATGGCCTCCGGGATCGCCGAGGTCTTCGCCAAGGCCGGCTACCAGGTCGTGCTGGCCGCCCGCAGCGAGGAGAAGGCACAGGCCGCCAAGGCCCGCATCGGCAAGTCCCTGGACCGCTCGGTCGGCAAGGGGCGGATGACCGCCGAGGCCGCCGCCCAGACCCTGGACCTGATCAGCGCCGCGGGTTCCTACGACGCCTTCGCCGACGTCGACCTGGCCGTCGAGGCGGTCGCCGAGGACCTGGAGGTCAAGCGGCAGCTGTTCGCCACTCTGGACAAGGTCTGCAAGCCCGGCGCGGTCCTGGCCACCACGACCTCCTCGCTGCCGGTCGTGGCCTGCGCCCGGGCCACCTCGCGTCCGCAGGACGTGATCGGCATGCACTTCTTCAACCCGGCGCCGGCCATGAAGCTGGTCGAGGTCGTCCGTACCGTGCTGACCGGCGAGGACGTCCACGCGACCGTCCGCGAGGTCTGCGCGAACATCAGGAAGCACGCCGTCGACTGCGGTGACCGGGCCGGGTTCATCGTGAACGCGCTGCTGTTCCCGTACCTCAACAACGCGATCAAGATGGTCGAGGAGCACTACGCCTCGCTCGACGACATCGACGCGGCGATGAAGCTCGGCGGCGGCTACCCGATGGGCCCGTTCGAGCTGCTGGACGTGGTCGGCCTCGACGTGTCGCTCGCGATCGAAAAGGTCCTGCACCGGGAGTTCCGCGATCCGGGGCTGGCGCCCGCGCCGCTCCTGGAGCACCTGGTGGCCGCGGGCTGCCTCGGCCGCAAGACCGGCCGTGGCTTCCGCGAATATGCCCGCCGCTGAGGGCCTCGGCGACTGGTACCGGGACGAGCGGGACTGGGGCGGGCTGCTCGACCCGGGCAGCGGTCCGCCGCCCGCCCGCCACAGCTCTCCCCCGCCCGCCCCGCCAGACCCTCCCCCGCCCGCCCGGCCCGGAGGTCCCCCGCCCTTCACAGGCGGGGGAAACCCCGGTCACGCCCATCAAGCTGCGCACATGCAGTACGTTCGGGGCATGCCCCAGCCCGCCAGGTCCTCACGTACACCAGCCACGTCCGACGCGCCGGAAAGTGCCGCGGGCAGTCGCGCGGCAGCCCAGCGGCTCAAGATGCGCCGAGAACTGGCGGCCGCCGCGATGGAGCTGTTCGCGACCAAGGGGTACGAGGCGACCACCGTCGACGAGATCGCGGCCGCGGCCGGGGTCGCCCGTCGCACCTTCTTCCGCCACTTCCGCTCCAAGGAAGAGGCCATTTTCCCGGACCACGACGACACGCTGATCCGTGCGGAGGCCGTGCTCAACGCGGCCCCGGCGCACGAGCACCCGCTCGACACCGTGTGCCGTGGCATCAAGGAAGTCATGAAGATGTACGCGGTCCGGCCGGACATCTCGGTCGCCCGCTACAAGCTCACCCGCGAGGTACCCACCCTCCGCGAGGCCGAGATCGCCTCGGTGGCCCGCTACGAGCGCCTCTTCACCCGCTACCTCCTCGGCCACTTCGACGAGCACGCGCACGCGGACGACGCGAACGACGACCCGCTGCTGGCCGAGGTCGCCGCGTCGGCGGTGGTCACCGCCCACAACCACGTGCTGCGGCGCTGGCTGCGGGCCGGCGGCCAGGGAGATGTGGAGGCACAGCTCGACCACGCCTTCGCGATCGTGCGCAAGACGTTCGGGACGGGCATCGGAGCGGGCCGGGAGACCCCGCCCCGGTCCACCACGCCGGCCACCGTGACCTCGCAGGGCGAGGTGCTGGTGACGGTGGCCCGGACCGACGCCCCGCTCCACGAGGTGATGCGCACCATCGAACAGGCGCTCAAGGAGCGTTGAGCGCCCGGCGGGTGCCACGACGTGCCCCCCTGGGCGGGTGTGGCGTCGTGGTGGTTCGCCGCGCCCACGCGGCGGAGCCGCGGATCGACACAGTTCCGCGCCCCTCTCAGGGCGCGTCGACGCCTGGTCGGTGAGAATCCCGCCGCCGAGGCGCGGGAGGGCGTTCCCCGTCACCCGATCGGCCCCGAGGTCCGGTTCCGGCTGCCGCACGCGATGGCACTGCGTGCCGGGCACCTCTCTAACCGTCCGGCCGAGCCACTCTGACATCCGGACGACCTCCGCAAGTCGGGACACCTTACCCTACCGGCCAGTAGGTTTGATCGATCATCGCTCATTTGTTACGTAAAGATTTCATCTGAGAGCAAGTTCTGGCACTCAGTGCCTTGCCACCTGACACGCGGTGTCATACGTTGATGGGTGTCCGGCCTGTCCCGGCGAGCCCACCAGCCCGCCCGCCGGACGCCTGCGTCACAGGCAACCTCCCGCGCCACAAAGCGCTGCCGAAGCACCACCCACGCCGAACCGACGGCACCTTCCCAAAACCCTCAGCAGCACCGACGTAACCCTCAGCACCCCTTCCCTCAAGGGGCGCAGAACCGCCGGAGGCAACACCGTGACCACTCAGGCCATTCTCGACGCGATCCAGTCGCCGGACTCGACGCCGGCCGACTTCGCCGCCCTGCCGCTGCCCGAGTCGTACCGCGCGATCACCGTGCACAAGGACGAGACGGAGATGTTCGCGGGTCTGGAGACCCGCGACAAGGACCCGCGCAAGTCCACCCACCTCGACGAGGTGGCCCTGCCCGAGCTGGGCCCGGGCGAGGCCCTGGTCGCCGTCATGGCATCGAGCGTCAACTACAACTCGGTCTGGACCTCGATCTTCGAGCCGATGTCCACGTTCGGCTTCCTGGAGCGCTACGGCCGGCTCAGCGAGCTGACCAAGCGGCACGACCTGCCGTACCACATCATCGGCTCCGACCTCGCGGGCGTCGTCCTGCGCACCGGCCCGGGCGTCAACGCCTGGAACCCCGGTGACGAGGTCGTCGCGCACTGCCTGAGCGTGGAACTGGAGTCGTCCGACGGCCACAACGACACCATGCTCGACCCCGAGCAGCGCATCTGGGGCTTCGAGACCAACTTCGGCGGGCTCGCCGAGATCGCGCTGGTCAAGTCCAACCAGCTGATGCCCAAGCCCAACCACCTCAGCTGGGAGGAGGCCGCCGCCCCGGGCCTGGTCAACTCCACCGCCTACCGCCAGCTGGTCTCCCGCAACGGCGCCGGCATGAAGCAGGGCGACAACGTCCTCATCTGGGGCGCGAGCGGCGGACTCGGCTCCTACGCCACCCAGTTCGCGCTGGCCGGCGGCGCCAACCCGATCTGTGTCGTGTCCTCGCCGCAGAAGGCGGAGATCTGCCGGTCCATGGGCGCCGAGGCGATCATCGACCGCAACGCCGAGGACTTCAGGTTCTGGAAGAACGAGCACGAGCAGGACCCGCGCGAGTGGAAGCGCTTCGGCAAGCGCATCCGTGAACTGACCGGCGGCGAGGACGTCGACATCGTCTTCGAGCACCCCGGCCGCGAGACCTTCGGCGCCTCCGTCTACGTCACCCGCAAGGGCGGCACGATCGTCACCTGCGCCTCCACCTCCGGCTACAACCACGAGTACGACAACCGCTACCTGTGGATGTCCCTGAAGCGGATCATCGGCTCGCACTTCGCCAACTACCGCGAGGCCTGGGAGGCCAACCGGCTGATCGCGAAGGGCAAGATCCACCCCACCCTGTCGAAGGTCTACTCCCTGGAGGAGACCGGCCAGGCCGCCTACGACGTGCACCGCAACCTCCACCAGGGCAAGGTCGGCGTCCTGTGCCTGGCCCCCGAGGAAGGCCTCGGCGTGCGCGACGAGGAGATGCGCGCCAAGCACCTCGACGCCATCAACCGCTTCCGCAACATCTGAGACACCCGAGGTCATAGATGACTGAGCGTCAGATCGCCGACGGCGGGCGGGATTCCGTGCCGCAGGCGCCGAGGGAGAAGGACCGGCCGTGGCTCATGCGCACGTATGCCGGGCACTCCACGGCCGAGGCGTCCAACGAGCTGTACCGGCGCAACCTCGACAAGGGCCAGACCGGCCTGTCGGTGGCGTTCGACCTGCCGACGCAGACCGGCTACGACCCCGACCACATCCTCGCCCGCGGCGAGGTCGGCCGGGTGGGCGTACCCGTCTCGCACCTCGGTGACATGCGCCGGCTGTTCCAGGACATCCCCCTGGAGCAGATGAACACCTCGATGACGATCAACGCCACCGCCATGTGGCTGCTGGCGCTCTACCAGGTCGTCGCCGAGGAGCAGGGCGCCGACATCACCAAGCTCCAGGGCACGACCCAGAACGACATCGTCAAGGAGTACCTGTCCCGGGGGACGCATGTCTTCCCGCCGGGGCCGTCGCTCCGGCTGACGACGGACATGATCGCCTACACGGTCTCCCACATGCCGAAGTGGAACCCGATCAACATCTGCAGCTACCACCTGCAGGAGGCGGGCGCCACGCCGGTCCAGGAGATCGCGTACGCGATGTCCACGGCCATCGCGGTGCTGGACGCCGTCCGTGACTCCGGCCAGGTGCCGCAGGAGCGGATGGGCGATGTGGTCGCGCGGATCTCCTTCTTCGTGAACGCGGGCGTCCGCTTCGTCGAGGAGATGTGCAAGATGCGCGCGTTCGGCCGCATCTGGGACAGGGTCACCCGCGAGCGGTACGGCATCGAGAACCCCAAGCAGCGCCGTTTCCGGTACGGCGTCCAGGTCAACTCGCTGGGTCTGACCGAGGCGCAGCCGGAGAACAACGTCCAGCGGATCGTCCTCGAGATGCTCGCCGTGACGCTGTCGAAGGACGCCCGCGCGCGCGCCGTTCAGCTGCCCGCGTGGAACGAGGCCCTCGGCCTGCCCCGGCCCTGGGACCAGCAGTGGTCGCTGCGCATCCAGCAGGTGCTCGCCCATGAGAGCGACCTGCTGGAGTACGAGGACATCTTCGAGGGCTCGCACGTCATCGAGGCGAAGGTCGCCCAGCTGGTCGAGGACTCCCTGGCCGAGATCGACCGGATCCAGGAGATGGGCGGCGCGATGGCCGCCGTCGAGTCCGGCTATCTGAAGTCGCAGCTGGTCTCCTCGCACGCGGAGCGCCGGGGCCGGATCGAGTCCGGGCGGGAGAAGATCGTCGGCGTCAACATCTTCGAGACGACCGAACCCAACCCGCTCACGGCCGACCTGGACACCGCGATCCAGACGGTCGACCCGGCCGTCGAGGCCCGGGTGGTGGCGGCGATCGGCCGCTGGCGCGACACGCGCTACCAGCCGCCGTTCAACCACCCGCGCCCCTGCAAGGCGCTGGAGCGGCTGAAGGAGGCCGCCAAGGGCACCGGCAACCTCATGGAGGCCACCCTGGAGTGCGCCCGTGCCGGAGTCACGACCGGCGAGTGGGCGGGCGCGCTGCGGGAGGTGTTCGGCGAGTTCCGGGCACCCACCGGGGTCTCCTCCGCTCCCGTCGCGGTCCCCGTCGAGGCGGGCTCGGCGCTGGCCGAGGTGCGGGCGAAGGTGGACGCCACCGCCCGCGACCTGGGCAGCGGCAAGCTGAGGTTCCTGGTCGGCAAGCCGGGTCTCGACGGGCACTCCAACGGCGCCGAGCAGATCGCCGTACGGGCCCGGGACGCCGGCTTCGAAGTGGTGTACCAGGGCATCCGGCTGACACCCGAGCAGATCGTGGACGCGGCCCTGGCCGAGGACGTGCACGCGGTGGGCCTGTCGATCCTGTCCGGCTCGCACGCCCAGCTGGTCCCGGACGTCCTGGAACGACTCCGTGTGGCCGGTGCCACAGATATACCCGTCATCGCCGGTGGCATCATCCCGAATGGTGACGCCGAGCAGCTCAGGGAAGCCGGAGTGGCCGCGGTCTTCACCCCGAAGGACTTCGACATCACCGGAATCATCGGCCGCATCGTCGACGAGATCCGGAAAGCGAACAAGCTCGACCCCCTGGAGGTCCCCGCATGACCACGCCCGTCAACCGGCTCCGCCCGCGGCGCTCCTGCCTGGCCGTGCCCGGCTCGAACCCCCGCTTCCTGGAGAAGGCCCAGGGTCTCCCGGCGGACCAGGTCTTCCTGGACCTGGAGGACGCGTGCGCGCCGCTCGCCAAGCCCGGGGCGCGGCACACCATCGTGAAGTTCCTCAACGAGGGTGACTGGACGGGCAAGACGCGGGTGGTGCGCGTCAACGACTGGACGACCGAGTGGACGTACCGCGATGTCGTCACGGTCGTCGAGGGCGCCGGCCAGAACCTCGACTGCATCATGCTGCCGAAGGTGCAGACCGCCCAGCAGGTGGTCGCGCTGGACCTGCTCCTCACCCAGATCGAGAAGACCATGGGCTTCGAGGTCGGCAAGATCGGCATCGAGGCGCAGATCGAGAACGCGCAGGGCCTCAACAACGTCAACGAGATCGCCACCGCGTCCCAGCGTGTCGAGACGATCATCTTCGGCCCGGCCGACTTCATGGCGTCCATCAACATGAAGTCGCTGGTGGTGGGCGAGCAGCCGCCCGGCTACCCGGCGGACGCCTACCACTACATCCTGATGAAGATCCTGATGGCCGCCCGCGCCAACAACCTCCAGGCGATCGACGGCCCCTACCTCCAGATCCGCAACGTGGAGGGCTACCGCGCGGTCGCCCAGCGCGCCGCGGCCCTCGGCTTCGACGGCAAGTGGGTGCTGCACCCGGGCCAGGTCGAGGCGTCCAACGAGATCTTCTCGCCGTCGCAGGAGGACTACGACCACGCCGAGCTGATCCTGGACGCGTACGACTACTACACGTCCGAGGCGGGCGGCAAGAAGGGCTCCGCGATGCTCGGCGACGAGATGATCGACGAGGCCAGCCGCAAGATGGCCCTGGTCATCTCCGGCAAGGGCCGGGCCGCCGGCATGCAGCGCACGTCGAAGTTCGAGATCCCGGAGGCCTAGGCGATGCAGTTCGGACGCACGTACGAGGAGTTCGAGGTCGGGGCGACGTACAAGCACTGGCCCGGGAAGACGGTCACGGAGTACGACGACCACCTGTTCTGTCTCCTCACCATGAACCACCACCCGCTCCACATGGACACCAACTACGCCGAGAAGACGACGGACTTCGGCAAGAACGTGGTGGTCGGGAACTACATCTACTCGCTGCTGCTCGGCATGAGCGTGCCGGACATCTCCGGCAAGGCGATCGCCAACCTGGAGATCGAGTCGCTCAAGCACGTGGCGCCGACCTTCCACGGCGACACGGTCTACGGCCAGACCACCGTGCTCGACAAGTGGCCCTCCAAGTCGAAGAACGACCGCGGGATCGTCTACGTCGAGACCAAGGGCTACAAGCAGGACGGCACGCTGGTGTGCGTCTTCCGCCGCAAGGTGATGGTGCCGACCGAGACGTACATCAAGGAGCGCGGCGGCGAGCAGCCGGGCCGCCCCGAGCTCAAGGAACAGGGGAAGTAAGCGATGGCCCGTCTCGCCCAGACCGCCGGTCTGACCGACGTCCAGCAGGAGATCCTCTCCACCGTCCGCGACTTCGTGGACAAGGAGATCCTCCCGGTCGCCACCGAGCTGGAGCACCGTGACGAGTATCCCCAGCAGATCGTCGACGGCCTCAAGGAGCTCGGCCTCTTCGGCCTGATGATCCCCGAGGAGTACGGCGGCCTGGGCGAGTCCCTCCTGACGTACGCGCTCTGCGTCGAGGAGATCGCCCGGGGCTGGATGTCCGTCTCCGGGATCATCAACACGCACTTCATCGTGGCGTACATGCTCAAGCAGCACGGCACGCAGGAGCAGAAGGACCACTTCCTGCCGCGCATGGCGGCCGGTGACATCCGGGGCGCGTTCTCGATGTCGGAGCCCGCCCTGGGCTCGGACGTGTCGGCGATCACCTCGAAGGCGGTGAAGGACGGCGAGGAGTACGTCCTGAACGGCCAGAAGATGTGGCTGACGAACGGCGGCACGTCGTCCCTCGTCGCCGTCCTCGTCCGGAGTGACGAAGGCCACTCCCCTGAAGAGGCAGCCGCCAAGCCCCACAAGTCGATGACGACCTTCCTGATCGAGAAGGAGCCCGGCTTCGGAGAGGTCCGCCCCGGCCTCACCATCCCGGGCAAGATCGACAAGATGGGCTACAAGGGCGTCGACACCACCGAGCTGATCATGGACGGGCTCCGGATTCCGGCCGATCGGGTGCTCGGCGGGGTCACCGGCCGAGGTTTTTACCAAATGATGGACGGAGTCGAGGTCGGCCGCGTCAACGTGGCGGCGCGTGGCTGCGGTGTCGCACAGCGTGCGTTCGAACTGGGCGTCCGGTACGCCCAGCAGCGTCACACTTTCGGCAAGCCGATCGCCCAGCACCAGGCCATCCAGTTCAAGCTCGCGGAGATGGCCACCAAGGTCGAGGCCGCGCATGCCATGATGGTCAACGCGGCACGCAAAAAGGACTCCGGGGAACGAAACGACCTCGAGGCCGGGATGGCGAAGTACCTCGCCTCCGAGTACTGCAAGGAGGTCGTGGAGGACGCCTTCCGGATCCACGGCGGCTACGGATTCTCCAAGGAGTACGAGATCGAACGCCTCTACCGCGAGGCGCCGATGCTGCTGATCGGCGAAGGTACCGCCGAGATCCAGAAAATGATCATCGGGCGAAGGTTGCTCGAAGAGTATCGATTCCAGGGCTGATTGTCCGGGTACGGGGTGTTTTCTTCGAGAAGAAGATCACACCCCGTCAGCGGTCTTCGGCCGCCGACTCGTCTTCCTGGCTTGCCCAGTTGTAGGCCACGACCGGTACGATCCCGGAAAGCCGCCGTCCCCATTTCCCGCGCGGCATCATCCGCTACGAAGGTCATCCATGCCCCACAGCCAAACCTCTGCACATCGAGACAGCCTGGCCGGCGTACGCCTCGCGCGCGGAGCATCGCCGTGGCTTCTCCCGACCGTCGCCACCGCAGCCGTCAGCCTCCTGCGCGCCCGTCGCTCCGGCGCCGCGAAGGCAGTCGCCGTGCCCGCCACCGCGCTCGCGGCGGGCATGCTGTGGTTCTTCCGCGACCCCGAGCGTGAGATCGCCCAGGGCCGTGTCATCTCCCCCGCCGACGGTGTGGTGCAGAGCATCATGCCGTGGAAGGACGGCCGCACCCGCGTCGCGATCTTCATGAGCCCGCTCAACGTCCACGTCAACCGGGCTCCGCTGTCCGGCACCGTGACGTCGGTGGAGCACATCCCCGGTGGCTTCGTTCCCGCCTTCAACAAGGAGAGCGAGAACAACGAGCGCGTAGTCTGGCATTTCGACACCGAACTCGGCGACATCGAGATGATCCAGATCGCCGGCGCGGTGGCCCGTCGCATCGTGCCCTACGTCCCGCAGGGCACGAAGGTCGAGCAGGGCGACCGCATCGGTCTGATCCGCTTCGGCTCGCGCGTCGACATCTACCTGCCCGAAGGCGTGGAGGTCGCGGTCGAGGTCGGGCAGAAGACCGTGGCTGGGGTGACTCGCATTGACCGTGATTGATCCGGAGACCCAGGCGGGCTGGGTGCCCGAGGCCGACGAGGCCGGCGACGACGAGGAGGAGATGCCGCTCTCTCTCCGCCTCTCGATAGCGGACACCCTCACGCTGGGCAACGCCACGTGCGGCTTCATGGCGGTGTACTTCACCACCACCGGGATCCTGATCCCGCACCTCACCGGGGACGACCAGTCGGCGGGCATGGCGCGGCACAGCGCCGCCACCGCGGTCATCCTCATGCTCTGCGCGGCGGTCTTCGACCTGTTCGACGGCCTCGTGGCGCGCAAGCTGCGCTCCTCCCCCATGGGCGCCGAGCTGGACAACCTCTCGGACCTGGTCAGCTTCGGCCTGGCCCCCGCGTACTTCGTGCTCGTCTACGGCATGGTGGCCGACGACGCGTACCAGAAGGTGGCCGCGGTCGGAGCGGTGGTCGTGCTGCTGGCGGTGGTGCTGCGGCTGGCCCGGTTCAGCTGCGTGACCCCGCCGAACGGCATGTTCCAGGGCATGCCGTCGCCGTTCGGTGCGCTCACGGTCGTCTCGATCGTGCTGCTGGAGCTGCCCTTCTTCGCCACGCTGCTCGCGATCCTCGGTACGGCCTGGCTGATGGTGAGCCGGGTCGAGTACCCGAAGCCGCGCGGCCGCCTCGCCGGGGCGATGCTGTCCTGGATCGTCCTCTCGATGGGGCTCCTGGCGGCCTGGGCCTTCGACGCCCCCGGCGGCCAGCTCCTGCTCCAGACCGGCTGTGCGCTGCAGCTGGTGATGGGCGCGGTGATCCCCCTGTTCGCCACGGCCCGCCGGGTGAACAACATCCGCGACAACCGCCGCGAGGCGAGGGCGGCGCAGCTGCCGTAACCGCAACGGCAGAGGGCCCCGGACCGTGCTCGGTCCGGGGCCCTCTGCCGTGTCCACGCCCATGGGCCCCTGAGCCCGCTGTCCGCACCCACCACCCCGCTCGGTGGGCCGGGAGACGAGGCGGGGCGTCTCGGCGGGCGCGTGGCGGCTCAGGTCAGGAAGTCACGGGCGATCTGTTCCGCGACGCGTTCCAGGATCGGTCCGGCGTCCGCGATGCACTTCACCACGTCCGGTTCCATGGACGTCAGCGGATACGCCCGCCGGATCCCCGCCCCGCCCAGCGCCGCCGGCGGCAGGGCCAGCCGCCCGCACACCGCCACGACCTCCTTGCCGGCGGCACGCGCGGCCGCGGCCACCCCGGCCGGCGCCTTCCCGTGCAGCGTCTGCTCGTCCAGCGAGCCCTCGCCGGTGATGACCAGTGACGCCCGCTCCACGGCGGGCGCGAAGCCGAGGACGTCGAGCATGACCTCGATGCCGGGGCGGAACCGGGCGCCGAGCAGCAGCGCGCCGTATCCGATGCCGCCGGCGGCCCCGGCGCCCGGCGCCACGGCGTACTCCGCCGCGCGCGGGCCGACCTCGGCCTCCAGGACCTTCGCGAAGTGGGCGAGAGCGGCGTCCAGGACCGCCACGTCGTCCGGCGAGGCGCCCTTCTGCGGGCCGTACACGGCCGGTGCGCCCTTGGGGCCGGTCAGCGGGTTGTCGACGTCGCTGGCGAGAACCAGGTCGACCGAGGACAGACGCGGGTCCAGGCCGGACAGGTCCGCGCGGGCCACGCCGGCGAGGCCGCCGCCGCCCGGCGGTACCGGTTCGCCGTCCTCGTCCAGGAACCGCGCCCCGAGCGCCGACAGCATTCCGGCGCCACCGTCGGTCGTGGCGCTGCCTCCGACACCGAAGACGATCGTGCGGGCGCCCGCGTCCAGCGCGGCCCGCAGCAGCTCTCCCGAGCCGTACGTGGAGGCCGTCAGGGGCGCGAAGACACCGGCCGGCAGCCGTTGCAGTCCGCTCGCCTCGGCCATCTCCACCACCGCGGTGTCGCCGCGCAGCGCGAACGCGGCGCCGACCTCCTGCCCCAGCGGGCCGGCGACCGGCCTTTCGTGGCGTTCGAAACCGGCGGCGACCGCCGCGGCCACCGTGCCGTCCCCGCCGTCCGCGACGGGCAGCGCCGCCACCTCCAGGCCGGGCACGACCCGCCGGAGCCCCGCAGTGACCCGCTCGGCGACCTGCACGGCCGTCAGCGAGCCCTTGAACTTGTCCGCGGCGATGAGCACGCGCTGTGTCACCTGTATCCCCTTGCTCTCCGGGCCTCGCGCATGTCAAGGCCAGTCGCGCCGCTGTGACCTTAACCGGAGGACACCCTCGCCGTCATTCCGGGACCGAAGCCTGGGAACGGCCTGGGAGCCGCCTGGGAAATCGGGTAGACCACAGCCATGGGCAACGACGGCACCGCCGGTCCGGACCTCGCCGACCGCGTGCTCGGCGGCTGGCTCGGCCGGATCGCGGGCAACATGCTCGGCAAACCGGTCGAGCGGGGCGACGTGTGGACCAGGGAACGCATCGACGGCTATCTGCGGCGGGCCGCCGCCCTGCCGCTCACCGACTACCTCCCCGAGCCCGCCGACGAGAGCGACGCGCTCGCGCTGCGCCCCGAGTGGCGCCGGTGCGTGCGCGGCCGGATCCACGGCAGCTGCCGTGACGACGACGTCGACTACGCCATCCTCGGCCTGGACCTCCTGGAGACCCACGGCTTCGGTTTCAGCACCGAGCAGGTCGGCGAGCTGTGGCTGCTGCGGCTGCCGTACCTCCAGACCTTCACGGCGGAACGGGCCGCCTACCGCAACCTCGCGGACGGCCTCAAACCGCCCCTCACCGCCACCTACGACAACCCCTACCAGGAGTGGATCGGCGCCCTGATCCGCGCCGACATCTTCGGCTGGACCTGCCCGGACGCCCCGCACCGGGCCGCCGCCCTGGCCCGCCGGGACGCGGTGCTCTCCCATGCGGGGAACGGGGTCTACGGCGCGATGTGGGCCGCCGCGCTGATCTCGGCGGCGTTCACCGCGCCGACCGTGCGCCAGGCGATCGACAGCGCGCTCACCGTCGTACCGGCGAGCTGCCGTCTCGCGCGGACCGTACGCCGGGTCGTCTCCCTGCACGAGGCCCGGCTGAGCTGGGAGGACACCCTCGCCACCGTCTCCGGGGAGACCGCGGGCCTCGGCTGGATCCACACCGTCCCGAACGTGGCCGTGCTCACCGCGGGGCTGCTCTACGGCGACGGCGACTTCACCCGGACCGTCACCCTCACCGTGCGCGGCGGCCTGGACACCGACTCCAACGGCGCGACGGCGGGCTCGGTGGCCGGGGTGCTGACCGGCGCGGCGGCCATCCCGGACCAGTGGAAGGTCCCGCTGGAGGACACGGTCCGCAGCGCGGTCTTCGGCTTCGACGGGGCCCGCATCAGCGACCTGGCGGAGCGCACCGTGCGGCTCGCCCGGACGGGTCCCGAGCCCGCGCTGGTTACCCTTCCTGGGTGACCACGACTGACGACTACGCCACGTACATCGCGGGCCTCCCCCGGATCCTCGCCGGGGCGGCCGCGCTCTTCCGGGACGGCGAAGGACGGGTGCTGCTCGTCGAGCCCAACTACCGGGAGGGCTGGGCGCTGCCCGGCGGGACCGTCGAGTCCGACGACGGGGAGACCCCGCGCCAGGGCGGCCGCCGGGAGACCCTGGAGGAGATCGGCCTGGACCGGGAGATGGGCCGGCTGCTCGCGGTGGACTGGGTGCACGGCACCGGCCGGCCGCCGATCGTCGCCTATCTGTACGACGGCGGGGTCGTCACCGACGCCGACCTCGGGGCGATCCGGCTCCAGGAGGAGGAACTGCTCTCCTGGCGGCTGGTCCCGCGCGCCGAGCTCCTCACGTATCTGCCGGGCTCGCTGGGCCGCCGCGTACTGGCCGCGCTGGACGTACTGGACGAGGGCCTGGGCACGGCGGAACTGGAGAACGGCAACCGCGCGGGGTGATCCCGGGGCGGGCAATATCCGTTCGCCGGCCGCACCGGCCTCGCCCTACCCTCGAACACATGCCCAAGCCCCTCGTCGCCGTCCTCAGCGGCGCCGGCATCTCGACCGACTCCGGGATCCCCGACTACCGCGGACCCGCCGGTCTGTGGCGTCGGGATCCCGAGGCCGAGAAGCTCGTGACCTACGACTACTACATGGGCGACCCGGAGATCCGGCGCCGGTCCTGGCAGATGCGGCGCAAGAGCCGCGCGCTCCAGGCCGAGCCGAACGCCGCGCACCGGGCGGTGGCCGACCTGGAACGGTCCGGCGTGCCCGTCAGGGTCATCACGCAGAACGTGGACGGGCTGCACCAGCTCGCCGGGATGCCCGCCCGCAAGGTGCTCGAACTGCACGGCTCGGCGCGCAGCGTGGTGTGCACCAAGTGCCACGCGCGGGGGCCGATGGTGGACGCGATCGCCCGCGTCGAGGCCGGCGAGGACGACCCGCCGTGCCTGGAGTGCGGAGGCATCCTCAAGTCCGCCACCGTCATGTTCGGCGAGCGACTCGACCCCGTCGTGCTCGGCGAGGCCCTCGCCATCAGCAAGGCCTGCACCGTCTTCATCGCCGTCGGCAGCAGCCTCCAGGTCCAGCCCGCCGCCGGCCTCGCGGGCGTCGCCGCCGACCACGGCGCCCGGCTCATCATCGTCAACGCCGAACCCACGCCGTACGACGACCGGGCCGACGAGATCGTCCGCGAGCCGATCGGCACCGCACTGCCTGAGCTGCTGCGCTTTCTGGCAAGCGAGAAGGCGTAAGCCGCTTCAGCTCTCTTCTCAGCTCGCGACGGAGACGGACGACGCCGCCCGTACTAGGAATCTCGCGCGTCCTGCTGCTCGCGGTTGGCGAGGACTTGGTCCATGTGGGTCTGCGCCCACTGCCTGAGCCCTCGTGTCAGGTGGTGGAGTGAGAGGCCGAGGTCGGTGAGCTCGTACGTGACGGTCACGGGGACCGTGGGTGTCACCGTGCGGGTGAGCAAGCCGTCGCGTTCCAGGGCACGCAGGGTCTGGGTCAGCATCTTCTGGCTGACGCCGGCCAGTAGCCGGGCGAGTTCGGAGAAGCGCATCGCCTTGGGGGCGGTCGATGCGCCGGGCGGTTCGGACGTGTCGCCGCCCAGTGCGCACAGGACCAGGACGACCCACTTGTCTGAGATCCGGTCGAGGAGCTGGCGGCTGGGGCACACCGCCAGGAACGCGTTGTACTCGGCCTTGGCCTGTGCTTTCTCTTCCGCCTTCGTCGTCGTCACCGGTCCCACCTCACACCCTCTCGGTTAGTTACGCACTTCAGAGTACCTACTTCCTGGCAGAGAGTGTGTCGCCAACACTGGTGCTACGGGCCCGGAGACACCACGCCCGGCAAGAAGCGAAAGGCACGGCGATGAACACGCCCTCCACACCCCTTCCCGGTGGAAACTGGACGCTGGGTGACTCGACCATCACCCGGTTCGGCTACGGTGCGATGCAGCTCGCCGGTCCCTGGGTCATGGGGCCGCCCGCCGACCACGACGGCGCCCTGGCCGTCCTGCGCGAGGCGGTCAGCCTCGGGATCACCCACATCGACACCAGCGACGCCTACGGACCACGCATCACGAATGAGCTGATCCACGAAGCACTGCACCCCTATCCGGAGTCGTTGTTCATCGCCACCAAGGTGGGCGCGACCCGCGACGCACAGGGCGGCTGGCCCACGGCCCGGCGTCCCGAAGACCTGCGCGAGCAAGTCCACAAGAACCTCGAATCCCTCGGCGTCGAGACCCTGGACCTGGTCAACATGCGCATGGGCGACGCCCAGGGCCCCCAGCCCGGCTCGATCACCGAAGCATTCGAAACGCTTGTCGGCCTCCAGCGAGAGGGCCTGATCCGCCACCTCGGCGTCAGCAACGTCACCGCGGAGCAGGTCGCCGAAGCTCACGGCATCGCTCCGATCGTGTGCGTGCAGAACATGTACAACCTCGCCCACCGCCACGACGACGACCTGGTGGACCACCTCGCCGCCGACGGCATCGCCTACGCACCGTTCTTCCCCCTGGGAGGCTTCACTCCGCTCCAGTCCGAGACCCTCTCGCAGGTCGCGAGCCGGCTGGCGGCGACCCCGATGTCGGTCGCTCTGGCCTGGCTGATGCAGCGCTCACCGAACATCCTGCTCATCCCCGGCACCTCATCCACCGCCCACCTGCGCGAGAACATCGCGGGCGCACGGCTCTCCCTCTCCGCCGAGGATGTGGCCGAACTGGACGGCATCGGCCACTGAACACGCACAGGTCACCGATCGGAACCGGGGTCTGCGGGCCGGCCGGCGGCCCGCGGCCCGGCGTCGGCGAGGGTGGTCAGAAGAGGCCGGCGCCCCGTTCGAAGTCCAGCAGGCGCTGCTTGCGGGGCAGACCGCCGCCGTAGCCGGTGAGGTTGCCGTTGGTGCCGATCACGCGGTGGCAGGGGACGATGATGCCGACCGGGTTCTTCCCGTTGGCGAGGCCGACCGCGCGGGAGGCCTTGGGTTTGCCGAGGGCGTCGGCGAGTTCGCCGTACGAGCGGGTCTCGCCGTAGGGGATCCGGCGCAGCTGTTCCCAGACGCCGCGCTGGAACGGGGTTCCGTTCAGGCGCAGTTCGACGGTGAACTCCTTCAACTCGCCCGCGAAGTAGGCGGTGAGCTGTTCCTCGGTCTCGGCGAAGAGGTCGTCGTCGCGGGCGCCGAAGGTCTCCTCGAGCGGGCGGTGGCGTTGGTCCTCCATGTAGAGGCCGCAGAGGATGCCGTCCTCGGCGACCAGGGTGAGGGGGCCGTAGGGGCTGTCGGTGACGGTGTGGTTCTTCACGGCAAGGTCCTTACACGGGAAGGAAGTTGATCGGGTGACTGTCGGTCGCCCACAGGTACTGGACCGCGTAGGCCCGCCAGGGGCGCCAGGCGGCCGCGCGGGCGGTGAGGGCGGCCGGGGTGCCGGGCAGGCCCAGGTCCAGGGCGGCGCGGCGGATGCCGAGGTCGGTGGGGAGGAAGGCGTCGGGGTCGCCGAGGGCGCGCATGGCGATCACGTCGACGGTCCAGGGGCCGAAGCCGGGGAGTTCCAGGAGCTTGGCGCGGGCCTCCGCCCAGTCGCTCTCCACGCCCAGGTGGAGGGTGCCGTCGGCGAGTTGGCCGACCAGGGTGGTGAAGGTGGTACGGCGGGTGCGGGGCATCGCCAGGGACTCGGGGGGCAGTTCGGCCAGCGCCGCGGGGGTCGGGAAGAGGTGGGTGAGCCCGCCCTCCGGGTCGTCGACCGGGGTGCCGTGGGCGGTCACCAGGCGGGCCGCGTGGGTGCGGGCGGCGGCCGTGGAGACCTGCTGGCCGAGCACGGCCCGGACGGCGAACTCCGCCTCGTCGACCGTGCGGGGCACCCGGCGTCCGGGCGCCTTGTCCACCAGCGGAGCCAGCACGGGGTCGGTGCGCAGCTGGTCGTCGACCGCGACCGGGTCGGCGTCCAGATCGAGCATCCGCCGGCAGCGGCTGATGGCGACGGGCAGGTCCCGCAGGTCGCTGAGGGTGAGCCGGCAGGCGATGTGGTCGGGCTTCGGGGCGAGGGCCGCGATGCCGTGGCCGTACGGCAGCCGCAGGGTCCGCCGGTAGGCGCCGTCCCGCCACTCCTCGACGCCGGGTACGGCGGTGGCCGCGAGGTGGCCGAAGAGGTTGTCGGGGTTGAGAGGGGCGCGGAAGGGCAGCCGCAGCGACAGCGCTCCGGGGGCGCTTGACACGCTCTTCGGGGCCCTCGCGCGCAACTCGCTCGGGGACAGCGCGAAGACCTCGCGGACGGTGTCGTTGAAGGTGCGGATCGAGGAGAAACCGGCCGCGAAGGCGATCTCCGCCATCGGCAGGGCGGTCGTCTCGACCAGCAGGCGGGCGGTCTGGGCGCGCTGGGCGCGGGCGAGGGCCAGCGGGCCGGCGCCGAGTTCGGCGAGGAGCTGGCGTTCGACCTGCCGGGGGCTGTAGCCGAGGCGGGCGGCGAGGCCGGGTACGCCTTCGCGGTCCACGACCCCGTCGGCGATCAGCCGCATGGCGCGGGCGACCAGGTCGGCGCGCTGGTTCCACTCCGGGGAACCGGGGCTGGTGTCGGGGCGGCAGCGCTTGCAGGCCCGGAAGCCGGCCTGCTGGCAGGCGGCCGCGCTCGGATAGAACGTCATGTTCTCGGGCTTGGGCGGAACCACCGGGCAGCTGGGCCGGCAGTAGATGCGGGTGGTCAGGACGGCCGTGAAGAACCAGCCGTCGAACCGTGCGTCCTTGGACTGCACGGCGCGTACACAGTGCTCGCGGTCGAGGTTCGTCCCTTTCTGCATGGGTCCAGCATCGGCCCGCGGGCGGGGCCGATGCTGGCGGAAATCCGACACGTAGGTGCGCTGACCTCCAAGCCCCTGTGGCTCCGGTGGCCTCGATGACCCGGTGACCCGATGGCCCCGGTGACCCGATGGCCCGGTGGCGCGCTCAGCCGAAGTAGTGGTCCTGGTCGAGGTCGGCCAGCAGTCCCGGCTGCCCGGGTCGCCAGTCGTAGCGCTCGCGGGTCGCGGTGCTCGCCGTCGGGTTGTCGCTGCCCGCGAAGCGGAACATCCAGCCGAAGTGGGCGGCCGCCTCCTCCGGCGCGAGGGACACCACCGGCAGGCCGAGGCGGCGGCCGATGACCGCGGTGATGTCGCGCAGCGGTACGCCCTCCTCGGCGGCCGCGTGCAGCACGGCCCCGGCCGGGGCGGTCTCCAGGGCCTTGCGGAACAGGACGGCCGCGTCCAGGCGGTGCACGGCCGGCCAGCGGTTGGCGCCGTCGCCCGGGTAGCCGGCGACGCCCTTGTCCCGGGCCAGGTCGATCAGGTGCGGGACGAAGGCGTGGTCGCCGGCCCCGTGCACGGAGGCCGAGAGGCGGATCGCGGAGACCCGTACCCCGCGGTCGGCCAGGGCGAGCGCGGCCCGCTCCGACTCGCCCCGGTGCGCTCCGGGCGCCGCGGGATCGGGTCCGTCGGTCTCGGTGCCGAGGCGCCCCGGGGCCAGCAGGCCGGTCACCGAGCTGATGACCAGGGGGCGGTCGGAGCCGGCGAGGGCGTCGCCGAAGGCGGCCAGGGCCGCGAGTTCGGTGCGCAGGGCACCCGGCAGGTCGGAGAAGTCGTGGTTGAAGCCCGTGTGGACCACGCCGTCAGCCGTCCGCGCCGCGGCCCGCAGGCCGTCGACGTCGTTCAGGTCGCCGCGGTGCACCTCCGCTCCCACCTCCTTCAGGGTCGCCTCGGCCGCGTCCGAGCGGGCCAGGCCGAGCACCTGGTGCCCGGCGCCGAGCAGTTCGCGGACCACCGCGCTGCCGATGAACCCGGTGGCGCCGGTGACGAACACACGCATGACAGATCACCTCACGGAGAGTGAACGGGCTGGGATGACTCCAGCCTGCGTCCGGCACGGCCCCCGGGTCCAAGACCCGTTCCGCACCTGGTGATGCCTGTCCGGTCATGACCGCAGCTCACGGCGGCGGGAGTAGAGTCGAGGGGTGCCCGATTCCTTCGTACCGCCGGTGGACCTGGAGCTCCGTCTGGTGCGCTACTTCACCGTGGTCGCCGACGAGTTGCACTTCGGCCGGGCGGCCGACGCGCTGCATCTGGCCCAGCCGTCGCTGAGCCGGCAGATCCGGCGTCTGGAGCGGGAGCTGGGCGTCCGGCTACTGGACCGCACTCCGCGCGGCACCCGGCTCACCGAGGCCGGTGAGACCTTTCTGCCGCAGGCCAGGGAGTTGCTGCGCAGCGCCGCCCGGGCCGCCGCGAGCGCGCGCTCGGCCGCCGCGCACGGCCCGTTCACGGTCGGGTACACCACCCACCAGATCGTCACCCCGGCCGTCCGGGACGTCCGCCACCGCCACCCGGAGGCCGACGTCCGCACCCTGCACGTGGACTGGAACGAACCGCGCGACGCGCTGCTCGACCACCGGGTCGACGTGGTGGTGACCCGGTTCCTGTTCACCGCCGACGGCTTGGACATCACGGTGCTGTACGACGAGCCGCGCGTGCTGCTGGTCCCGCTGGGCCACCGGCTGGCGGGCAAGGAGTCTGTCACGCTCGCCGATTTCGCCGACGAGCCGCTGCCGCGCTTCACCGGCGCCGACCGGATCGGCGCGAATCCAGCCGGTCACACCAACCTGGGCGCCCTGGTGGACACGCTGGAGGACAAGCTGGAGCTGGTGGCGAGCGGTGAGGTGGTGTCGCTGGCGCCGGCCGGCTTCCGGGGCAACCTGCGGCCGGACATCGTCGTCGTGCCGGTCGTGGACGCGGATCCCCTCCAGGTCGTCCTGGCCACCCGGGCCGGCGACCGCCATCCCCTGCTGCCGGCGTTCCGGCGCGCGGCCGAGGCCCATCTGGTCCCGGTCGGCGCTGCCTAGACCGAACGGCCGGAATCGATGATCGGGGCTGCGTGATGAGTACGTCCGGGAGAGTCACGCTGAACGACGTGGCCGCCGCCAGCGGTGTCTCGCGCGCCACGGTGAGCTTCGTCCTGAACGACGACCCGCGTCAGTCCATCTCGGCGGCCACCCGCGACCGGGTACGGCAGGCGGCGCACGACCTCGGCTACGTTCCGCACGGGGTGGCCCGCGCGCTGCGCGAGGGCAGTTCCCGGGTGGTCGTCCTCGACCTGGACCGGGGTCTGGAGGGCAACTACTCGCGCAGCTACGTGCGCGGCCTGGACGACGAACTCGCCGCCCACGGGCATGTCCTGCTGGTGCGGCACGGGCAGCACTCGGCGGGGGCGACCCGGCAGGTGCTCGACGCGATCACCCCGCGTGCCATGATCCGGTTCGCCGAGCCGTATCTGACCGGTCATGACCTGGAGGACCGGGGCGGTGGCTGGAAGGACGGCCTCGCCGCGCACGCGGCGCTGCAGATCCGGCACCTGGCGGAGCACGGGCACACCCGGATCGCGCTGGCCCTCCCCGAGGAGGACTCCGCGCCGGCCCGGGCCCGGCAGCGGTTCGCCGAGCACACCGTGCACAGCCTGGGCCTGCCGCCCCTGGTCCCGGTCACGGTGCCGCGCCCGCGGCGGGCGGGCACCGGCGCGGTCGCCGGACTGCGCGCGGCCCATCCGGACGTCACGGCGGTCGCCGCCTTCGACGACGACCTCGCCCTGCGCACCCTGACCGCCCTGCACGACCTGGGCCTGGCCGTCCCCGGCGACATGGCGGTGATCGGCTACGACGACACCGAGTACGGCGAGCTGAGCAGCCCCGCCCTGACCACCGTGCACATCGACGCGGAGGCCCACGGCCGGCTGGCGGCGCGCACCGCGCTGGGGCTGGACTCGGCGGGCCTGGTCCCGGTCCCGGCGCGGATCATCGTCCGGGAGTCGGTGTGAACGCCCGCGCAGACGAGCTGAACACGGATGTCAGTGCGCGCAGCCGCGCAGACCACCCGAGCCCGGGAGCCGGCGTGGACACCCGCGCAGACCACCCGAACGCCAGAGTCGGTGCGCGCAGCCGCGCTCAGGTCAGCTGCGTGGCGAACGCCTCGTAGGCCCGCTGGTCGAAGAGGACGAACCGGACCTCCTCGACGGCCGTGTCCGCCTCCCGGACGGTCGCCACGGCGATCCGGGCGCCGTCGTCCAGCGGCCAGCCGTAGATCCCGGTGGAGACGGCGGGGAACGCGACCGTGCGGGCGCCGAGTTCGTCGGCGCGCTTCAGGGACTCGCGGTAGCAGGAGGCCAGCAGCTCGGAGCGGTCCTCGCTCGTGGAGTGGACGGGTCCGACGGTGTGGATGACCCACCGGGCGTCGAGTTCGCCGGCGGTGGTGGCCACCGCCTGGCCGGTGGGCAGGCCCTTGCCGTAGTGACCGGCCCGCAGCTTGCGGCAGTCCTCCAGGATCGCGGGGCCGCCGCGCCGGTGGATGGCGCCGTCGACGCCTCCGCCGCCGAGCAGCGAGGAGTTGGCCGCGTTGACGATGGCGTCGGCGGTCTGCCGGGTGATGTCGCCCTGGACGAGCGTGATGCGGGTCATGACTGTCTCAGCCTCCTCCACACGGCCTTGGCCGCGTTGTGCCCCGACATGCCGTGTACACCCGGGCCGGGCGGGGTGGCCGACGAGCAGATGAAGACGGCCGGATGCGGGGTGCCGTACGGGAACAGGGAGAGTTTGGGGCGCAGCAGGATCTGCAGGCCGGAGACCGCGCCGGTGCCGATGTCGCCGCCGACGTAGTTGGCGTTGCGGGCGGCGAGCTCGGCGGGTCCCGCGGTGGCACGGGCCAGCACGCGGTCCCGGAACCCCGGCGCGAAGCGCTCAAGTTGACGCTCCATCACGTCGGTTAGGTCACCGGTCCAGCCGCTCGGCACATGGGCGTAGGCCCAGAACACCTGCTTGCCCTCGGGGGCACGGGACGGGTCCACGACCCCGGGCTGCACGGTGATCATGAACGGCCGGTCGGGGGCGCGGCCCTGGCGGGAGGCGGCGCGCAGGGCGGCGCCGATCTCCGCGCTGTCCGCGCCGATCTGCACGGTCCCGGCGCGCCGGGCCTCCGGGGCGGTCCAGGGAACCGGCCCGTCCAGCGCGTAGTCGATCTTGAAGACACCCGGGCCGTACCGGTAGTCCTGGTAGTAGTTGCCGAGGCCGGCGATACGGGCCAGGGCGGTCGGCGAGGTGTCGAAGATGTACGACCGGGCGGGCGGCAGGTCGTCCAGGCGCTTGACCTCGTAGTCGGTGTGGATCGCGCCGCCGAGCTCCTCGAGGTAGGCGGCGAGGGCGTCGGAGATGGCCTGCGAGCCGCCCCGGGCCACCGGCCAGCCGCGGGCGTGCGCGGCGAGCGCGAAGACCAGGCCGACGGCACCGGTCCCGGGTCCGCTGAGCGGGGCCATGACATGGGCGACGAGGCCGGCGAAGAGGGTTCTGGCCCGCTCGTCGCGGAAGCGGTGCAGCAGCAGGGAGGCGGGCGGCAGCCCGACCAGGCCGAAGCGGGCGAGGGTGACCGGGTCGCGGGGCAGCGCGGTCAGCGGCAGGGACATGAAGTCCCGCGCCAGGGTGTCCCACTTGGGCAGGAACGGCTCGACCAGCCTGCGGTAGGTGCCCGCGTCACGCGGTCCGAAGGAGGCCGCCGTCTCGGCGACCGAGCGGGCCAGTACGGCGGCCCGGCCGTCCGGGAACGGGTGGGCCATCGGCAGCTCGGGGTGCAGCCACTCCAGGCCGTAGCGCTCCAGGGGCAGGGCGCGGAACGCGGGCGAGTTGATCCCGAGCGGGTGCGCCGCGGAGCACGGGTCGTGCCGGAAGCCCGGCAGTGTGAGCTCCTCGGTGCGGGCGCCGCCGCCCACGGTGTCGCGCGCCTCGAAGACGGCGACGGAGAAGCCGCGCCGGGCCAGCTCCACGGCGGCCGTCAGGCCGTTCGGCCCCGCCCCCACCACGACCGCATCGAGCATCGACGGCACCTTCGCACCCCTTCGTCAGCCGATTGGCCACTCGGGTTCAGGATATGCCGGAGGACTGACACCGCCCTCGTCCGGGGTTACCAGTGCGGGTTCCGCAGCAGGTCCACCACCCGGTGGGCGGTGGCCGCGTCGCGGGCCGCGGTGAACGGCAGGACGTTGTCGCCCGTGATCCGGAATGGCTCGCCGGCGAGCGTGAGGTGGGCGCCGCCCGCCTCCTCGACCAGCAGCAGTCCGGCCGCGTGGTCCCAGGCGGCCTCCCAGGAGAACGCCGTCGCGTCCAACTCGCCCCGGGCGACGGCCAGATACTCCAGGCCCGCCGAGCCGCAGGCGCGCGGGGCGACGCCGTCGACCCACAGGGCGAACAGCGCGCGCTTCTGCGCGTCCGTCGTGTAGTCCGGGTGGGAGGTGGCGATCCGCAGGTCACGGTCGGCGGCGGGCGGTCCGGCGTGCAGCCGTACGCCGTCCAGGAAGGCGCCCTTCCCCCGTACCGCCGTGGCGAGTTGGCCGCGGGCAGGGGCGAAGGTCCAGGAGGCGAGCAGGACGCCCCGGTGGGCGAGCGCGACCAGCGTGCAGAAGCCGTCCTCGCCGCGCACGAACTGGCGGGTGCCGTCGACCGGGTCGACTATCCACACCGGCGCGTCGCCCTGGAGTGCCTCGTACGTCTCCGGGTCAGCGTGCACCGCCTCCTCGCCGACCACGACGGAACCCGGCAGCAGGGCGCCCAGCGCCCCGGTGAGGTACCTCTCGGCGAGCCGGTCGGCGTCCGTCACCAGGTCGTGCGGCCCGCTCTTCTGGTCGACCTCGTGGTCGGCGAGCCGGCGCCAGCGGGGCAGGATCTCGGTCCGGGCGGCCTTGCGGATGGCGTCCTCGACGTCACCGGCGTGCTGGAGGAGAAACTCGTCGATGGTCTCCGTTGCTTCGATCATGCCTCCATGAGAGCACGCGCCCCTGACAATCCCCGCCGCCCGGATGTACGGGACATGGAATACGGACGAACAGGCGGTGCCGACGATCAGCGGGCGCTCGACGGACGTGCCAGGTCAGCGCCCTGACAGCAGCACATCGGCGTCAGCGCCCCACCGCGTACCCCTGCATCCCGCGCGGATTCGCCGCCGCCGACAGCACCCCGGTCCGCGGGTCCCGGGCCACCGCGCACAGCCGCCCCTCCGACCAGCCCGGCCCGACCGTCACGTCATGGCCGCGCCGCCGTAGCCCGGCCACCACCCCGGGGTCCGTCCGCGACTCGACGGTCACGCTCGCGGGGCGGCGCCCGCGCGGGTAGAAGGAGCTGGGGAAGCTGTCGTTGTGCCAGTTCGGGGCGTCGATCGCGCCCTGGAGGTCGAGTCCGCCGCGCACCTCGCCGCACAGCGCGACGGCGAGGAAGAAGTGCAGCTGCCACTGGTCCTGCTGGTCGCCGCCGGGCGTGCCGAAGGCCAGCACCGGTTCGCCGTCGCGCAGGGCTATCGACGGGGTGAGCGTGGTGCGGGGGCGGCGGCCGGGGGTGAGGGAGTTCGGCAGCCCCTCCTCCAGCCAGGCCATCTGGAGCCGGGTGCCCAGCGGGAAGCCCAGCTCGGGGACGACGGGGTTGGACTGGAGCCAGCCGCCACTGGGGGTGGCCGCGACCATGTTGCCCCAGCGGTCGACGACGTCCAGGTGGCAGGTGTCGCCCCGGGTGGTGCCGTCGGCGGCGACCTGCGCGACCGTCGGCTCACCGGCGCCCAGCGGGTCGAAGGCGCTGCTCCGCGCGGCCTCCACGCGCGCGTACCCGGGCAGCCGGGGCAGGCGTCCGCCGGGGCTGCCGGGCCGCAGTTCCCCGGAGGCCTTGGCGCCGACCAGGCCGCGCCGCTCCGCGTTGTACGCGTCGGAGAGCAGTTCGGCGAGCGGTACCTCGGCCGCGTCCCCGTACCAGGCCTCCCGGTCGGCCATGGCGAGCTTGCAGCCCTCGATCAGGAGGTGCAGGTAGTCGGCGGAGCCGTACGCGGGCAGTTCGGACAGCTCGGGCGGCAGCAGGGCCAGCTGCTGGAGGAAGGTCGGCCCCTGGCTCCAGGGACCCGCCTTGCAGACGGTCCAGCCGTGCCAGTCGTACGACGCCGGGGCCTCGTAGCTCGCGGACCAGCCGGCCAGGTCGGCCGCGGTGAGGGTGCCGGTGTGCCGCTCGCCGCTGGTGTCCATGGTGGGGCGGGCGGCCTGCCCGACCAGGGCCTCGGCGATGAAGCCGGTGCGCCACACCTCACGGGCCGCGTCGATCCGCGCCTCCCGGTCCCCGGCGCCCGCGGTCTCGGCGAGCAGCCGCTGCCAGGTGGCCGCGAGGGCGGGGTTGCGGAACAACTCACCGGGCCGGGGCGCCCGGCCGCCCGGCAGGTACAGCTCCGCCGACGAAGTCCACTCGGTCTCGAACAGCTCCCGTACGCTCGCCACGGTCGCGCCGACGTTCTCCACGGGTGGGTGCCCGTGCTCGGCGTATCCGATGGCGTACGCCAGGATCTCGTCGAGCGGCTTGGTGCCGTGGTCGCGGAGCAGGAGCAGCCAGGCGTCGAAGGCGCCGGGGACGGCCGCGGCCAGCGGGCCGGTGCCGGGGACCAGGTCGAGGCCGAGCGCCCGGTAGTGGGCGACCGTGGCGCCGGCCGGGGCCACACCCTGGCCGCACAGCACCCGCACCTCGCCGCCGGCCGGGGCGAGCAGGATCGGTACCTCACCGGCGGGTCCGTTGAGGTGCGGCTCGACCACGTGCAGGACGAACGCGCCGGCGACGGCCGCGTCGTACGCGTTGCCGCCGTTCTCCAGGACCGCCATCGCCGACTGGGAGGCCAGCCAGTGCGTGGACGACACCATGCCGAAGGATCCCTGAAGCGTGGGTCGGGTGGTGAAGTGCATCTCTCACCTCGGTAGGTGCGCGCGTAGGCCGGGCCGGACAGTCCTCCGGACCCGCCGCGGGGAGGGTCCGGGAGGTCTCAGCTCGGCTCCGATCGCCCTGATCACGCAGCAGACTACCCACGGACGGCCGGGCACAGCAGGCCGCCTGCCTTCCTCGTCGAGCCCGCCCGGGAGGCGTTCGCGGGGGTCATCCGTACGTCGAGACCGTCGCCCCGGAGGCGTTCGCGGGGGTCATTCGTACATCGAGACCGTCGCCCCCGAGGCGTTCGCCGGGGTCATTCGTACGTCGAGACCGTCGCCCCGGAGGCGTTCGCCGGGGTCATTCGTACGTCGGGCCCGTCACGTCCCGACTGCTGCCGCTGGGCGTCGAGTTCGGCCAGCCGGGCACGTTCCAGCCGGTCCCACTCCTCGCGCCGCAGGGTGTCCCCGCGGCGCTGGGTCAGCCAGGCGGAGCCGAGGGTGCCGCCCACGCCGACCACCGCCGCCAGCAGGCCCGTCACGGCCGAGTCCATCGCGTGCCCTACCCCGTCCCGCCCCTTGGGCTCAGTGCCCCTGGCAGGCGAAGGCCGCCCACATGTCCAGGGCCGAAGGATCCCCGTCGTGCAGTAGGTCCGCGATCGGGCGGGGCATGCCGTCGGGGAGCACGCGGTCCGGGTCCAGGAGCCACAACTGGGCGTGCCCGACCAGATGATCCCCGCCCCGGCCGTCCGGGTCACCCCGCACCGCCATGTGCTGCCCGCCGGTACCGAGCTGTGGCGGGTGCACAGCGAACGCCGTGCCGCCACCGAGTTCAAGGCCGTACCGGGCGACCTGCACTGGGGCGGCGGCCGGTTCTGCCACATCAGGGACGAGCTGAGCCCCGAGCGGCTCCCCTACCTGTATGCGGGGCTGTCGCCGCTGACCGCTCTGTGCGAGACCCTGGCCCGCGATCTGCGTGTGCAGCCGAACGGGCGCCGGCGCATCACCCAGCCCCGGGTGCGGGGCATGCTGCTGTCGAAGGTCGTCGCGGCCGTCGACCTGCCGCTGGTCGACCTCACGGACAACGCCCGTCTCGCGGCGGTCCGCCAGGACATCTGGCTCGTGGAGGCGGAGGCCCCGGCGTATCCGCGCACCCGTCGCTGGGGCTCGTGGATCCGGGGCCAGGCCGACTGGGCGGTGGGGCTGCGCTGGCCCTCGCGCCAGGACTCGGGGCTGCTCTCCGGCGAGGTGTGCGCCCTGTACGAGCGGGAGAACGGCCCCGCCCTGCTCAAGCCGTCGTCCGAGGCCCCGCTGGAGCTGAACACGCCGGCCGGCCGCGACTACGTGAACAGTCTCCTCGCCGCGCTGCGCATTCGTGTCGAGCACCCCCGAAGGCGCCCGTGACTCCGCACCTCCGCGGTATCACGCCCGAGGGGCGTCACGGACATCCGGTGACCCTCCGGCGCCGCCCCGAAGCGGCCGGCGCGGCGGCCTGCCGCCGGGGCCGAGGGGGAGGCCGGGGCACGCGACCTGGTCGATCACAGACCCCGGCCGCCCGCTAGTCGGCGTCCGAGTCGGGCTTGTTCCCCGCCGCCGCGTACGCCTGGGCCGGTGTCATCGGGACCCCGTTGAGGCTCACCGTCTTGTAGGGGCTGACCTTGGCGCAGGTCTTGGAGTCGTCGGCGGTCGAGGCGTTGGCGTTGGAGACGGCGGCCTTGGTGTCGCCGGAGCTGGCCGGGTAGCTGGAGCCGGTCGTCCAGTCGCTGCCGATGACCAGGGTCACGCCGGTGCCGGTGCCCTGCTTGACGTGCGAGCTGGGTACGTCCAGCGCCTTGGCGACGGTCTGTGCCTCGGCCTTGTCGCCGCTCCCGTAGGTCACGGTGGTCGTGGTCGCCGAGCTCGGCGCGTTGGCCGTGCTCGTACCGCTGCTGAAGCCCTGCGAGATCAGCGAGGTCGCGATCGCGGAGGCGCGGCCCGTGACGTCGGTGCCGTTCTCGACGGTCACGGCGATCTGGGCGGCGGGTACGGTCGCGGTGGTGGCCTTCGGCTTCGCGGTGGCCTCGGCGGCCGACGACTTCTTGCCGGAACTGGTGGTCAGCGACTGGTCGTTGGCCATGGTGGCGAACAGGTCCTTGGCACCGTCGCCGACCACCACGCGGTTGTTGTTGTTCGGGTCCGGGGCGGTCTGCATGGTGGTGAAGGTCATCCGCTTGGTGGGGACCTTGTTCACGTCGGCCGCGAGCGATATCAGCTTCTTGACGGTGCCGAGGCCGTCGTCCACGGTGAGCGCCTTGGTGGCGGCATCGGCGAGCTTGTAGACCGCGGTGGGGTCGGTGAGCGTGCCCGCGCTCTTGAAGTTGCGCATCATCGCGCTGAGGAAGATGTGCTGGGAGACGGTACGGCCGAGGTCGCTGCCGTCGCCGAAGCCGTGCCGGGAGCGGACGAACTCCAGTGCGGCCTCGCCCTTGAGGGTGTGGGGGCCCTTGGACAGCTTGAGGTGCGAGTAGGTGTCGTACACGTTGGAGCTGACGCAGACGGAGACGCCGCCGACCGCGTCGGACATCTTGACCACGCCCGAGAAGTCCAGCTTGACGAAGTGGTCGATGGTGATGCCGGTGAGCTGGTGGATGGTGTCGACCTGGCAGGCGGGCCCGTACTCGAGGGCGCTGTTGACCTGGCCGTAGTAGCCGGACGTGGACTGGCCGCTCGCGCTGTCCTTGCAGGCAGGCACGTTGACCATGGTGTCGCGGGGGATGCTCATGACGGTTGCGTTGGAGCGGTCCGCGGATATGTGGACGACCATCTCCACGTCCGCGTTGCCGTTGCCGGTCTGCACCCCGGTCGTCTTGCAGCCGCCGCCGAGCTTGCAGTCCTCGGAGCTGGTCCGGCCGTCCGAGCCGATCACCAGGATGTTGATCGGGGTCCGGCCGAACGCGTCGGCCTTCTCGGTGCCGCCCTTGCCGTCGAGGGAGACGCTGTTGATGTTGCCGTTCAGGTGCTGGTAGAACCACCAACCCGCGCCGGCCGTGACCAGGACCAGGACGGCGGTGACCAGGCCGACCACCTTCAGCGCCCGCCTGCCGCGGCCCGTCGGCCTGGCCCGTCGGGCCCCTCTGCCGCCACGGGATCTGGCCGCCTGCCGGGCCGCGGCCCGGCCACCGGTCGGGCGCGCCCCGTCGGGCAGGGCACCGCGCTGTCCGGGCACCCGGTCGGTGCGGCTCCGCGTGGCCTGCCCCCCCGGGCCGTCCCACGGGTCGGTCATCTTCCACTCCCATGAACGGGTTGGGCCCGCGACAGTGAGGTCGTCCCGTACGCGGCGGTGTACGGGCAGGCGCGAGGTGGGCCCACTTGGGTTGCGTGATTGCGCAATCTAACAAACCCACGGCCCGAGCAGCACAGATCCCTACCGATTTCACAGGTGAGTGATCTCATGGAAACGCCCGTGCATCCCCGTGGAACCCCGGGGGCGCCGGTGCCGTCGGATCCGCGCCGGCGCTCTCAGACCCCCGCTTCGCGCAATCGGCGCACCGGTGCCGGAACTTGGTACGAGCGCACGGTCAGCTGTCCGACGGTCACCCGCACCACGGTCACGATGTCCGGATCGTCCACATAGTAGATCTGCCGACGCCCCTCCCGGCGGGAGCGCACCAGGCCGGCCAGCCTGAGCTTGGCCAGGTGCTGGCTGACCGCGGGCAGGGCGCCGCCGACCCGGTCGGCGAGGCATGTCACGTCACTCTCGCCCTGGGACAGCGCCCACATGAGGTGCAGCCGGGCCGGTGAGGCGAGCAGCCCGAACACCGCGGCCGCCTCCGCCAGCACCCTGCCGGAGGGGTCCGCGGCTCCACCGATGTCCTCCGCCACAGCCCGCTCCCTCCTCACAGTCGTCGCACAGAAGTGCACTCAGTGTAGGCGGGCGGTCACCGGCCTCCGTACGGCCTCCCCGGAATGTCCTGCACGTGTTCTCCGCATTGTCATGAGCGGGTGACAGATCATCGACGGCTCGGCGTCAGGCGCCGCCGCGGGCCACTGCCGTTCATAAGCTTGCGCAACAAGGCAACTGAGCAAGGCGCCACCCCGTACCGGGAGGACAACCAACGTGGGCATCGTCAGCTGGGTCATCCTCGGCCTCCTCGCCGGAGCCATCGCCAAGATCCTGCTGCCCGGCCGTGACCCGGGTGGCCTGATCGGCACCACCCTGATCGGCATCGCGGGCGCCTTCGTCGGCGGCTGGCTCTCGGCCCGCTTCCTCGACCGCCCGGTGGAGAAGCAGTTCTTCGACCTCTACACCTGGGGCGCCGCGATAGCCGGCTCCCTGGTCCTCCTCATCGCCTACCGGCTGCTGTTCGGCAACTCGCGCGACCGCGCGCGGCGGTGACTCCGGTCACCTTCCAGAGCCGGGCCCAGTCACGACATTCCGGAAGTACGGGGACCGTGGCCACACGACATTCCGGATGTACGGGGACGGGCCCGCGGGCCTCGTCAACAGGGCGTGAGTGCCTGCGGCGCAGGCAAGGCGCCGATTCCACTTCCACCCCACAGTGAGTCGTGTGACACTGGCGTCCCGTCCGCAGTGTGGACACCTCGGCACACCGTCCCCCACGAGAAGTGCGACTTGCGTTCTCTACCACTGCCACTCGCCCTCACCGCGCGCCTGACGCCGGTCGCCGTGCTCGCCTGTGCGGGCTGGGCGATGGCGTCGGGTCCGGACAAGACGTCCGCCACCGCCTCCGGTGACACCTCGACCCAGCAGACGGCCGGCCAGTCGGCGAGCGACGCCCCGTCGTCGTCCACGGCGTCGACGGGGGCCGTCAAGACCTACGCCGGCGCTCCCGCGCCCTGCGGCAGCATCCCGGTGGCCACCATCAAGTCGCTGGTGCCGGGCGCGAAGACGGCCGGCAAGGAGATCCCCTCCACGGACACCAAGCTGCGCCGCACCTGCTCCTGGAACGCGCTCAAGGGGTACGACTACCGCTGGCTCGACGTCTCCTTCGAGATCATGGACACGGACGCGGCGGCGGCGAAGGAGTACAAGGACCGGGTCGCGGAGAAGAGCGGCGGCGGGGCGGTGCCGGGGCTCGGTGACAGCGGCTACTCGGTGGTGAACCTCAGCACCGAGGACAAGCAGCAGACCCGTGAGGGCGTGGTGATGGCCCAGGTCTCGAACGCGCTGGTGGTCATCACCTACAACGGCAGCGACTTCGAGAACAAGAAGGCGCCGTCCACGGACGAGATCAACAAGGGCGCCATCAAGGCGGCGAAGAGCGCGGTGACCGCGCTGAAGGGCAGCCGGTAACCGCTCCGGCCGCCCTTCGCGCTCATGCTTCTTCGGGGGTGCGCCTCGTCAGCAGGGTCAGTCCCACGTACAGCACCAGGGACGTGCCGAGTCCGACCGCCCAGCCGTAGTCGGCGAGCGAGGACAGCGCCGGGATCGGGCGGCCGTCGAACAGCGGCTTGAAGCTGGCGCCGCCGACGGCGAGGACACCGCCGACGAGGAAGGCCACGACCGCCCGCCAGTTCCAACCGCCGTCGTACCAGTACCGGCCGCCCGTACGGTACAGGTCGGTCAGGTCGAGGCGGGTGCGGCGCAGCAGCCAGTAGTCGGCGATGAGGATGCCGGCGACCGTGCCGAGCAGACCGCCGACCAGGCCGAGCCAGGTGAAGATGTAGCCCTGCGGGTCGGAGTACAGCTTCCACGGGAAGATCACCACACCGAGCACGCAGGTGATCAGGGCGCCGGTGCGGAAACTGATCTTCCGGGGCGCGATGTTGGAGAAGTCGAACGACGGCGACACCAGGTTGGCCGCGATGTTCACGGACAGGGTCGCGACGAGGACGGTGACCAGGGCGTAGAGCAGCCCGACCACGTTGTCCGTCTTGGCGGCCAGCTGGACCGGGTCCCAGATCGGCGCGCCGTACACGGCCTGGGAACCGGAGGTCACCAGGACCGACAGGAACGCGAACAGGGTCATCGTGGTCGGCAGGCCGAGGGCCTGGCCCCAGGTCTGCGCCTTCTGGCTCTTGCCGTACCGGGTGAAGTCGGGGATGTTCAGGCTCAGGGTGGACCAGAAACCGATCATGCCCATCAGCGAGGGCCAGAACAGCTTCCAGAAGTCCCCGCCCCAGCCGAGCTTGGAGGGCTGGTCGAAGAGCGGGCCGAGACCGCCGGCCTTGTTGCTCATCCAGACCAGCATCACGATCGCGCCGACGATCACGAAGGGCGCGGCCCAGTTCTCGAAGCGGCGGATGGTCTCCATGCCCCGGTAGATGATGGCGACCTGGAGCGCCCAGAAGATCGCGAACGACAGCCACATGGTCCAGGCGTAACCGCCGACGTGCGAGGCGTTCGCCCAGCTGTCGCCGATGAGCTTGCCGGCGAGGAAGTAGATGGCCTCGCCGCCGATCCAGGTCTGGATGCCGAACCAGCCGCAGGCCACCAGCGCCCGTACGACGGCGGGGAGGTTGGCGCCGCGTACGCCGAAGCTGGCGCGGGCGAAGACCGGGAAGGGGATGCCGTACTTCGGCCCGGCGTGCCCGGTGAGCAGCATCGGGACCAGGACGATCAGGTTGGCCAGGGCGATGGTGAACACGGCCTGTTTCCAGTCCATGCCGACCGCGATCAGCCCGGAGGCCAGGGTCCAGGACGCCGTGTTGTGGGCCATGCCGACCCAGAGCGCGGAGAAGTTGTACGTGGTCCACGTGCGCTTTTCGACGGGGACCGGCAGCAGGTCCTCGTTGGCGTAGGGACCGGTCGGCGGCGGGGAGCCCGGGGCGAGCTCGACGCGCCCGTCGGAGGCGGTGACTTGGCCGGACGGCGGTATGGCTGTGGGAGCGGTGTCGGTCATGGGCAGGCCAATCGGGAGGAGACGGGACGGGAGAAAGGCCGTGCGGGTGGCGCCGAGGGGGGAGGTGAGCGGGGGGTGCGAGGGGGACCCCCTTCCCGGGACGGCGGGAAGGGGGAGATCAACCGGTGGGTGCGGGTCAGCCGTTGACGGTCGGGATGACCTTGCTCCCGTATGCGTCGATGGTGGCTTCCTGCGCGTCGTGCATGTCGTAGACGGCGAACTGGTCGACGCCCAGCTCGCGCAGTGCGTTCAGCTTCTCGATGTGCTTCTCCACCGGTCCGATGACGCAGAACCGGTCGACGATCTCGTCGGGCACGAACTCGGTGTCGGGGTTGCCGCTGCGCCCGTGGTGCGCGTAGTCGTAGGCCTGGCGGGACTTGATGTAGTCGGTGAGTTCGTCGGGTACGGCGGCGGAGTGCTCGCCGTACTTGGCGACGAGGTCGGCCACGTGGTTGCCGACCATGCCGCCGAACCAGCGGCACTGGTCACGGGCGTGCGCCAGAGCTTCGGGCGAGTCGTCCTCGGTGACGTACGCCGGGGCGGCGACGCAGATCCTGACCTCGGAGGGGTCACGTCCGGCGGCCACCGCCGCGTCCTTCACCGCCTTCACCATGTACTCGGTGAGGTAGAGGTCGGAGAGCTGGAGGATGAAGCCGTCGGCCTCCTCGCCTGTCATCTTGAGCGCCTTCGGGCCGTACGCGGCCATCCAGACGGGGAGTTCGGCACCGGGCCTGATCCACGGGAACCGGATCACCGTGCCGCCCAGGTCGGCTTCCTCGCCCCGGCCCAGTGCCCGGATGACCTTCATGGCCTCGCTGATCCGGGCGAGGGTGTTGGGCTTGCGCCCGGCCACCCGCATCGCGGAGTCGCCGCGGCCGATGCCGCAGACCGTGCGGTTGCCGAACATGTCGTTGAGGGTGGCGAAGGTGGAGGCGGTGACCTCCCAGGTGCGGGTGCCCGGGTTGGTGACCATCGGCCCGACGGTCAGCTTCGTCGTGTTGGCGAGGATCTGGCTGTAGATCACGAACGGTTCCTGCCACAGCACGGCGGAGTCGAAGGTCCAGCCGTACGAGAACCCGTTGCGTTCGGCCCGCTTCATCAGGCTGATGACACGGGAGGCCGGCGGGTCGGTCTGCAGGACGAGTCCGAAGTCCATGGGCGCCACTCCTAGTTGAGGTACTGACAGGTGGAGCGCGGAGTGTAGACGCCGTGTCCGGCGTGTCCGGTGTACTCCCGCTCGGTGATGACGAGTTCGCCGCGCGAGAGGACCGTCTCGACCCGGCCGGTGAGCCGCTTGCCCTCGTACGCCGAGTAGTCGACGTTCATGTGGTGGGTCTCGGCGGAGACGATCTGCTCGGCGTGCGGGTCGTAGATGACGACGTCGGCATCGGCACCCGGGGTGATGGTGCCCTTCTTCGGGTACATCCCGAACATCCGGGCCGGGGCGGCGCAGGCGATCTCGATCCAGCGACGGCGCGAGATGTGCCCGTCGACGACGGCCTGGTGGAGCAGGTCCATGCGGTTCTCGACGCCGGGCAGGCCGTTGGGGATCTTCGAGAAGTCCCCGCGGCCCAGTTCCTTCTGGCCCACGAAGCAGAAGGGGCAGTGGTCGGTGGAGACCACCTGGAGGTCATTGGTCCGCAGGCCCTGCCAGAGCTTGGCCTGGTGCTCCTTGGGCCTGAGCGGGGTCGAGCACACGTACTTCGAGCCCTCGAAGTCGGGCTCGGCGAGGTTGTCGGTCGACAGGAACAGGTACTGCGGGCAGGTCTCGCCGAAGACGGGCAGCCCCTCGTCGCGTGCCCGCGCCAGCTCGGCCACCGCCTCCATCGCCGAGACGTGCACGACGTACAGGGGCGCGCCGGCCACCTGGGCGAGCCTGATGGCGCGGTGTGTGGCCTCGGCTTCGAGCAGCGCCTTGCGCACCTCGCCGTGGTAGCGGGGGTCGGTCTCGCCACGGGCCAGCGCCTGCTCCACCAGCACGTCGATGGCGATGCCGTTCTCGGCGTGCATCATGATCAGGCCGCCGTTCTCGGCGGAGCGCTGCATGGCGCGCAGGATCTGGCCGTCGTCGGAGTAGAAGACGCCGGGGTAGGCCATGAACTGCTTGAAGGAGGTCACCCCCTCCTCGACCAGCAGGTCCATCTCCTTGAGCGTCTCCTGGTTCACATCGGAGACGATCATGTGGAAGCCGTAGTCGATCGCGCAGTTGCCCTCGGCCTTGGCGTGCCAGGCGTCCAGGCCCTCGCGCAGGCTGTGGCCGACGCTCTGTACCGCGAAGTCGACGATCGTCGTCGTACCGCCCCAGGCGGCGGCCCGGGTGCCGGTCTCGAAGGTGTCGGAGGCGAAGGTGCCGCCGAACGGCAGCTCCATGTGGGTGTGGGCGTCGACACCGCCCGGGATGACGTACTTGCCGGTCGCGTCGATGGTCCTCCCCCACCCTTCGGGCGGGGGTGCCCCCATCTCGCTTCGCTCGGCGGTGAAGGCCTCGGCGGCGGGGGTTCCGGAGGCGGCGAGGGCGGCGATGCGGCCGTCCTCGATCAGGACGTCGGCGTGGATCTCGTCGGACGCGGTGATGACGAGTCCGCCCCGGATGACGGTACGGCTGCTCATTCTCCCTCTCCTGCCCTGCTCGACTCTGGTGCGGTTACGGTGCGGTGATCGGGCCGTACGCGTCGGGGCGGCGGTCCCGGAAGAACTGCCAGCGGTCGCGGACCTCGCGCAGCTTGGCCAGGTCCAGGTCGCGGACGACGAGTTCGGTCTCCTTGTCCGAGGCCACCTCGCCGGCGAACTGGCCCTCCGGGTCCACGAAGTACGAGGTCCCGTAGAAGTCGTTGTCCCCCAGGTCCTCCACGCCGACCCGGTTGATCGCGCCGACGAAGTACTCGTTGGCCACGGCCGCCGCCGGCTGCTCCAACTGCCAGAGGTAGCGGGAGAGTCCACGCGAGGTGGCCGACGGGTTGAAGACGATCTCGGCACCGCCGAGGCCCAACGCCCGCCAGCCCTCCGGGAAGTGCCGGTCGTAGCAGATGTAGACGCCGATCTTCCCGACCGCGGTCTCGAAGACCGGCCAGCCCGCGTTGCCCGGACGGAAGTAGAACTTCTCCCAGAAGCCGGGGACCTGGGGGATGTGGTGTTTGCGGTACTTGCCGAGGTACGAGCCGTCCGCGTCGATCACGGCCGCGGTGTTGTAGAGGACGCCGGGCTGCTCCTCCTCGTACACCGGCAGGATCAGGACGATGCCCAACTCCCGCGCGAGGGACTGGAAACGCTGGACGACCGGGCCGTCCGGTACCTGCTCGGCGTACTCGTAGAACGCCTTGTCCTGGACCTGGCAGAAGTAGGGTCCGTAGAACAGTTCCTGGAAGCACAGGACCTGGGCGCCCTGCGCGGCCGCGTCGCGGACCGCCTGCTCGTGGACCTGGATCATCGACTCCTTGTCGCCGGTCCAGGCGGTCTGGAACAGGGCGGCACGAATCACTCGGCTCATCGGGACCTCCGGTCGCTCGGTGTGCGAGGAGCCTAGAAAGTCCGGAAGCGGGCTTTGAGTGGCACGGTGTCACGTCTGCGGGCGCTCCGCGTGTCACCGTGTCACGCGGTCGTCGGCTCATGTTTCACCGCCGTTTTCCCAGGTCGTCGCATGTTTCACCGCTGTTGCGCGTCATGTGCGAGGAGTGCGATGTGCACGGAGGCCGCCTGTTCGAAGTCGTCGAGGTCGACGCCGAGCCGGGTCTGTATCGCCTCCAGGCGGCGGTACAGGGCGGGCCGCGAGACGTGGTGCAGCTGGGCGGTGCGGGACTTGTTGCGCCCGGTGGCGAGGTACGTCCGCAGGACGCCGAGGAGGTCCTGGTCGACGCCTTTTCCGCACAGCAGCCCGTCCAGCTCGCGCTCGGCGAAGGACTGGACGTGCGGGTCGTCGCGGAGCAGCCGGATCAGGCCCCGCAGGTGTACGTCCTTGAGCCGTACGACGGGTGGCAGGTCGAGGGCGTCCGAGGAGTCGGCGACGGCGTCGGCCACGTGCTGCGCCTCGCGCAGACCGGCGGGCACGTCGTCCCAGGAGGTACGGGGACCGGCGGCGGCGACCACCGCCTGCGGCTCGGCCGCCTCGCCGTGCAGCCGGACGGCGAAGTGCGTGGCGAGGGCGTCGGCGTCCTGGTCGCGGGCGAGGCTGAGCAGGACGGCGGTGACACGTTCGGTGAGCTCGGCGACGAGTCCGGGCAGCCCCAACAGGCGCAGGATCCGTTCCAGTTGGGCCGGTTCGGCGTCCGTGACGACGACGGGGACGAACGTCCGCCGGTTGACCGGCAGTCCGGCCGCCCGGGCCCTGGGCAGCAACTGCCGGGCCGGTACGACCCCGGAGACCAGGTCGGTCAGCAGGCTCTGCGCGGACTGCTCCTCCCAGCTGTGGGCGGAGCCGCCGCCGAGCATGCGGTGCAGGACGAGGGCCTCGGCGCCGCGGTCGGCGAGCAGCCGCCCGGTGGCGGTGTCACCGCGGTAGCCGCAGAGCATGATCTGGCCCCAGCGCTCGCCGCGGCCGGCGAGTTCGGCGCGGATCCAGCCGTCGCCCTCACCGCCGCCGGCCTGCCGGGCGATGCGCTCCCAGTCGCGCAGCACGTCGTCCACGGCCGACCGCTCCCCCGCGGTGGCCAGCACCCGGTGCGCGAGGTTGGTGACGACGACCGGGCAGGCGCTGTGCACGGCGACCTCGTCGAGGAGGCGTTGCAGGGGGGCACCGGCGGTGATGAGGCCGGTGAGGGCGGTACGGACCGACTCGGAGAGGCTGACGGCGGCGAACTTCCGCCGTACCAGACGGGACTGGACCTCCTCCGTCAGCTCGGCGAAGGGGAAGGGGCGGTGCAGGACCACCAGGGGGAGGCCGCAGCGGTCCGCCGCGCGGCGCATGGCGTCGGGCGGGGACGGGAAGGCGCGGCCGAGGCCGAGGACGACCGCGGCGGCCTCGGCCCGGTGCAGGGACTGGATGTACTCGGCCTGTTTGTGCGCGTCGTCCGCCAGCAGGACGCCGGTGGTGAGGACCATCTCGCCGCCGGTGAGCATGACGCCGACGTCGGGCGCCTCGGCCACGTGCACCCAGCGGACGGGGCGGTCGAGGTGGGCGGAACCGGCGACCACCTCGGGGTCGCCGGCGAGGACCCGTTCCAGGGCGAGGATCTGACGGACCGACAGTATGGGGTCTGTGGTGTGCGGGGGATCCCAAGTGGCGGTCATCTTGCGTGGTCCCTTGGTCGGGTTCGGTGCGTGTGTCGGCTGCCGGCCGGTGGGGGCTGGTCGCGCAGTTCCCCGCGCCCCTAAAAGCAGGGGGCTGCACCAGCGCCCCTTGAGGGGCGCGGGGAACTGCGCGACCAGCCACGACGGCGCCGCAGTCGACACACGGTGGGTCGCCTAGTAGGCACTCCTCAGCGCCTGTTCGAGAATCGCCGCGCCCTCCTCCGCCTCCGCCACCGTCAAGGACAACGGCGGCGCGATGCGCAGGGCGCTGGTGTTGTGGCCGCCGCCCTTGCCGATCAGGAGGCCGCCTTCACGGGCCGCCTCCAGGACGGCGGAGGCGGACTTGGGGTCGGCCTCGTCCGTACCGGGCTTGACCAGTTCGACGCCGATCATCAGGCCGCGGCCCCGGACCTCCCGCACGCCGGGCAGCTGGGCGGCGACGGCGCGCAGGCGTTCGATCAGCAGGCCGCCCACCCGGCGGGCGTTGCCCTGGAGGTCGTGGTCCAGGAGGTACGCCAGGTTGGCGAGGCCCGCCGCCATGGTGATCTGGGTGCCGCCGAACGTCGAGATGCTGTTGGAGTCCAGGCAGTTCATGATCTCGGAGCGGGCGATCACGCCGCCGATGGACATGCCGTTGCCGATGCCCTTGGCGAAGGTGACGATGTCCGGCGGGCCGCTCTGGCCGTGTGCCTGCCAGCCCCAGAAGTGCTCGCCGGTGCGGCCCCAGCCGGTCTGTACCTCGTCGGCGATCCAGAGGATGCCCTGCTCCTGGAGGACCTTGCGGAAGGCCGCGTACAGCCCGTCGGGCGGGGAGGTGAAGCCGCCGACCCCCTGGATGGGCTCGGCGATCAGCGCGGCCGGCGGGCGGGTGTGGCCGAGGAGGTCGCGCAGGTCGTCGACGCAGGCCGCGATGAAGTCCCGGTCGTTCAGCTCGGCGTACGGGCCGCGGGTGCGCACGCCGCCGTGGACGTACAGCGTCTGGAGCGGTGAGAGGGAGGTCGGGGACCAGCCCTTGTTGCCGGTGATGCCGACGGCGCTGAAGGAGCGGCCGTGGTAGCTGTTGCGCATCGCCAGGATCGTGTTGGTCCGGCGGTAGGTCGTCGCGAGCAGCAGGGCGGTGTCGTTGGCCTCGGTACCGGAGGTGGTGAAGAACACCCGGGCGTCCGGGATGCCGCTCAAGTGCGCGACACGCTCGGCCAGTTCGACCATCGGACGGTTGAGGTAGAGCGTGGAGGAGTGGATGATCCGTCCTGCCTGCTCGCTCACCGCCTTCGTCACCTCGGGGAGGGCGTGCGCGGTCATCGTGGTGAGGATGCCGCCGAAGAAGTCGAGGTAGCGGTTGCCGCCCGCGTCCCAGACGTGCCGGCCCTCCCCGTGGGTGATCTCCAGCGGCTCGTCGTAGTAGAGGGCCAGCCAGTCGGGAAGGACCTGGCGGTGGCGGGCGAAGAGGTCGTTCACGGCTGTACCAGCCCTTCGTAGGCGTCGGGACGGCGGTCGCGGTAGAAGGCCCACTGCTGCCGTACTTCTTCGATCAGGTCGAAGTCGAGGTCACGGACGACGAGTTCCTCGCTCTTGTCGCTCGCCACCTCCCCCACGAACTGCCCACGCGGATCGACGAAATAGCTCGTGCCGTAGAAGTCGTTGTCTCCGTACTCCTCCTGCCCCACCCGGTTGATGGCGGCGATGAAGTACTCGTTGGCGACGGCGGCCGCCGGTTGCTCCAGCTGCCAGAGGTAGGCCGACAGGCCGCGCGAGGTGGCCGACGGGTTGTAGACCAACTGGGCGCCGTTGAGACCGAGTTGCCGCCAGCCCTCCGGGAAGTGGCGGTCGTAGCAGATGTACACGCCGACCTTGCCGACGGCGGTGTCGAAGACCGGCCAGCCGACGTTCCCGGGCTTGAAGTAGTACTTCTCCCAGAAGCCCTTGACCTGCGGGATGTGATGCTTGCGGTACTTGCCGAGGACGCTGCCGTCGGCGTCGATCACCACGGCGGTGTTGTAGTAGAACCCGGACTGCTCGACCTCGAACACCGGGACGACGACGACCATGCCGGTCTCACGGGCCAGCTCCTGCATACGACGGACCGTGGGGCCGTCCGGGACCGGCTCGGCCCAGCGGTAGTGCTCGGGTTCCTGGACCTGGCAGAAGTAGGGGGCGTTGAAGACTTCCTGAAATCCGATGATCTTCGCACCCCGGCGGGCCGCCTCGCGGGCGTGCACCTCGTGTTTCGCCACCATGGACTCGGTGTCGCCGGTCCAGGTGGCCTGGACCAGAGCGGCGCGTACGACGTTGGCCATGAGCTGCTCCTTCTACGCCCGTAGAGGGTCGAAAGTAAGCCTCCTCGGAGTCCTTGCCAAGACCATCGTCGTTAAGCCGCCGAGTCGATCTCGTTTCTAACCTGGCTGGCGGATGCGGGGGCCGGTGCGCCCGTGCGTCAGGAGGTGAGGCCTGCCACCCGCAGGGCGTGCAGCAGGTCCCAGTGGCGCTGGTCCGAGACCGTCCGGGCCGAGCGCAGGAGCAGCGGGACCAGGCGGTGCGGGTCGGGTTCCGCGCTGTGCGCCGCCTCTTCCGGGGTGCGGACCTGGACGTAGGTGTCCAGCAGGGCCCGGACCTCGCGGTGGCGGCCCGCGGTGTCCAGGGCGAGGACGGCCTGGCCGATCTCGGTGGCGGGGCGGACCACGCCCTGGCGGAGGATCTGGCGGCCGTCGGCGGTCCGGCCCGCGGCGGTCAGCGTGTCGGCGGCGGCCACCAGCCGGGCGGGCGGCAGCGAGGCCGTCTCCCAGAGCAGCGTGGCCCAGTCCGCGCCGAGCCCGGCCCGCTGGAGGGCGTCCGCGAGCAGGGGGAAGCGGGCGGCGGGCCACTGCGCGGCCTCGGCCAGGAGCGCGTGCGCCTCTCCGGTGCGGCCCTCGGCCCGCAGCCGTTCGAGTCGCGCCACGGCCCCCGTCACGGCCTGTCCCGCCTCCTCGTCGGCCTGCTCCACCACCGGCTCCGGCCGCACCGGCGCCGCGGCGGCCCCGGCGAACCGGGCGCCGCGCGGGGTGCGACGGCCACCGGGATCCGCGGATACGGCCGCCTCCGGCGTCTGCGGTACGGCGGCGGGCACGGCCTCGTCCTCCGCCAGCCCGGCGAACCGGGCGCTGCCCCGCCGGCGCTTGCGCTGCTTGGCGGGGGCTGCGGCGGGGGCGGGAGCGGGGGCCGGGGCTTCGGGCGCCTGCGGGACGGAGGACGGCCGGGCTGTGCCGCCGTCGGGCGTGACCCCGTCGGGACGGCCGCGCATCGTCGTACCGGACGCGGACTCATGCGCGGTCGTGAACGCTTGCGCAGCCGTGGACGCTTGCGCGGTCGCGGTCGGTTCGGCGGCCGGGCCGGTCGACGGCGGCCCCGGTTCGGCCTGGCGCGCCAACCGCCCCATACGGGCCCGGAGTTCGGCACACCGGGCGGAGGCCCGTTCGTGGTCGTCTCGGGCCCAGGCGAGGTCGATGTCGAGGGACTCGGCCTCCTCGCGGGAGTGCGCGGAGCTGTACGCGCGGCCGAGCTGGGCCAGCCGTTCGGCGGCGTAGCGCTGTTCGCGGAGCATGACGTCGAGGCGGTCGCTCAGCTCCTCCCGGACCCCGGGCCGGGCGTCGTACGCGGCGAGGGCGCCGGCGTGCAGGTGCCGGCCCTGCTCGGCCGCGCGGGCGGCGGCCTCGGGACCGTAGGCGGTCGCGAAGTCCTGGACGAGCGCCTCCACGACGTCCCAGGGCGGGACCTCACGGCCGCCGAGGCAGGCCTGCATACCGTCGGGGTCGCGCTGCCAGAACACCGCGCACCAGCCGCTCCCCTGGTCCAGGCGCGCCAGCAGGCCGTTGAGGTAGTTCGCGAACTCCCGCACCTGGCCCGGGAGCTGATCCACAGTCATCGCCGCACTCCCGCCCGACCGGAACACTCCGGCTTCGTAGGCAACACCAGTTGTGTTACGGGGCTGCTACGGGGAGTTTTCAGCGGGCGCGCAGAGCCCTCGTTACGGGATCTTGACCGACGCGCCTCACACCGGGGCCAGGGCGCAGCGGGTCACCAGTTCGTCCATCGACAGGCCGAGCGCACGGGCCAGCGCGGCGACGGTGAAGAAGGCGGGCGTCGGCGCCCGGCCGGTCTCGATCTTGCGGAGCGTCTCGGCGGAGATACCGGCCTCGGCCGCGACCTCGGTCATGCTCCGGCCGCCGCGCGCCTCGCGCAGCATCTGCCCGAGCCGCTCGCCGCGTTCACGCTCTTCCGGAGTGAGGGGGGTGCGTACCATGCCCACAGTCTAAGCCGTCATTCTAAGCCGGTCTAGAAAGCCGGTATAGTAATTGGCATGGTGGAACTGAAGACAGACGTATCGATCGACGCGATGTACGGGGCCGGCCAGGTCCTCGGGCAGGCCCTGACGGCCGTCCGGGAGGCCGCCGCCGTCGGCGTCTCCCTCCTCGAGCTGGACGAGGTGGCGCGGGGGGTGCTGCGGGCGGCCGGGGCCTCCTCCCCCTTCCTCGGCTACCGGCCCTCCTTCGCGGCCACCCCGTTCCCCGCCGTCATCTGCGCCTCCGTCAACGACGCGATCGTGCACGGCATCCCGACCTCCTACCGGCTGCGCGACGGCGACCTGGTCTCGATCGACTGCGGCGCCGAGCTCGACGGCTGGGTCGGCGACTCGGCGATCAGCTTCACGGTCGGCAGGCCGCGTCCGGCGGACGTACGGCTCGTCGAGACGGCCGAGCGGGCCCTGGCGGCGGGCATCGCGGCGGCGGTCGTCGGCAACCGCATCGGCGACATCGCGCACGCCGTCGGCACCGTCTGCCGCGAGGCCGGCTACGGCATCCCGCAGGGCTTCGGCGGGCACGGCGTGGGCCGCCGTATGCACGAGGACCCGGAGGTGCCCAACGAGGGCCGTCCCGGCCGCGGTCTCCCGCTCCGGCACGGCATGGCCCTGGCGATCGAGCCCATGCTGATCGGCAGCGGCCGGGACGGCTACCACGAGGCTCCCGACGGCTGGACCCTGCGCACGAACGACGGCTCCCGCGCGGCGCACGTGGAGCACACGGTGGCGATCACGGAGGCGGGGCCGCGCATCCTCACGGAACGGAATCCGAAGCGCTGACACAGGCCGTACCTGCGGGTTTCCTCCGCACAACGGCGACCGTACCGGCCCCCTCGGCCGCCCCCGCGGTGCTGGACATGCCCCCCTCGGGCAGGCGTGCGAAGGTGGTGTGACCGGGCGCTGCACGGGGCACCCGCGTGGACCGGCACGTCGACCAGCGAGGGCGTCCCGCCAGGCGCCGGGACGCCGGAACGGAACGAACGCTCATGAGCAGCGGCTACCCCGGACCGAGCGACTTCGGACAGGATCCTTTCGGAGAGTTCCTCGCCCGCTTCTTCGGCGGCGGAGGCGAACGCCAGGGCCCCCGTCAGATAGACATCGGCAGGCTGCTCAGCCAGCCCGCCCGGGAACTGGTCCGGGGCGCCGCCCAGTACGCGGCCGAACACGGCAGCCGGGACCTCGACACCGAGCATCTGCTGCGCGCGGCCCTGACGGCGGAGCCGACCCGCTCCCTGCTCAGCAGGTCCGGCGCGGATCCCGACTCGCTGGCCACGGAGATCGACGGCCGCGCCGGCCCGGTCCAGCACCCGCCCGGCGAGGCGCCCCCGCCGACCTCGCTGTCCCTGACCCCGGCCGTGAAGCGGGCCCTGCTGGACGCGCACGACCTGGCCCGGGCCAGCGGCGCCGGATACATCGGCCCCGAACACGTGCTGGGCGCGCTCGCCGCCAACCCGGACTCGGCCGCCGGGCACATCCTGAACGCGGCCCGGTTCGCCGCCGGCCTGCCGGCGGACGTCCCGGACACCGACCGGGTCCTCACGGGCACGGACAGCCGCCGCCGTACCGGCACGCCCACGCTCGACAAGTACGGCCGCGATCTCACCGAGCTGGCCGGTGAGGGCCGGATCGACCCGGTCATCGGCCGCGACGACGAGATCGAGCAGACCATCGAGGTGCTCTCCCGGCGCGGCAAGAACAACCCCGTGCTGATCGGCGACGCCGGTGTCGGCAAGACCGCCATCGTCGAGGGCCTGGCCCAGCGGATCGCCGACCAGGACGTGCCGGACGTTCTCTCCGGGCGCCGGGTGATCGCCCTCGACCTGCCCGGCGTGGTCGCGGGCACCCGCTTCCGGGGTGACTTCGAGGAGCGCCTGACCAACATCGTGAAGGAGATCCGCGCCCACTCCGACCAGCTGGTCGTCTTCATCGACGAACTGCACACCGTGGTCGGCGCCGGAGGCGGCGGCGAGGGCGGCTCGATGGACGCGGGCAACATCCTCAAGCCGGCGCTGGCCCGGGGCGAGCTGCACATCGTGGGCGCGACCACGCTTGAGGAGTTCCGCAAGATCGAGAAGGACGCGGCGCTGGCCCGCCGTTTCCAGCCGATCCTGGTGCCCGAGCCGACCGTCCCGGACACCATCGAGATCCTGCGCGCCCTGCGCGACCGCTACGAGGCCCACCACCAGGTCCGCTACACCGACGAGGCCCTGGTCGCCGCCGTCGAGCTGTCCGACCGCTACCTCACCGACCGCAGGCTCCCGGACAAGGCGATCGACCTGATCGACCAGGCCGGTGCCCGGGTCCGCCTCGGCTCCCGCGCCAAGGGCAGCGACGTACGGGCCATGGAACGCGAGATCGAGCAGCTCACCCGGGACAAGGACCAGGCGGTCGCCGACGAGCAGTACGAACACGCGACCCAGCTCCGTGACCGCGTCGGCGAGTTGAAGACACGCATCACCGAACTCTCCGGCGAGGAGCAGGCGGACGAGGGGATGAACCTGGAGGTGACGGCCGAGGCGATCGCCGAGGTGGTGTCCCGCCAGACCGGTATCCCGGTCAGCAACCTCACCCAGGAGGAGAAGGAACGGCTGCTGGGCCTGGAGTCTCATCTGCACCAACGGGTCATCGGCCAGAACGAGGCGGTCGCGGCCGTCTCCGAGGCGGTGCTCCGCTCCCGCGCCGGGCTCGCCAGCCCGGACCGCCCGATCGGCAGCTTCCTCTTCCTCGGCCCGACCGGTGTCGGCAAGACCGAACTGGCCCGTGCCCTCGCCGAGGTCCTGTTCGGCAGCGAGGACCGGATGGTGCGCCTGGACATGAGCGAGTACCAGGAGCGCCACACCGTCTCCCGCCTGGTCGGCGCCCCGCCCGGCTATGTCGGCCACGAGGAGGCCGGACAGCTCACCGAGGTGGTCCGCCGCCACCCCTACTCGCTTCTCCTCCTCGACGAGGTGGAGAAGGCCCACCCGGACGTCTTCAACATCCTGCTCCAGGTCCTGGACGACGGCCGCCTGACCGACTCCCAGGGCCGCACGGTGGACTTCACCAACACGGTCATCGTGATGACGAGCAACCTGGGCTCGGACGTGATCACCAGGCGCGGCGCGAGTGTCGGCTTCGGCCCCAGCGGGGAGGAGGCGACGCAGGAGGCCCGCCGGGAACAGGTCCTCCGCCCGCTCAGGGACCACTTCCGCCCGGAGTTCCTGAACCGCATCGACGAGATCGTGGTCTTCCGCCAGCTCACCGGCGAACAGCTGCACCAGATCACCGAGCTGCTGCTCGAGCACACCCGCCGCATGCTGCACGCCCAGGGCATCACGGCCCGCTTCACGGACGCGGCGGTCGACTGGCTGGCGGAACATGGCTACCAGCCGGAGTACGGCGCACGACCGCTACGGCGGACCATCCAGCGGGAAGTCGACAACCAGCTGTCCCGCCGCCTCCTGGACGGCACCGTCACGGAAGGCGGCGAGGTGACGGTGGACGTGAGGGACGGCACCTTGGAGTTCCGGCCGGGATAGGCGCCCCGTCAGGGGCGCGGGGAACTGCGCGACCAGCCCCCGCGCGCCCGCGGTCCGCGCGCTACGGAGCCGGATCCACCACCTGCGCGGATCCTCCGCCCCGCCGCACCGTCTCCGCCGCCGCCAGCCACTTCCCGCCCGGCAGCCGCTGCACCCCGGTAGCCGCCCCGATCTCCGGATTCAGCGAGAACGACTGCCCGATGGCCTCCAACTTGCCCCTCACCACGGGGTCGTTGTACAGCGCCGGTTCCAACTCGGTCTTCGCCGCGTTCCGCTGCGACGCCCGAGGCGCGGCGATGGCGTCCACCAACGGCAGATGCCGGTCCAGGAACTCGGTCAGCACCTGGAGCACGGTGGTGATGATGGTCGCCCCGCCGGGGGAACCGACCGCCACCACGGGCTTGTTCGCCTTGTCGAGCACGATCGTCGGTGAGATGGAGGACCGCGGCCGCTTCCCCGGCCCCGGCAGGTTCGGGTCGTGCACCGCGGGGTTCGCCGGCGTGAACGAGAAGTCGGTCAGCTCGTTGTTGAGCAGGAACCCCCGTCCGGGAACGGTGATCGCGCTGCCGCCGGTCTGCTCGATGGTCAGCGTGTAGGAGACGACGTTCCCCCACTTGTCGGCGACCGTGAGGTGCGTCGTGTTCTCGCCCTCGTACGTGGTCGGCGACGGCGTCCCGGTCGACCCCGGACGGTTCGGGTCGCCGGGCGCGACCGGGCTCGTCAGCACCGAGTCGTCGTGGATCAGCGCGGCCCGCTCGTCGGCGTACCGCTGCGACAGCAGCCCCTTCGTCGGCACCTTCTCGAACGCGGGGTCGCCGACCCACCTCCCCCGGTCCGCGAACGAGATCCGGCTCGCCTCGATGAAGTGGTGCAGGTACTGCACCTCACTGGCCTTGGAGAGGTCGGTGTTCTCAAGGATGTTGAGGGCTTCCCCGACGGTGGTCCCACCGGACGAGGACGGCGCGATCGAGTACACCTTCAGTCCGCGGTACGCCGTCTCGGTGGGCGCCTGCACCTTGGCACGGTACGCCGCCAGATCCTTCGTGGAGAGCTTGCCGGGCCGGGCCTTCCACCCCGAGCCCGGGTCCACCGGCGGGTTGTCGACCGTCGACACGATGTCCTTGCCGAGGTCCCCCCGGTAGATCGCCCCGATCCCCTTCCGCCCCAGCTCCTGGTAGGTCCGGGCCAGCTCGGGGTTCTTGAAGGTCGACCCCACCACCGGCAGCTGTCCGCCCGGCAGGAACAGCTTCGCGGTGTCCGGGAAGTAGCGGAACCGGGTCTCGTTGGACGCGGTCTGCGACCGGAAGGTGTCGTCGACGACGAACCCGTCGCGGGCGATCCGCTCGGCCGGTTTCAGCACCGTGCCCAGCCGTTCGCTCCCCCACCGGTCCAGCGCGGTCTGCCAGGTGGCCGGCGTCCCGGGCGTGCCGACGCTGAGCCCGCTGCTCACGGCGTCCGCGAAGGCGAGCGGCTTGCCGTTCTCCACGAAGAGGTTGGAGTCGGCGGTCAGCGGCGCGGTCTCCCGGCCGTCGATCGTGTGCACCGTACGGGACTTGGCGTTGTAGTAGACGAAGTAGCCGCCTCCGCCGACGCCGGCGGAGTAGGGCTCGGTGACCCCGAGCGCGGCGGCGGTCGCGACGGCCGCGTCGACCGCGTTGCCGCCCTTGCGGAGCACCTCGATACCGGCGGCGGTGGCGTCCGCGTCGACGCTGGAGACCGCACCGCCGTAGCCGACGGCCACCGGCGATTTCGCGACGGTCGCACCGCCGGGGGCGGGAGGCGCTGCCGCCCCCACCGACACCACGGCGGCCGAGACCGCCAGAACGGTCAGTTTCCGCGTGACAGGGCGACGCATCCGCACCTCCAGTTCCGGAACGTCCGCGCAGCGTACCGGCGGGGCCCCGGCCCCGACAGCCACATTCAGGGCACTGTCATATGACCGCCACACTTCGAACACGGGTACGTTCCGGCCACCTGTGACCGCTACCATGCGCGCCCATGAATGACGACCTGCGGAACATTATCCTTGGCGTCGTGGCCGCCGGCATCAGCGCGGCGCTCGGCTGGCTGGCCCGGACCTCGCTGTGGCGGCGCGGTCTGCGCCGCAAGCAGGCCTTCTTCGGGCTGCCGGAGAACTCGGAGTCGCTGCTGGTCGTCAATCGCGATCCGGCCACCTCCGAACCGGCGGTGCACCGCTTCGACGTGTTCGCGCTCCTGGAGCTGGCCGCCCTGATCAAGGACTGCGGCGCCAACCTCCAGATGGTGACCCAGGACAACGTCCAGCAGGGCTTCGGCGAGCGCACCGAGTTCTGCGTGGGCGGGCCCGGGTCGAACCGGCGCATGACGGCGCACATGTCGGCGATGCTGCCGGGCGTACGGGTCAACGTCGACCCGGAACCGGGCCCGGACCGCGGCGCCTTCCAGATCGGCACCGAGCGCTACCGCCTCGACCCGGGCATCACTGAGTACGTCCTGCTGGCCCGTCTCACCGCCGGCCAACGCCCCGACGCCCGACCGGTGTTCCTCTTCTGCGGACAGCGCGCGATCACCAACCAGGCGGCCACCCGCTACCTCGCCCGCAACCACGAGCGGCTCGCCCGCAAGCACGGCAACAACACCTTCGTGCTGCTCCTCAAGGTGGTCAACTCGCAGGCGTACGGCCCTGACGTGGTCGAACTCGTCTCGGACGTGACGCGTGCCGCCCAGGCGCCGCTGCCGCCCGCCACCACCGAGACCACGCGTTCCTCGCACCGCGCCTCCTGAGTGGCTGCACCATTCAACAATCTTTACCCGCACGTAACTTACCGACGGGTTACTTACGGTAAAGGGTCGCGGTTACCGTCTGGTCACTTTGCACTGACACGAGTGAGGAGTGACCCATGGGACGAGGTCGCACCACCAGCCGCCGTACCGCCACCGGCCGCCGCGCCGACCCGCGCACCGCCACGCTGCGTACGACCGCCGCGGGGGCCGTCTCCGCGGCCCTGATCGCCGTCGGCGTCGTCGGCGTGGCCCCGGCCGCCCAGGCCGCCGCCTCCGTCCGCTTCGTCGACATCACCGGCGACGGCGGCACCGTCCTGAAGGCGAACGTCGTCACGCCCGCGGGCGCCGACGGCACGCGGCGCTACCCGCTCATCGTGCTCCCCACGAGCTGGTCGCTGCCCCAGGTCGAGTATCTGGCCCAGGCCCAGAAACTCGCCGACGCCGGCTACATCGTGCTCAGTTACAACGTGCGCGGGTTCTGGCAGTCCGGCGGGCAGATAGAAGTGGCCGGTCCGCCGGACGTGGCGGACGCGTCCAAGGTCATCGACTGGGCCCTGGCCAACACCACCGCCGATCCCGGACACATCGGCATCGCGGGGGTCTCGTACGGCGCCGGGATCAGCCTGCTGGCCGCCGCGCACGACAAGCGGATCAAGGCGGTCGGCGCGCTCAGCGGCTGGGCGGATCTGATCGACTCGATCTACTCGGGCCGTACCCAGCACGTCGAGGCGGCCGCCCTCCTGGACGGCTCGGCGACCCTCACCGGGCGCGAGAGCCCCGAAGTCCGGCAGGTCTTCGACGACTTCTACGCCTCGAACCTGGACCGGGAACAGGCCATGATCGCCTGGGGGGCGAAACGTTCCGTCGCGACCTATGTCGACCAGCTCAACGAGAACGGCGCGGCCGTCCTCATGGCCAACGCCTGGAGCGATTCCATCTTCCCGGCCAACCAGTACGCCGACTTCTACGGGAAGCTGACCGGCCCGAAGCGCCTGGAGCTGCGCCCCGGCGACCACGCCACGGCCGAGCTCACCGGCCTGCTGGGGGTGCCGAACGACGTGTGGACCGACACCGAGCGCTGGTTCGACCACTACCTCAAGGGCACGGACAACGGCATCGACCGCGAGCAGCCGGTCCAGCTCAAGTCCCGTACCGACGGCGGCTACGAGGGTTACCCGGACTGGAAGTCGGTGGGCGCCACCCGCAAGAAGATCACCCTCGCCGGCTCGACCACGATCCATGCGAACGTCGACTCGGGCGCGGACGGCGGGGTGGTCCTCCTCTCCGGCCTCCTCGACCAGATCGCCCAGCTGCCGCCGGTCGCCTCGATCCCGCTGCTCCCCCGCCGCTGGGCCGCCGTCTGGCAGTCCGAGCGGTACGGCAGCGCCCAGCGGGTGCGCGGCACGGCCCGGCTGCACACCACCCTCACCCCGACCAAGGAGAGCGGCACCCTCGTCGCCTACCTGTACGACGTGGGCCCGCTCGGCCTCGGCAAGCTGGTCACCAACGCGCCGTACACCTGGTACGACCGCACCCCCGGCCAGGCGTTCGACGTGGACCTGGACCTGTTCTCCACGGCCTACGACGTGCCGGCCGGGCACCGGCTGGCACTGGTGGTCGACACGGTGGACCCGCTCTACATCGAGCACAACCCGTCCGGCGCGCAGCTGACCTTCTCCTCGCCGGTGGACGACCCGTCGTACGTGTCCGTTCCGCTGCGCGAGCAGTGATCTCCGGCTGCCGCCGGCCGGGCCTGGCCCTGGCTGCCGCCCCCTACGGCAGCAGCGTCCCCGGTTCGGCCGGGGCCACCTCGACGGCCTCGGTCCTGGGACTGCGCTGCTCCCGTCTGGCCACCCAGCCGGCGAACCACGAGAGCAACACACACATCCCGATGTAGATCGGCGAGATCACCATCACCACGGGGATGAAGGGCAAATCGTAGTCGAGGTTGGATGCGATCAGTTTCCCGGCATGGAGGAACTCCTCGTAGGTGATGAGATAGCCGAGCGAGGTGTCCTTGAGGGCCACCACGAGCTGGCTGATGATGGCGGGCAGCATGGCCCGTACCGCCTGCGGCGCCAGGACGTACGCCATGACCTGGGTCTTGCGCATGCCGAGCGCGAACGCGGCCTCCCGCTGGCCGCGTTCGACGCTGTTCACACCGGAGCGGAACACCTCGGCGAGCACCGAGCCGTTGTAGAGGGTGAGTCCGGCGACCAGGGCGGGCAGCGGCCGGACCTTCAGCGCCACGAAGATGAAGAAGATCATCACCAGTACGGGCATGGCACGGAAGAACTCCACGACGACGGTGGCCGCCCAGCGCACCGGCCGGTGTTCCGAGAGCCGTCCGGTGGCCAGCAGGCCGCCCAGCGCGAGGGAGAGGACGGCGGCCGTCGCGAAGGCCGCGAGCGTGTTGCCGAGGCCCCGCAGCAGGAGTTCCTGAATCCCCTTGTACGCGAAGGGCATCCACTTCGTGTACGTGAACTGTCCGGTGTCGATGAGGAGATACAGGATCCAGGCGAGCAGGCCGAGGACGACGAGGGTCGACAGGACGCCGTACACCGCGTGCCGTCTTCTGGTGAGGGGACCCGGGACGTCGTAGAGCGCGCCGGCCCCGGTCATCGGGCGACCCCCCACTTCCGCTCCAGCAGGGTGAACAGGGCGCTGATGGCGAGGGTGATGACGAGGTAGCCTACGGCGATCCAGACGAACGTCCAGACGATGTCGTGGCCGAGCTCGCTCAAGGTCCGGTAGGTGCCGAGGAGTTCGGTGACGCTGAACGCGCCCGCGATCGCGGAGTTCTTGGCGAGCGCGATGAGGGTGGAGCCGACCGGCGGGATGACCGACCGGAACGCCTGGGGCAGGATCACCAGGCCGAGGGTCTGCCCGAAGGTCATGCCGAGGCTGCGGGCGGCCTCGCCCTGTCCCCTGGGCACGGTGTTGATGCCGGCGCGCAGCGCCTCGCAGATGAACGCCGAGGTGTAGCAGCCGAGCGCGAGGACCGCGAACGCCTGGAAGGGCAGTACGAGTCCGAACCGGGGCAGGCCGAGCAGCACCGCGAAGAACAGCAGGGTGAGCGGGGTGTTGCGCAGCACGGTGACCCAGGCCGTGCCGAGGAACCGCAGCGAGGCCACGGGGGCGACCCGGAAGGCCGCCATCAGGAAGCCCAGGACCAGGGCGAGGACCGAAGCGTAGACGGTCAGTTCGACGGTGCCGAGGAAACCCTCGGCATACGTGCGGAAGTTGTCGGTCAGTACGTTCATGCCGTCCTCGCTCAGCTCGCGGGATAGCGGTCGATCGGGGGCGGCTTCGGGGCGGGGACCCCGGACAGGCCGAGCGTCGCGTCGTAGGCCTTCTTCCAGTCGCCGTTCTTCTCACGGGCCTCCAATGCGTCGTCCATCGCGAAACGCAGGGCGGTGTCGTCGCGCGGGACGCCGATGCCGAACGGCTCCTGGGAGAACGGCTTGCCGACGACCTTGAGTTCGCCGGGGGCCTTCGCCGCGTAGCCGATGAGGATGGCGTCGTCGGTGGTGACGGCGGCGACCTGGTAGGTGAGCAGGTTGTCCACACACACGGAGTAGGTGTCGTAGGCGACCAGGACCGCCTTCGGGTAGTCGGCCCTGATCCGCTGGTACGGCGTCGAACCGGCGGCCGAGCAGACGCGTTTGCCGGCGAGGTCCTGGGGGCCGTGGATGTCGTTCTCGTCATGGCGCACCAGCAGGGACTGGCCGGCCAGGTAGTAGGGTCCGGCGAAGCCGACCAGCTTCCTGCGGTTGGCGTTGATGGTGTAGGTGCCGACGTAGTAGTCGATCTGGCCGTTCTGCAGGGCGGTCTCGCGGTTGGCGGAGGCGATGGTCCGGAAGCGGACGGTCTCCGGGGCGAGGCCCAGGGAGGCGGACATCATCCTGGCGATCTCGATGTCGAAGCCCGAGTAGACGCCGGTGGCCGGGTCCCGCTCGCCGAGGTAGGGCTGGTCCTCCTTGGCACCCACGACGAAGTAACCGCGCCGCTTCGCCCTGGTCCAGGCCCTGGAGGCGGGCAGCCGGACGTTCCGCGCCACCTGGTAGTGCGGAAGTGTGCCGGCCGCCGGGCCCTTCCTGGGCGGGCTGCCCTCCTTGCCGCAGCCGGCGGCTCCGGCGGTGGCGAGCAGTGCGGTGAGCAGGGCGCTCAGCAGGGCCGGGGCGGCGGGCAGCCGGGGGGTACGGCGCATGGGTCGCACTCCCCGCTCAGGGCTCGAGGATCTCGGAGTGGACGTCCCTGGCCCGCTCGCCGCGCGGGGCGGTGAGGAACTCCTCCGGGGCGCGGTCCACGCCGTCCCGGGCGAGCTGCCGCACGGCCGCCGGGACCTCGTCGGCCGCCTCCCCCTTGCCGACGGTGAGACCGGCGTCCGGCAGGACGTGGAGCTCGCCGTGGTACTTGTCGACGTCACGCAGCTCGATCAAACGATCGACGGCCATCCGCAGCCCTACCCACTCTCAGCTGTGTCGTGGTTGCCGCAAACTATCCAGCCGCGGAAGGACTTGAGGCACGACACGCACTTTTCGGGCATTAGCCGTATTTACACGGTCTTTATCGCCGGGGGTGGCGATGCGGTGATCGCTGCGGTGATCGCCGTTCGCACGGCCGCCGGTCAGGCCTCTGCGACCTCCGCGTAGAGCTGGGAGAGCTCGGGGACCCCGCTCTCGGCCCAGTCGTGGCCGGACTCGACGACCTCGAACTCCCGCCCGGACTCGAGGCGCACGACCGGCTCCCCGTCCGCACGGATCTCCCATTCCGCACCGGGCACGGTCCGGATCAGGACGGTGCCCAGATACAGGCCGGCGTCGGTGCCGAGCCAGGTCAGGGTCTCCTCGTCGTCCCGCCAGCGCGGGACCAACTGGTCGAGGGCCTCCAGCGAGGCCGGGGTGTCGTCGAGCGTGACACCCTCCTCGGCCGCCTGGGCGCGCAGCAGCTCGCACTCGGCGAGCAGATCGGGGTCGGCGATCACGGGCACGTCACCGGCGTGGTGGTGCCTGTTACCCAGGAAGGGGATGTTCATGGCCCCAGGTTGACACCTACACGTCCAGGTCCACCACCACCGGAGCGTGATCGGAGGCGCCCTTTCCCTTGCGCTCCTCGCGGTCGACGTAGGCGTCCTGCACGGCCTTGGCAAAGGGTTCGTTGCCGTACACCAGGTCGATGCGCATGCCGCGGTTCTTGGGGAAGGCGAGCTGGCGGTAGTCCCAGTAGGTGTACGGGTGGTCGTACTTCAGGGGGCGCGGGACCACGTCGGACAGGCCGGTCTCGCGCAGTGCGGTCAGGGCGGCCCGCTCGGCCGGTGTGACGTGGGTGAGGCCCTCGAAGGCGGCCGGGTCGAAGACGTCGTCGTCCGCCGGCGCCACGTTGTAGTCGCCGAGGACCGCGAAGGGGCGGCTGCCGCCCGCGTCGCCGGCCACGGCCGCCTTGAGGGCCTCGAACCACTGGAGCTTGTAGGCGTAGTGCGGGTGGTCCACCTCGCGGCCGTTGGGCACGTACACCGACCAGACGCGGACCGGACCGCAGGTCGCCGAGATCGCGCGGGGCTCCACGCTCCCGTCGTAGCCGGGGTCGCCGGGCAGGCCCTTGACGACGTCCGCCAGACCGACCCTGGACAGCACCGCCACGCCGTTCCACCGGCCGGTGGCGTGGACCGCCGCCTCGTAGCCCAGCTCGCGCAGTTGCTCGACCGGGAACTGCGCCTCGGCGACCTTGGCCTCCTGGAGGCAGAGCACGTCGGTGCCGCTGCTCTCCAGCCAGGCGAGGAGCCTCGGCAGGCGGGCGGTGATCGAGTTCACGTTCCAGGTCGCGATGCGCATGCCTGACAACCTACCGGGCCCCTCTGACAACGTGCCTCAGACGTCCGCCGACGCCCCCGGGGCCAGCCGCTGGTGGTCCGCGCCGCCCAGGGCGCCGATCTGGCGGTCGTAGATCGGGCGGGCCAGGTCGGTGAGCAGGGCGTCGTGGATGTCGTAGGCGCGCCGCGGCTTCACCTCGCGGACGTAGTCGATGACCTCGGAGATCTTGTTCCAGGGGGCCATCACGGGGAGCATCAGCGTCTCGACGGGGTGGTCGGGGACGGTGAGGGCGTCGCCGGGGTGGAAGACCTTGCCGCCGTCGATCAGGTAGCCGACGTTGGTGATGCGCGGGATGTCGGGGTGGATCACCGCGTGCAGTTCGCCGTGCACCTGGACGTCGAAGCCGGCGGCGGTGAACGTGTCGCCGTGGCCGACGGTGTGCACCCGGCCCGGGAAGGCCGCCGCGAGCTGGTCGGCGACGGACTCCAGGGTCCAGATCTCGGCGGCCGGGTCGGCGTCCAGCGCGGCTCGCAGCCGGCCCTCGTCGAAGTGGTCGGGGTGCTCGTGCGTGATCAGGATCGCGTCGGCGCCGACGGCCGCGTCCTCCTCGCTGAACCCGCCGGGGTCCAGGACGAGCGTGCGCCCGTCCTTCTCCAGGCGCACGCACGCGTGGGACTTCTTCGTGAGCTTCATGGTCACCATCCTGCCCCCGGGCGGCCCGTCAGTCCTCGGGAGTGGTCTCCTCACGGATGATCTGCTGGGCGACCCGGAAGGCGCTGTTCGCCGCCGGCACCCCGCAGTACACCGCCGCCTGGAGCAGGACCTCCTTGATCTCGCCCGGGGTGAGGCCGTTGCGCAGGGCCGCCCGGACATGGAAGCCCAGCTCCTCCAGGTGGCCGCCCGCGACCAGCGCGGTGAGCGTGACGCAGCTGCGCGAGCGCCGGTCGAGTCCGGGCCGGTCCCAGATCTCGCCCCACGCGTAGCGGGTGATGAACTCCTGGAAGTCCCCGGAGAACTCGTCGGCCTGGGCCAGCGCCCGGTCCACGTGCGCGTCGCCGAGCACCTCACGGCGGACCTTCAGTCCCGCGTCGTAGGGGTCGGGCCGCCCGAGCGGCTGCGGCACCGCGGCGGCCGGGGCGATCTCGGCGAGGGGCGTGACCTGCGGGGCGACCTGGGGTACGGCCTGCGGAGCGGCGGCCAGGACCGGCTTCGGCGGGGCGGCCGGGATGGCCATCTGGCCGGTGGTCGAGTCGTAGGCGGGCTGCCAGGCGGTGGAGAAGTGCCGCACCAGCAGGTCGGTGACGGCGGCCGGCTGCTCGACCGGGACCAGATGGGAGGCGCCGGGCACCACGGCGAGCCGGGCGTCCGGGATCCCGGCGACCAGGGTGCGGGCCTCGGCGGGGCCGGTGACCTGGTCGTCCGAGCCGACCAGGACGAGCGTGGGCACGCCGATCCGGGCGAGTTCATGGCGTACGTCGAAGCCCGCCAGGGCCTCGCAGGCGGCGATGTAGCAGCCGGGGTCGGTGGTGCGCACCATCTGGACGGCCCACTCGGTGATCGCGGGCTGCGCGGCGGCGAACCCGCCGGTGAACCAGCGCTCGGGCGAGGTCCGGGCGATCGGGTCGAGGCCGTTCGTCCGCACGATCACACCGCGCTGCCGGAACTCGTCCGCCGTCCCGAACCGGGGTGAGGCGGCGACCAGCGCGAGCGAGGCGATCCGCTCCGGGTGCCGCAGGGCCAGCTCGATGCCGACGGCACCGCCGAGCGCGCAGCCCGCGTAGCCGAAGCGCTGCACCCCGAAGGAGTCGAGCGTGGCCAGCAGCCGGGCTGTCAGTTCGGTGACGGAACCGGCCGGGTGGGCCGGGGAGCCGCCGTGGCCGGGGAGGTCGTAACGGAAGACCCGCCACTGCTGGGTCAACTCCGGGACCTGCCGGTCCCACATGTGCCAGGTGGTACCCAGGGAGGGACCCAGGATCAGGACAGGTGCGTCTTCTGGCCCGTCAAAGCGGTATTGCAGGGTGTTCGGTGGTGTCTCGCTCACCCGTCTGAGCCTCTCATGCGTCACGAAATCTCACATCGCCGGTCCGAACCTAACGGCTCTCGCTCCCGCGGCCCCGGCGGGTTCTTCGGAAAACCCTCTCAAATCTCGCCGACCAGCGGATTGAGTGCCAGACGGTGAACGAGTTCCGTCTTCTCCTGTCAAGGAACCGACCATTGTGGCGACTTCGCGAAGATTCCCGATATCCGGTTTCACATATCCCTGCTTTATGGCGTTCGCATTCCCGTGCCGCAAGATGGACCCAGCACAGGGCGGCGGACCGGGCACCCGGAACCGGGAAGCGACGCGGTCGCCGGCTGACAGGAGGGCAGTACGCTGAGCGGCCGGATCGACCCGCGCATCACCCGGACCACCCAGGCCTTCGAGCGGGCCATCGTGGAACTCGCCTCGGAGCGGCCGGTCTCCCAGATCAGCGTCGCCGAACTGGCCGACCGCGCCGGGGTCACCCGGGCCACCTTCTACAACCGCTACAGCACTCCGCTGGAGCTGCTCATCCAGGTCCTCGACGCCGACCTCGACCGTGGTCACCGGCTGGAGGACGAGCGGGCGCGACACGGGCACCCGGCCGGCGATCTGCTGCGGCTGACCACCGCGGAAGTGGGCAACCACGTCGAACGGTTCCGGGCGGTCTACCGGCTCTCCCTCGGCGATCCGGCGGCCAGCGGGGTCTACGAGGCGCTCGTGCGCCACTTCGCCGAGTACGCCCTGGCGTTCATGGCGCGCGCCGACCGCTCCGCGCTGCCCGACGCCGACCCGCAGGTGATCGCCCAGTTCATGGCGCACGGTTTCGCCGGTGCCATCAAGGCCTGGCTCGACGACCCCTCGGTCACCAAGGACGACATGGTCGACGCGGCCGTGGCCTGCGCTCCGGCGTGGTGGGCGCGCGGGTATCTGCCGCGTTCGTCCTGACCCGGGCTCGATACGCCCTTCCCCGGGTGCGTGGCCCGGCACGACGGCATCGGCACGAACACCTGGCGCCGGGGTCTCTAGAGGTCGTCCGTCGCCCCGAGGCCCGTCAGCGCGCCCACCGGGTCCAGGTCGGGGGTGCCTCTGGGCCACCAGTCGTCGTGGCCCGGTTCGGACTCGTAGGCGTACCACAGACCGTCGTGGCCCAGTCGGAGCTGGACATGGCCGCCGGGGTGGGTCAGGTGGTTGCGCCAGGGCCGGAAGGCCGGGAGGTCGGCGGCCAGGAGCAGGGGTCTGGCCCGGTCGAAACGGCCGGCCGGCGGATCCCAGGGTTCCTCCAGCACGGCCAACCCCTCCGGGCCGCCCTGCCGCCAGGCCGCGACCGCGCGGGCCAGGTCGCCCGGGGTGCGGCCGACGGCGTCCGCGAGCGAGGCGTAGAGGGCGCGGGTGGACGCGGTCAGGCCGGAGCCGGGGCGGGCCGCGGCGAGGCGTACCGCGTCCTGCCAGAGGCTCAGTTCGCCGACCGGGTCGCGTCCGGTGGCGAGCAGGGCGTGGGCGCGGGCGGCGGCGTCCGTGGCGAGCTGGTCCAGCGTGAAGGGGTCGGGTCCGCCGGGCACGCCCGGGTACACCGGGGGCTGCTCGGGGTGCGACGGTACCGGCAACGGGGCTGGCAACGGCGGTAGTTGTCGCGGCGCCAGGGCCTCGGTGGCGCGGACGCCTGGCAGGGACACCGGCTGCCGCTCGCGGGCCGCGCGGGCGGCGTTGCGCCGGGACAGGGCGTCGAGGACCTCGCGCTCGCCGCGGCCGCGCAGCAGTAGCAGCACGAACGGGTCGGCGTCCAGCAGCCGCGCGGTCTGGTAGCAGAGGGCGGCCGCGTGCTTGCAGGGGTGCCCGTAGTCCGGGCAGCTGCAACGGGGTTCGAGCTCGCCGGGCCCCGGCAACAAGGGCACCCCGCTCTCGGCGAGCGCCTGCGGAAGCTCCTTGTCGAGCAGCGCCGCGATGTCTCCGGGCCGGTCGGCGGCGGCCGTCAGGAACCGCTCCCACTCGTCCTCGCCGAAGGTGCGCAACCGCACCTGCACGCGATACGGCCGCGGCCGGCTCCCCTGTACATACGCCAGGACCAGTCCCGGCGTCACGGTGATGGCGTCCACGTGCCCACGCTCGGCATAACCCCGCCCCCGCACCAGCCGCTGCACGTCCAGCGCCCCGTCTTCCAACGCCCGCACCCAGGCGTTCCCCCACCAGGTACCGGCGAAGTCCGCCCCAGCGGCACCGGCGCGGGAGGGAAGCGAGGGAAAGGTCCGGCGAAGCTCGCTGTCGCGATGGGGGGTGGCCATGGTCCGGGGCAGGCGGGGGGCGTTGGAGGCGCCCTCCGGCTCCGGCCGACCGGCGGCCGAGACGGAACCGGTCGGATCCGGGGCACGGGAGGCCATGGCAGACGCAGAGGAGAAGGTCGGTTCGGGGATGCGGGGAGGGGCGGCGGACGCGGGGGCGTCGGACTGCGGTCGCTCGGCGGCGGCAGGCGCGGGGGCCGTCGGCTGCGGTCGCTCGGGGGCGGCAGGCGCGGGGATCGTCGGCTGCGGGCGGTCGGTGGGCGCGGCCGGAGTGAGCTTCGTCTGGGCGTGTTGCGATGTCGTGGGTCGCGCCCCGTCCTCGTCGAGGTGCGCCGTCGAGGTCGCCTGATCCGCCGGGGCGTCGGCCGGTGCCGGCTCGTTCGGGTCGGGTTCCTCTTTCGGCATCCTGAACGCGGTCGCCAGGAACTGCCTCAGGTCCTGGGCGGTGCGACCACGAACCGACTCCGCCGGGGCCGGCGACGGCAGCCGGCGTACCGCGCGAACCGACGCTCCTTCCGCGGCCTCCGCCGCTGCCGCCTCCGCGCGGGCCGCACGCAGCGCCTCGCGCGCCACGTCACCGGGGCGGGCGCCCGGTCGTACGGCAGCGGGTGCCGGCTCCCCGGCGTCCACCGGCCCGGGGTCGGGGACAGCGGCACCACCGCTCACGGCGGCCCGGCCCGCGTCGGCCTCGGCTTCGGCGTCCCGCCGCTCCGCCTCCTTCGAGGCCGCGGTCGCGGCCGCCCGCAGCGCCAGCCGCGCCGCCTCGGACGCCCTGGGTACCCGCCGCTCGGCGTCCGTACCCGGCGCGGCGGGGCCCCCGGGCCGCGCCCCGGCCGCGGCCGCCTCGTCTCCCCCGGTCTCCGCACCGCGTCCCCGCGCCGCCCGCAACGCCCGCCGTGCCGCGTCGCCCGGCCGCTGCTCGTCCTCGCTCATGACGTCCTCCGCAGCGACACCAGGTCCGACAGCTCGCGGTCCGACAGCTCGGTCAGCGCGGACTCGCCGGAGCCCAGGATCGCGTCGGCGAGGGCGCGCTTGGCCTCCAGCATCTCGGCGATGCGGTCCTCCACCGTGCCCTCGGTGACCAGGCGGTGCACCTGGACGGGCTGGGTCTGGCCGATGCGATAGGCGCGGTCGGTGGCCTGCTCCTCCACCGCCGGGTTCCACCAGCGGTCGAAGTGGACGACATGACCCGCGCGGGTGAGGTTGAGGCCGGTGCCCGCGGCCTTCAGCGACAGCACCAGGACCGGGGTCGCGCCGCTCTGGAAGCGGTCCACCATGCCCTCGCGCTCCGGTACCGGGGTGCCGCCGTGCAGGAGGTCGACCGGGACCGCGCGGGCCTGGAGGTGCGCGGTGATCATGCGGGCCATGCCGACGTACTGGGTGAAGACGAGCACCGAGCCGTCCTCGGCGAGGACCGTGTCCAACAGTTCGTCGAGCAGGGTGAGTTTGCCGGAGCGGGCGGCCAGTCCGTCGGCGCGCGTCTCCTCCTTGAGGTAGAGCGCCGGGTGGTCGCAGATCTGCTTCAGGGCGCCGAGGAGCTTGAGGACCAGGCCCCGGCGCGCGATGCCCTGCGCCGTCGTCTCGATGGCGAGCATCGACTCGCGGACCACCGCCTCGTACAGCGCGGCCTGTTCGCGGGTGAGGGGGACAGGGTGGTCGGTCTCGGTCTTGGGCGGCAGCTCGGGGACGATGCCCGGGTCGGACTTCTTGCGGCGCAGCAGGAAGGGGCGGACCAGGCGGGCGAGCCGGGCCACCGCCTCCTGGTCCTCGCCGTTCTCGACGGCGCGCGCGTGCCGGGCGCGGAAGGACTTCAGCGGGCCGAGGAGTCCGGGGGTGGTCCAGTCGAGCAGGGCCCAGAGTTCGGAGAGGTTGTTCTCCACGGGGGTGCCGGTGAGGGCCACGCGCGCGGGGGTCGGGATGGTGCGCAGCGCCTTGGCGGTGGCCGAGTAGGGGTTCTTGACGTGCTGTGCCTCGTCGGCGACGACCATGCCCCAGGGCTGGTCGGCGAGCCTGGCCGCGGCGGCCCGCATGGTGCCGTAGGTGGTGAGGACGAAGCCGCCGTCGAGGCCGTCCAGAGTGCGGTCGGGACCGTGGAAGCGGCGGACGGGGACGCCGGGCGCGAACCGGCCGATCTCCCGCTGCCAGTTGCCGAGCAGCGAGGCGGGGCAGACCACCAGGGTCGGTTCGGTGCGGGCCCGCCTGAGGTGCAGGGCGATGACCGTGATCGTCTTGCCGAGGCCCATGTCGTCGGCGAGGCAGCCGCCGAGGCCGAGGGAGGTCATGAGGTCGAGCCAGGCCAGGCCCCGCAGCTGGTAGTCGCGCAGGGTGGCCCGCAGGGCGGCGGGCGGCTCGGCGGGCTGGACGCCGGCCGTGAGGCGGTCGCGCAGGGCCGCGAGGAGGCCGACCGGGACCGCCGGTACGGTCTCGCCGTCCACCTCGGCCTCGCCGGTGAGTGCCACGGAGAGCGCGTCGACCGGGTCGAGCAGGCCCAGTTCGCGCTTGCGGGCCTTGCGGACCAGGGCCGGATCGACGAGCACCCAGCGGTCCCGCAGCCGTACGACCGGACGGTGGGCCTCGGCCAGCGCGTCCATCTCGGCGTCGCTGAGGGGGTCCCCGCCGAGCGCCAGCTGCCAGCGGAACTGCAGCAGATCCTCGCCCTCGAAGAAGCCCGTGCTGTCGGTCGCCGAGCCGGGCGCGGAGCGGATCACGGCGGCCGCGGTGAGGTCCTGGGCCAGGTCCCGGGGCCAGTGCACGGCGACCCCGGCCGCCGCGAGCCGGGTCGCGGCCACCCCGAGCAGATCGCCCAACTCCTCCTCGGAGAGAGCGAGCACGTCCGGCACGTCCTGTTCGGCCAGCCGGTCCAGCGGTGGCCACACCCGCGCGGCCCGGCGTACGGCCAGCGCCGCGTCCACACGCGCGCGGGGACCGAAGGCGGCGTCGGACCGCCCCGCCCACAGTGCCGTCGCGTCGGTCATCAGGGTGGGGTCGGCCAGGCTGTGCACCTGGACGATCGCCGCTCCCGCGCGGTGCGCTCCCTCGCCGTCGTCGAAGAGGTCGTAGGCCGACAGGTCGAGGCGGAGCGAGATGCGCACGCCCGCGTCCATGCCGGCGGCGACCTCCGCGGCCCACTCCTGGGCGTCGGGCAGCCGCTGGGCCTCGCGGGCGGCGAACGGCCTGCCCGAGGTGTGCGGCGCGGCCGGGGTGCGGGGCAGGGTGTCGGCGACCGCGTCCAGGAAGGAGCGGATCAGCGCCTCCGGCTGAGGCAGCAGGAGCGGGCCGGGGCCGGGCAGCGGGACGGCGTGGCCCTCGGCGGGCAGTGCGGCGGCCACCGCACGCAGGTGGGCGATGTCGGCGGGCTCCAGGGGCCCGGCGCGCCAGGCGTCGTGTCCGGCCGGGGTGAGGCCCGGCAGCAGGCGGCCCCGGGCGGCGAGCCGCAGCGCGTGCTGGGCGGCGGCGCCCCAGCAGGCGGTGGCGGGGTGTGCGGCCGGGTCACGGCGGGCCCGCACGAGCAGGGGGAGGGCCTCGCCGAGCGGCAGGGTCAGCGCGGGCACCTGCCGGCGGCGGACACCGGCGCCGTGCCGTCGTACGACCGTCAGGTCCTCGGTCGCGGCGGCGGGCAGCGGGGCGCCGTCCGGGTCCCAGAAGGCGATGCGGCCCTGGCGCGGGAGGTCGGCGGGCAGATAGACCGCCGCCAGGCGCAGCGGGACGCCGTCGGGGGTCTCGGTCACCGTGCCGCTCATACGTTCTGCCACCTCCCGCCCACATGTCGGATCAGACGTCTTCGACTGTACGGGCGGGGTCTGACAATCGGCCCCGGCGGCCGGCCGGGGGCCGTGGTCACGGAACGGTGCGGGAGACGACGTAGATCATCGGGTAGTTCGGGTCGGCCGTGTTCACGACCACGTCCTGGGTGGGCGACGGGTTCTTCTGCTTGTGCGTCAGGCCCGACCAGGGGCCGGGACCGGTGAACTTCCAGCCGGTGATCTTCTGGTCGCGGGAGCTGATGCTGATGTCGTCCTTCTTGAGCGCGTCCCGGTTGACGCCCATGCCCTCCAGGAAACTGTCCAGGCCCGCGCTGTTGGTCCGGAACTGGACGTAGAGACGGCTGGTCTTCCAGTTGTTCGTCTCGTAGTAGGCGATCCTGTCGGCCGGGTGCGGGACGGGCACCTGGTAGAGCCGCCGCTGCACCTTGGACGGCCAGCCCTCGGTGAGGCCGGTCGCAGAGTACTTGGACTCCTTGTCCTTGCCGCTGTTGCGGCTCTGGTTGGCGGAGATCACCAGGTAGCCGGCCGGTACGCCGATGAGCAGCACGATGATCAGCAGCGTGAGCGTCCGGCGGCGGGCCTTGTGCCCGGGGGTCTCGGGCGGGCGCTTCGGTTCCTCCGGGGACGCGGCCTGGCGGGGCAGCGAAGCGGTCATGCGGTGTCCCGGGTGCGGCGGGCCTCCGCGAACCGCTCGTAGCGCTCGTACCGCTCGACCCGGCGCCGCTTGGCACGCCGGAAGCGGCGGGCGACCAGGCGGGCGAGGTCGGCGGCGCCGACCATGCCGGCCTCGGGGCCCAGCTGGGCGCGGGCGATCCGGGCCTCGGGGCGGTAGCCGCGGCCGGTGAGCTGGCGCTTGAACGCGTCCCGCGCGGGGCCGATCAGCAGGTCGTCGGCGGCGCTCACGCCACCGCCGATGACGAAGCAGGACGGGTCGAGGGCGGCGGCGAGGTTGGCGATGCCGACACCGAGCCACTGGCCGATGTCCTGGAGCAGCTCGATGCACATCGCGTCGCCCTCGCGGGCCAGCTCGGTGATCATCGGGCCGGTGATCTCGTTGATGTTGCCCTTGACGTGCTCGATGATCCCGTAGGCCACCGGGGAGTCGGCCACGGCCAGCTCCTTGGCCTCGCGGACCAGCGCGTTGCCGGAGCTGTACTGCTCCCAGCAGCCGCGGTTGCCGCACGGGCAGCGGTGGCCGCCGGGCACGACCTGCATGTGGCCGAACTCGCCGGCGACGCCGTACTTGCCGCGCTTGACCTGGCCGTCCTCCAGGATCGCGCCGCCGATGCCGGTGCCGAGCGTGATCATGACCAGGTGGTCCTCGCCGCGGCCGGCGCCGAACCGCCACTCCGCCCAGGCGGCGGTGTTGGCGTCGTTGTCGACGAGGACGGGGACCGAGAGCCGGCCGGAGAGGCGGTCGCGCAGCGGTTCGTTGCGCCAGGACAGGTGCGGGGCGAAGAGCACGCGGTTGCGGTCGGCGTCGACCCAGCCGGCGGCGCCGATGCCGACGGCGTGCACGTCGTGCCGGTCGGACAGGTCCAGGACCAGCTCGACGATCGTGTCCTCGACGACCTTCGGGCTCTTGGACTTGTCCGGGGTCTCCGCGCGGAGCTTCTCCAGGATGTTGCCGTCGGCGTCCACGACGCCCGCCATGACCTTGGTGCCGCCGATGTCGATGCCGACGGTGGGGACACGGGGCGCCGTCAGGTGGGACCGGCGCTCCCGTGTGCCCACCGTTCGCAGGACGGGGGCTCGGCGGGAGCCTATGGGGGCCGTGAGGTCGCGGTAGGTGCTCATCGGGCTTGATTCTGCCGTACGCGTGCGGGTAGCGCCGTTCGGGGGAGATAAGCGCCGTTGCCGGGTGCGGCTCCGTAGTGGCTAGTCGCGCGGTTCCCCGCGCCCCTGGCCCCGCCGCAGTTCGTGGCGTAGCGAATCCAGGTCGCTTCCGCCTGCCATCTGCTGGGTCAGCTCGTCCAGGGTGACCGAGTCACGGTCGTAGCTCCCCACCATCGTGCCCCTCCTCAACAGCACGAACCTGTCCCCCACCAGGTACGCGTGATGCGGGTTGTGGGTGATCAACACAACACCCAGGCCCTGGTCGCGTGCCGCCGCCACGTATTTCAGGACCACACCTGACTGCTTCACTCCCAGTGCCGCCGTCGGCTCGTCCAGGATCAGGACCTTCGCGCCGAAGTAGACGGCCCGCGCGATCGCCACGCACTGGCGTTCGCCGCCCGACAGGGTGCCGATGGGCTGGTCGACGTCCCGCAGGTCGATGCCCATGCGGAGGAGCTCGGCGCGGGTGGTGCGGCGCATGAAGTCGACGTCCAGGCGTTTGAGCACCCGGCCCTTGCGGGGTTCCGAGCCGAGGAAGAAGTTGCGCCACACCGGCATCAGCGGCACGACCGCCAGGTCCTGGTACACCGTGGCGATGCCTCGGTCCAGGGCCTCGCGCGGGGAGGTCAGCGTCGTCTCCTCGCCCTCGACGACGAGCGTGCCGCCGTCGTGCCGGTGCAGACCCGCGATGATCTTGATCAGGGTGGACTTGCCGGCCCCGTTGTCGCCGAGGACGCAGGTGATCTCGCCCGCGTGGACCTCCAGGGAGACCCCCTCCAGGGCGCGGACGGTGCCGTAGTGCTTGCTGACGTCGGCCAGCCGGACGAGGGTCATGCGGTGGCCTCCGCGCGCTTGCGGACCCAGGTGTTGAGCAGGGTCGCGAGGAGCAGCATCGCTCCGAGGAAGAACTTGAACCAGTCGGGGTTCCACTCGGCGAAGACGATGCCCTTGCTGGTCATGCCGAAGAGGAGCGCCCCGACCGCCGAGCCGACCGCGCTGCCGTAGCCGCCGGTGATCAGGCAGCCGCCGATGACGGCAGCGATGATGTAGATCAGCTCGTTGCCGACGCCCTCGCCGGACTGGACGGCGTCGTAGGAGAAGAGCAGGTGCTGGCCGGAGATCCAGGCGCCGAGCGCCACGCCCATGTAGAGGGCGATCTTGGTCCGGGTGACGGGGACGCCGACCGCGCGGGCCGCGTCCTGGTTGCCGCCGACCGCGAAGATCCAGTTGCCGGCGCGGGTGCGCAGCAGGATCCAGGAGGCGATCGCGACCAGGGCGAGCCACCAGATGATCGTGATCTTGAAGTCGACGCCGCCGACGGTGAGTGTGGAGGCGAAGACCGCGTGCGCGGACGGGAAGCCCTCCATGTCGGCGATCGTCTTGGTGGAGACCGTGCCGTCGATCAGTTTGGTGAAGCCGAGGTTCATGCCGGTGAGCATCAGGAAGGTGCCCAGGGTGACGATGAAGCTGGGCAGCTTGGTGCGGGTGAGCACGAAGCCGTTGAAGGCGCCGATGGCGAGGGTCACGAGCAGCGAGACCCCTGCGCCGACCCAGGTGTTCGCCGTCATCTGGTAGCTGAACATCGAGGAGATCAGCGCGGCGGACGTCACCAGGACGCCCGCGGAGAGGTCGAACTCGCCGCCGATCATCAGCAGCGCCACCGGTACGGCCATGATGCCGATCGTCGAGGAGGCGTAGAGCACCGTGCTGATGCTGGACGCGCGCACGAAGCCGTCGGCGGCCACGGCGAAGAAGAGGAAGACGGCGAGCGCGCCGACGACCGAGCCCAGCTCCGGACGGGAGAGGAGTCTGCGCAGCGGAGAGGTCTGCAGAATCCTTTCATCAAGTGAGTCTTCCAAGGTGGCGCTCATCGGGTGCCCCGCTCGGTGTACTTCGCCAGCGCGGCCGCCTGGTCCTTGGTGATGATCTGCGGGCCGGTGAGCACCGGCTGCCCGCCGCCGAGGACGTCGCCGTTGTACTTGTAGAGCCACAGCAGGTCGACCGCCTGGTAGCCCTGGAGGTACGGCTGCTGGTCCACGGCGAAGCCGAGGGTGCCGTCCTTCAGCTCGGCGGCGACCTTGGCGTTGAGGTCGAAGGTGTCGACCTCGGCCGTGCTGCCCGCGTCCGTCTTCGCCTTCACGGCGGTGTCGGCGTACGGCGCCCCGAGCGTGACGACGGCGTCGATCGAGCGGTCGGCCTGGAGCTTCGCCTCGATCGAGGACTGCACGTCGGGCATGTTGGTGCCGTTGACGTAGAGGTTCTCGACCTCGCCGTCGAAGTTCTCGGCGACGCCCGCGCAGCGCTGCTCGTGGCCGACGTTGCCCTGCTCGTGCAGGACGCACAGGGCCTTCTTCCTGCCGCGCCTGTCCAGCTCGTCGCCGACCGCCCGACCCGCGATGGTCTCGTCCTGACCGATGTGCGCGAGGGCGCCGAAGGCCTTGGACTCCTCGGAACCGGAGTTCACGGTGATCACCGGGATGCCGGCCTTCTCGGCGCGGGCCACGGCCGCCTTGAGGGCGTCCGGCTTGGCGAGGGTGACGATGATCCCGTCGACCTTCTTGTCGACCGCCGCGTCCACGAGCTGCGCCTGCTGCTGGGCCTCGTCGTCGTGCGAGTACAGGAAGTTGATGTTGTCCTTGCGGGCGGCCTGCTTCGCACCGCTCTGCACGATGTCCCAGAAGGTGTCGCCGTCCCCCGAGTGAGTGATCATCGCGAAGGTCCAGCGGGGGGTGTTCACCGCCGCCCTCCCCTGGGCCGCCGCGGCGTTCCGGGCGTCCTCCGCCCGCTTGCCGCCGGTACTGCTGCACCCGGTGAGGGTGACGCCGAGCGCCCCCGCCACCGCGATGCCCACCCAGGTCCGAATCCGTGCCACGAGGCCGTGCCCTTCTTGCCGTGCTCATACGTGCGAGAGGGGCGGGCGAAGCTCACCGTGGGTGACCACCGACGGCGACCTCGCCTGCCCCAAAAGCCTCAGTATCGAACATGGGGTACACCCCTGACGGCGGCGGGCGGCACTCTGTGCTCACATTGTCCGGACATTGCGACTAACGGAACGTCGGAAACCGGGCCACGCTCAGGACCGTACGAGCAGCTGGAACTCGAAGGAGTAGCGGGTCGGCCGGTAGATGTGGTCGCCGAACTCCACGGCACGGCCGGTGTCGTCGTACGTGGTGCGCCGCATGGTGAGCAGCGGGGCGCCCTCCGGCTCGGCGAGCCGCTCGGCCTCGGCGGCCGTGGCGCCCCGCGCGCCGATGGACTGGCGGGCGCTGTGCAGGGTGATCCCGGCGGCCCGCATCAGGCGGTAGAGGCCGGTCGCCTCCAGTTGCCCGGTGTCCAGGTCGAGCAGGCCGGGCGGCAGGTAGTTGGTCAGGTACGCCATCGGCTCGCCATGCGCCAGCCGCAGCCGCTCGATGCGGTGCACCTCGGTGTCCTCGGCCACCGCGAGCGCGGCGGCGATCTCGGCGGACGCCGGGACGACGGTGTTGACCAGTACCTTCGTCGCGGGGCGCTGGCCGGCCGACTCCAGGTCGTCGTAGAGGCTGCTGAGCTCCAGGGGGCGTTTGACCTGGCTGTGCACGACCTGGGTGCCGACACCCCGGCGACGGACAAGCAGACCCTTGTCGACCAGGGACTGGATGGCCTGACGCACGGTCGGGCGGGACAGGCCGAGCCGTGCGGCGAGCTCGATCTCGTTGCCCAGCAGGCTGCCGGGGGTGAGCGAGCCGTGCTCGATGGCCGCCTCCAGCTGCTGCGCGAGCTGGAAGTACAACGGCACCGGCGAGCTCCGGTCCACCCTCAGGTCGAGCGGCACGGTCGGGTCCACATCTGGTTTCGGCACGGGCCCGAGCGTATCCCCGTGACGGGTTGACGGGAAGTTGTGTAGTTCGATTGTCCGGACATACGCATTGACAGCGTACGGGGTGCACCCGCACCTTGTTCCCATGCGCATCGGGGTCATCGGGACGGGCCGCATCGGAACCATTCATGCGAACACGCTCAGCCGTAATCGTGAGGTCGGGTCACTGATCCTGACGGACGTGGATCCGGCGCGGGCCCAGGATCTGGCACACCGCCTCGGGGAGACGGCGGCACCCGGGACGGACGAGATCTTCAAGTGGGGCGTGGACGCCGTGGTGATCACCACCGCGACCTCGGCGCACGCCGACCTGATCGGCCGGGCCGCGCGCTCCGGGATCCCGGTCTTCTGCGAGAAGCCGATCGCCCTCGACCTGCCGGGCACGTTGCACGCCCTGGCCGAGGTGGAGAAGGCCGGGACGGTCCTGCAGATGGGCTTCCAGCGGCGCTTCGACAAGGGGTACGCGGGTGCCCGCGAGGCCGTGCGCTCGGGCCGGCTCGGTCGCCTGCACACCGTGCGGGCGCTGACCTCCGACCAGTCGCCGCCCCCGCCGGAGTGGCTGCCGCTGTCCGGCGGGCTGTTCCGGGACACCCTGATCCACGACTTCGACGTGCTGCGCTGGGTGACCGGCCGCGAGGTCGTCGACGTGTACGCGACCGGCTCGGACGCCGGGCCCGCCATGTTCCGCGAGGCCGGTGACGTGGACACCGGCGCGGCCCTGCTCACCCTGGACGACGGCATGCTGGCCACCGCCACCGCGACCCGGCTGAACGGCGCCGGGTACGACGTGCGGATGGAGCTGGCCGGGGAGCGGGACACCGTCGTGGTCGGCCTGGACGACCGTACGCCGGTGGCCTCCACCGAGCCGACCGGGCCGCCGCCCGCGGACAAGCCGTGGCCCGGCTTCCTGGAGCGGTTCGGCCCCGCCTACGAGGCCGAGTTGTGTGCCTTCGTCGAGGTGGTGCGCGGCGGGCTCGCCAACCCCTGCGACGGGCGCGAGGCGCTCCAGGCGCTGCGGATCGCGGAGGCCTGCGAGGTCTCCCGGCACGAGCGGAGGCCGGTGGCCCTCGCCGAGATCCCGGACCGGCTGGGCTGACCGCGGCTGCCGCCGGCCGGCAGCCCACCGGCTGCCGGATCACCCGGCCACCAGCACACCCCGGCTACCAGCGCACCGGAAGGTTCCGCACCCCTCTCATCAGCGTGCCCGGCAGCCACTCGCCGTGCGGGCCGTCCAGGGCCAGGTCCGGGGCGCGCTCCAGGAGGGCGCGCAGGGCCGTGCGGCTCTCCAGGCGGGCCAGGGGTGCGCCCAGGCAGTAATGGATGCCGTGGCCGAAGGCGAGGTGGCCGCGGTGGTCGCGGCGGATGTCGAAGCGGTCGGGCTCCGGATAGCGGGCGCCGTCGCGGTCGGCGGCGGTGAGGCCGACCATCACAGGCTCGCCCCGCTCGATGACGGTGCCGGCGATCTCCAGGGGCTCGGCGGCGTACCGGTACGTCGCGTTCTCCACCGGGCCCTCCCAGCGCAGGATCTCCTCGACCGCGCCGTCCAGCAGGCTCATGTCGGCGCGCAGGGCGGCGAGTTGGGCAGGGTGGGTGAGCAGGGCGAGGACGCCGTTGCCGATCAGGTTGACGGTGGTCTCGTGGCCGGCGATCAGCAGGACGAAGGCCATGCCGCGCAGTTCCTCGACGGAGAGCCGGTCGCCGTCCTCGGCGGTGGTGCGGATCAGGTCGCTGAGCAGGTCGTCGCTCGGGCCCGCGGACCGCTTGTCCTCGATCAGCTCCCTCAGATACTCGGCGAGCTCGGCGAACGCGTCGTACTCGTTGCTCGGACGGGCGGAGCCGACCACCTCGTTGGAGAGCTTCCGGAACCGTGCGCGGTCCAGCTCGGGTACGCCGAGCAGTTCGCTGATCACCGTGATCGGCAGCGGGTAGGCGAGGGCGTCGATGAGGTCGGCGCGGCCGCGTGGGAGCATCCCGTCGAGCAGGCGGTCGGTGATCTCCTGGATCCGCGGCTCCAGCGCGGCCACCCGGCGGGCGGTGAACGCGCGCGTGATGAGACCGCGCAGCCGGGTGTGCTGGGGCGGGTCGGCGACCAGCAGGTACTTGCCGATCAGCTCCTCGTCGAGAAACTTGAAGCCGGCCTTCTCGGTGTCCTTGGCCAGTCTGGGGTCGGCGAGCGCCGCGCGGGCCTCCTCGTACCCGACGACCAGCCAGGTCTCGTGGTACGCGTCGGGCAGCGGCCACCGCACCCGGTGCACCGGGCCGCGCTCGCGCAGCCGGGCGTAGACCGTGTGCGGGTCCGTGCGCAGACCGTCGCCGTACTCGCCGAGGTCGGTCACCTGCATGCTGTACTCCCCCTTCAGGAGGTCCCCGAGGCCGTCCCGTACCGGGAGAACGTTCGGGGCGCCCGGCTGGTGCCCCTACTCCTCCAGCAGTCCCGCGTCGTATGCCAGCAGCGCGATCTGGACGCGGTTGTTCAGGCCGAGCTTGGCCAGGATGCGGGAGACGTGGGTCTTGACGGTGGCGACGCTCATGAACAGGCCGGTGGCGATCTCGGCGTTGGCGAGGCCCCGGCCGACCGCGACGGCGACCTCGCGTTCGCGGTCGTTGAGGGCGGCGAGCCGGTCACGCGCGCGTGCCTGCCGGGTGTCGGCCCGGGTGCCCGCCGCGTGCCGCATCAGCTGGCGGGTGACGGCGGGCGACAGGACGGGGTCACCGGCCGCGACCCGGCGCACCGCGTCCACGATCTCGGCGGGCGGGGTGTCCTTGAGGACGAACCCGGCGGCCCCCGCGCGCAGGGCGTGCAACACCTGTTCGTCGGCGTGGAAGGTGGTCAGGACGACGACCTGCGGGGCGTCCGCACGCGCGCGCAGCCGCTCGGTGGCGGTGAGCCCGTCCACGGACGGCATCCGGATGTCCATCAGGACGACGTCCGGGTGGGTGCGGTCGACGAGCGCCTCGACCTCGTCGCCGTCGGCGCCCTCCCCGACGATCTCGATGTCCCCGGCCCCGCCCATCATCAGGGACAGCCCTGCCCGCACCAGGGGGTCGTCGTCGACGAGCAGCAGTCTGATCGCGGTCATGGCTCCTACGTAATCACGCGGGTACGACATCACGTGGCCGTTCGGGCGCCGGGCACGGTGGCTCAGGCGGCGGCCCCCCAGGGCAGCCAGGCCCGCACCTCGAAGCCGCCGTCGCCGGTGGCCCGGTGCTCCAGCCGGCCGCCGGCCAGCGTCGCGCGTTCGGTCAGGCCGATCAGACCCTGGCCCGAGCCGGGGACGTGCGGGGCGTCGGCCGCCGGGGCGGGGTTGTGCACGGTGATGTCCAGGCCGTCGCCGGGTGCTCCGGTGACGCGCACGGTGACCTCGGCGCCGGGGGCGTGCTTGCGGGCGTTGGTGAGGCCCTCCTGGGCGATGCGGTAGGCGGTGCGGCCGACGGAGGCGGGGACGGCCGCCGGGTCGCCGACGTGGTTGTCGAGGGTGACCTTCATGCCGGCCTCGCGCGACTCGCCGACGAGCGCGTCGAGGGCGGCCAGCGTGGGCTGCGGCCGGCCCCCCGCCTCGTCGCCGTCCGCGGCACGCAGGACGCCGATGATCTCACGCAGGTCCTGGAGGGCCTCGTGGGCGCTCTCCCGGATCACCCCGGCCGCCCGGGCGATCTCCGCCCGGGGCGCGTCGGGACGGAACTCCAGGGCCCCGGCGTGCACGCTGAGCAGGGTCAGCCGGTGGGCGAGGACGTCGTGCATCTCCCGGGCGATGGCCTCCCGGGCCAGCCGCTGGGCCCGCTCGGCGCGCAGCCCGGCCTCGGTCTCGGCCCGCCGGGCCCGGTCGTGCAGGCTGACCATCAGTTGCCGCTTGGAGCGCACGAACATGCCGAGGCTGATGACCAGGAGGGTGAAGAGCACGACCAGGATGACGACGGCCAGGTAGGGCAGGTCGGGGTCGGGACGCAGCCAGTAGAAGAGCGGGACCAGCGCGAGGTTGGCGCCGGCGATCCAGGCGACGTACCGGAACGGGCGGTGCACGGCGAGCGTGAACAGGGCGACCATGGCGGCGCCGCCCGCGGTGTCGGAGGCGAAGCCGACCGGGACCATGGCGATGGCCAGGCCCGTCGGCCAGCGGCGGCGCAGCCAGACCGCGGCGCAGGCCAGACCGCCGATCAGCTGGTCGGAGACCGCGAGGCCGTGGGAGACGTTCGGGTCCTGCCGCATGGTGTTCGCGGCGGCCACGCCCAGCAGGACGGCGAGCAGGAAACAGCTGAAGTCGACGAGCCAGTCCCGCGCGGTGCGCCTGGGCCGCCGGCCGGCCGGGCCGGCGTCGGGATCGAGTTCATGGATCATGGCGGACGGGAAAAGCCACCGCCGCCGTTCGAACGTCCGTACCGAGATGTCACCGCTCACGGTCGACAAATCTACGCAGGGCCCGCCGGTGACACCTCCCCGAGAACGGGATCGTCGACCAAAGTCGGGCTCGTGTGGACTTTCGGCACGGCACGCGCGCGTGCGTGGCGACTTCCGGCGGCCACGGCTCGCCCCGCGGCCGATGGTATGGGGGGCGGCCGCGGGGCGAGAGTCGTGCTGTGAAACAGCTGCTGGAACTGCTCGGATTCGTCGCTCTGGTGCAGGGTGCGCTGGGCCTGTTGCACGAGTTCACCCACTGGCACGTGGGTCTCGTGCAACGGCTCGGCTTCCTCGACGGCTACGGCGTCTACGCGAGCGTCGCACTCATCGTGCTGGCGATCGCGCTGTTCGCCGTCGCGGAGAGCCGGAGGTCAGGCTGAACGCGGACCCGACCTCCGGCCGGGCGCGCCTTTCCCGGCGATCGGCCGGTGGACTCGGCCGGGAACTCAGCAGCCGAAGTCGACCAGGTCGAACGTCACGTAGTGGTCCGCCGTGTAGTAGTCCTCCTGGGTCTTCTTGCCGGTCACGATGCGACGTGCGCCGCGCGTGGAAGAACCGGGCGTCTTCACGGTGTACTCGTGGTAGTAGCCGCTCGCCTGGCTGGGCAGCACGCCCTCCTGGTTGCGGAAGACGACGCCGTCCTGCGAGTACGGGAACGGACCGCCCGACGCGATCAGGTCGAGGGTGTCGTACGCCTGTGACGGCAGGTCGCTGTAGCAGATGCTGCCGACCGAGGCGGCCGCGGCGTCCGCCGTGGTGGCGGTGACGGTACCGCCGACGAGGAGGGCGGACAGGACGACGCCGGCGGCGCCGGTGCGGGTGATTCGTGGGGGGAATCTCATGGCTTCATGATGACGCGCGTAGACAGTGGCATGTCAATGACAAGTCTGGAGAATTTTCCGGCAAGTCCCGTGAGTTTTCAGGGAGTTAACCTGGGGCCCGCGGCCTTCACGGGGCGGGCCCCGGCCGCGCGAGCAGGAGGGCGCCGACCGCCGACCCGGTCGAAGACCCCGGTGACGAACCCGCCGCATTCCGCGTCGCCGCACCCGGCGGGCGCCCGCACCTCATCGGCCGTGATCGTCCCTGCGGCGGCTCACCCCGCGTGCGTGGAGAACAGTCCGCCCGTCGGGCCCTGCTTGTCGCCGCCCTGGGCCTTCTTCAGGGCGTTGGCGAGGCTCTCGATGGTGAGGGACTGCAGGATCACCCGGCCGTTGCCCTCCAGGGTGGCCAGGGAGAGGCCCTCGCCGCCGAAGACGGCGTTCATGAGGCCCTGGCGGTTGAGGCCGCCGACGCGCTGGACGCCGTACTGGATGCCCTCCTCGAAGGCGACGACACAGCCCGTGTCGACCTCTATGCGGCCGCCGAAGTCGGCGGGGTTGAGGTCGATGAAGTTGCCGGCGCCGGCGATGATCACGGTGCCGTGGCCGGTGAACTTCTCCAGGACGAAGCCCTCGCCGCCGCTCATGCCGGTGCGGCCGCCCTGGAAGGCGATGCCGAACTCGACGGTGGACTCGGCCGCCACGAAGGCGTCCTTCTCGGCGAACCACGCGCGCGTGCCGTTGAGCTCCAGGGCGCGCATCTCGCCGGGCAGCACGCCCGCGAAGCCGACGGTGCCCTCACCGCCCTGCGCGCTGAAGTACTGGAAGGCCAGTGACTCGCCGGCGAGCATCCGCTGGCCGACCTGCATGGCGGTGCCCATGGCCTGGCGCAGCATGCCGCCCATGCCGCCGCCACCGCCCTGCTGCTGGCCCCCGCCGTTCGGGCCGCTGAGCCGGGTCTCCATGGTCACGTTCGTGGTCTTGAACAGGAACTTTCCGGCTTCGCAGTAGACGGTCTGGCCGGGGTGCAGGTTGACGACCGCCATCTGCATGGCGTTGCCGACGATTTCTTGCTGAAGGGTCACGGGGAAAGAACGTAGCCGACGCTTCGGCGGTTCCCGTCGCCCGCCCGTACCTGCGGAGGCCGGGCGGGCGGGCGAGGAGGCTTCAGGACAGTTCGCGGTGCCTTGTGGCCAGGGATGCCGCTCCTGCTTCCGTCGGCGTTCCGAACAGCCGCAGGCGGGAGATCCCGCCGTCCGGGAAGATGTCCACGCGCGCGTGCGTGCCCACGGCGGGGGAAGCCAGGACGAAGCGGTGGTTGGTGTCCGGCTGGAGGCGGGTGCGCGGGAGGATCTCCCGCCAGTCGCCGTCCTCGCCGTCCTCGCCGTCCCGCACCGACACCGACGCCCAGCCGGCGCTGTTGCCCTTCAGGTACGCCGTGTCGATCTCGATCGCCCGGATCTGGGACTGGGCCACCAGCCGGTAGCGGATCCAGTCGTTGCCCTGGTCGCGGCGCCGGCGCGTCTCCCAGCCGTCGTCCATCTTGCGGGAGCGGCCCGGCTGGATGGTGTTGGTGGCCGGTGAGTAGAAGAGGTCGGAGGCGTCCTCGACCTGACCGCCGTTCTCCAGGGCGAGCACGTCGAAGGTGCCGAGCGCGGCGAGCCACTCGGGGTCCGGGGCGACCTCGCCGTACACGCGCAGGCGGGCGATGCCGCCGTCGGGGTGCTGGTTGACGCGGAGGTGGGTGAAGCGCTGTTCGACGGAGACGGCGAAGCCGTTCGCCGCGTGGCCGCCCACCTGCGTGCGCGGGACGAGCGTCGTCCATTTCACGTCGTCGCCGAGAAGATCCTCGGGGGACGCCGAGCCCGGTGCCGACGTGCCCTCGACCGACACCGCCTGCGGGTAGTTGCCGCGGAAGTGGGCCGTGTCGACGACGATCCCGCGGACGACGCCGGGGGCGCCGAGGCGGACCAGCGCCCAGTCGTGATCCTCGGCCGTCGGCCAGGGGTGCCCGGCCGAGGCACCGCGTCGGCGGCGCGTCTCCCAGCCGTCCATGATCTTGCCCTTGTGCCCGAAGTGCTCGGGGTCGAACTCGGGCCGCCCGGGCACCAGCAGGTTCTCCCGCTGGGCGAAGAACTCGTCGTTGGCGGCGATGACCCCGGCGCCGAGCTGCCGGTCGGCGAGGTTGGCGTACTGGGTGAAGGGGAGGTCGGCGGTGCGGTAGTCGGCGTACGGGTCGCCGCCGGAGTAGGGGTTCGCGTCGCCGGTGAAGGTCGGGATCGCCGTCAAAGAAGGTCTTCCTCTCGGTGTCGGCCGCTGCGGGTGCGGAAGCGAGCGGTGGTCAGGGGGTGCGGGTCAGCAGGCGTCCCTTCGGGGCCGTGAACGCGCCGTCCGCGACGATGCGTTCGCCGCGCAGCCAGGTGGACCTCACGACGCCGTACAGGGTCTTGCCCGCGTAGGCGGTGACCTGGTTGCGGTGCTGGAGGCCCGCCGGGTCCACGGTGAAGGTCTCGTCGGGCGCGAGGACGGCGAAGTCGGCGTCCCGGCCCGGGGCGATGGCGCCCTTGCGGTCGTCGAGGCCGACGAGCGCGGCCGTGCGGGCCGACATCCAGCGGACCACGTCCTCAAGACCGTGGCCGCGCTCGCGAGCCGCCGTCCACACGGCGGGGAGGCTGAGCTGGAGGCCGGAGATGCCGCCCCAGGCGGTCGCGAAGTCGGCGGTCTTCAGGTCGGCGGTCGAGGGCGAGTGGTCGGTGACCACACAGTCGATGGTGCCGTCGGCCAGTGCCTGCCAGAGCAGGTCCTGGTTGGCCGACTCCCGGATGGGCGGGCAGCACTTGAACTCGCTGGCGCCGTCCGGGACTTCCTCGGCGGTGAGGGTGAGGTAGTGCGGGCAGGTCTCGACGGTGATCCGTACGCCGTCCCGCTTGGCCTCGGCGATCAGCGGCAGGGCGTCCGACGAGGACAGGTGCAGGACGTGCACGCGCGCGTGGAGGCGTTTCGCCTGCGCGATCAGCTGCGCGATCGCCGTGTCCTCCGCGTCGCGCGGACGCGAGGCCAGGAAGTCGGCGTACTTGGGGCCGCCGTGCTGCGGGGCGGCGGCCAGGTGGTGCGGGTCCTCGGCGTGCACGATCAGCAGGCCGCCGAAGGCGGTGATCTCCGCCAGGGACCGCGCGAGCCCCTCCTGGTCGAGATGCGGGAACTCGTCCACGCCGGACGGCGACAGGAACGCCTTGAAACCGAAGACCCCGGCGTCGTGCAGCGGCCGCAGGTCCTTGACGTTGTCGGGCAGTGCGCCGCCCCAGAAACCGACGTCCGTGTGCGCCTTGTCGGCGGCGACCGCCTGCTTGACCCTGAGGTTGTCGACGGTCGTGGTCGGCGGCAGGGAGTTGAGCGGCATGTCGACGAGGGTGGTGATGCCGCCGGCCGCCGCCGCGCGCGTGGCGGTCCAGAAGCCCTCCCACTCGGTGCGGCCCGGGTCGTTCACATGCACATGGGTGTCGACCAGGCCGGGCAGCAGCACGTCGTCGCCGAAGTCCTCCAGGCGGGCGCCCGCCGGGACGGGGGCGTCGTACGGCAGTACGGCAGTGATCGTCCCGGCGGACACGGCGACCGAAGCGGCCCGTGTCCCCTCCGGGGTGATGACGCGCGTCGAGCGCAGCACCAGTTCAGCGTCGGACACCCGGACCCCTCTCTCTGCCGCCGTTTTACTTCCGGGAAACGGGATTTACACCCATGTAACGGAATTCAACGTTCTGTTGAAGGAGTCTTCACTCCCGCCCCCGCGCCGTCAAGGGCACACTGCTTCTCGAGGCCGCACAGGCTCACACTCTGGACGTTTCCACAAAGTGGAATTAGAATTCCGCCAAGTAGAACGTAGCTACGCACAAGAAGGGCGTCAACCGGCCGCCGGGTAGGCTTCTGCTCTTCTGCCCGGTCCGAAAGGCAGCCCCGAAAGGAACGCGCCGTGCCGACGTCCAGCGCCAGCACCACCGACTCCGCCAAGTCCAACGGCGGCGGCGTCCAGTCCCTCGAGCGCGCCTTCGACCTGCTGGAGCGGATGGCGGACGCGGGCGGCGAGGTCGGCCTGAGCGAGCTGTCCGCGAGCAGCGGGCTGCCGTTGCCGACGATCCACCGGCTGATGCGCACGCTGGTCGCCTGCGGCTATGTACGCCAGCAGGCCAACCGGCGGTACGCGCTCGGGCCCCGGCTGATCCGGCTCGGCGAGTCGGCGTCCCGGCTGCTGGGCACCTGGGCACGGCCGTACCTCGCGCGGCTGGTCGAGGAGACCGGCGAGACGGCGAACATGGCGCTGCTCGACGGGGACGAGATCGTGTACGTGGCGCAGGTGCCGTCGAAGCACTCGATGCGGATGTTCACCGAGGTGGGCCGGCGGGTGCTGCCGCACTCCACGGGGGTGGGCAAGGCGCTGCTGGCGAGTGTGCCGGACGCCGAGGTGCGGGCGCTGCTGGCACGGACCGGCATGCCGGCGGCCACGGAGAGGACGATCACCACCCCGGAGGGGTTCCTGAGCGCCCTGGCGGAGGTACGGCAGCTCGGGTACGCCGTGGACGACAACGAGCAGGAGGTCGGGGTGCGGTGCCTCGCGGTGTCCGTGCCGGACTCGCCCACCGCGGCGGCGATCTCGATCTCCGGACCCGCGGGACGGGTCACCGAGGCGGCGACGGAGAAGATCGTGCCCGTGCTCCAGCAGGTGGCCGTCGAGTTGTCCGAGGCGCTGGCGAGTTCTGGGGCCTGAGAGGCTCAGCGCCTCGGCGTCTCCCCGAACAGGTCCACCGCCTGGCGTACGTCCGACAGACCCCGGGACAGTGCGCTCACCGAACCGATGGCTCCCGCGATCAGTAACAGGGAGCGGCGCAGCCGCGGGATCTCCGGCATGCCGCCGACGGCCATCGCCGCCAGGGCGGCCAGCTCGTCCTCGGCTATCGCGCGGTCCGTGAACTCGGCCGGATGCGCGGCCAGTTCGCGGCGCAGTCGGGAGACCGCCGTCCGTAGTTCCGTCACTCTCGGATCCTCGTCACTGCCGGTCACTGGTCTCTGTCCCAAGCTCCGCAACACAGCTCTCCCCCCCCTCGCCCGTCGCCCCTTGACGGTGGTCGGGCGGCTGGCGACGCGGGTCAGTAAACGCCTTCCCGTGCTCGACGCGCTACAGCGCGGACCGAAATTCAGCCCTGCGGAACCGGCCGTCCGACCCCACGTCGGGTATGCAGGACGCATGACGGACACGCATGACCAGATCGCCGGGCTGCTGCTCGCCGCCGGCGGTGGCAGACGGCTCGGCGGCCGGCCCAAGGCACTGCTCACGCATCGCGGGCGCCCCCTGGTGGAGCACGCGGTCGGCGTGTTGCGCGCGGGCGGCTGCGGGCCGGTGCACGTGGTGCTGGGGGCCCGTGCGGACGACGTGCGGGAGCGGGCCGAACTGGGCGGCTGCGTGATCGTGGAGAACCCGGACTGGGCCGAGGGCATGGGGTCCTCGCTGCGGGTGGGGCTGGCCTCGCTCGCCGGGACAGGGGTGCGGGCCGCCCTGGTGTCGCTGGTGGACCAGCCGGGGATCGGGGACAAGGCGGTGGCCCGGGTACTCGGCGGATACCGGGACGAGGACTCGCTGGTGGCGGCCGCCTACGACGGGGTGCGCGGCCATCCCGTGCTGTTCGGCTCCCGGCACTGGCCGGGGATCGCCGCGAGCGCGACCGGGGACCGGGGCGCCCGCGCCTATCTCAAGGCCCACGAGGCGGCCATCGCCCTGGTCGAGTGCGGGGACGTGGCCGAGCCGTTCGACATCGACACCGAAGCGGATCTGGGCCACCTTGAGTGAATGGGATGGCACTGAGCGCCACCTTGGCTCGACCCGGAGAATCTCGACATCAACAAACCATTGAACTTCCACAATGAGGAAACTAGTATCCACTGTTCAGAAGCGCCCGACCCCTGATCGGGTGTGCTTCGCTCTACCCGGAACGACTGGCACCCGGTGCCACCGCTGAAGGAAGTGACAGCTCATGTCCGCACCAGCGCCGTCTCCGCCGGCCATCGTCGACGCCGAGCCCCTGCCCCGGCAGGAGGAGGTCCTCACCGACGCGGCGCTCGCCTTCGTCGCCGAGCTGCACCGGCGGTTCTCGCCGCGCCGTGCCGAACTCCTCGCCCGCCGGGCCGAGCGCCGCGCCGAGATCGCCCGCACCTCCACGCTCGACTTCCTCCCGGAGACCGCCGCGATCCGCGCGGACGAATCCTGGCGGGTGGCCCCCTCCCCCGAGGCGCTCAACGACCGCCGGGTCGAGATCACCGGCCCCACCGACCGCAAGATGACCATCAACGCCCTCAACTCGGGCGCCCGGGTCTGGCTCGCGGACTTCGAGGACGCCTCCGCGCCGACCTGGGAGAACGTCGTCCTGGGCCAGCTGAACCTGATCGACGCCTACACCCGGAACATCGACTTCACGGACTCCGGCTCGGGCAAGTCGTACGCCCTGCGCCCGGACGAGGAGCTGGCGACGGTCGTGATGCGGCCGCGCGGCTGGCACCTGAACGAGCGGCACATCGAGGTCGACGGCGAGCAGGTGCCGGGCGCCTTCGTCGACTTCGGGCTCTACTTCTTCCACAACGCGCAGCGGCTGCTCGACCTCGGCAAGGGACCGTACTTCTACCTGCCGAAGACCGAGTCGCACCTCGAAGCCCGGCTGTGGAACGACGTGTTCGTCTTCGCCCAGGACCACGTCGGCATCCCGCAGGGCACGGTCCGCGCCACCGTGCTGATCGAGACGATCACGGCCGCGTACGAGATGGAGGAGATCCTCTACGAACTCCGCGACCACGCCTCCGGGTTGAACGCCGGCCGCTGGGACTACCTGTTCTCCATCGTCAAGAACTTCCGTGACGGCGGGCCCCGGTTCGTCCTGCCGGACCGCAACGCGGTGACGATGACCGCCCCGTTCATGCGGGCGTACACCGAACTCCTCGTCCGCACCTGCCACAAGCGCGGTGCGCACGCGATCGGCGGCATGGCGGCCTTCATCCCCTCCCGGCGGGACCCCGAGGTCAACAAGGTGGCCTTCGAAAAGGTCCGCGCCGACAAGGACCGGGAGGCGAACGACGGTTTCGACGGCTCCTGGGTCGCCCACCCCGACCTGGTCCCGATCGCCATGGAGTCCTTCGACCGGGTTCTCGGCGACAGGCCGAACCAGAAGGACCGGCTGCGCGAGGACGTCCACGTCGAGGCCGCCGACCTGATCGCGGTCGACTCGCTGGACGCCAGGCCGACCTACGCCGGTCTGGTCAACGCCGTCCAGGTGGGCATCCGTTACATCGAGGCCTGGCTGCGCGGTCTCGGCGCGGTGGCCATCTTCAACCTCATGGAGGACGCGGCCACCGCGGAGATCTCCCGCTCCCAGATCTGGCAGTGGATCAACGCGGGCGTCGAGTTCGAGAACGGCGAGAAGGCCACGCCGGAACTGGCCCGCAAGATCGCCGCCGAGGAACTCGACACCATCCGCAAGGAGACCGGCGAGCAGGCCTTCGCGGCCGGCCACTGGCAGCAGGCCCACGACCTGCTGCTCACCGTCGCCCTCGACGACGACTACGCGGACTTCCTGACGCTGCCCGCGTACCAGCAGCTGCGCGGCTGATCTTCAGAGGCTCACTTGTCCGAGTGGCCCAGGGACTTCCCCGGGGCCACTCGGTCGCGTACGGCCTGCTTCACGGCCGTGGGCTCGGGGAACCCCTGTTCCCTGCGGTCCCAGACCACCTCGTCGTTCACCCGGACGACGAAGATCCCGCCCTTGCCGGGCTTCAGGGCCAGTTCGGTCAGCTCGGCCTCGAAGGTGGTGAGCAGCTCCTGCGCCAGCCAGGCCGCGCGGGGCAGCCAGCGGCACTGGGTGCAGTATTCGATCTCGACGCGCTGGCTGTCACTCATCCGAGGTGCACCGACCAATCCTGTTGAGCCGCGGGCTTGCCGTGCAGGTCGGGAACCTGCTTCAGCCAGGCCGGGCGTCCCTGCTGTGATCTGGCCGCGCGGGCGGCCTCCTCGGCCGCGAGCTGGTCGCGGCCCGGGAAATCGGTGGGCAGCCACTGCGCGGAGGACCGGACCCGGGCCAGCAGATAGCCGACGTAGGCCTCACGCATCTCCGCGGGTGTGCCGAAGTCGGTGAGCCAGGCGTCGGGGACCTCGGCGAGGGTGTCCCTGAGCAGCTTCTCGGTGACCCTGGGCGCGAGTTCGGCGTCGGCGGCCCGGGTGTCGGGGCCGTACCGGCCGAGGGCGTGGTGGCGGAAGTCGTAGGCCTTCTCGGGTGCCGAGGTGTCCCAGCGGTGATGGAAGACGAGGGCCGCTCCGTGGTCGATGAGCCACAGGTGCGGGGGCGCGGTGCCGAACGTCGGCCAGACCATGAGGTTGGAGCTGTGCACCGTACGGTCGACGTTGACGGTGAGCGCGTCCAGCCAGACGATCCGGCCGGCCTCCAGCGGGTCCACCGGGAAGACCTCGGCGATCTCCGGGGTGAAGTCCTTCGCGCCGGGCAGGAAGTCCATCCCGAGGTTCACCCCGGCGCTGGCCGCGTGCAGCTCGCGCACTTCCTGGTGCGGCTCGTCCTCGGCGATCGCCGGGTCGAAGTGCACGAGCACCAGCTCGGGGAAGCGCAGTCCGAGCGCCCGCGCCAGTTCCCCCACGATCACCTCGGCGACGAGCGCCTTGCGGCCCTGCGCGGAGCCGGTGAACTTGACGACGTACGTCCCCAGGTCGTCGGCCTCGACGATCCCGGGTACGGAGCCACCAGAGCGCAGGGGAGCGACATACCGGTCAGCGGTAACCTCTCTCAGCATCTTCCAAGGCCCCATCGCTCGTCTGCCTTACCTTCCACGGATGGCTCCCCCGTGCCGCGATCCGGGCATGAAGTGAGCATAGTAACCAAGCGTGACAGCCGGGCGGCCCGACCCGTCGCGCCGGCATCGCCCCGGACTCCGCTGCTCTCGACGGCGGTTGCGTACGCCGACAGGGGCGGCCGGGTACCAGGTGCGCGGCGCCGCCGTCCGGACCGGAACCTACGCGTCGCGCTGGGCGACGATCATGGCCATGTCGTCGTGCAGCCGGCCGCCCGTGTACGCCCGGACGTCCGCGGCGAGCCGCTCGACCAGCGGACCGGGCGCCTTGTCCGCCCAGGCCGTGGCGCGCTCGGCGAGCGGATAGAAGTCGCCGTCGGCGTTACGGGCCTCGCTGACGCCGTCGGTGTACAGGACCAGCCTGTCACCGTGCTCGAACGGGAAGGTCGCCGTCACATAGCGGGCGCCGGCACCGTCCGTGCCGTGCGGGTCGGCGGGCCACACGCCGAGGCCGAGCGGGGGCGACGGTTCGGGAACCGTCAGCGGCAGCGCCGTCCTGGCGCAACCGCGCAGCAGGAAGGGTGGCGGGTGCCCACAGCTGATCAGATGCACCACCGGCTCGTCGTCCGGGATGTCCAGGACGGCGGCGGTCACGAAGCGCTCGGCGGCGTCCTCGTTCGGCTCCGAGAACTCCGCGAGCCCCCACTGGACGGCGTCCTCGATGTAGGCGACCAGCTCCGGCAGCGGGATCCGGCGGTGGGCGGCGGCCCGGAAGGCACCCAGCACGATCGCCGTGTCACTGATGGAGGGGAGCCCCTTGCCCCGCACGTCTCCGATGAGCAGCCGCGTGGAGCCGGGGATCCGGGCGGCCGCATACAGGTCGCCCCCGATGGTCGCGTCCGCCTCGGCGCTGCGGTACCGCGAGGCGAGAGTGACCGGACCGGCCCGCTGCGGCAGCGGCCGCAGCACGACGCCCTGTGCCGCGTCGGACACCGAGCGCACCCGGACGAGTTCGCGGTCGCGCCGGTCCCGCAGCCGGGTGAAGAGGACGAAGAAGGTACAGACGGCGAGCAGGGCGGCCAGTTCGACGAGAACGTTCTCGGTGGTCAGTGACCGCCGTTCCACGCCGGCGTAGACCAGCGCGAGGACCGCCAGTGCCCCGATCAGCGCGGTGGCCCGCGGCCCGGCGCCGACCGCGGTGACCGCGACGGCGACGACGAGGAGATGGGCGAGATGGATGTCCGGCGGCAGGAACCCGTCGGCCACCGGGATCGCGACGATCAGCAGGAGGGGCCCGACCAGCCACAGAGGGCGCGTCGAACGACGCCATGCTCGCAGGGTCTCGACCACAGATGCAGTGATCATCGCAGCGCTCACGTCGTGCTCCGGTGCTCGTCGTCCTGCTTCCGGAACACATGCCGACATGTCCCCCATTCCCGGTGTGGCCTCCTGTGACCGTCCGGCCGCGTTCAGCGCCGCCGTGGAGGGCCTCGGATCCCGGCCTCCGGCCCGTTCCCGGCTCCGGACTCACTCGCCGGGAAACCGGTCGCCGAACATCGGCCACCCGCCCGCGGATTCCGGTCGGGCCGCCTCGTCCTCCCAGACGTCCCAGTGCTCGGCGAGCTTGCCGTCCTCGACACGGACCACGTCGGCGACCACCGAGGCGGCGGGAGCGCCGCCGCCGGCATAGCGGCCGTACAGCATGACGTGGTCACCTTCGGCGATCACGAACTGGTTCTCGTAGCGAAGGGTGTCGGGGAGACCTCGGACAAGGCCGAAAAGACCCTCACGGCCCGGCGGAATATGCTTGCTGTGCTGAATGTACTTTTCGGACCAGAACTCTTCGGCCGCCAGGTAGTCGCGCTTTCCGAACAGGGTGTCGAAAGCATTCAGTACCAGCTCTTTGTTCTGTGCAGGCGTTGTCATGCGAGTCTCCGGTGATCGAATGTGATTCCCGTGGCCTCGCCCCCGCGAAAGGCCTTCGCAGTCAGTTGGACAGAAGGTCACCCGGTTCGCCGTTGTGCTTCACATGGCCAGTATGGCTCCCGCGGCGCGGTGCGGGCGCGGTGAAGGTGGACCAGTCGGACCTAGGTTCAGGAAGACTTGCACGAAGGGGCCGCACGGTCGTACCGAATGCAGAACTACGGTCGTACCGAACGCAATACTGGCGGCCAGGGAATGCAACTCTCCCGCGGCAGGAACGGGAATTCACTTCCCGGAGGAGCCCTCTCCCATTGTCCCCTAATGGACCGGGACGAAGGCGCCCCTGTTCGGCCGCGCACTGGCCCTCAGCGGCAGGACCCCGTGCGTACAGCGGCGGGTCCGACGGGCCGCCCCGCCGGCCGCCACGGCTTCAGGCCAAGGGGTTCGGCAGCGGCAGGTAGCGTGCGTCGGCGCCGTCCGCTCCCGTCCAGCGCAGCAGCAGGTTGGTCTTGCCCGGCAGGGTCGGCGCGGCCAGCAGTCCGGCCACCTCGGGGAGCCGATGCCGTGCCAGCTCCCGGCGGGCCGCGGGCCAGGGATCGAACCCGGGGTGGCGCTCGGCGAGCACGACGGCGACCTCGATCAGATGGTTGACGACCAGGCAGTACACCAGCCGCTCCCACCCGGCGGCCCGCTCCACGTCGCCCAGCAGCTTGACGCCCTCGGCGTCCCGGTACAGCGCCTGCACCGGTGTACCGTCCGGGTCGACGGCGACCAGGGTGTTCTGCAGATGCGCCTCGATGACGACCCCGTGGTCGGCGAAGGCCATGAGCGCCGGGGGTACGACCGCGCGCAGGTACGCCTGCCACCAGGCACCCGGATCCGCCGCCGTGGCCAGGGGGCTGCCCTCGAAGCCCTCCACCAGGCCGGCGGCGAGCAGCGGGGTCGCTCCGGGCAGCAGCGCCCCGCGCAGCCCGTCCCGGACGACGACCGCGAGTTCCTCGAAGGCGAAGCGGGCGGTGCGGTATCCACGGTCGCCGAGCCAGGCCGCGGGCCCGTCCATCGCGGCGAAGGCGGCGGTCGCGGCCGTGTCCGTGCGGCGCAGTTTCCGCAGGTCGTGCGCCCACAGCCGGCGGATGTCGTTGGTGATCCGGACGTCCAGGCTGAACTTCAGGAAGAGATCGCGCTCCGGCTCGTGGACCGTGCGGATCGCGGCCGTCGGCCAGACCGCGAAGTCGGTCTCCCGCAGTCGTACCAGACGTCCGTCGGCGAAGGCCGGGGCCAGGTCACGGGCGACCAGGTCGAGCTGCCAGGGGTGGGCCGGCAGCAGCCGGTAGCCCGGCGGTACGGCGGCCAGCGCGTCCAGCGCCGACATGTCGCCCTCCTCGGCCACCTGGTCCTCGCGCACCCCGAGCAGCACCAGCGGGAACCGGGCGTGCGCCTCGGGCGCGTACGGCAACCAGGCGGTGACCGGGCCGCCGCCGCGCGCCTTCGGGGCAGGGTGGTAGGGATGGCCGGTGATGAGGGACTGTTCCGAGCGCAGATACGGGTCGTCGGGTGCCGTCGCCCGGGCGCGTGCCGTGAGCAGCGCGGCGACCACGTCCCGGCTGTCGATCATCTCGGCCGGCAGGTCACCGTTGGACAGGCCGGTGTGCGCGCGCAGTTCCTCGGCGACGAGTTTCACCAGCTCGGTGTGGCCGATGCGGTGCCAGCGGCCGGCCGCGTACACCTCGGGCGTGGCCGGCCTGCGCGCACCGCGCACCCGCAGCAGCCGTCCGCCGCCGGGCAGCCGGTAGACCAGCGGTTTCCCTTCCCCGGTGCCCGGGAGCGGCTCGGCCAGCTCCCGCAGCAGACAGTTGAGCAGGGGCGCGGCAGCGTACGCGTCGGCGCGCTCGCCGATGCCGTCGCCGGGGGGCATGAGATCCACGCGTTCCATTCGTTCTCTACGTCCACACGGTCCGATCACGATCAGTATGTCTGCCGTCATCAGCCATCATGACCGTCGGACCCGTCCCCCGAGGAGCCCTCCCGTGCACCGTCCCTCCCCCATCGAGACACAGCTCGCCACGGAGCTGGCCGAGGCGCGGCCGGACCTGGTGTCCGGGTACACGGCCGAGCTGCCCGGTGCGCGGGCGGCGGTGCTGACCCGGCTGTGGCGGGCGCTGGCGCACGAGCCGCTGCCGTGGGTGGCGCGCCGGGTGCGCGGGGCGCACGGCCTGGCCCTGTGGCTGGCCGACGGACGCGCCCTGCACGGCCCGCGCGCGGATCCGTACGCCACCGACGCGTATGTGACCGCCGTACGACTGGACGGGGTGTCGTACGACGACCCGGCACGGTTGATGACGGATCTGGGGTGGCCGCACTCGGCGGGGTTCGCGGCCGAACTGGGGCACAGCGCGGCGTCGTTGGCGCTCTCGCGGGCCGACCGGGAGTTCCCTCCGAAGGAGTGGCCCGGGCAGGACTGGGAGTGGGAGCAGCGGGTGGTCGACGGGCATCCCTTCCACCCCAACTGCCGGTCCCGGCCCGGTTTCTCGGTGGCGGAGCAGCTCGCGTACGGGCCGGAGCACCGGCCGGCGGTGCGGCTGGAGACGGTTCCGGTGGCGGCCGGGGACTGTCTGCTGACCGGTGACTGGCCGGAGGAACTCCGGGACGCCGGGCGGCTGTTGATCCCGGTGCATCCATGGCAGACCGCCCATGTCCTCAAGGGCGGCCCCGGCGAGCCCTGGCGGACCGCGCACCCCCTGATGTCCCTGCGCACCCTCGCCCTGCCCGGCGGACCGCATGTGAAGACGGCGCTGAGCGCCCGGCTGACCTCGTCCGTCCGGGACATCTCGACGTACTCGATCGACGCGGCCATGACCCTGTCGTCGTTCGCGACGGACCTGGCGTCCCGCACGGACGGGCTTCTGCACTTCACCCGCACCCTGGGCGCGGCCACCGCCCACTCCCCCGACCTGGCGGCCGTGTTGCGCGAGTCGCCCGAGGCGTACGCGGCGCCGGGCGAGCGGGTCCTGCCGGTGGCCGCCCTCGCCACCACGGCCCTCCCGGAATCGCCCTCCTGGCTGGCCGAGTTCACCCGGCTCGCCCTGACCGTGGGGCTGCGGCTGCTGGACCTGGGCGTGGCCCTGGAAGCACACGGCCAGAACCTCCTGGTGGTGCTGTCCGGGACCGGCGCGCCGCTGCGGCTGGTCTATCGCGACCTGGCCGACATCCGCCTCAGTCCGGCCCGTCTGACCCGGCACGGCATCACCCCGCCCGGGCTGACGGGGCGCCTGGTCACGGACGACGAAACGACGCTGCGCCGCAAGCTGTTCGGCTCTCTGGTCGCGGGCGCCCTGGCCGGCACGGCGGGTTCCGGACCGGCTCTGGCGACGGCGCTGGGGACGGCCGTACGGGACCTTCCCGCCACCCCCGACCTGACGGCCCTCCTCGAAGGACCGGTGCCGGCGAAGGCGTTGACGCTGATGCGGCTGTCGCCGGAGGCACCCGGCGACCACTGGGCGGCACTGCCGAATCCACTGGCCGACGGGCAGTGAGCGCTCACCTTCCCGCCCGCCACCCTCCGTTGGCCCGCCGGCCGCTCTCCTTTTGGCATCCGGACCTCGTTTTGGAGCCCGGCCCCTCTGATCAATAGGATCCGCCGATGATCAGAACACAACGGACGGCGGCAGGAGTCTGCGCTCTGCTCGCCGCCCTGGCGGCCGGGATCGCGTTCCCCGGCGGAGCGGTCGCCGACGAGACGGACGAGACGGGTCAGGCCGCTCCCAAGGTGGAGCTCGTGCTGGACGTCAGCGGTTCCATGCGGACGGCTGACATCGACGGCGGCACGCGGATGGCCGCGGCCAAGCAGGCCTTCAACGAGGTGCTCGACGCGACGCCGGAGGGGGTCCAGCTCGGCATCCGCACGCTCGGCGCCAACTACGCCGGAAACGACAAGAAGACCGGCTGCAAGGACACCGCGCAGCTCTACCCGGTCAGCACCCTGGACCGCACCGAGGCGAAGACCGCCGTCGCCACGCTCTCGCCGACCGGGTGGACCCCGATCGGCCCCGCGCTGCTCAAGGCGGCCGACGATCTCCAAGGCGGTTCCGGGACCCGCCGTATCGTCCTGATCAGCGACGGCGAGGACACCTGCCAGCCGCTGGACCCGTGCGAGGTGGCCCGGGAGATCGCCGCCAAGGGCGTCGGGCTGACCATCGACACGCTCGGCCTGGTGCCGGACGCCAAGACCCGGGACCAGCTGAGCTGCATCGCGGACGCGACCGGCGGCACCTACACCTCCGTCCAGCACAAGGAGGAACTGACCGACCGGGTCGGGCAGTTGGTGCACCGGGCCGCCGATCCGGTGGTGACGCCGGTGGCCACGGACGGCAGCGGCCAGTGCTCCTCGGCGCCCGCGCTGAAGTCCGGGCTGTACACCGACCGCGAGGAGTTCGGGCAGCAGCGGTGGTACAAGGTCGACGTCAAGCCCGGCCAGGAGCTGCGGGCTTCGGTCAGCGTCGCCGCCGACCGGGCCGTCAATCCGGACTACGGGGTGCTGTTGCGCGCGGTGACCGCGCAGGGACGCGAGATCGTGCGCGGCGAGGCGTCGGGCACGGGCCGTACGGATGTCATCTCGACCGGTCTGCGGTACCCGAAGGCCGAGAGCGACGACGAGGACACCACCCCGGAGAGCGTCTGTCTCCAGGTGACCAACTCCTTCTCGGCCGCGGCCGGCGTGAAGACCAGCCCCGGTCTGCCCGTCGAGCTGACGGTCGACGTGGTGGACGGACCGTCGAAGGCGTCCGACGTCGCCTCCTTCGGTCTCGGCCGCGGTTGGTGGCTGCTCGGGGCGCTGGTGCTGACCGGCTTCCTCGCGGGTCTGGTGTGGGGCTGGGTGTCGCGCTGGCGGGTAGCGGTCTGGAGGACCAACTGATGTCGATCACACGTGTGTTGAGCGCCGCCCTGCTGGCGGTTGGCCTGGCCGCGGGCCCGGCCGCCGCCGACGACGCCTCGCCCTCCCCGAGCGCCTCGGAGGACAGTGGCGCGCCCACCCAGGCGGGCACGTCCTTCCGTACGGCCACCGAACTCGACCAGGGACAGCAGGGCACCGCGGGCGCGTCGACCGGCGACTACCTGTACTGGTCCTTCCCCGCCGACGCCGGCCGGCGTCCCGACGTCCAGGCGACGGTGAAGCTGCCCGGCTCGCACGCGGCACAGACCTGGCAGCTCGACGTGTACGACGGGCTGCGGCGCCGCCAGGCCTGCCAGTACGGCGCGGCGACCCGCACGGCCGCGCAGGGCACCACCTCGGTGCGGCTGGCCTGTGTGACGCGCACCGTCCGGGCCTGGTCGGAGCCGTGGGCCAACGACCCGCTGCCCGGCACGTACTACGTCCGGCTGACGGTGGTGGACCTCGGCAACGCGGACCTCGGCCAGCCGGTGAGCGCCGAGGTGCGGGTGGACTCGAAGGACATCGGCGGTTCGGCGGCGGTGGACGGTTCGCTGGCGAAGCCGCTGGTTCCCGGGATCGCGGTCAGCTCCGAGAAGAGCGACGGCGACAGCAAGGCCGCGGTGCTCTCCAGCTTCGGTTCGGACGACGGCTGGTCCTCCGGCTGGTGGACCGACCGCTGGGTGTGGACCGGGATCGGCGGGGTGCTGGCCGCGCTGGCCGGCATCGGCGGATACGCGTTGACCCGAGGGACGGGACGGCCGTACCGGGTGCCGCCGGGCGCCTGACCTGACGTAACCGGTGACCGGGCCCCCGTTCGCGGCGGGCCCGGTCACCGTTTCAGGCGTCCCGCAGCCCCTTCGCCAGCGCGCCGTCCCCGGTCACCGTGACCCGCCCGGCCCGGACCGCGTCCGCCAGGCTCAACTCCCCCCGGGCCAGGGCCGTACATGTCCCGATGTCGAGCACGAGCCGTGCGTCGGGTTCGCGCGGCGCGGGACCGTCGCCGTACACCGGGCCGTCCTCCGCACCGGCGTGCAGATGGAAGTCCCCGTCCCCGAGCCGGACTTCGACCAGCCCCTCGCCGTCCAGGGCCCGCAGCAGCGGCAGTGCGAACCAGTGGGCGCGGACCGCGTCGGTGGGCCGGCGTTCGCCCAGCTCGGGCTCCCCCCACCTGCCCAGCGCCTGGATGACCGGCAGCAACTCCCGCCCTCGCGCGGTGAGTTCGTAGACGTACGCGGCGGCCGGCGGGGGCAGCCGCCGCCGGGTCGTGACCCCGTCCCGCTCCATGTCCTTCAGCCGCGAGGCGAGGACGTCCGTACTGACCCCCGGCAGATCCGCGTGCAGGTCGGTGTAGCGGCGGGGACCGGCGAGCAGCTCCCGGACGATCAGCAGGGTCCAGCGGTCGCCCACCACGTCGAGGGCGCGGGCCGCGGAACAGTACTGGTCGTAGCTTCGGCGAGGTGACATGCGACGCAGTCTAGACAAGATGTTGGACTTTCCAAGCTGCTACTTGGTAAAACCAAGCAACACGAGTTTCCGGAGGGGCGCATGGAGTTCCGGCAGTCCAACAAGCTCAGTGAGGTCTGTTACGAGATCCGCGGGCCGGTGATCGAGCACGCCAACGCGCTGGAGGAGGCGGGCCACAGCGTGCTGCGCCTGAACACCGGCAACCCGGCGGCCTTCGGCTTCGAGGCACCGGAGGAGATCCTCCAGGACATGATCCGGATGCTCCCGCAGGCACACGGCTACACCGACTCACGCGGCATCCTCTCCGCCCGCCGGGCCGTGGCCCAGCGCTACCAGGCGCTCGGCCTCGAGGTGGGCGTCGACGACGTCTTCCTCGGCAACGGCGTATCGGAACTGGTCTCCATGGCCGTACAGGCGCTGATCGAGGACGGCGACGAAGTCCTCGTCCCGGCCCCGGACTTCCCCCTCTGGACCGCCGTGACCACCCTCGCCGGCGGCAAGGCGGTGCACTACCTCTGCGACGAACAGGCGGACTGGTACCCGGACCTGGCCGACATGGAGTCGAAGATCACGGACCGCACCAAGGCCGTGGTCATCATCAACCCCAACAACCCCACGGGTGCCGTCTACCCCAAGGCGATCGTCGAGGGCATCCTCGACCTGGCCCGCCGGCACGGCCTGATGGTCTTCGCTGACGAGATCTACGACCAGATCCTGTACGACGACGCCGTCCACCACTCGGCCGCGGCCCTCGCCCCCGACCTGGTGGTCCTCACCTTCTGCGGCCTGTCCAAGACCTACCGGGTGGCCGGCTTCCGCTCCGGCTGGCTGGTCGTCACGGGCCCCAAGCAGCACGCGAAGGACTATCTGGAGGGCCTCACCATGCTGGCCTCCATGCGGCTGTGCGCCAACGCCCCGGCCCAGTACGCCATCCAGGCCGCGCTCGGCGGCCGCCAGTCCATCCGCGAACTCGTCGTCCCCGGCGGCCGGTTGCACGAGCAGCGGACGGTGGCCTGGGAGAAGCTCAACGAGATCCCCGGTGTGAGCTGCGTGAAGCCCAAGGGCGCCCTGTACGCCTTCCCGCGGATCGATCCCAAGGTGCACCCGATCCACGACGACGAGAAGTTCGTCCTCGACCTGCTTCTCCAGGAGAAGATCCAGGTCGTCCAGGGCACCGGCTTCAACTGGCCCGCCCCGGACCACTTCCGCATCCTCACCCTCCCGCACGCCGACGACCTCGAGACCGCGATCGGCCGGATCGGGCGGTTCCTGAGCGGATACCGGCAGTAGCACGGTGCCCGGGACCGGCAACCCGGGTAGCCCCTCCCCATGACCCAGCGCCCGCTGCTCCTCCTCGACGTCGACGGACCCCTCAACCCGTTCCGGGCCCGGCTGCTGCGGCATCGCGGGTACGTGACCCACAGGCTGCACCCGGCGAACTGGTCCGCCCGCCAGCGGCCCGGCTCCCGAAGGCTCCGCCGGGGCCTGCGGGTGCGGCTGCACCCGGGGCACGGGGCGCGGCTGCTCGCGCTGCCGTACGAGCCGGTCTGGGCCACCACCTGGATGCACGAGGCCAACGAGATGATCGGTCCGGCCGTCGGGCTCCCCGAACTGCCCGTCATCGAGTGGCCCGAGCTGTTCGCCAAGGATCCGGACGGGCTGTACTGGAAGACGCGGACCGTCGTGGCGTGGGCGGCGGGGCGGCCGTTCGTCTGGGTGGACGACATGGTCACCGACCTGGACGTCCGCCATGTCGCCGACCATCACGACGCCCCCGCGTTACTCCTTCCGGTCGACTCCCGCCACGGTCTGCGGGCGCGTGACTTCGCCGAACTGGAGCGCTGGGCTCATAGCCTCTGACGTATGGCTGATGTCTTTCTCGTCCGGCACGGTGAGACCGAGTGGTCGCGGTCCGGACGGCATACCGGGTGGACCGACGTGCCCCTCACCGAGCACGGGCGGGAGGAGGCACGGCGGCTGATGCCGCTGATCCGCTCGCACCGCATCGGCGCCGCCTTCGTCAGCCCGCTCCAGCGAGCCCGGGAGACCGCCGAGCTGATCGGCGTGCCCGACGCGCGGGTCGACACCGACCTGCGGGAATGGGACTACGGCGGCTACGAGGGCGTGACCACCGTGGAGATCCAGCGCACCCGGCCCGGCTGGTTCCTCTTCACCGACGGGGTGGCGCCCGGGCCGCCGGAGCACCCCGGGGAGACCCCGGAGCAGGTCGGGGAGCGGGCCGACCGGATGCTGTCCAAGGTCGAGGCCGCCCTCGCCAACACGGAGGGGGTCGTGCTGCTGGTCGCCCACGGCCACTTCCTGCGCGTGCTGACCGCCCGCCGTCTCGGCCTGCCCCCGGCCGACGGCGCCCTCTTCCAACTGGCGACCGGCACCCTGTGCCGTCTCGGCACGGAACACGACCGCCCGGTCATCGCGGGCTGGAACATCCGACCGGGCGAGCCGGGCCGGTAACGGCGCTCGGCGGACGGCGGACGGCGGACGGCGGACGGCGGACGGCGCTCCGCGGTCAGCGGACGGCGCTCGGCGGTCGGCGCTCAGCGGTCAGCGGACGGCGGTCAGCGGACGACGGACGGCGGACGGCGGACGGCGGACGGCGGTCGATGATGTTCGTCCGGTCGAGTGTCAGTGCGCGGTCGTAGCCTTCGAGGGACGGATCGGTACGCGTTCGTACGGATCGACGTACGCGTCCGTACCGGTCGACGCCGGAGAGGAGCCTGCCATGACCCGACCGCCCACCGCCGCGCAGCGGCGGGTCATCGATGCCGCCGATCCGGTGAGCGGGCGGCTGCGGGGTACGGAGGCGCAGTTGGCGGCGCTGGTGAAGCGGGGGCTCGCCTTTCGGCATCCGCGGCCGCCGCACGACCACTTTCTGACGCCCGCGGGGCATCGGACACGGGAGGAGGAGGCGGCGGCTCCGCAGCCCCCCGCGGTGGTCCCGGCCGAGCCGGACCGGGTGTTCGCCGCGCGGGTCGGCGGTGAGGAGGCCGCCGCCGACGAGCCCGCCCGGGCACGGGAGGTGCACAGCGCCTGGCAGGGGCTTCTGGAGCTGCGCCGGATGACCAACCCCGACGGTGCCACGGACCGGCCGTGCGGCTGGGAGCGTACGCATCTGGTGCGGGCCGCCGCGCTCGCCCTGGAGGCGGCCGGGCACCCGCCCGAGGGACCGGCGACCGCCGGCTACCGGGTGCGGGCGACCCCGCAGCCCGAGGCGGTCGCCGTGTACGCGCCGGCGGGCGAACCGCTGCGGGCATGCGCGGCCACCCTGGAGCGGGCGGGGTGGCAGACCGGCGAGTACACGGAGCCGCGGACCCGCACGCGCCATCTGCTGGCTTCGCCGCGCCGGGTGTGACGGTCGCGCCAGGACGCCGGCAAAGGATCAGCGCGTCGTACCCGGGACATCGTGCGTGAGAAGAGGTCTTCAGGGAACCGGCCTCGGCCCCGGACCTGTTCGGCTTCTGCGGGTCCGGCGCACCGCCACCGCCCGGTCCGACACCGGCCACGCGGTCGACACCGGCCACGCGGTCGACACCGGCCACGCCGTCGACGCAGGCTACGCGTCGAGCAGTTCGGGCTGGTGCTCGGCGTCGTAGTCCGCCCGCGCCTGCGCGATGTAGCCGCGGTTGTGCTCGGCCCAGTCGGTCAGCCGCTGCAGCGTCTCGTGCAGTTCCAGGGCCACCGGGGTGAGTCCGTACTCCACCTTCGGCGGCACAGTCGGATACACGGTGCGGGTCACCAGCCCGTCGCGCTCCAGGTTGCGCAGGGTGAGGGTCAGCATCCGGCGGCTGATGCCCTCGATACCGCGCTCCAGCTCGGTGAAGCGGATGGGTCCGTGCGAGGCCGCGACCAGGATCTGGACGCTCCATTTGCCGGCCACCCTGTCAAGAACCTCGCGGACCGGGCAGGAGCCCGCATTCACGACCTGGACGGTTACACCGGTGTTCCTCTGGGACATCGAGCTGCCTCCTTACGTCTCCCCCCATGGTCACTCACCATGAACTCCGTTACAAGTCGTGCACCTTGTGCACGATCGGTTCCCGTTCAGCTGCCTGGTGACTGTTCAGCTGCCTGGTGAGTTTCTACGGCGATTGCGGAGGCCTGAGGCCATGTCGACCACGACCGGAACACCGACGCCGACACCGGCGGCCCCGGTGGCACTCCCCCGAACATACCCCCGTTGGGCGTCCCTCGCCGTTCTGTGCGCGGGGACCCTGATGACCGTCCTCGACGGCAACATCGTCACGGTGGCGATGCCGGCCATCCAGCGCGACCTGGGTTTCAGCGGTCCCGGGCTGGCCTGGGTCGTCAACGCGTACCTGATCCCGTTCGGCGGGCTGCTCCTGCTGGCGGGGCGTCTCGGCGACCTGCTGGGCCGCAAGCGGATGTTCACGACGGGCCTCGCGCTGTTCACGGTCGCCTCCCTGCTGTGCGCGGTGGCGACCGGGCAGGGGGTGCTGATCGCGGCGCGGGCGATGCAGGGCGTGGGCGGGGCGATGACCTCCGCGGTGGTGCTCGGCATGCTGGTCGCCCTCTTCCCGGAGCCGCGTGAACAGGGCCGGGCCATCGCGGTGTTCAGCGCGGTGGGCGCGGCGGGCGGCGCGCTCGGCACCTTCCTGGGCGGGGCGCTCACCCAGGCGCTGAGCTGGCACTGGATCTTCCTGATCAACCTGCCGACAGGGCTGGCCGCCTGGCTCGTGGCCACCCGGATCCTCACCTCGGAGCGGGGCGCCGGCCTGCGCCAGGGCGCCGACTTCCCGGGCGCCGCGCTGGTCACCGGCGCCCTGATGCTCACGGTGTACGTCATCGTCGGCGCCGGCGACCGCGGCCCGCTGGCCACTCTCCTCCTGACGGCCCTGGCCGTCGCCCTGTTCGCGGCGTTCACCCTGCGGCAGGCACGTGCCCGGCGCCCGCTGCTGCGCCTGCGGCTGCTGCGCTCCCGGCTGCTCGCCGGTGCCAACGCCGTACAGGTGCTGATGATCGCGACGATGTACGGCTTCCAGTTCCTCGGCGCGCTGTACCTCCAACGTGTCCTCGGCTACGGAGAGTTGGCGACCGGTACGGCGTTCCTGCCAGCGCCGGTGGCGATCGGGCTGCTGATGCTGGGGCTGTCCGCGCGGACGATCGCCCGCTACGGCGCGTACCGGGTCCTGCTCTGCGGCCTGACGCTGATCGTCGCCGGGACGGCCCTGCTGAGCCGGATGCCGGTCGGCGCCTCGTACGCCGTCGACGTGCTGCCGCCGCTGCTGCTGCTCGCCGCCGGATTCGCCGCGGCGATGCCGGCGCTGACCGGGCTGGCGATGTCCGGGGCGCGTGCGGAGGACGCGGGTCTGGCGTCCGGGCTGTTCAACACCACCCAGGTGGTGGGCGGTTCGCTGGGGCTCGCGGTACTGAGCACGCTGGCGGCGAGCCGCACCGGCGATCTCCTCGACCGGGGTGCGGAGTTGATCCCCGCCACGGCGGAGGGCTACCGGCTGGCGTTCCGGGCGGCCACCGGGATCGCGCTGGCCGCCCTGGTGCTGGCGGCGGCGGTCCTGCGGCCGCGGAACCGGTGAGCCGGTACCACGGCCGCTGCGGGCCCTGTGCCGGGACCCCTCAACTCCCGGGGAAGAGGCTCTTGTTGTCCTCGACCCAGGCACGGAAGGTCCGGGCCGGGCGGCCCAGCGGTCAGGACGTACGTCCGTCCGGCGTGTCCGGCGTCGAGCAGGGCCCGCACCGCGACCTCGGCGATGTCGCGCGGGTCGATCACGCCCGAGGCGCCGTCCCCGGTCATGTTGGGCACCGGCTGGCCCGCCCCGAGCGCTTCCCGCGGATACGCGACGGCGGCCGTGGCTGCCTTGCTGCGGGACCATGTCCGTCCGTCGCGTCAGGCCCGGTTGCTGCATCTCCGTCGGCATCGGGGCCGACGGCCCGATCCCGGGGCCCTACTCCATGCTGAGCATCGGCGCGGCCGTCGCCGGCACGCAGGACACCGACGGGTTCATGGCCTGGCCGGGTCCCCTCCCGCGCGCAGCGAATCCTGACGGCGGCCGACGGCATTCCCAGGTGGCCGCACCGGTCCCAACCGCCGTTTCGGACACCGCTTCTGCTTCGGCCCGGTCGTGGCGTGCGCCGAGATGGACGGTCTCGGCACGCTCGGCCGGTTCGTCCGCACGCGGACGGTTACGAGATCGACTGAGGCGATACGAGGGGCGCGGCCCCCGGGGTCTCCGGGGCTTCGGAGGCCGTTCCCTTCGCTTCCGCGTGCCGCCGGCCCAGGTGGTTGAAGACGAGGTTGAGCACCACGGCCGCCACACAGCCCGTCGAGATGCCCGAGTCCAGGACGATCCGGGCGGTCTCCGGGAAGGCGTGGTAGAAGTCCGGTGCGGTGATCGGGACGATGCCCACGGCGAGCGAGACGGCGACGATCAGCACGTTCTCGTCCTTCTCCAGCCCGGCCTTGACCAGGGTCTGGATGCCGCTGGCCGCCACCGAGCCGAAGAGGACCACGCCCGCCCCGCCCAGCACCGGCCGGGGAACGACGGCGATCAGCGAGGCAGCCATCGGGCACAGGCCCATCAGCACCAGGAAGCCGCCGCCGACCGCGACCACGAACCGGCTGCGGATCCGGGTCATCGCGACCAGGCCGATGTTCTGGGCGAAGGCGCTGCACATGAACCCGTTGAAGAGCGGGCTGATCGCCGAGCCGAGGGTGTCGGCGCGCAGCCCGGCCGCGATCGTCCGCTCGTCCGCGGGCCGTTCGACGATCTCGCCCAGCGCCAGCATGTCCGCGGTCGACTCGGTCATCGAGACCACCATCACGACGCACATCGACAGGATCGCGGCGATGTGGAACTGCGGGGCGCCGAAGTGGAGGGGGGTCGGGAAGCCGACGACGTCCGCGTCCGCGACCGGGCCGAAGTCCGTGACGCCGAACGGCAGTGCGACGACCGTGCCGGCGACCAGGCCGATCAGGACGGCGACCTGCTTGACGAAACCCCGGGTGAAGCGGCGCAGGAGCAGGACCATGAGAAGGGTCGCGGCGGCCAGGCCCAGGTACTTGGCCGCCCCGTAGTCGGGCGCCGCCGGGTCGGGGCCCTGTGCCCAGCCGAAGGCCACCGGAAGCAGTGAGACGCCGATGAGGGTGATGACCGTGCCGGTGACGACGGGCGGGAAGAAGCGGACCGCCTTGCTGAAGAAGGGGGCGGCGAGGAAGCCGAGGAGGCCTGCGACGATCACCGCGCCGAAGATGACCGGCAGGGCGTCGGACTTGTCGTGGGTGGAGGCGGCGATCGCGGTCATCGGGGCGACCCCGGCGAAGGTGACGCCGTTGACGAACGGCAGCCGGGCGCCGATCTTCCAGATGCCGAGGGTCTGCAGGAAGGTGGCGAGGCCCGCGGTGAAGAGGCAGGCGCCGGTGAGGAAGGTCAGTTCGGTGCCGGACAGGCCGATGGCCGCGCCGACGATCAGGGGCGGGGCGACGACTCCGGCGTACATGGCGGCCACGTGCTGAAGGCCCGTGGTGGCCATTTTCAGGGGCGGGAGTTTCTCGTCGACGGGGTGCGAGGACACGGCGGCTCTCCTCCGGTCGGGTACGCGTCGGCTCTGACGCGGGTTTCAGGGAGGTCGTGCGGGACCGAGGGGGACGGAGGGACCGTTCCTGGGCGCGCGCGAGGAAGCACGCGCCCAGGAGACGGCGCCATGGACCCCGCTGGGGTCCACGGCTGCCGGCCGGGAGCCGTCCCTCCTGGCCGGAGCTGAAGTGCCGTACCGCTAGGTGCCGTACAGCTGAAGTGCCGTACCGCGACTCCGTACTTCAAGTGCTCTACGGAGACGGGGAGTTACTGTCCGGCGATGTGCGCCAGCCGCTGGGCCTCCGCCCGCGTGGCGCGGGCGATCGCGTCCTCGTCGACGTGCAGCAGGCGGTTGTCCTCGACGATCTGACGGCCGTTCACGAAGGAGGCGGTGACCGGGGCGGCCGCGCCGAAGACCAGGGCGGTCACCGGGTCGGCGATGGAGGCGTGGGCGAGTGTGTCCAGCTTCCAGAGCACCAGGTCGGCGAGCTTGCCGGGTTCCAGGGAGCCGATCTGGCTCGCCCGGCCCAGGACCTGGGCGCCGCCGTGAGTGCCGAGGCGCAGTGCCTGGCGGGCGTTGAGGGCGGCCTCCCGGTGCGCGCCGAGGCGGTTGATCAGCAGCGCGTTGCGCAGTTCGGTGTGGAGTTCGCCGGACTCGTTGGACGCGGTGCCGTCGACGCCGAGGCCGACCGGGACGCCGGCGGCGAGCATGTCGGGGACGCGGGCGATGCCGGCCGCGAGACGGGCGTTGGACGACGGGCAGTGGGCGACACCGGTGCCGGTGCGGGCGAAGGCCGCGATGTCGGAGTCGTTCATGTGGACGCAGTGCGCCATCCACACGTCCTCGCCGAGCCAGCCGGTGGACTCGAAGTAGTCGGTCGGGCCCATCCCGAACAGCTCCTTGCAGAACTGCTCCTCCTCGACGGTCTCCGAGCCGTGGGTGTGCAGGCGCACCCCGAGCCGGCGGGCCAACTCGGCTCCCTGTCGCATGAGTTCGGTGGACACGGAGAACGGCGAGCAGGGAGCGACGGCCACCTGGGTCATCGCGTCGAAGGAGGGGTCGTGGTGCTCCTTGACGGTCGCCTCGGTGGCGGCGAGGGCGCCTTCGAGGGTCTCGACGGCGAAATCCGGGGGCAGTCCGCCGTCCTTCTCGCTGCGGTCCATGGAACCGCGGGCGAGGGTGAAGCGGACGCCGGTCTCGCGGGCGGCGCGGATGACGGCGCCGGAGAGGTCGCCGGAGTTCTTCGGGTAGACGTAGTGGTGGTCCATCGCGGTGGTGACACCGCCGCGGGCCATCATCGCGAGCGAGCCCTGGGCGGCCGCGTACACCATCGGCTCGTCGATGCGCGCCCAGGTCGGGTACAGCGCGACCAGCCAGTTGAAGAGGTTGTGGTCGGTGGCCAGGCCCCGGGTGATCCACTGGTAGTAGTGGTGGTGGGTGTTGACCAGGCCGGGCGTCACCAGATGGCCGGTGGCGTCGATACGGCGTACGACGTTCTCCAGGCCCTCGGGTGCCCGGCCCGCGCCGAGCGACTCGATACGGTTGCCGGCGATCACGACGTACCCGCTCGCGTACTCGGTGTCGTGGGCGTCGACGGTCGCGATCGAACAGTTCTCGATGACGGTGCGCTGGTCTGCTGCCATGATTCGTCCTTTTCGCTCAGTGGACTTGTGGTGAGGGCACGGCAGGACCCCGGGGATTTGAGTGCCGCGGCCGGATCGCTGGGCGTCGCCGGCCGCGGGTGCCGAGAATGTGGGGGCGGATCAGAGGTTGGTGAGGTCCACCGGGATCTTCGCCTCGCAGCCGTCCCGGAGGATGGTCGCCTCGATCAGGCCGTAGGGCCGGTCGGCGGCGTAGTACACGGCCCCGTCTTCGGTGGCGTTCTTGAGACCGAACGGCTCCAGGTCGACCAGGAAGTGGTGCTTGTTCGGCAGCGAGAAGCGGACCTCGTCGATCTCGCCGCGGTTGTTGATGATCCGCGAACCCATCTGGTACAGCGTCTGCTGGAGCGAGAGGGAGTACGTCTCGGCGAACGCCTGGAGCATGTGCTTCTTCGTCTGCTCGTAGGACTTCTCCCAACTCGGCATCTTCTGCTCGTCGTCGGTCCAGTTGAACCGCCAGCGAGCGGAGACCTGGGTGGCGAGGATGCGGTCGTAGGCCTCGGGGAGGGTCGTGTACTTGTCCTTGACGTAGCCCCAGAACTCGGAGTTGGTCGAGTTCATCACGACGAGGTCCTTGAGGCCGGATATGACCTCCCACCGCGAACCGTCGTACGTGATCTGCGTGAGCCGGGTCTCCTGGCCCTTGCGTACGAAGGAGTGCTTGACCTCGTCCGCGCCGATGAACCTGGAGTTGGCGTCGGAGGCCTCGATGCGCTCCCAGGCGTACTCCTCGATCCGGATCCGGGCCGTCCGGATCGGCTCCTGGCTGGTCACGAAGTGCCGGGCCAGATGGATGCCGAACTGCTCGGCCGACTCGATGCCGTGCTCCTTGGCGAACGCGAACACCGTGTTCTTGGTGGTGTCCGTCGGCAGGACGTTGGCGTTGGAGCCGGAGTAGTGGACCTCGTCCATGTCGCCGGAGAGCGCCACCGACACGTTCAGGTCCTTGATGTGGTGGGTGGCCCCGTCCCGCGTGATCTTTACGACCCGGTTCTCGGCCTTGCCGTACTGGTTCTGTCCAAGAATGGTAGGCATGTAGCTAGCTCCCTCGGTAAACGGAGTAGCCGAACGGGTTGAGCAGCAGCGGTACGTGGTAGTGCTCGCCCGGTACGACGGCGAACGTGATCGCCACCTCCGGGAAGAACACGGCCGGTCCGCTGTCCCGATTCGCGGGGGCGTCCTGCTGCGCATCGGCTTGCTTCTTCTCGAAATACGGCTCCACGGCGAAGTCGAGCCGTACGTGGGTGGTCCCCTCCGGCAGCGCCGGCAGGTCCTTGCACCGGCCGTCCGTGTCGGTCGCGCTGCCGCCGAGCGCCTGCCAGCCCGCGTCACGGCCCTCGCGGGCGGACAGCTGGACGGCGACGCCCTCGGCGGGACGGCCGAGCGAGGTGTCCAGGATGTGGGTGGACACGGAGGCGGTGGTGCTGGTGCTCATGGTGTCAGGCGTCCTCTGCGACGAGTCGGGCGAGCCGGATGCGGTTGATCTTGCCCAGTTCGGCGCGGACGATCTCCCGCTCCTGCTCGGGCGCGTTGCCGATCCGCTCCTTGACCGCGTCCCGCATCTCCTGTGCGCCGCGGCCCGTGGCGCAGATCAGGAAGACATGGCCGAACTTCTCCTGGTACGCCAGGTTGAGTTCGAGCATCTCCGCCTTGAGCGCTTCGGTGGCGCCGGCCATGCCGGACTGCTCGCGGGCCGAGGTGGGGTCGCCGGGCTTTGGGCGGCCGATCGGCGGATGTCCGGCCATGGCCTCCGCCAGGTCGGCCGGCCCGAGGTCGGCCATGGCCGCGTCACTGGCGGAGCAGAGGTCCTCGGGGCCGGCGTAGGGGCGGGCGGCGAGCAGGCGCCGGGCCCATGCGGTGGAGGCACACGCCTCGTGGAGGGCGGCGAGGGCCGCGTGCTCCTCCAGATCATTGAACCGGGCCAGACCCGGGGGCGTGGAAGTCGACGTCACGGGAGCCTCCGTGGCCGTAGGCGGCCTTCGTGCTGAACGGGCTGCCGTTAGCTAACGCCCTCCGGAACCCAGCGTCAACACTTTGTTGAAAATTCCGCGTAACAACCCCCGGGGCCCGAACCGCGGGTCAGCTCTCCTTCTCGCGGTTGAGGTAGTTGTAGACGGTGAAGCGGCTCACGCCGAGCGCACCCGCCACGGTCTCCACACCGTGCCGTACGGAGAAGGCGCCCCGCGCCTCCAGTATGCGCACGACCTCCTGCTTCGCCTTGCGGTCCAGGTCGGCCAGCGGCTTGCCCTGCTTGCGCTCCATGGCGGCCAGGATGTGGTCGAGCGAGTCGGCGAGCTGCGGCAGCCGTACGGCGACCACGTCGACGCCCTCCCAGGCGAGCACCACGTCGTCGGCGCCGGCCTCGTCGGGCGGGAGCAACTCCCCGCCCATGGCGTCGACCAGCGGCTTCACTGCCGTGATGAAGGGCTCGTCCGCGTTTCCGGTCACTTGTCGCCGTCCTCCCCCACCACGTTGACCTGGAGCGAGATCCGGGTGGCCCCGGCCTCCAGGGTCTGACGCAGCAGCGCGTCCACGGCGGTGAGCACGGCGTCGGCGCCGCCCTCCGCCGTGTTCCCGAACGGTCCGACATCCACCGCGTCCAGCTGAGCACCCTCGATGACGGCACGGGCGACCAGCGCGTGCGCGGGTGCCTCGTCGAGATCGAAGGGCTCGGTCGTGAACTCCACTCTCAATCGCATTGCGCCCCCAGAAAACGTCCCTGACCTGCGCTTCGCCGACCGCTGCACAGCCGCGACACACCCCGGGCCAGTCACTTCCACCGCGACGGAGCCGCTGCGTCCGCCACGAGCCGACCCTAGCCGACCGGAGCCCCCCTCCGCCCGGCCCGTTGTGCGGCGGTAAGTCCTAGGCCCGCTCGAACGTGCCGTACATGGCTGCTCTCGCGATCGCGTGGGTGAACAGGAGGAAGTCCATGGAGGCGGGGGTCGACGTCTCGGACACTCCCAGCTCTTCGACATCGACGGCGTGGACCACGAGGAAGTAGCGATCCGGGCCGTTGCCCAGCGGTGGCGCCGGGCCGAGGTATCTCCGGTGGCCGGCGTCGTTGGCCAGCGTCACCGCCTTGCCGGGCAGCTCCCTGCCGTCGCCCGCCCCGGCCGGAAGACCGGTCACGGAAGCGGGCAGGTCGGCCACCGCCCAGTGCCAGAACCCGGAGGCGGTCGGCACGTCCGGGTCGAACATCGCCACCGTGAAACTCCGCGTCTCCGCGGGAAAACCGGACCAGCTCAGCTGCGGCGAGACGTCCGTCCCGCCCGCCCCCAGAATGCCGCTCACCTGCTCGCGGGCGAGTCGCCCACCGTTCTCCACTGACTCCGAGGTCAACGAGAAAGTCCCGATCTCCGGCATGAAATCGTACGGGCCATAGGGTTTGATCATGGCAATCCTTCGGAAATCGGTACGGAGTTGCCAGGGGGCAGCCTCCCGGCTCAGCCGCGTTTGCGCAGGAAGCTCCGCAGCCGTCGCTCCGGCCAGGTGTTGATCACGTCGTCCTTGGTGAGCCAGCCGCGCTGGGCCGTGCCGATGCCGTAGCGCATGACGGCCAGATGGGGGACGGCGTGGGCGTCGCTGTTCACGGCGAACTTCACGCCGTGCCGACGGGCCCGCAGGATGTCCTCGTCGCGCAGGTCGAGGCGGTCCGGGTGGGCGTTGATCTCCAGGGCCGTACCGGTGCGGGCGCAGGCGGCGAAGACCGCGTCGAGGTCGGCGTCGACGCCGGGCCGCCTGCCGATGAGGCGGGTGGTGGGGTGGCCGATGATGTGCACGTACGGGTTCTCGCAGGCCCGCACGAGCCGCCGGGTCAGCGCGTCGCGCTCCTGGTTGAAGTGCGAGTGGATCGAGGCCACGCACAGGTCGAACCCGGCGAGGAAGTCGTCCGGCCAGTCCACCTCGCCCTCGGGGCCGATGTTCAGCTCGGTGCCGTGCAGCAGCCGCAGCCCGCCGCGCCGGCCCTTGGTGGGGTAGGTGCCGTCCAACTCGCGCACCCGCTCCCGCTGGGCCAGCGTCCGCTCGTCCGTCATGCGCTGCATGGCCAGGTCGGGCGCGTGGTCGGTGATCGCGTAGTACGCGTAGCCGCGCCGGGCGGCCGCCGCCACCATCTCCTCCAGCGGAGCGAGCCCGTCGGTGAGGTCGGTGTGGGTGTGCAGGTCACCGCGCAGGTCGGCCTCGGTGACCAGCTCCGGCAGCTCGTCCCGCAGCCCCGCCTCGATCTCGCCGCGGTCCTCGCGCAGGGGCGGCGGGATCCAGGGCAGGCCGAGGCGGCCGTACACCTCCTCCTCGGTCTCCGAGACGATCTTCTCGCCGCTCTCGGTGTCGAAGAGCCCGTACTCGGAGAGCTTCAGCTTCTGGTGCACGGCCCGTTCGCGGGTGCGGATGTTGTGGGCCTTCGAGCCGGTGAAGTACTGGAGCGCCGCGCCCCAGGAGTCCGGCGGTACGACCCGCAGGTCGACGTTGAGCCCTTTGCTGGTGCGGACCGACGTCTTGGTCTCGCCCTGCCCGATGACCTCGGTGACGTAGGGGAGCTCGGTGAACGCCCGCATGATCGGCGCCGACCTCCTCGCCGCGGCCAGGATGTCGATGTCACCGATCGTCTCGCGGTACCGGCGCAGGGAACCGGCGTAGGTGCATTTCTCGCAGCCGGTCACCGCGGACAGCGCTTCGACGATGCTCTCCGCCAGGTCCATCGCGACGTCCAGCTGCACCCGGCCGCCGGCCGACCGGAGCAGCTCGATGCCGTGCAGGAGGTTCTCCTCGGTCTTCGGTCCGAAGCCCTTGAGGTCGCGCAGCCGCTCCTGGTGGATGGCCTCGGCCAGTTCCTCGACCGAGGAGACGCCCAGCTCCTCGTAGACCGCCATGGCCTTCTTGGGGCCGAGCGTGGGGATGGCGGTCAGCCGCCGCACCCCGGCGGGGATCTTCGCCCGCAGCTCCTCCACGGCGGACACGCTGCCCTGGTCGAAGAACTCCAGGACCTTCTGGGCGATCGACTTCCCGACGTTCGGGATCTCCTGGAGCCCCTTGAGGTCGAGCGTGGCGACATCGGCGTGGTGACCGCCGACCGCCCGGGCGGCCTTCTCGTAGACCCGCGCCCGGAAGGCGTCTCCACCGGTGATGGAGATCAGGTCCGCGTACTCCTGGAACAGCGCGGCGACCTCGTCGTTGGACCGTGCCATGCCTTCAGGGTAGGGCGCGGCTTTTGCGCGGGCGCTCTTGACAGCTCTCCCGGCTCACAGGCAGTCTTCCATTAAGCAGAAACCAACTTCCGTAATACGGAAACACAGACAGTGGAAGGGAGCGCCGGCCCCCATGCCAGGTGTTGAATCGAGCGCAGCCGCAGAGCAGCGCTTCAACGTCAACCTGTCGATCCTCTTCACGGAACTCCCGCTCCTGGAGCGCCCCGCGGCCGCCGCCGCGGCCGGCTTCGGCGCGGTCGAGCTGTGGTGGCCCTGGGTCGACTCCCCCACCCCCGAGCGGTCCGAGCTCGACGCGTTGAAGAGCGCGATCGAGGACGCGGGCGTGCAGCTGACGGGCCTGAACTTCTACGCCGGACAGCTGCCCGGCCCCGACCGGGGCGCCCTGTCGATCCCGGGCGCGGAGTCGGAGAGGTTCCGCGCCAACATCGAGGTGGCGGCCGGCTTCGCGCAGTCGCTCGGCTGCAAGGCGCTCAACGCCCTGTACGGCAACCGCGTCGAGGGCGTGGACCCGGCCGAGCAGGACGCGCTGGCCCTGGAGAACCTGGCGCTCGCGGCCCGCGCGGCCGACCGGATCGGCGCGGTGCTCCTGATCGAGACCCTCAACCGCCCCGAGTCGCCGCGGTATCCGCTGGTGAGCGCACCGGCCGGCGTCGGCGTCGTAGACAAGGTCAACGAGGCCACGGGACTCGGCAACGCGCGCTTCCTCATGGACCTCTACCACCTGTCCATGAACGGCGAGGACCTGCCGTCGGTGATCGAGCGGTACGCCGCGAAGACCGGCCACGTGCAGATCGCCGACAACCCCGGCCGCGGCGCCCCGGGGACGGGTTCGCTCCCCCTGGAGGAACTGCTCGACCAGCTGCGGAAGGCCGGTTACGACGGCTGGGTCGGCCTGGAGTACAAGCCGGGCGACCGCCCGAGCGCGGACACCTTCGGCTGGCTGCCGGTGGAGCGGCGCGCCGCCCGTTGAGGTGACCGTCACCGGGGGCCGCCGCCCCCAGACCCCCGCTTCGGCCTGAACGGCCTCGTCCTCAAGCGCCGGACGGGCCGCTTTTGACGACGCCCGCCGCGCAGCAGACGTATCACAGCAGTAAGAGAGGCACTCCCTATGAGCACACTCCCCAAGATCGCCTGGATAGGCCTCGGCATCATGGGCTCCCCGATGTCCGAGAACCTGATCAAGGCGGGTTACGACGTCACCGGCTTCACGCTGGAGCAGGACAAGCTGGACCGGCTGGCCGCGGCCGGCGGCACCGCGGCCGCCTCGATCGCCGAGGCCGTGCGGGACGCGGACGTGGTCATCACGATGGTGCCCGCGTCGCCGCAGGTCGAGGCCATCGCCTACGGCCCGGACGGCATCCTGGAGCACGCACGGTCCGGCGCGCTCATCGTCGACATGTCGTCCATCACCCCGCAGACCTCCGTCGACCTGGCGAAGGCGGCCGGGAACAAGGGCATCCGCGTCCTGGACGCGCCGGTGTCCGGCGGCGAGGCCGGGGCGATCGAGGCCGTGCTGTCCATCATGGTCGGCGGCGAGCAGGCCGACTTCGACACCGCGAAGCCGATCTTCGAGGCACTGGGCAGGACCATCGTGCTGTGCGGTCCGCACGGCTCCGGTCAGACCGTGAAGGCCGCCAACCAGCTGATCGTCGCCGTGAACATCCAGGCGTGCGCCGAGGCCGTGGTCTTCCTGGAGAAGTCCGGCGTGGACCTGACGGCCGCGCTGGACGTCCTGGGCGGCGGACTGGCCGGCTCGACCGTGCTGGCGCGGAAGAAGGACAACTTCCTGAACCGCGACTTCAGGCCGGGCTTCCGGATCGACCTGCACCACAAGGACATGGGCATCGTGACCGACGCGGCCCGCAACGTCGGCGCCGCCCTGCCGGTCGGCGCCGTGGTGGCCCAACTGGTCGCCTCCCTGCGCGCGCAGGGCGACGGCGGCCTGGACCACTCCGCGCTGCTGCGCGCGGTCGAGCGCCTCTCCGGCGCCCAGGTCTGAGCCGCGACCCCACGACTTCCGGGCGGCGCCGCCGCTGACAACTGTCCTGTCGCGCCCAGGCGACGGCGCCGCCCGGAAACCACTTCAACAAACTGTTGACGCCCCAGCCGACCCGATCCTAGGCTCCACAAAGCGGAAATGGATTTCCGCTGACACCCGCACGGAAGGTCCACGATGTCGAAGCGCGTGCTCACCACCGAGTCCGGCGCCCCGGTCGCCGACAACCAGAACTCCGCCTCCGCCGGCGTCGGCGGCCCGCTCCTCCTCCAGGACCAGCACCTCCTCGAGAAGCTCGCCCGCTTCAACCGCGAGCGGATCCCGGAGCGCGTGGTGCACGCCCGCGGCAGCGGCGCGTACGGCTACTTCGAGGTGACCGACGACGTCACCGGCTTCACCCACGCCGACTTCCTGAGCACGGTCGGCGGGCGCACCGAGGTCTTCCTGCGGTTCTCGACGGTCGCCGACTCCCTCGGCGGCGCCGACGCCGTACGCGACCCGCGCGGCTTCGCCGTCAAGTTCTACACGGCGGAGGGCAACTACGACCTCGTCGGGAACAACACCCCGGTGTTCTTCATCAAGGACCCCATCAAGTTCCCCGACTTCATCCACTCGCAGAAGCGCGACCCCTTCACGGGCCGCCAGGAGCCGGACAACGTCTGGGACTTCTGGGCGCACTCCCCCGAGGCCACGCACCAGGTGACCTGGCTGATGGGCGACCGCGGCATCCCGGCGTCGTACCGGCACATGAACGGCTACGGCTCGCACACCTACCAGTGGACGAACGCCGAGGGCGCGGCCTTCTTCGTGAAGTACCACTTCAAGACCAACCAGGGCGTGCGCAGCCTGAGCGGTGAGCAGGCGGCGGAGCTCGCGGGCAAGGACCCCAACTCGCACCAGACGGACCTGCTCCAGGCCATCGAGCGGGGCGTCAACCCGTCCTGGACCCTGTACGTCCAGATCATGCCGGCGGCCGAGGCGGCGGACTACCGCTTCAACCCCTTCGACGTGACCAAGGTGTGGCCGCACCGGGACCACCCGCTCCAGCGGGTCGGCCGCCTGGTCCTGGACCGCAACCCGGACAACGTCTTCGCCGAGGTCGAGCAGGCCGCCTTCTCCCCGAACAACTTCGTGCCGGGCATCGGCCCCTCCCCCGACAAGATGCTCCAGGGCCGGCTGTTCGCCTACGCGGACGCGCACCGCTACCGCCTGGGCGTCAACCACACCCTGCTGGCCGTCAACGCACCGAAGGCGACGACCGCGCAGAACTACGGCCGGGACGGCTTCATGGCCGCCAACGCGCAGGGCAGGAACGCCAGGAACTACGAGCCGAACTCGTACGACGGCCCGGTGGAGACCGGCCGTCCGCTGGCCGCCCCGCTGGCCGTCGCCGGTCACACCGGCACCCATGAGGCCCCGCTGCACACCAAGGACGACGACTTCTACCAGGCGGGCGAGCTGTACCGGCTGATGTCCGAGGAGGAGAAGCGGCGTCTGGTCGCGAACATCGCCGGCGGCCTCTCGCAGGTCACCCGCGACGACGTGATCGAGAAGAACCTGGCCCACTTCCACGCCGCCGACCCGGAGTACGGCAAGCGCGTGGAGGAGGCGGTCCACGCCCTGCGCGAGGACTGACACAGACGGCCCGCGCACAGCCGGACGGCCCGGATGAGGGGTGGCCGGACGGAGGTGCGCGGGCGTGGCAAGGACCGCGGCGGCGTGCGAGCCAGTGCGGTGGTGAAGGAACCGAGCGCCCTTCTCGACCTGAGGGAAGGCCGCCCCGGCTCCGTCGCACCCGCCGCGGTCCCAGCCGTACCCAGACCCCGTCCGGCGGCGCGAACGACCTGTCGCGCCCAGCCTCGCGCCGTCGGACGGCCACAGCCGAAGAGGCCCGACCGAGCGCCGGAGCGCCGGATGCGGAACCGTCCGCGTCCTCCGCTCCGGCGCTTCGGCGTACCCGCGTCCGCGCTTCGGCGTACCCGCGTCCGCGCTTCGGCGTACCCGCGTCCGCGCTTCGGCGTACCCGCGTCCGCGCTTCGGCGTGCGCATCCGCCCCGGCCGCAGCACGCTGAAGGCATGACAGCACACCCACCCACGGAATTCCCCCATATCGTCGTGCACGCTCCCGCCCTGGACGGCTCCCGGCGGGTCACCGAGGCCGACGTGACCCTGGGGATCGCCTCGCATCTCGACGACGTGGTCGAGATCCTGCGGATGGCCGACCTGGACCGGATCGAGGTCGAGGAGAGCGACCTCATCGAGTGGCAGGGCGGCGGACCGGACGACTGGCCGGGACTCACCGAGCATCCCGAAAGCCCCTGAACCCGGGTAAAGCGGATGGCGAATCCTCAAATCAAGCTCTGAATCATGTTCAGCATGCTTCAACCGCCGCAGTCGTGGGGCATATTCACTGCACACGGAGCTCGCCGGCACGGGGGCGGCGGGCCCCGTGTCACCCACAGCACAGAGCGGGCGGCCCATCCCTCGGGATGGACCGCCCGCTCTGTTGTACCCCCGGCTCTCGTGCCCTGGCCGTCACCCCGGCACTCGCGCCCCGGCTCTCGTGCCCTGGCCGTCGCGCCCCGGCTGTCGTGTGGCGGCTCAGGCCTTCAGCGGCGGGCTCAGACCTTCAGCGTCCTGATCGATGTCGGCGCATGCCCGGGCTCGGTCGCGAGCTCCTCGAACTCGACGACGTTGCCGATGTCGTTGGTCGTGGACATCGAGATGTTGGTGACCCGCTCCAGGATCGCCTCCACCACCACCGGCACCCGGTGCTCCTGCGCCAGCTTCTTCGCCTGCTCGAGGGCCGCGCCCAGCTCGTTCGGGTCGGTCACCCGGATCGCCTTGCAGCCCAGACCCTCGGCGACCTTGACATGGTCGACGCCGTAGACGCCCAGCTCGGGCGAGTTGATGTTCTCGAACTCCAGGTTGACCTGGAAGTCGATGTCGAACGCCCGCTGCGCCTGGCGGATCAGGCCCAGGTAGGAGTTGTTGACGAGGACGTGGACGTACGGGATCTTGTGCTGCGCGCCGACCGCCAGCTCCTCCAGCATGAACTGGAAGTCGTAGTCGCCGGAGAGGGCCACCACGGAGGCCTCCGGGTCGGCCTTGGCCACGCCCAGCGCGGCCGGGATCGTCCAGCCGAGGGGGCCCGCCTGGCCGCAGTTGATCCAGTGCCGCGGCCTGAAGACGTGCAGCATCTGGGCGCCGGCGATCTGCGAGAGGCCGATCGTGGAGACGTACCGGGTCTCCGGGCCGAAGGCCTTGTTCATCTCCTCGTAGACACGCTGCGGCTTGATCGGGATGTCGTCGAAGTGGGTCCGGCGCTGGAGGGTCGCCTTCTTCTCCTGGGCCGCGGCGGCCCACTCACTCCGGTCGGGGAGCCCGCCCGCGCCCTTCAACTCCCGTGCCACCTCGACGAAGAGCTCCAGCGCGGCCCTGGCGTCGGAGGCGATGCCGTAGTCGGGGGCGAAGATCCTGCCGATCTGGGTCGGCTCGATGTCGACGTGCACGAACTTCCGGCCGGCCGTGTAGACGTCCAGCTTGCCGGTGTGCCGGTTGGCCCAGCGGTTGCCGATGCCGAGGACGAAGTCGGACTCCAGGAAGGTCGCGTTGCCGTAGCGGTGCGAGGTCTGCAGGCCCACCATGCCGGCGTTCAGCTCGTGGTCGTCGGGGAGCACGCCCCAGCCCATGAGGGTCGGGACCACCGGAACCCCTGTCAACTCCGCGAACTCCACCAGCAGTTCGGCTGCGTCGGCGTTGATGACTCCGCCGCCCGCGACGATCAGCGGCCGCTCGGAGGCGTTCAGCAGACCGATCGCCTTCTCGATCTGGGCGCGGGTCGCGGCCGGCTTGTAGACGGGGAGCGGCTCGTAGGTCTCCGGGTCGAACTCGATCTCGGTGAGCTGGACGTCGATCGGCAGGTCGATCAGGACCGGGCCGGGGCGGCCGGAGCGCATCAGATGGAAGGCCTGCTGGAAGACGCCGGGGACCTGGGCCGCCTCCAGCACGGTGACCGCCATCTTCGTCACCGGCTTGGCGATCGAGGCGATGTCGACGGCCTGGAAGTCCTCCTTGTGGATCACCGCGGTCGGCGCCTGGCCGGTGATGCAGAGGATCGGGACGGAGTCACCGGTGGCCGAGTACAACCCGGTGATCATGTCGGTGCCCGCCGGACCGGACGTGCCGATGCAGACGCCGATGTTGCCGGGGTGGGTCCGGGTGTAGCCCTCGGCCATGTGCGAGGCGCCCTCGACATGGCGGGCGAGGGTGTGGTCGATGCCTCCGGAGGCCTTGAGCGCCGCGTAGAACGGGTTGATCGCCGCGCCCGGCACCCCGAACGCGGCGCTGACGCCCTCGCGCTTGAGGATCTCAACTGCCGCACGGGCAGCGGTCATTCGAGCCATGGAGTACTCCTGCTTCGGCTGTCGGATGCCTGCTCCCGTCGCGCCCCGCGGTGAGCATAATTCCGCAATACGGAAATTAACTTCTACTATCTGAAATCAATGTAGGCGCGGGGACGAACGTCGTCAAGGGAGGGACAACCGGGCCCCGACGGGAGCACCATGGGACCGCCGAACCGACGCGACGCCTGGGGTGGGGCCATGTCCGAGACCGTGCCGGTGCGCTGTCCGGCCTGTCGGCGCGAGCACGTCTACATCGCGCCGTCGTACCCCTGCGCCTGCGGTGCCCCGGTCACCCCGTCCCTCGACGGCGGGACCGCGCCGACCCCGGTGGCGCACCGCTCCTGGGACGAGGACTGGGTGACGGTGAGCTGCGGCTCCTGCGGCCGCCGGGACCAGTGGCCACAGCCGGAGCTGGGCTGCCCGTGCGGGGCGGTGCTGCGCGTCCCGGTCGCCGGGACCGGGTCCGCGCCCGCGCCGGCCCCCGAGCCGCGGACGCCCTTCCAGCCGGTCACGATCCGGACCGCCCGGGACGCGGTCACCGCAGCCGCGCTCTATCTGCGCTGGCTCGGCTACCGGGACATACGCCGCGCCGACCAGCGACCGCCGTCCGGCATAGGCCTGGCCGCGCGCGGCCTGGTCGCCCAGGTGGACCCGACCGTGCGGCCGGCCGCACTGCGGGATGTGGAGTGCCTGTGGCTGACGGCGATGACGGAGGACTCCGGCTGCGTGTACTTCTCCCTCGCGGGGTACGCCGAGGACGCGCGCGAGCGGGCCGACGCGCTGGGGATACCGCTCTTCGTGCTGGACCTCACGGGGACGCCTCAGCCGGTCAACGGTCCCGCCGATGAACTGCACGCCTCAGGTCGGTGATCACCTGCGGGCCCGGTGGGGGCTGGTCGCGCAGTTCCCCGCGCCCCTACGGAGCGCCGGCGCTGTACGTCTCCCTCAGCTCGATCTTCCGCACCTTCCCCGACACCGTCATGGGGAAGTTCTCCAGGATCTGGATCCGGCTCGGCACCTTGTAGTGGGCCAGGCGGCCCTCGCAGAAGGCCCGCAGTTCCTCGAGGGTGAGCGGCTCGGCCGGGTCGTGCGGGATGACGCAGGCCAGGACCTCCTCGCCGTACCTCTCGTGCGGCACCCCGACCACCTGGACGTCACGGATCTTGGGGTGGGCGTAGAGGAACTCCTCGATCTCGCGCGGGTAGACGTTCTCGCCGCCCCGGATGATCATGTCCTTGATCCGGCCGACGATCTCGACGTATCCGTCGTCACGCATCATCGCCAGGTCGCCGGTGTGCATCCAGCGCCCGGGGTCGACGGCCTCCGCGGTCTTCTCGGGCTCGTTCCAGTAGCCGAGCATCACGCTGTAACCCCGGGTGCACAGCTCGCCTGCCGTTCCCCTGGGCCGGGTGACACCGGTGGCCGGGTCGACGATCTTCACCTCCAGGTGCGGCAGCACCCGGCCGACCGTGCCGGTGCGGTGTTCCAGGTCGTCGTCGATACGGGTCTGCAGGGACACCGGGCTGGTCTCGGTCATGCCGTAGCAGATGGAGACCTCCGCCATGTGCATCTCCGCGACCACCCGCTTCATCACCTCGACCGGGCAGGGCGAGCCCGCCATGATGCCGGTGCGCAGCGTGGAAAGGTCGTACGAGGCGAAGCCGGGGAGGTTCAGCTCCGCGATGAACATGGTCGGTACGCCGTACAGCGAGGTGCAGCGCTCCCGCTGGACGGCCTCCAGGGTGGCCTCGGGGTCGAAGGACGGGGCCGGGATCACGATGCAGGCGCCGTGCGAGGTGGCGGCCAGGTTGCCCATCACCATGCCGAAGCAGTGGTAGAAGGGCACCGGGATGCAGATCCGGTCCTGCTCGGTGTAGGAGACCAGCTCTCCGACGAAGTAGCCGTTGTTCAGGATGTTGTGGTGGGAGAGGGTGGCGCCCTTCGGGAAGCCGGTCGTCCCCGAGGTGTACTGGATGTTGATCGGGTCGTCGCAGGACAACTCCGCGGTGCGGGCCGTCAGTTCGGCACTCCGCTCCGGTGTACCGCGCGCGATGAGCGCATCCCAGCTCGGATCCCCTATGTACACGGCCTCCCGCAACTCCGGGCACCTGCCCCGCACTTCCTCCACCATCGCCCGGTAGTCGCTGCTCTTGTGGCTGAGGGAGGCGAACAGCAGGGAGATCCCCGCCTGGTTGAGGACGTACTCGACCTCGTGGGTGCGGTAGGCCGGGTTGATGTTCACCATGATCGCGCCGATGCGCGCGGTGGCGTACTGCACCAGCACCCACTCGGCGCAGTTGACCGCCCAGATGCCCACCCGGTCGCCCTTGGCGACGCCGCTCGCCAGCAGGGCGTACGCCAACCGGTCGACGTCAGCGGCGAACCGGGCGTAGGTCCAGCGCCGTCCGGACGGCACGTCCACGAGTGCCTCCCGGTCCGGCCAGGCCGCGACGGCCCGGTCGAGGTCGGCGCCGATCGTGTCGCCGAGCAGCACGGTCCCGCTCGTGCCGTGTGTGTACGAGGTGCTCACCGGAAGTCCTCCTCACGGTATTCCCCGGCCGAGCCCGCGGCGGTCGCCTCGCGCAGTTCGATCCGCCGGATCTTGCCGGACACGGTCTTGGGCAGCGGCGCGAACTCCAGCCGCCGGACCCGCTTGTACGGCGCCAGGACCTGGCGGGAGTGCTCGAAGAGCACCTTCGCGGTGTCCGGTCCTGGCTCCCAGCCCGCCGCGAGGACGATGTACGCCTTGGGCACGGCCAGCCGCAGCTCGTCCGGCGCCGGGACGACGGCCGCCTCGGCCACCGCCTCGTGTTCGAGGAGCGCGCTCTCCAGCTCGAAGGGGCTGATCTTGTAGTCGGACGCCTTGAACACGTCGTCCGCGCGGCCGACGTAGGTGATGTAGCCGTCCTCGTCCCGGGCGCCGATGTCACCGGTGCGGTAGTAGCCGCCGGCCATCGCCTCGGCCGTACGGTCCGCGTCCCCGTGGTAGCCGGTCATCAGGCCCACCGGCCCCGCCGACAGGTCGAGGGCGATCTCGCCCTCCGTCGCCCCCGGCGCGCCCGACACCGGGTCGAGCAGTTCGACGCGGTATCCCGGACTCGGCCGGCCCATCGACCCGGTCTTCAGCGGCTGGCCGGGGCTGTTGGAGACCTGTACGGCCGTCTCGGTCTGCCCGAACCCGTCCCGGACGGTGACGTTCCAGGCCCGCCGGACCTGCTCGATCACCTCGGGGTTGAGCGGCTCGCCGGCCGCCACCACCTCACGGGGCGGGGTGCGCAGCTGGGTCAGGTCGGCCTGGATCAGCATCCGCCACACCGTCGGCGGAGCGCAGAAGGAGGTCACCCCGTGCCGGTCCATCTCGGCCATCAGCCGGCCCGCGTCGAAGCGGCTGTAGTTGTGGATGAAGACGGTCGCCTCCGCGTTCCACGGCGCGAACAGGTTCGACCAGGCGTGCTTGGCCCAGCCCGGCGAGGAGATGTTCAGATGGACGTCGCCGGGCTTGAGGCCGATCCAGTACAGGGTGGCCAGATGGCCGATGGGGTACGAGGTGTGGGTGTGCTCGACCAGCTTGGGCCGGGCGGTGGTGCCCGAGGTGAAGTAGAGCATCAGCGGGTCGTCGGCGAGCGTCGGCCCGTCCGGCAGGAACTCGGCGGACGCCACGTACGCGTCCTCGTACGCCTCCCAGCCCTCCGCCGGCCCGCCCACCGCGATCCGGGTGTACGCGCCCGGCACCTCGGCGAACTTGGCGGTGTCCTCGGCGCGCGTGATGACGTGCTTCACCCGGCCCCGGTCGACCCGGTCGCGCAGGTCGGCCGGGCCGAGCAGCGGGGTGGCCGGGATGACGACGGCGCGCAGCTTCATCGCGGCCAGCGCGGTCTCCCACAGCTCGGCCTGGTTGCCGAGCATGACGAGGACGCGGTCCTCCGGCTCGACGCCCCGCGCCCGCAGATGGTTCGCGACCCGGTCGGAGCGCTCGGACAGCTCGGCGAAGGACAGCTTCGTCTCGGTGCCGTCCTCCTCGACGATGTGCAGGGCGGTGCGGTCGTTGCCCTCGGCGATGACGTCGAACCAGTCGAGCGCCCAGTTGAAGTGGTCCGGCCGCGGCCACACGAAGCCCTCGTAGGCGGTGGCATAGTCCGATCGGTGTTCCAGCAGGAAGTCCCGTGCCCTGCGGAAGTCCTCCGTCGCACTCGTCATACGCGTCTCCTTCGGTACCGGACCATTGCCGGGCGGCTCTCTGGCATCGTGTAATCCGTGATGCATGTCTCACTACCCCCGAACGGGGGTGTGGGCAGCACGAAGCCGGGGTCGAAGGGGCAGGACAGGTGGCAGCAGAGGTCGCGGGGGCGGTGGAGATACGCGGTGCGCTGGCCAGACTCCGGCGCGCCACCGGGCTCCCGATCGCCTTCGGCGGGCTCGTCGACGCCGACCGGCCGCAGGTCCGGATCAGCGAGCTGAGCGGCGCCAACACGGCCGCCCTGCGCTCGCTCGCGGTCAGCTCGGGCAACGGACTGGGCGGCAAGGCGGTCATGCTGGCCCGGCCGTGCGCGGTCACCGACTACTCCGTCTCCCGGCAGATCAGCCACGAGTACGACATCCCGGTGGCGGCCGAGGGCATCCGCTCGGTGCTCGCGGTGCCCGTGGTGGTACGGCGCCGGGTGCGGGGCGTGCTGTACGGCGCGCTGCGCACCGCCCAGCCGCTGGGTGACCGCACGCTGGGCGCGGCGGTGGCGGCGGCGCGGGACGTGGAGCAGGCCCTCGTCGTACGGGACGAGGCCCGGGGCCTGCTGGCGGCGGCGCGGCCGGAGCCCGCCGCCGGGGCGGATCCGGGGGCCGCCTGGGAGCAGGTGCGGGAGGCGCATGCCGCACTGCGGGCGCTGGCCCCGCGGATCCCCGACCCCGAGCTGCGCGCCGAACTCCTCGCCGCCTGCGGACTGCTGGCCGCCCCGGCGCCTGCGGCCGAGAGGACGCTGGCGCCCCGGGAGCTGGATGTGCTGGCCTGGGTGGCGGCCGGCGCCACCAACGCGGCGGTGGCCGAGCGGCTCGGCCTGCGGCCCGAGACGGTCAAGGGGTATCTGCGCTCGGCGATGCGGAAACTGGGCGCGCACACCAGGGGGGAGGCGGTGTCGGCGGCTCGTCGGACGGGGTTGTTGCCGTAGCGGAGGGAACCCATTCCATTCATGCATGCGCGCTTTGAATTACCCGATGCAAGGCCGCTGTTATTTCCCTCACCATGCCGTTCGGCCGGATTTCAGGGTTCGTTGCCTAGAATTTGGCCCGAACACGACACACGAGGGGAGCGGTGACCGTGCGACGGGACTTCCAGGAGCCTGCCCGATGCCGCCCCGACCTGGTCATCGGCCGGGCGGAGCTGCTCTCGGCCGCGCGTGAACAGCTCACCTCGGGCGGCAGCGTGCTCCTGCACGGGCCCGCCGGAATAGGGAAATCGACCGTCCTGGGGGCATTGGACGCCGAATACGCCGGCGCGGCGCGCACCGTGTTGCGCTGCTCGGCCACCGAGTCCGAATCCCATCTTCCGTTTCTGGCCCTCGCCGACCTCTTCGGGCTGGTCCTCGACGAGGTCGCGCCCCACCTGCCCGGCGCCCAGCGCACCGCCCTGGAGTCGGCGCTCACCGGCCGCGGCGAGTCCACCCTCCAGCGCGACGGCCTCGCCCTGCGCCTCGCGGTGCTGTCGGCACTGCGCGCACTGGCCGCCGAGGGCCCGGTACTGATCGTCGCCGACGACCTCCAGTGGCTGGATCCGGCCAGCGCCGAACTCCTCGGCTTCGCCGCCCGCCGCCTCGGCGGCACCCCGGTCCAACTGCTCTGCGCGGTCCGCACGGAGGGCCAGGAGTACGACCGTCACCTACGCGCGTCACCGCCGGACACCGTCGCCGTCCGCCTCGGCCCGCTCACCCGCAGGCAGGTCGCCGACCTCCTCGACCACCGCGGCCACGCGGCGCTGACCCGGGCCGCGGTCCGGGAGATCCACCGCACCAGCGGCGGCAACCCCCTGTTCGCCCTGGAGCTCGGCCGCGCCCTCGCCGAGAACCCCACCCCGCCCCGGCCCGGCGAGCCGCTGCCGGTGCCGACCTCGCTGCGCGCCCTGGTCCTCACCCGCCTGGACATGCTCTCCGTCGAGGCCCGCCGCACCCTCCTGGTGGCCAGCGCCGGCGCCCGGCCCACGCACGCCCTGCTGCACGCGGCCGGCCGGGAGAACGCCGAGGCCGAGTGCGCCCAGGCGGCCGAACTCGGGCTGCTGGCCACCGAGCCGGAGGGTCCGGCCGTACGCTTCGCGCACCCCCTCATCTCCGCCGCGCTGTACGCCGAGGCCCCCGCGCAGGAGCGCCGGGCCGCGCACGCGGCGCTGTCCACGGCCGCCTCCGACCCGATCGAGCGGGCCCGGCATCTGGCCCTGGCCGCCACCGGTACCGACCCGGAGGTGGCCGCCCGGCTCGCCGAGGCCGCGGCCCAGGCCCGGGACCGGGGCGCACCCTCGGTGGCCGCACAGCTCGGGCTGCTCTCCGCCCGGCACACGCCGGGGGACAACAGACCGGGCCCGGACGAGCGCCGGCTGCTGGCCGCCGAGGACGCGATCAGCGCCGGCGAGGTGGACCTCGCCCAGGACATCGCCCGCGAGGTGCTCACCCGGGCCACCCGGCCCGCCGACCGGGTGCGGGCCTGGATCCTGGTGATCGACTCCGCCGGCCACACCATGACCGAGGTCGACGCGGCCTTCCCGCACGCCCTCGCCGACGCCGGCGACGACCCGCGGCTGCTCGGCAAGGTCCACTACCAGCTGGCCTGGCGGGCCCTGATCGTGGAGGGCGACTTCACCGAGGCCCGGCAGGCGGCCGCGCACTCCGCCGGCCTCGCCGCGCGCGGCGACGACCGGCGCACCGAGCTGCTCGCGCTGTCCCTGCAGGCCCAGGTCGAGACCCTGATGGGCCATCCGGGGGCACCCGCCACCATCAAGCGCGCGCTGAAGGAACCGCAGGACCCGAACGTGTCGTGCCATCACAACGGGGCCGGCAGCGCCCGGTTCCGCTGGCTGGTGATGGGCGATCAGCTGGCCGAGGCCCGGGCCACGGTCACCGCGCTGCTGCGCGAGGTCCGCCGGCGCGGCCAGGTGGAGAGCGAGGTGCACTTCCTGCGCGGGCTCGCCGAGACCGAACTGCGCTCCGGGCACTGCGGCCGGGCCCTCGACCTGGCCCGCGAGGGCCTGCACCTGGCCCACGACTGCGGGATCGGCGAGACCGCCTCCGCGATGCTCACCTCGCTGGCCGAGGCCTCCGGCGGTGACGTGGACCGGGGTCTGGCGCTGGCCCGGGAGGCGGTGGACCACGCCGAACAGGACGGCGACACCATGTACCTGTCCCGGGCTCTCGGCGCCCTCGGATACGCCCAGTTGGTGGCGGGCGACCCGGCGGGCACCGTGCGCTCGCTGCGCCGGGTGCGGGAGCTGGAGCAGAGCCTCGGCATCACCGACCCGGCGCGCGGCCGCTGGCAGGGCGACCTGGCCGAGGCGCTGGTCCGGGTGGGTGAGACGGCCGAGGCGCAGGACGTCATCGACGTCACCCGGGAGCACGCGCTCAGGCTCGGCCGGGAGAGTGTTCTCGCCGTTCTGGACCGGGCCGAGGCACTCGTCCGGGCGGCGCACGGCGAGCACGAGGCGGCCGTGGCCCAGCTGACCTCGGCTCAGCACCAGTTCGCCAAACTGGGCTACGGCCTGGAGGAGGCCCGGGCCGCGTTCGCCCTGGCCTCGCTGCGCGAGCGTCGTTCCCCCACGGCGTACGACGAGGCCACCCGGCTGTTCCGGCGGTGCCGGGCGCTGCCGTGGTTGCGCCAGGTGGACGAGGCCGTCTCGGTGCCCGGGTCCGAGCCCGAGCCGGCGGTCGAGGCGCCGGCCGAGCCGGCCGCGACCCTGGAGGGGCTGGCCGCGATGGAGCGTCAGGTCGCCGCGCTGGTCATGGAGGGTGCCACGAACCGGGAGATCGCCGCCCGGCTGTTCATCAGCGTCAAGACGGTGGAGGCGACGCTCACCCGGGTCTACCGCAAGCTGGGCATCCGATCGCGCGTGGACATAGTCCGTTTGGCGGCAGGGCGGCGCGCGAAGTGAGAGCGCTCCCGGTTAACTGAGGCGGACCGAGGGTTTTCCCTCCCCCATCCCCCTAGGGGGTTCCCTCATTGGGAGGGTGGGGTTCCGGGTTCTAGCTTATGGATGTGCCGCTCGCCCGGGCATACGGGGGTCGGTCCCGCGACCCCCGTGCACCCCCCACACCCGCGCGACCCCCCACCGGCAACCCCCACTGAGGAGACTCATGTTCGGGCTCAACCGCGCCAGAAAGACCGCCGCCGTCCTGGCGGCGACGGCTGCCGCCGCAGCGACCGCGCTGATCGCGTCCCCCACCGCGTCAGCCGCCCCCCAGCCGATCGTCGGCGGCACGACGACCACGACCACCGCGTACCCGTTCATGATGCAGATCACGGACGCGTCCGGCAGCCAGTTCTGCGGCGGCACCCTGGTGTCGGCGACCAAGGTGGTGACCGCCGCCCACTGCATGGAGGGCGAGAGCACCAGCAGCGTCCGCGTGGTCGGCGGCCGTACGAACCTGAACGGCACCAACGGCACGGTCAGCCGGGTCAGCAAGATCTGGATCAACCCGGACTACACGGACGCCACCAACGGCGACGACGTGTCGGTCCTCACCCTCTCGACGGCGATGTCGTACACCCCGGTGTCGTACGTCAGCTCCTCCCAGACCAGCGTGTACGCGGCCGGCACCACGGCCCGCATCCTCGGCTGGGGCACCACCTCGGAGAACGGCAGCTCCTCCAACCAGCTGCGGACCGCGACCGTCCCGATCGTGTCCGACACCAGCTGCAAGAGCTCCTACGGTTCGGACTTCGTCCAGACCGACATGGTTTGCGCCGGATACACCTCCGGTGGCGTAGACACCTGCCAGGGCGACAGCGGCGGTCCCCTGCTCATCGGGGGCGTCCTGGCAGGGATCACTTCCTGGGGAGAGGGGTGCGCGGAGGCCGGTTACCCGGGTGTCTACACCCGGCTGACCACCTTCTCGAACCTGGTGACCACGCAGGTCAACTCGTAACCAGAAGACCTCCCGAGCCTCGCTCGGGTGAGTGACCAGGGGGCGTTGCGGGCTACCACGAGCAGCCCGCAACGCCCCCTATCCATGTCCCGGCCGGGCTACTTGTCGGCGGTGAGTCTGCCCGCCGCGCCCCAGCTGTCCGCCGGGACCTCGTGGATCCACACCTGCACGGTCTCGGCGGGGATCTTGTAGGCGTCGACAAAGGCGTCCGTGACCCGCTTGACGAGGTCCCGCTTGAGTTCGGTGTCGCGGGGGCCCTGCTGGATGGTGACGATCGGCATCGCTGAACTCCTCCGAGTGCGCTTCCTGTTCGGTGGGTCCAGTCCATCGCACGGTGCGTCCGTGACCAAGAAGCAGGTCGCGACCGCAGCGATCAGCGTTCGTGATCGTCGCAGGCCAGCAGCAGGGCGTCCAGGTGCGGAGGCGGCGCGACGGCGGACACGGCGAGACCGGTCGGCAGGGCCAGGCCGGGCGCCCGGAACGGTACGAAGGTCACCCTCGGGCTGTGCAGCACGCGCGCGTGGGACGCGTAGACGACCGTCCACAGGGGGCGGGTGCCGATGCTGGCGAGGGTGTCCTGGAGGGAGCCGGTCGACGGTCCGGGCGTCGGCTCGAAGCCGGCGTCCCGGCAGGCACCGACGACCAGGTCGACCAGGGCCGGGTTGTTGCGGCGCTCGGTGAGCGCCAGGGGCAGCCCGGCCAGTTCGCCGACGCCGATCTCCGGGCGTCCGGCGAGCGGGTGGCCGGCGGGGACGGCGGCCACCAGGGGGTCGGGCCACAGCGGATGGACCCGAACACCGGGCACCGGCTCCACGGCGCGCACGAACGCGGCGTCCAGCCGCCCGCCCGCGACCCTCGCGAGGCGCTCGGCGACCGGCAGCGAGTACAGCTCGACGGGCACGTCCGGCGCGTGGTGCGCGAACGCGGCCAGCACCCGGTCCAGGTGCGCGCCGAGCCCCGTACTGGTGCCGATCCTGAGCCCGGTCGGCGGGGCGACGGCGGCCCGGGCCCGCTCGGCCGCCGCCAGCACCGCCCGCGCCTCGGGCAGCAGCCGCTCCCCCGCGCCGGTGAGCCGGACCCGGCGCGGCGAACGGTCGAACAGTTCGGCGCCCAGCTCCCGCTCCAGCCGCTGTATCTGCATGCTCACCGCGGACTGCACGATGTGCAGCCGGTCGGCGGCCCTCCCGAAGTGCAACTCCTCGGCGACGGCGACGAAGTAGGTGAGCTGCCGCAGTTCCATGGCCCCGACTCTAGAGGCCCCGCTCGTATGTGCGCCGAATGAGGGGCGCGGGCGCACGTCACGCGAACGTGCTCCGAGCGGGCGGCACGGGAGGCGTCACGCGAACGTGCTCCGAGCGGGCGGCACGGGAGGCGTCACGCGAACGTACTCCGAGCGGGCGGCACGGGCGCACGTCACGCGAACCTACTCCGAGCGAGCGGCGCGGGCGGCATCACGCGAACGTGCTCCGAGCGGGCGGCACGGGAGGCGTCACGGCGATCGCGCAGAGTTGGGAGATCACCGGGCTACGACGGTTCCGAACCGGATGTCGTACGGCGTCCCGGGGTGCAGGACGGCCAGCATCCGCTCGCCTTCCTCCAGGACGGCGGCCCGCTGAGCCCGGTTCAGCGGCCCGAAGACCTCGATGACCAGGGTGTTGTCCACCGGCTTCCACACGCCCGCCAGAAAGCCGTCGACGAGCAGGGCGCGGTGGGGCTGGTTGCCCTGCCAGAGGCGGCCCCGGTGCTCGGGCGGGATGACCCGGGTGCGGTCGGCGTGCGAGAGGAGGAGGTTGTCGTACTCGGGGAGGAAGCGCGGCGGGGCGGGGGTCTCGGGGTCGGGGCGGGGTGCGTCGGGCAGGTCGAAGAGTTCGACGCCGTGCTCGTCCCGGAAGGCGAGGAGACGGGGCCGGAGCCGTTCGAAGACCTCGCGCAGCCGGGTGAGTCCGGCCCAGATCTGCATGTCCTTGACGGAGGCCGGGCCGAAGGCGGCGAGATAGCGGAGCACGGTGCCGTCCGGCGCCGGGGCCGGTGCGGCCGGGCGGCCCAGCCAGTGCTCGGCGGTGGTCAGGGCGACCTGCCCGGACCGGCCCCACAGGCCGCGCGGGGGGACGTGGACGAGGGGCAGGACGCAGCGGGCGGCGATGGCGAGTGACTGCGGGTCGGCGTCGGGCCACTCGGCGAGGAGGACCTGGCGCAGCTCGGCCATGGTGCGCGGCTCGGCCTCGACCAGGTCACGGGCGAGGACGGCGAGCCGGTCCAGGTCGACGCCGGCGAGGCCCTTGTGGAAGCCGGTCAGCTCCCGGTCCCGGGCGGGCTGGACGAGCGGGCGCAGGGTGCGGGCGTCGTCGGCGGTGTGGGTGTGGATGGTCGACCGCAGCGTGACGATACGCACGACCTCCCGGTCCGCCATCAGCTGTGAGAGCCGCTCGGGGTCGAAGCCGTCCAGGCGGGCGGCGAGGGCGTGGTACGGCGGCTTCACGTTCTGCGCCTGCAGACCGACGAGGTGTGCCACGGCGTCCTTGACCGACCGGGGTGAGCGGCGCAGCAGGAGCTGACGGTCGAGGGTGGCACGGTTGAGGGCGCGGGTGCCGAGGAGCGGGCCAGTCGACGTCTTCGTCATAGCGTGCACGCTAACGCCCGTCGCGGACAGATCCTGTCCGCTTCTCTCACCGAATCCCGTCCTTGATTCCCTCCGCCGGGCCTGTATGCCCCGTATATCCTGCTCGAAGACCCGGTGATCACGCCTGACCACACCTGACCGCGCCCGACCACTACGATCACACGGGTCACGCCGATGCAGTCCCATCGAGAGGCGGCCGCGATGTCCGAGCGACGCCCCAGCCCGGCCTCGAAGAGTTCCGGGAACGGCAGGAACGGCCGGAACACCAGAAGGTCCGTCTGGCGCCGCGCCCTGCCGCCGGACCAAGACACGGCCGAGCTGCCGGAGCCGGGCTCCGCGACGGCGGCGACACCGGGCGAGCCGCCGAGCGTGGTGGAGGCGGCGCTGTACCGGGACGGGGTGCGGGTGTCGACGCCCGCGACTCTCGCGCAGACGTACCGCGAACTGCGCGACCAGCCCGCGGGGATGGCGTGGATCGGTCTGGCCCGCCCCACCTCGGACGAACTCCTCTCCCTGGCCGCCGAGTTCGACCTGCACCCGCTCGCGGTCGAGGACGCGATGGAGGCACACCAGCGCCCGAAGCTGGAGCGGTACGGCGACACGCTCTTCGTCGTCCTGCGTGCCGCCCGCTATCTGGACGCGCCGGAGGAGGTCGACTTCGCCGAGTTGCACGTCTTCGTGGGCCCGGACTTCGTGATCACGGTGCGGCACGGCGCGGCACCCGACCTCTCGGCGGTCCGCCACCGCATGGAGGACAGCCCCGACCTGCTCAAACTCGGCCCGGAGGCAGTCCTCTACGCCATACTCGACGCGGTGGTGGACGGCTACGCCCCGGTCGTCGAGGGCGTCCAGAACGACATCGACGAGATCGAGACGGAGGTCTTCCGCGGCGACCCGGAGGTCTCCCGCCGCATCTACGAACTCTCCCGCGAGATGGTCGAGTTCCAGCGCGCCACCCGCCCCCTGGTCGGCATGCTGCACAGCCTGATCGCCGGCTTCGCCAAGTACGACACGGACGAGGAACTCCAGCGCTATCTCCGCGACGTCGCCGACCACGTCACCCACATCAGCGAACGCGTGGACGGCTTCCGCCAGGCCCTCACGGAGATCCTCACGGTCAACGCGACCCTGGTCACCCAGCAACAGAACGCGGAAATGCGAGCGTTGGCGGAAGCGGGCTTCGAACAGAACGAGGAGATCAAGAAGATCTCCTCGTGGGCGGCGATTCTGTTCGCGCCGACGCTGGTAGGGACGATCTATGGGATGAACTTCAGGGAGATGCCGGAGCTGCACTGGGTACTCGGCTATCCCTTCGCCATCGTCCTGATGGCGGTCGTATGCACCAGTCTGTACTTCATCTTCAAGCGCAAGGACTGGCTCTAGCCGCTCGCGCTGCGCTCGAGTTCCTGTTCACACTTTGCTCACACATCTGCTGCGGAAGCTGCTTCGCTGCAGCACCGATATGCGGAGAACCACAGCCCTTTGGGCACGTGGTCGGTCCAGTTCAGGTCGTACATCGCAGCCAGCGGGAACGTCGTCGCCGTGGGGCCGAATCGGTATAGGTACCGACCAGGCCGGTGATCTCGACATCGAGGCCGGTCCCTTCCTTGACCTCGCGGACGGCCGTGCCCGGCAGGGAGTCGGTGAGGTCCATGCCGCCTCCGGGCAGGGCCCACAGGTCGTTGTCGCGGCGGCGCTGGAGGAGGATGCGCCCGAGGTCGTCGGTGACGACGGCGGAGGCGGCGACGACCAGGCTGTTCGGCTTGGGTGCGTTGGGGTCGTCGTAGTACTCGGTACGGGCCACGGTCAGCCTTCCTCTCGTACGAGGGTTGCTGTCGCCCATACCGCGTCGAAGTTCTCGGCGTAGGCGTCGAACATGCCGCCTGTCTCATGGCGGCGACTCGTCAGCCCCGGCAGGAACGGGTCCTCACGTGCGTGCCGTGCCCATGACTGTGGGGGTTCTGGCCTCTGCCACAGAAAGTCGGCCACGACGGCGGGCGCGCCGACCGGCCACCCGCCACGTGTGTCTCGCTCAAGCCCGCCGCCCACCACGGCGTGCTGCCCTTCCGGCCTGACGTCCATGCAGTGTGGGGCGCGGGGCGCATGGGTGGCCGGCATGGGACTCCAGCCGGATATCCCGGACTCCGGGCCGGATCAACATGTCACAAAGGAGGGTTGGGCCGACGGCCGAGTCGCTATCGTGAAAAGTCACGTGATGCGCGTTACGGGGGCGAGGGGGCGTGCATGGATTCCCGTGTGCTTGTCGAGGTCGTCGGGGACGACGACGGGGCTGTGGAAGATCTCTTCAAGTGGCTGAACCTGCAAGATGCTCTGCGGGGGCGGGTGGAGTCCGTGAGCTCGCCGGCCGGGCCGGGGCAGATGGCGGGTGGCGGGCTGACCGAGGTTCTGGCGGTCGCGTTGGGTGCCGGCGGGGTCGGCACCGTTCTGGCGCAGGCCCTGGTGGTGTGGTGTCGGCAGCCCAGGGGAAGCAAGGTGCGCATCCGGCTGATTGCCTCGGACGGCCGCCGGGTGGAGATCGACGGTGACCGTGTCCGGGATGCCGACACCCTCATCAAAGCGGTCGTGGACCTGCACCTCGATGCTCCGCCCCCTCCAGCAGAACAGGCACCCGGAACTCCGGCGATCGTCGATGGGCAGCCCACGCGCCAGGCGGACGCACCGGGATCAAAGCCGAGCAGGGGAACCGCAGAGGCACACGAGGGGGACGTGGCATGAGTGAGATGGTCCGGTTGCCCGATGCCGTCGGTTCGCGGGCGGTGCTGATCGGGGTCAGCAGCTACGAGTCCGAGAGGCTGGAGGACCTTCCGTCGGTCGGACGGGGCGTCCACGCCCTGCACGCCGCGCTGACCCATCAGGACAACGGCTCGTTCGCTTCCGACCGGTGCCTGGTGATCGAGAATCCACGGGACCAGGGGGCTCTCGCCCAACCGCTGCTGAGCGCGGCCGCCGCCGCCGAGGACGTCTTCCTCGTCTATCACGCCGGGCACGGTCTGATCGCCGGACAGGACCGGGAGTTGTACCTGGCGCTGGCAGGGACCGATCCCGAGCTCGCCGAGTGGACGGGACTGCCCTACCGCCTGGTCCGGGAGGCGTTCTCCCGAACACGGGCGCGTTCACGTGTGCTGATCCTCGACAGCTGTCACTCGGGGTTGGCGATCTCAGGAGTCATGTCGGCCACCGAAACCTCCATCATCGGCCAGGTGGACATCGACGGCACCTACGTCATGACATCGGTTCCCGCCATGGCCCTGGCGCAGGCGCCCGTCGGAGACACCTACACCTCCTTTACCGGCGCCCTGTTGAACGTCCTCGAACGCGGCATCGCGGGCGGTCCCGACCTGCTGGCCGTGGGAGCCATCTACACCGAGTTGCGCCGACTGTTCAGTTCAGCTGGACTGCCCCTGCCGCAGCAGGCGTCCGAACGTACGGCGGCGATGATCGCGATCAGTCGCAACCGCACAGGGGCGGCCGGCACTCCAGCGGACGACACGAGCCCTCTCACCTCCGTGGAGGAACTGACCGAACAGATCCGGGAAGCCGGTAGGGCCGATGTCCGCGCTGCCGTCGAGCTGGCCCGCGCAGCCGTGTCGCGCCGCACTCTGCGGCTGGGCGCCGACCACCCGGAAACCCTTGCCCTGCGGGAGACACTGGCGAACTGGCTGGGATATGACGAGCAATCGGGCCCCTCCGTCGCCATCAGCCACTCCCGCGAGGTAGTCGTCGACTTCACCCGCGTGCTCGGCCCAGAGAACTCCGGCACCCTGCGCAGCCGCATCACCTTGGCCCACAACCTTTTCCGCGGTCAGCAGGACGACGAGGCATTCGCCATCCTGACCGACGTCCACTCCATTCGTGCCCGCACCCTGTCCCCCGACCACGAGGACACCCTCCGGGCCAGGGAGAGTCTCGCCTACCTCAAGGGCGTGGCCGGACAGATCGACGAATCAAGCGCTCTCTACGAGGACCTCATCGACAGGTACACCCGCACGCTCGGCAGGGATTCATTTCGCGTACGCGCCTGTCTGAGCTCCCTGGCGGACAACGCCCTCGCCAAAGGGCAAGCCGCCACCGCCGCTGACCTGTACCGCCAGGCGGCGGATGTCGCAGAACGTCTTCTCGGGCCCGACGACCCGGCGACGCTGCGTGAACGCAAGAACCACATGGACGCGATCGGTCAGTCAGGGGACTTCGCCGCGGCCGCCGAGTTCTCCCGCACACTCCTCGCCGACATGGAGCGCGTCTGCGGTCCGGACTCGCCCGAATCCGTGGAGGTTCGCCACTACCACGCCTCTCACCTGTCCAACTCAGGCGACAGGACAACGGCCATCAGGCTGTTCCGAGAGGTCTGCCAGGCGCGGGAAGCCCGTACGGGACGCCGGGACACCAGTACCTTCGTCCCTCGAAGAAACCTGGCCCTGACGCTTCACGCCGACGGACAGAACCAGGAAGCCGCCAACCTTCTGCAAGGTCTGGTGGAGGACATGACCGGCGTCCTGGGGTCCGAGCACAACGACACTCTGAACTGTCACCGGTGGCTGGCCGAATGGACGGGTGAACTGGGTCATCCGTCCCGCGCGCATCGGCTCTACCGCGACCTCGTGGAGATCGAGGCGCGGGTTCTGCCTCGCGAGAACCTGGACGCCCTGCAAAGCCGCCTGAATCTCGCCACGTACACCGGCCAGATCGGGGACCACGCGGCGGCGGCCCAGATCTACTCCGAGGTCGGTGACGACCTCGCCTGGGTACTGGGTCCGGACCACCGCGCCACTTTCAGTGCGCGAGTGGGACATGCCGTCTCCATCGGACAGTTGGGCGACACCGTCCGGGCCACCAACCTCCTGCACCAGGTCGCGGCCGATCAGGCACGCAGTCTCGGGGAGGACCACCCCGACACCTCCGACACCCGCATCAAGATCGCATACTGGCTCCACTCCATGCCCAAGGGACCCTACGCCCCTCCCCCGCCCCCTGGGTGGCTTCCACCAGCCCACTGACATCCGGAAACGCGCAGCGTCATGTCCTGCGGATGGGCATGTCGGGTCACCAAGGGCGGGCGGCGGCGGGGCAGTCCCGACGGCCGACCGCCCCGCCGCCATCGCGCGAACCACACTCGGCCGGCCACGGGCGCCGGACGACAGGCCGATGATCAGAGAGGCGCGCTCGATTCGGGGACTCAGGAGCGGCGGCCCACGTAGGGGGCACAGTGCGGGCGGGCGAGGGCATCGGCCAGACGCTCAACCCGGCGGCCGGGGCGAAGGGCCCGCGATCAGGCGGCGCGTGCGGCGCGGCCGGCCGCCCACGTGGCGGCGGCGTCCGCGACGCGACGCCCCAGCGCCTCGGCGGTGGCGATGTCGCTGGCCGTCACTGAGCGAGGAGGGCAGCAACGGCGACCAGCGTTTCGAGGTCGACGGCGCCGACCTCGCCGCGGCGTTCCTCCGCGAGCGCGGAGTCGAGGAAGAGCGTGTCGCCGTCGCCTGGGACGCCATCGCTCTGCACACCTCGGACGGCATCGCCTCGCGGAAGGGCACGGAGGTGGCGCTGGCCCAGGCGGGTATCGCCACCGACATCCTCGGGATCCAGCGGGAGAGCCTTCCGGCCGGCCTCGCCGACGAAGTGCACGCCCTGCTGCCGCGCCATGACCTGGCCCACGGGTTCAGCGACCTCATCGTCACCCAGGCCGTGGCCAAGCCCCACAAGGCGTCCCCGACGACCTTCATCGGCGACCTGCTGCGTCGCCACCTGCCCTACGGCGCCTATCCCAACTGGTACGACCTGATCGACGCGGCCGGCTGGGGCGACAAGCCGGTCGGCGTCACCGCCCGGCGCCGTGCCGAGACGCCCCAGCAGGTGGGGACCTTGTACATGGAGTACCTGGAGGCCGGTGACGTCGAGGGTCTGGTGTCGCTCTACGAGCCGAACGCCCACTTCGTCCCCACTCCCGGAACCCACCTGGTGGGCACGGACGCCATCCGCACGGCCATGCGGCAGATGGTCGACAGCGGTGCCCGCCTCAAGCTCGAACCGCGCGAGATCCGACAGGTCGACGACGTCGCCCTGGTGTCGAACACCGCCACCCTCACCGGGGTCGGACCGGAGCCGGTGGTCTCCACCACCACCGAGATCCTCCGACGCCAGCCGGGCGGCGGCTGGGTGCACGTCGTGGACGACCCGTTCTTCGGCTGATCGCGTCGGGCGGCCCGGCACGGAAGCGTCGGGCGGCCCGGCACGGAAGCACAGACCGCCCGCCCCTCCCAGGGCTCGGCGCACTCCGATACGTTTCCGTCGGAGCCGGCCGGCCGGCGGCCGGCGCGGGTTGCGCTCGGCGGCCGGCGGCCTCGGTGGGGTCCGGGCCCGTTTCCGGGCCGGTTCACTCGCGGCGCTGTGCTTCCTCCCGCGTCGGCTGGGAGGGGACTCGCGTCGTGAGCGACGGGACTGGGCGGGCGGTACTGCGGGGTGCTCCTTCGAAGCGGCTCGGGAACGGGTACTTCCGCTCCAGGAAGGCGTGGATCGCGGCCTGGGCGGCCGGTCTGGTCTCCGGGGGCGTGTCCACGTCGTTGAGGCAGAAGAAGTCGATGTCCTCGCCGGCCGCGAGGCGGGCCAGCCGGCGGCGCATGTCCGGTGTGCCCAGCTGGACGTAGCGGAAGCGGTAGTCGGCGGGGACGGCCCGGCCGGTCGCCATCGCCCAGTGGTGGTGGAGCGTGGACGCGGGGGCCACGTCGGAGATGGAACGGAAGCGCGAGTAGGCGGTCCGTTCCAGCTCCTCGATGCCGAGGCTCTCCATCTCCCGCATGACCGAGAGCAGTTGGGGATGCGGGGTGTGCAGCGACTTGTGCGTGACGTGTCTGCCGTGGAAGCGCCTGATCACCTCGCGGGCGTTCTTGCCGGCGGAGTTCGGGGCCGGTTCGAGCGGGTGCGGGGCGCCGACCCCGAGTTTCAGGGGGGACAGCGGGATACGGGCGATGCCGTTGCCGTGGAAGAAGTGCCCGGGGCCCACCGGGCGGTTGATGAAGACGTCGTCGTTGAAGTAGAGGTAGTGCTCCGACAGGCCGGGGATGCGGTGCAGGCCGCTTTCAATGGCGTGGGAGTTGAAGACGGGGAGCGCGTCGGCCGGGAGGATGTCCCGGTGGTCGATCACCGTCAGACCCTCCGCGTCCGCGTCCAGCCAGGCGGGGATCTGGGAGTCGGTCACGAGGTAGACGCGCCGGACGAACCCGGCGTACATCTCCAGTGAGCGCAGCGCGTACTTCAGTTCGTCATGGCTGGTGTAACGGGAGGCGCCGGTCTCGCGCGGAGCGATGACGTTGTCGGAGTGTTCCTGATGGGCGCGGCGCTTCGCGGCCATCGCCGGGTCGTCCCCGTCGACCCAGGTGTACACGGCGTCGACGGGGAACAGCACCTCGTCGATGCCCGGCTCGGCGAACGGGGCGAACGTAGGGACGGTGCGGCGGCGACCCGCCGCCGGCTGCCGCGCGGCCACCGGCAGCACCTCCGCCACCGGGTTGCGGCGCGGAGCGACGAGCGCCGGGCCGAAGACGTCCGGCAGGCGGCTGCCGGGCACGGTGAGCCAGGCGGGATCGGTGCCCGCAGCCGTACCCGGGGCGATGCCCGCGGCCGTGTCCGGGACGGCGCCGAGATCCCGGCCGTGCCGCCAGAACTCGATGTCGCACCCCGTTTCGAGGCCGCTGAGCACCTGCCCTGCCGGGCCGAGGCGCACCACACCGGTGCGGAGCACCGCGGCCCGCCGCAGGGCCCGCGGCAGCCTGCCGTCGGCCCACAGCACCGCGGACGTCACGGCGTCGTCCGGTCCGACGGCACCGACGTACCCGGCGGTACCCGCGAAACGCTGGGCGGCCCGGGCGAGGACCGCGCCGCGGTACGACTCCTCGACGCCCACGATCTGCCGCGGCGCGCCGTACCCGTGATCGGACGGAACCAGGAAGTACGGGACCTGCAGCCCTTCCAGGAGGGTGCAGACGCGCTCGAGATCGGCTTCGACGGCGTCCGAGGCGGTGTACGCGGCGACCGTACGGCCGTACAGCCGCGCCGGTCCGAGGGTGATCCTCCGCGTTCCGGGGACGGCGGCCCGCAGGCGTCGCCGGGCCCGGGTCGTGCGCAGCGCCCAGAGCCTGGCCGACACCCAGGTCCACAGGCGTACCAGAAGACTGCCGGCGGCGCGCAGGCCCGCGGGCGCCGTGAAACGGTGACGGATGTCCATGCCCCCCGACCCCCGTCAGTCCTGCTTCTCGAAGGGGCTCGCGAAGGGGAAGTAGTCCTCCAGGAACTCACTCATCCGGAGACCGACCCGCTCCCGCTCCTCGGGCGGCACGTCGACGTCGTTGAGGCAGAAGAAGTCGAAGCGGCGGTTGCGGCGCAGATCGGCCAGGCGGGCCTCCGCGTCCGGGCGGCTGATGTTGACGTACCGGAAGCCGAACCGGCCCGGCACGCCGTGGCCGGTCATCAGCGCGTACTGGTAGAGCAGCGGGGCCGTCAGGGCGATGTCCTGCGGCGAACGGAAGCGGGACGCCGTGGTGCGGCGGATGTCCTCCGGGAAGAGCTCCTCCAGGGCCCGCAGGGTCTCCCGCTGCTGCGGCAGCGGGGTGTGCATGAAGTTGTTCGTGGTCATCCGCCCGAACCTCTCCAGCAGCAGCCGGCGGACGTTCTTGCTCGCGGAGTTCGTCGCCGTCTCCTCGGCGTGCGGCTTGCCGACGCCGATCTTGAGCGGGGACACCGGGATCTTCATCAGACCGCTGCCGTGGAAGAAGTGCTCCGCGGTGACCCGGCGGCCGACGAACACGTCGTCGTTGAAGTAGAGGTAGTGCTCCGACAGTCCGGGGATGTGGTGCAGCCGGGTCTCGATGGCGTGCGAGTTGAACACCGGCAGGACGTCCGCCGGGAAGATGTCCCGGTGGTCGACGACCGTGATCCCCGGGGCGGTGTCGTCGAGCCAGTGCGGCTTCTGGCCGTCGGTCACGACGTAGATGTGGCGGACGAAGTCGGCGTACATGGCGAGCGAGCGCAGTGAGTACTTCAGCTCGTCGTGGCTGGTGTAGCGGGACGCGTTGGTCTCCTTGTCCAGGATCTCGGCGGTGCCGCGCTCCTGGTACCGGGCGCGCTTGGCGCGCATCTCCGGCTCCTCGCCGTCCACCCAGGTGTATACGACGTCGACGGGGAAGGTCACGTCGTTCACGGTCGGCTGGGTGAGGGCGGCGAAGCTCGGCAGTTCCCGGTCGCCGATCCGCACCATGGCCGGCTTCTGCTCGGACGCCGGCAGGACGTCCGTGATGCCGTTGTTCCGCGGCGCGACGAGGGACTCCGCGAAGATGTCCTCGGACGCCTGCGGCTGGACCGCGGCCAGGCGCCGGGGGCCCTTGTCGGAGGCGAGGAGTTCTGCGCCGTCCTCCCAGAACTCGACGTCGCAGGCGAGCTCCGGGCCGGCGAGCAGCTGGCCCGCGGGGCCCAGGAGGTTCTCCCCGACGCGCAGGACCGGGGCCGTACGCAGCGGGGCCGGCAGGACACCGTCCATGAACAGGGCGGGGTGCTTGAGCTTTCCGCCGGGCAGCGGTCTGCCGATGAACACCGCCTTCCCCGCGTTCCGCGCCTCGAGGGCGGTGAGGAGACGCTCCCGGTCGAGGGCGTTCACGCCGATGGTGTGGCGGGTGCGCGAGGCCGGCACCAGGAAGTAGGGGATGCCCTCCTGCTCCAGCGCGGCGAGGACCAGGCCGAGGTTGGCGGCGGCCGCATCGGCGGCGGTGAACCGGGTCACGACCCGTCCGTAGAGCTGCTGGCCGCGCACCGCCACCGGGCGGAGCACCGGGTCCGTGACCGCTGCCCTGCGGCGGCGCCGCAGGGTACGCAGCTGCCACACCTTCTCGGCGGCCTTCCGCTCGACTCGCGGTCGTACCCGCCGGGCAAAGGAACGCACCGTCACGTTCTGAGCTCCTCTACATCAACCTCTACACAGCCTTGCGTTAACCAGACGGACACCTAGGGCAGATGGTTGTAGAAATTTTCTCAGAGAATTAAGGAAAAACGGATCTTGCACACACCCCACTCATACATGTATGTGCTACAAGTCACCGACCCCACCCTCACCGGTGGCGGGGAGCGGGGTCTCCCGGCCGGGCGACGCGGTGGTGGCACCCCTCCGGCGCCTGGGGAAATCCGGATGCGGCGGCCGGGCAGGCTGGCTACCGTCCGGCCGTGGACCATACCTATCCCCCGCTGAACGTCGAAGTCCGCACACCGCGCCTGACGCTGGCCGGCGCCTCCGACGAGCTGCTGGAACGTCTCGTGCCGCTCGTGCGGGCCGGGGTCGCCGACGCCGAACCGTGGCCGTTCGACGACCCGATCTCGTTCTACGCCGACAGCCCCGAACGGGAATGGCGATGGCTGCGCGCCGTCTGGGCCGGCCGCGCCCGCGTGCGCCCGGATGCGTGGCGGCTGTACTTCGCGGTGCTCGTCGACGGTGAACCGGTCGGCATGCAGGACCTCATCGGCAGGGACTTCGCGCGGTTCGGCACGGTGTCCAGCTTCTCGTGGCTGGCCCCCGGCAGCCGCGGACAGGGGCTCGGCAAGGAGATGAGATCGGCGGTCCTGCAGCTGGCCTTCGCCGGGCTGGGCGCACGCGAGGCCGGCAGCGACGCCTTCGTCGACAACGAAGCGTCCAACCGCGTTTCCCGTGGTCTGGGCTACGAACCGAACGGCACGGACTGGGACACCCGCCGCGGTGAGCCCGCGCGCATCCAGCGGTGGCGGCTCACCCGGGACGCGTGGGAGCGGATCCGCCGGGACGACATCGAGCTGACCGGCGTCGAGGAGTGCCTGCCCGTCCTGGGCATCGGCTAGTACGCCGGTTCGGTTTCGTGGTCTTTCCGGTGGGTTCGTCGGCTGCGGCGGCAGCGCCGGGCTGTGACCTGGCGGCGTCCGCGCCGGTTCGACCAGCGCGGGTCAGGCGGTGAAGCCGCCGTCGACATGGATCGAGGCTCCGGTGATGTACGCGCCGTCCGCACTCGCCAGGTGGGCGACGGTGGACGCGATCTCGGCCGGTTCCGCGTAGCGGCCCACAGCCGTGAAGCCGGCGATCGCCTCGGCGTTCGGCCCGTCAGCGGGGTTGGTGTCCGTGTCGGTGGGCCCGGGATGCACCAGGTTGACGGTGACTCCCCGCGGACCGAGTTCCCGGGCCAGGCCCTTCGTCATCCCGATCAGCGCCGTCTTGCTCATCGAGTACAGCGCCAGTCCGGGAAAGACCGCACGCTCGGCGACATTGCTGCCGATGCTGATGATGCGGCCGCCCCGGCCCATGTGACGCGCTGCCGCCTGGGACGCCGCGAACGGCGCCCGGACGTTCACCGCCAGGGTCCGATCGATCTCCGCCGGCCCCAGGTCCTCGAGCGGGCCGACGAGGAAGACCGCGGCGTTGTTGACCAGGATGTCGAGTCCGCCGAACGTCGCGGCCGCCTCGTCCACCGCGGCGGTGAGTGCCCCGGGGACGGCGCTGTCGGCATGGACGGCCAGTGCCCGGCGCCCTCCGGCCTTGATCCGCTCCACCACCCGGGTGGCGCGTTCCGCGCTGTTCTCATAGGTCAGGACGATGTCGGCGCCTTCTTCGGCCAGCCGTAATGCCACAGCGGCGCCGATGCCCCGGCTGCCGCCCGTGATCAAGGCCGTGTTTCCCTCAAGTCGGTTCATGACGTCGAGCATCGCCGACACCGGCACCGCGGGCTGGCGGGAAACCGACCCCGCGTTCGGATCGTCGGTCGCGAACACCGCGTGGAACAGGTGCCGCTCGCGTCGGACACCCTGCGCCGGCGTTCTCCCCCGCCCGAAGCTTCTGCGAAATCAGAGGTCAGGGCCGTCCCGGAGCGGCGCTGGGGGTTGGTGTCGATTACCCATGGGGCCGTCGCCTTCGGCAGGATGAGGGCCATGACCGAGATCCGTACCCCCCGCCTTCTCCTCCGTCGCTGGCATGACGACGACCTCGTGCCCATGGCGGACATCGACGCGGACCCCCGGGTCATGCGCTGGATCGACGACGGCTCGGTGCGCGACCTGGACCAGACCGCGGAAGCCATCGAGCGGTGGGAGGAGGAGTGGGACGAGGAAGGCTTCGGGCTCTTCGCCGTCGAGCTGCTCGCCTCGGGCGAGCTCGCCGGCCTCACGGGTCTGTCCGTGCCCGAGTTCCTGCCGGAGGTCCTGCCCGCCGTGGCGATCAACTGGCGGCTCGGCTCGCAGTTCTGGGGCCAGGGGTACGCATCCGAAGCCGCCCAGGCCACGCTGGAATTCGCGCTCCAGGACCGTGGCCTCGACCGCGTCATCAGCATCAACCGTCTCGGTGACGACGCCTCCGAGAACGTCGTCCGCAAGCTCGGCATGGTGCCGGAACGAGAGACGGCGCACCCGGTGTACGGCTATCCACTGCGCGTTCACAGCATCGACCTCACCGAGTTCCAGGGCTGAGCCGGCCGGGCCGTCGATCATCAACCCCAGAACCTCACGAAGACCCCGCTCGCTCTCCGTCCTGGCCGAGGGCGGCGTACCTGCTCCGGTAGTAGAGCAGCGGGTTGCCGTGCGGCGAGGCGCCGAGGTCGTGGACCGCGGCCACGACGATGGTGTGGTCACCCCCGTCGTACTCCGCGGTGACGGCGCAGTCGAGCCAGGCGAGGGCACCGCCGAGACGCGGTGCGCCGAGGGGGGTGGTGTCCCATTCGACGTCTGCGAACCTGTCGGTTCCGGGGCGAGCCATCTGTCCGCTGAGCCGCTCGTGCTCCTCCGCGAGGACGTTGACGCAGAAGTGCCCGATCTCCCGCATTTTCGGCCAGGTCGTCGACTTCCTGGAAGGGCTGATCAGGATGAGCGGTGGGTCGAGGGACAGCGAGGCGAAGGACTGGCAGGAGAAGCCCAGCGGTCCATCGGGTCCCAGCGCCGTGATGACGGTTATTCCGGTGCAGAAGGTGCCGAGGACGGAACGGAAGGCGGCGGGGCCGCCGGCCCGTGCCCGAGCCGGCGCGCTCATCGGGCGGCCGCTTCGCGCACGGCGGGCATGACGGTCGTCGCGAACGCGTCCAGGTTGGCCCTGGCCTCTTCGGGAGTCAGGTCCCCGAACGCCAGTGTCGCCTCGAAGTAGTTGACCGCAGCCTGCTGAACCTGCTCCACGAGCAGATCGCGGACCGTCGCGGCTGACCCGATCAGTGCCGTGCCCTGGCGCACGGCGTCCTCGGCGTCGGCGAAGCCGTCGAGCCGGTGGTCGCCGTGCTGGTGCCACAGCTTGGTCACCTGACGGGCGAAGACGTCGTTCGCCTTGGTGTAGCGCGCCAGTGCCTCCTGGTCGCTTTCGGCGATGTAGACGCCGGCGGCTACGCCCACGCGCGGCGGTGTGCTGTCCGGCGTGGTCTCCTGGCGGTCGCGCCAGGCGCGCCAGTAGGTCTCGGCGGCCGCGGGGAACTCGCCGCCGTTCCATCGGCCGACGAAGTTCACGTTGTTGGCGCCCGCCCACTCCGCCGTCCTGGTGTTGCTCGACGCGTACCACAGCGGGGGGTGGGGACGCTGGACGGGGCCTATGGACAGCTCGACGTCGTAGTCCCGCAGCAGGCGGCCGCGGTGGTCGATGCGACCGGTGCTCAGCCCCTGCGTGAGGACCTCCAGTGTCTCCGTGTGGAGGGCGCGCGCCTGATCGGAGGCGACGCCGAAGAACGCCAGCTCGTAGGGGCTGACCCCGCTGCCGACGCCGACGTCGAGTCGCCCGTGACTCATCTGGTCGAGGGTGGCGATCTCCTCGGTGAGGCGCAGTGGGTCGTAGGCGGGCAGGACGTGCACGAGGGCGCCGAACCGCATCGTGGCGGTGCGCTGGCTGAGCGCCGCAAGGAACAGGTTGGGCGACGGGCATACCGACAGCGTGGTGCCGTGGTGTTCGGTCACGTGGTAGTGCTCGATGCCGGCGTTCTCGGCGGCGACGGCGAAGTCGAGGCGGTCCGCGATGACCTGACCGGGAGTGGAGTCACCCAGATCGAAGGAGTCGAAGATTCCGAAGCTGAATGTCATGGTGTTCCGGGTCCTTTGGTGATGCGTTCGGATTGCTGCCAGCCTGTCAGGGGTCCGGGAAAGGACCGAGCGAACCTTCCCGCCCGGTGGGAAACGGCAAGTACTCGGTCAGGTCACCGAATTCACCGGCGTGCTGGGGGAGTTCTCGGGGGGAGGTCTGTGACAGGCCGGGCGCTCACGGCCGGAGAAGAAAGGCGTCGGCGGTGAGCCGGGGGTCCTCGGTGACCGGGGTGCCGAGGACGAGGAGGGGGTTGCCGTCGGTCAGCTCGCGGTGCCGCAACCGCAGGAGGCTGCGGTAGACGGAACTGCTGACCCGCAGTTCGGTGGGGTGGACGCCGAGGTACTCGAGGGCGAGCAGTTGGGCGCTGGCGCGATCGAGTACCGAGCAGATCCATCCGTCGGTGTTCATCTGCTCCCCTTGTGGTGGTGGCGGTCTGGGGTGGTGTGGTCAGAGGTCGAGGACGAGGCGCGTGCCTCTGGCGCCGGAGCAGCAGATCAACATGGTGTCGGCGGCGGCGCGTTCCTGCGGTGTCAGGACGGTGTCGTGGTGCTCGGGTTCCCCGGAGAGCACGGGCGTGCGGCAGGAGCCGCAGATGCCTTCCATGCAGGAGAAGCCGACGTCGACACCCGCGTCGAGCACCGCGTCGAGGATGGTCTCGTCGGGGGCTATGTGGAGGGTCTTGCCGGATCGCGCGAGTTCCACGGTGAAGCCTCGGCCGAAGGCGGTCGGCGGGTCTCCCCGGAACCGTTCCAGGTGCACGCGTTCCGGTTCGAGTCCCTGGGTCGCCTCCTCGAAGTCGGCCAGCATCGAAGCCGGTCCGCAGCAGTAGAGGTGGGCTGCGCCAGGGGTGTCGGCCACCAGAGAGGTGATCTTGAGTGTGCGTGGCCCGTCCTCGTCGGCGAGGTAGGTCCGCAGGTGGCCGGCGCCGGATGCGGCAAGGGCGGTCAACTCGGGGAGGAACGGGGCGGTGTGGCGTGAGCGAGCCGCGTAGTGCACCTCCCAGGACGCGTCGAGCCGGGTGAGCCGGCGGGCCATGCTCAGGATGGGGGTGATGCCGATGCCACCGGCGATCAGGACGCTGTGCGGGGCGGTTTCGGTGAGGGGGAAATCGCTGACCGGCGCGCTGATCACCAGGCGAGAGCCGGCTTGGACGGACTCATGGACAGCGCGAGAGCCTCCCCTGCTCGCCGGGTCGAGAGCCACCGCGATCTGGTAGGACGACGGGTTCGGTCCCGGGGCGCCGAGCAGGGAGTAGCTGCGGGTCAGTCCGGGCGCCGGTTCGACGTCGATGTGGTCGCCGGCGGCGAACGCGGGGAGCGGGCCGCCGTCGACCGGTGCGAGTTCGAGAAGCCGCACGCCGTCGGCGGCCTGGCGTGTGCTGCGCACGACGGTGTTGATCATGATTGCGTGGTCTCCGCCGTGGTGGTCGTGCCGGCATCGACGTTGCCCGGGACCAGGTCCTGCCAGCGGTCGTCGGCTGCGATCACCGTGTCCGGCAGTGACCGTACGCCGGTGAGGCCGATGCCGTGGGCGATCGGGTCGTGGCCTTCTTCGTGGTGACGGACGGATTCGAGGAGGCGGGCGCGGAGGTGGATGACGGCGCGGTCGGCGGCGACCATGTGTTCTTTGCTGCGGTCGAGGATGGGGCCCATGCTGATGGCGAGGATGGCGTCTTCCTGTTCGATGCCGTCGAAGCCGGTCCAGTCGGTGGTCATCCGGGAGCGGTCCTGGCCGAGTCCGTCGGCCCAGGTGGCGCGGAAGTCGCAGTCCTCGTCGTTCCAGAACGGTTCCTTGAGACCCATGATGCGGATGATCTCGGCGCGGTCGATGGGCTTGGGACCGTGGGCGACGATGTAGGTGCTGGTGACCGTGTCGTGCTGGGGGACTTCGAAGACGAAGAACTGGAAGGCGGGGGCGGGGATGATGCGGGTGACGGGCAGGATGGCCGGGGTGACGCGGATGCTGTGGGTGGGCGAGCCGTCCGCGGCGGGGGGTCCTTGCCGCTTGGCCACGTAGTGGAAGCCGAAGGCGGTGTCCTCGACGTCGATGGCGGGCGCGTTGTCGCCGCTGGCCAGGGCGCCGGGGTTGAAGTCCTCGTCGTCGCGAGCGGTGAACCGGTCGTCCATCCACGTCGGATTGGCCTGGTCGCTGTGCAGGATGCCGACGTGTGAGCTGTCGACGCCGCCTTCGAAGAGCTGGAGGTAGTTGGCCGGCGTGTTGAGCCGGATCACGGCGCGGTGCTCGGCCGGGCCGTCCATGAACGCGTAATGAGGGAAGGGCGGCTGCTGGTCCTTGGGACCGATGTAGGTCCACACCAGTCCGCCGGCCTCGTGGACGGGGAAGGCCGGGGCCTTCACGCGCTGGCGGAAGCGGGCGTTGCAGTGGTTGGGAGTGTCGAGAACGGTGCCGTCCGCCGCGAACTTCCAGCCGTGGTAGAGGCAGCGGATGCCGCCCTTTTCGACTCGGCCGAGGGCCAGGGAGACGCCGCGGTGCATGCACAGCTCTTCCAGTACGCCGACCTGGCCGTAGGAGTCACGGAAGACGACGAGCTTCTCGCCGAGCAGGCTGGTGCGCAGGGGGTCGCTGTCGGGCGCGGGGAGTTGGGCGGAGGTGCAGATCGGGAACCAGAACCGGCGCATCATGCGGCCCATGGGGGTGTCGGGTCCTACGCGGGTGAGGATCTCGTTCTCCTCGGTGGTGAGCATGCTGGGGTCCTTTCGTCGCTGGTGGTCCCCCGTTGTGGCCGCCCACGCGGCTACTTCCATGGAAGTTAACTTCCCTGGAAGCTAAGTGCGGATTCGGCCGATGTCAACGGCCCCGGCGGGCCCGGTCCCGTTTCCCGCGAGGCGGAAAACCTTGCTTGCCGAGCCCTGGGACGAGGGCGTTGGCTGACAGGCTCAACGCCGGACGGCCCGTTCAACGCCGGACGGCCTGTTCGAGGAGGAGCGGTGGCCGGTCAGGACGTCGGGCCCGCTCGTAGCCGGCTGGGAGCCGAGACATGAGAGTTACGCCCAGGGATTCGGTCGAGATCGACGTGCGCACCGGCCGTCTGCGAGGCCGTCGCACGGGAACCGTCGACGAGTTCCTCGGCATCCCGTATGCGGCGGCGCCCGTCGGGCCACGGAGGTTCCTGCCGCCGGGGCCCGCCCCCGCCTGGGGCGGCGTGCGCGATGCCACCCGGTTCGGTGCGGCGCCCCTGCAACCCGGGAGTGCCCGCGCCCGCTTGCTGCAGGGGGATCCCGGAGCCACCGACGAGGACTGCCTGAGCCTCAACGTGTGGACACCGGCAGACGCGCCGTCCGGCCTTCCGGTACTGGTCTGGGTGCACGGCGGCGCCTTCGTGAACGGGGCGGGTTCCGTGCCCGCGTTGCGCGGCGCGTCGCTCGCGGAGGCGGCGTCGGCCGTGGTCGTGACGGTCAACTACCGGTTGGGTGCCCTGGGCTTCGCCTGCCACGATTCGCTGAGGGCGGACACGGCGAGTGCGGAGGCGGGTGCGGGTGCGGACACGGCCAACCTCGGCCTGCGCGATCTCGTGGCGGCACTCGAATGGGTGCACGAGAACATCGCCGCGTTCGGCGGTGACCCGGGGCGCGTCACGCTGGGCGGTGAGTCCGCGGGAGCGATGTGCGTCGCCCTGCTGTCCCTGGCACCCGCGTACGGCCACCTCTTCGCCCAGGTGGTGCTGCACAGCGGCGTCCCGGCTCCGCAGTCACCGGCGGCTTCGGAGCGTGCGGTCGAGGCGTTGGCGTCCCGGCTCGGCGTCCGGGTGCCCGAACTGGTGGCCGTGCCCGGTGCGCGCATCCTCTCCGCGACCCGGGACATCGCCGCCGAACATCGCTTCTGGCCGACCGCCACCGGGTGGCTGGCAGGTCCGCTCGCCGATCTGCAGTCCGCCGCACCTGGGCGTCCGACCCTGATCACGACCACGGCGGACGAGGGAACCTTCTTCTTCGTGGACGACCGATGGCCCGAGGACGTCAGCCGGGACAAGGCCGTCTCGGTACTCACCGCGATGCTGGGGCCGGCAGTCGCGCAGCGGTACGCGGCTGCGGTTCGGCACGCCGAGACGCCGAGCACCGCGGCGGCGGCGGTCATCACCGAGCAGTTGTACACCGTGCCGGCCGACCAGTGGGCCGGCCGTGCGGCAGCGGCCGGTTCGAGGGTGTTCCGCGCCCGGTACGCGCATCCCAGCCCGGCCTGGGACGGTCGGCTCGGCGCGACTCACACCGTCGAGATCCCTCTGCTGTTCGGCACTTTCACCGCTTCCGAGTTCGCCGTGCTCTACGCACGCGACGTCCGGGCGCCGGACCTGTCCGCCACGTTGCAGCGAGCGATGTCCCGTTTCCTCCACACCGGTGCCCCGGCGAGCGCCGAACACCCGTGGCGCCCCTGGCTGCCCGGCGACGCCTACGTACAGCGGTTCCTGTGAGGCGGAAGCCGGGCCGGCAGCGGGGCCGTGTCAGGCCTGGGGGTGCGGGGACGCCACGGCGGCGGAGATGGCGGTGGCGGCCGCCCGAAGCGGGGGCAGCATCCGCATGAGCGCGTGGTGCGGCGCGGGCGTCAGCACGGTCAGCGCCATCGGCGCGCGGTCCGGCCCGGTAGGCACCTCGACCGAGAGGGAAGCCTGGCCGGCGGCCGCTTCGTTGTGTGCGGTCGCGTAGCCGTTCCGGCGGGCACGTTCCACTTGCGCCACCAGCAGGTGCGGGGCCACGAGAGTGAAGGGGGTCAGGCGCGGCAGCGGTCCGCTCAGCACGCTGCCCAGCCGGTCCCGTGCCGTGGTCGCCAGCAGTGCTCTTCCCGCACTCGTGGCCGTCAGGGGGAGTTCGTCGCCGGAAGCGGCGAGAACCAGGCCGACGCCGGGGGCGGCAATGGTGTCGAGGCACACCAGGCGGTCGCCGCTGAGTGTCGCCAGTGCCACCCCCGCGCCGGTGCGGCGCGCCAGGGCGTGCAGGTGCGCCGCCGCGGCTCTGCGCAGCTCCCGCTCCCAGGGCGCGGCGGCGCCGAGGCGCCAGATGTGCATCCCGAGTTGGTACCGGCCGGCCGCCGTGCGCACCAGCACAGCGCTCTGCAGCAGTTCGCCCAGCAAGCGGTGGACCGTGGAGACCGGGAGGCCGGCGCGGCGTGCGATCTCACTCAGCGTCAGGGGGTGCGGGGCCGTGGCGACGATGTCGAGGAGGCCGAAGATGCGTCTGGGCAGCGAGCGTTCGGGGATGTCCTCGGGCATGGTCATCGCGTCCTCGGGCCTTCCCGGTTCGCCAGGATGCCGAGAGCCGCCGCGTGGGTCCGGTCGAAGGCTTCTCGCGCCTGGCGCAGAAAACGCCGCGGCGGCATGGCCCAGTAGGAGTCCGGGAGTACCGTGCCGTAGGTTCCGTCGTCGGAGAAGATCTCCAGCTCCCACCATCCGCAGTACCCGGCCTCGATGAGAGTGGCCATGATCTCCGGTGCGACGCCTCGCCCCCTTCCGGGAAGCTCACGATCGAACGCGCATCGCTCCGGATCGCGGATGTCGCAGACCTGGACGCTGTTGATCCGCGAGGCGTACCGGCGCAGGTCTTCGTGCAGCCCGGGCTCCGACCAGCTGTGGAAGACGCTGAACATGATCCCCACGTTGTCCCGGCCCACGGCGTCGACGAGGTCGACCAACTCGCGCATCGACGGCACCGCCGAGCCTCGCCGCCGGGCCAGCAGCTCCAGCCCGATACGGACGCCGCAGGCCGCGGCGGCGTCCGCGATGTCGGGCAGGACCTCGAGGAGAGCAGCCGGCGGACCCGCCGGTCTGTCGGGGTCTCCGGACGCCCCAGGGGCGATCGTGATCACCTCCGGCCCGAACGCCGCGAGCCGCTCGATGCTCGCGCAGATGAGGTCGCGTCTGGCCAGGATGTCCTGGGGCGCGCCGGGAGGGTCGATCTGGGAGGGAAGAACGCAGTTGACGGTCGGCACGCAGAAGGTCGCGGAGATCCCGGCCGCACGCATCCGGTGCGCGACCTCCGCGTCCGAGACGCCGACCAGCTTGCGCTCCCAGAGTCCCAGGCCGCGCGCGCCGGTCGCGGCCACGTTCTCGATGTCTTCCCAGACCGTCGAGTGCGGCATCGAGGTCGCGTTCACGGCATAGGGAACGTCGAGTGGCATCATGGCCTCCCTCCCCCGCCCGTCATGTCCGCTCCGTGGTGGCGGCCGCGTCCATCGTCCGCTGCAAGCCGCCGAGCACGTCGATCGCCCGGCTCGCCTCGGCGGCGCTCAGGTGCTCCAGGCCGCAGAAGGACGTCGCGATCCGGCGCATCGCGTTCTCGGCGATCGTGCGCCCGGCCGGCCGAAGGCTGATCAGCACCCCGCGCAGGACCTCGGGATCCGGTACGCGTTCGACCAGCCCCAGCTCGGCGAGGCGGTCGACCTGCTTGCTGACCGCTCCCGAAGTGATCATCAGCCGCCTGAACAACGCCGTCGGGCTCATCGCGTACTGCGGTGGGGACCTGCGAAGCGCCAGGAGCACGCGGAGGTCGCCGGGCCCGATACCGCTGCTTCGCGCAAGGGCCGTGAAGGCCTGCTCGACCTGCTGCGCGAGGCGCAGGATCCCGGCGGAAACCAGGAAAGGCGTGAGATCCAGACCGGGCAGTTCGCCTGCCCAGGCAGCGGCGTTCTCGCTCAGCTCCGATGCCTCGGCCCGGGAATGCCTGTCCGCCCGCAGCGCCACGGGAACCACTCTCCTCGACCGAGCTCCACGAGCATCGGACTTCTTCGGAAGCTAACTTCCATGGAAGCCTAACTCTTCACGTCTCCGCACGTCAATCGCCGAGCCGTCACCGGGTCCGGGCGCGGGAGCCGCCCGGCCGGGGCGACGAGTGCCGCGCGCCCCCGGCCGAAGCGAAGCGCACCGTCGGCACGAGGGCCGTGACCAAGTCTTCGGCTATCCCTCGTCGACGGAGCCGTGCGGAGTGCCGCCCTCGCGGTAGAGCACCAGGTGCTCGTGGTGGAGAACGCCGTCACGGACGTCACCCGTGGCGGTGAAGCCGGTGTCGTCGACGTAGTCGAGGTGGTCGCCGGTGACGGTGTAGCTGCCGGTGTAGGCGCTCGGGCGGTTGCCGCGGGCTTCGTCGTAGCGGCCGTTCGGCAGCAGTTCCTGGCGGATGAATCCGTCGCCGGTGACCCACATCCCGACGTACGGGTGCGGGTCGCGGGGCGTGTCGTCGCTGGTCATGTTTCTACGATCGGCCGGGCGGCCGGTGGCGACCAGGCCGCCGTATCCCCAGGTGAGGGCTTCCTGGGTACCGCGCACCCACCATTGCGAGCCGGCCCGATCGTGGGTGCCCGACACCTAGGGACAAGGCGGCCTGGTTCCGGTTCCGCCGCGCGACGAACCTGATGGTCAGGCGGCTTCCCCGGCCGCCGGACCCGCGCCTCGGACTTCGCGTCGACGCTCACTCCCGCAGCGCACGCACCGACGGGGCGACTCCATCGAGGAGCACGCAATGACCATCACCCTCACCGACGCCGACACCGTGAGCTGGAACGCCGAGGCCCTCGGCGCGATCCTCTCGAACGACGAGGGGCGTCCCGTCCTGTTCACGAATGCCCGGATCCTGACGACGGACCCGTTGATCGGGGCCATGGTCGGCGCCGACATCCTGTTCGTCGGCGAGCTGATCGTGGGGGTCGGCCCGGGCATCGTCACCGCGGCCGGGGACGACAACGCCATCGTCGTCGACAGCACCGGCATGACCATCGTCCCCGCCGTCATGGACACCGTGGCGCTGGCCGGCGGCCGCGGCCGGCGCTGCGAGTACGTCGCGGCACTGGCACCGGGCAACGCCGCGGACTTCCTGGTGGTGCCCGACGAACTCGCCGACGACGTGCCGGGTGCGGTGGCCACCCTCCTGACCCGGCCGGACCAGGTCCGCGCGCTCGTCGCGGCCGGGCACCCGGTCCTGTGGGCCGGCACCGGCGTCCCCGGCCGGGCCGCCGCGCCCGAGACGGGCGTCCCGGCAGCGGCGGACCTGACCGGCAGCCCGCGCGTCGGCGTCTGGACCGACCGGAACGACTTCCTGCACCAGGAACTCACCGCCGACGGCCGCTACGACGAGACCCGGGGCGGGCGCCCGCACGCCTACCAGGGCCGGTACTGGGTCGACGGCGACCGTATCGACTACCTGGACGACCTCGGCTTCTGGGCCTACGGCGAGTTCCGGGGCGACGAACTCCACCACGCGGGCTACGTCATGAAGCTCGGCTGACCTCCCTCCTGCCGTCCTCCCCCGCCCTCTTCCCCGTACCGAAAGAAGACCCCTCGTGAACCTCGACGACACCAGCAGCGCCGCCGTACTCGAAGAGCTCCGGCGCCGGCCCGCCGACCGGCGGCGCATCCTGTTCACCGGCGCGACCGTCGTCACCATGGACCCCGGTCTCGGTGTCCTCGACGGCGGCGACCTCCTCGTCGAGGGCGACACGATCACCGCCGTCGGCCGCCGTCTCGACGCGGCCGACGCCGTGGTCGTCGACGCCACCGGCACGGTCCTCGCCCCCGGCTTCGTCGACACCCACCGGCACGCCTGGGAGGCCCAGTTGCGCCGGATCATGCCGGACGTCGACGACCTCGGCGGCTATGTGAGGGCCACCCTGGCCGGCTACGCCACGGTCTACCGGCCCCAGGACATGTACATCGGCACCAGACTGGCCGCCCTGACCGCGATCGACAGCGGCATCACGACCATGCTCGACTTCTCCCACAACTCCCGTACCCGCGACCACTCCGACGCCGCCGTCCAGGCGCTGCTCGACACCCGTATCCGCGGCGTGCACGCCTCCATGGGCCCGCACTTCGGCGACTGGGACCGGCAGTGGCCCGGCGACCTCGCCCGCCTCAAGGACCGCTATTTCAGCAGCGACGACCAGCTGCTCACCCTGCGCCTGGCGGCCCTGGCCACCGACGAGATCGCCGGACCCGCCCTCGCCTACGGCCCCGAACTCGCCCGTGCCGCCCGGGAACTGGGCATCGGGGTGAGCGTGGACGCCGTCTTCGGCACCGCGTCCTCCGACGCGGTCCTGCGCTGGGCCAAGGACGGCGTCCTCGGCCCCGACGTCACCCTCATCCACTCCACCGGGCTGACCCCCGAGGCGTGGCAGGCGATGGGCGAGTCCGGCACCACCGTGGCCCTCGCGCCGACCTCGGACGCCCAGATCGGCCTGGAGACCGCGGTCCCCGCAGTCGACGAGGCGCTGTCCGTCGGCATCCGCCCCGGACTGAGCATCGACGTCGAAGTCGCCCTGGCCGGCGACATGTTCACCCAGATGCGGGCCCTGCACGCCATCCAGCGGATGCGCGCGGTCAACGCCGCCTACGGCACCGACCGGCAGCCCTCCCGCATCACCACCCACGACGTCCTCGACTTCGCCACCCTCCAGGGCGCCCGCACCAACGGCCTGGCCGGTGTCACCGGTTCACTCACCCCGGGCAAGAAGGCCGACCTGCTGGTCATCCGGGCCGAGGACCTCAACAACATGCCCCTCAACGACCCGATCGGCACGATCGTGCTGGGCTCCGACGCCCGCAACATCAGCGCCGTCCTCGTCAACGGCGAGCCCCGCAAGTGGGACGGACAGGTCCTCGACGTCAACCTGGCCGCCCTGCGCTCCGAGGTGCACGCCTCGCGCGAGTACGTGCTGAACACCCCGGCCGTCTGAAAGCCCCCGCCCCGTCGCGCGGTCCCAGGCCGCTCGGCCCCGCACGTACGCACAGCGAAGGAATCCGCCATGGCAAGCCTGGAACTGATCGCCGTCGTCGCCGTCGGCGTGCTCCCCGGACGAGCCCCTGCGCCCGTGCAGGACCCGTCTGCGGCCAGGCCCGAAGTGCGCCCCGGCGCCGACCGGTTCCGTCCTCACCCGGCGGCGGTGAGCGCTCCGAGGGCACTGGCCTGGGTCCGCCAGTCGGTCTGGTTCGGGCTGGTGCCGGCCCAGCGCTCGCCGAATGAGTTGAGGGAGGTCCGGTCCTGTGCCCACAGGGTGTCCGCCTGCTTCTGCACGTAACTCCGGTAGGTGCTGGAGCCGGTGGCGGTCGCCAGGTCGGCGAAGTTCCGCATGAAAATGCCCTTGAACTGCTTCTGGTTGTCGTCGCAGGAGGCCGAGCCGACGTCGCAGGACTCGGTGAGCACTCCGCCGACGGTCAGCGCCGGACGGCCGACCGCGGCGTCGGCCAGGGTTCGCGCGGTGGTCAGCAGCGAGCTGTCCCCGGTGGACCTCCACAGTTCCGTGAAGCCGCCGATGGCCAGCCCTTGGTTGTAACTCCACACGGTGGAGCCGTTGTTGGCGCACGAAGAGGTCAGGCCGTCGTTCACCAGACCCGACGAGCCGATCATCCCGCTGGCCCGGTACCAGGCGGCGGACGTCCTCGCCCGCTGGAGCCACACGGTGTCGCCCGGGATGCGCTGGTGCAGTGCGGTGGTCAGCCACAGGTACTGCCCGTTCGTCACCGCGTTCTTGTAGGTCCGCTCACGGTCCCACCACACGCCACCGCCGCAGGTGCCGGTGTCCCAGTACTGCTGGACGTAGTCGGCGATGGTGACGGCCTCGTCGAGATAGCGCGCGTCGTGGGTGTAGTCGTACGCGTCGATCCAGGCGATGGCCCACCAGCCCGAGTCGTCGATGGACCGGCTGATGAAGTCGCCCTCGATCGCGTCCGAGCTGCGCACCCCGGCGGCGAAGACGCCCTTGTTCTGGTCGAAGGTGCGCGCGACGACCCAGTCGTAGTCGTGCGTGCCGGTGGTCCTCGCGAAGTCGATGAGGGAGGTGAGCGTGGCGGCCGAGTTCCACCAACTGCTCGGCCACCAGCCGTTGTAGGGGTCGTAGGACGCCATCAGCGCGTCCGCCGCCGCACGCGCCCGGGTCGGCGCGGGCCTGACCCAGGCGGTGCAGCTGCCCTCGTTGTGGCTCGCCTCCCGCCCGCAGGCGCGGACCGCGCCGCCGTAGAGGAGGCCGCGCGGGTCACGGGTGGCGTACATCGCGGTACGGGTGCCGGTGGCTCCGGACGGGGTGCTGGTACGGCCGAGGGAGGAACCGTCCGGCCAGGTCGAGCCGCCGTCCCAGGAGCGGTCGAGCCAGATCTCGTCACCGGCGCCACCGGTGTCGATGCTCGCCCAGGCCATCGAGTTCCGCTGGTCGACGTGCAGCCGGATCGTGCGGCCGTAGAGGGTGGTGGACGGTACCGGCTGGTCGTCGCCGGCCGCCTGGCCCGCGCCCGTGCCGTCGCAGAGGGTGTCGCAGACGGTGGGGTAGACCCAGTTCGTGCAGCCCACGCCTGCCGCGTCACCGCAGGCCCGGACCAGCCCCCGGCGGTGGTCGCGGGGGTCGGTGATGTTGTACATCAGCGTCCTGGTGCCGGTCCAGGTGCCCGGGATGCTCGCCTTGCCGAGCAGTCCCTCCCAGGTGGCGCCGCCGTCCCAGGAGCGGTCCAGCCACACCGAGTCCCCGGTCACGCCGTCGTCGATGCTGGCCCACGCCATGTCGTCCGCGTCGGACACGTGCAGTTCCAGGCGGCGGCCGTTGAGGTCCTTGTCCGGTACCGGGAAGGTCTCCTGCCGGGCCCGCGAGGGGTCGAGCGTGTCGCAGGCCAGCACGCAGACCTGAGTCGCGGCGGACACGGGGGACACGGGGGTCGCGGGGGACACGGGGGCCCCGGGGGCCACGGGGGTCGCGGCGGACGCGGGGGTCGCGGGGGTCGCGGCGGTCGCGGCGGACACGGGGGTCGCGGCGGACACGGGGGCCACCGGGGTCGCGGCGGTCGCGGGGGTCGCGGCCGGGACCAGGGCGGCGAACGCGAGCGCGACCGCCGGCAGGATGCCGAGAAGGCGTTTTATGACAACGATGTCTGAGCTGCGTGAGGACACCGGGACTCGCCTCGATTTCACGATGGGGGACGACGGTCGACGCGCGTGACGGGGGCCTGGGGCTCTGTCGAGCCGGGCCGGATTCGAGCACTGGTCCATACCTGTCTGCGAGGCAGTGAACCGGCTTGGCGGGGCCCTGTCAATGCCACAAGGAGGCTCCGTTCCCGTGGACTTGAGAGGTGGCCATGACGGGTTGACACCCTGTTTCCGGGCGCCCATCATCGGTGGAACTTCGGCGAGGCTCCTCGTGCGTCCAACTGCCATCACAGACAACGGGCTTCGTGCGGCACGGATTTGAATCGTTTCAGCAACGGTGTTCCCCAGGCACCCGCACCCCCACCCAGGAGGTCTCCATGCGCCGTCGCTCCCCGCGGAACGGACCGCCGGGCCGGCATCATCTGCTCGGCCTCGCCGTCGTCGCGGCCGCCACGCTCACCGCGGGCCCGGCCTCGGGCGCGCTCACCGCGGGCCCGGCCTCGGCCGCCGGCACCGTCGCACCGGCATCCGCCGTGGCGCCCCCGGCGGGCGTCCGGACGGCGGCAGCCGACCCGCAAAACTACTCGCCGACCTCACGCACCGTCAGGCCGACCGCCGTCTACCGCACCTCCGGCGGCGTCGCGAACCCGCAGAACGTACTGAGCGGACAGCCGACCCGGATCTCCGGCTCCCAGTCGGCCGTCACGCTCGACTTCGGCAAGGAGGTCGGCGGTGTGACAACGTTGTCCTTCGGGAGCGTGAGCGACAGCGGCCAACGGGTCGGTCTGGCCTTCAGCGAGTCGTCCCTGTACGCCGGCAACAACAGCGACCGCAGCAGCGGCCGCGACGGCGAGGACGGGGCCCTCTACGCCACGGCCTCCGCGGGCGGCAGCTACACCGTGCCCACCGCCCAACTCCGGGGCGGCTTCCGCTACCTGACCGTCTTCCTCGACACCTCGGGCTGGGTCGACCTCAAGGGCGTCAGCCTCGGCTTCACGGCCGCGCCCGGGAAGTCCGACCCGGCCGACTACCCCAACTACTTCCACTCCAGCGACGACCTGCTCAACCGCATCTGGTACGCCGGGGCCTACACGGTGCAGCTCGACACGATCGCCTCGAACCAGGGCCGCGCCTGGCCCCCGCCGTCCGCCGCGTGGGACAACGGCGCGACCGTCGGCGCGGGTGACTCCGTCCTGGTCGACGGCGCCAAGCGCGACCGCACGGTGTGGCCCGGCGACATGGGCATCGCCGTACCCACGCAGTACGCGTACTCGGGCGACCTCACCTCGACCCGCAACGCCCTGACGACGATGTACGACGCGCAGTCGGCGGCGGGCGAAATCCCCTGGTCGGGGCCGCCGTTCAACCTCACCGGCTCGGACACGTACCACACCTGGACGCTGCTGGGCACGTCGACGTACTACACGTACACCGCCGACCGGACGTGGCTGGACTCGGTGTGGACCGACTACAAGCGCGGGATGGCCTTCATCACCGGCAAGATCGACGGCAACAACCTGCTCGACGTGACCCGCACCCAGGACTGGGCCCGGGTCGGACAGGGCGGTGAGAACATCTCCGCCAACGCCCTGCTCTACGCGGCGCTCAGGGGCGGTGCGACCCTGGCCTCCGCCGAGGGCGACACGGCGCTCGCCGCGAGCTGGACCGGCAGGGCGGACGCGATCAGGGCCGCGGCCAACTCCCGTCTGTGGGACGCCGCGAAGGGCATGTACAAGGACAACCCCACCAGCGGTCTGTACCCGCAGGACGGCAACTCCCTGGCCGTCTGGTACGGGTTGACCGATTCCGCGGCCAAGGCGAGGAGCGTCCTCGCGGGGCTCGGGAAGAACTGGGGCGCGTACGGCCCCACCACCCCCGAATGGGGCGGCAACGTCTCGCCCTTCGCGGGCGGCATGGAACTCAACGCCCGCTTCACGGCGAACGACGACCACACCGCCCTGGACCAGATCCGGCGTACCTGGGGTCACATGCTCGACAGCGACATCGGCACGAAGAGCACCTTCTGGGAGGGCGTCAAGGCGGACGGCGGTCTCGCCTACGGCGGTTCGTTCATGAGCCTGGCCCACGGCTGGTCCACCGCGCCCACCTCCACGCTCACCTTCGACGTGCTGGGCACGGCACCCGAGTCGGCGGCCGGCGCCTACCGCTTCGTCCCGCACCCCGGCGACCTGACCAGCGCCGAGGGCCGCGTCACCCTGCCCCAGGGCGCCGTCAGCGCGTCCTGGTCTCGCGACCCCGCCGCCGGCACCTACTCGGCGCGGCTGACCAGCCCGTCCGGCACCAGCGGCCGGATCGGCGTCCCGAAGCTCGGCGGCGACGTCTCGGTCTCCGTGAACGGCACCGTCGTCTGGCGCGGCGGATCCTTCACGCCCGCCCCCGGCATCACCGGCGCGAGCCAGGACGACACCTACGTCTACCTCACCGGCGTCGCGCCGGGCAGCTACACCGTGACCGCCACCGGCCTCGGCGACCCGGCCGCATCCGCCGACCCGGCCACCACCGGCGCGCTGCGCGCGGGCTACACCCGGTGCGCGGGCGAGGGCGGCAGCTGCTCCTTCAGCGGCACCCGTTCGGTGGCCTACGGCGCCGGGACGTACACGTACAAGACGGTGACCGGCAGCACCGCCTGCACCAGCGACTCCTTCGGCGGCGACCCGGCGCCGCATCTCGTCAAGTCCTGCTACGTCGCCGACGCGGGCGGTCCCCCCGGCTACACCGTCTGCGCGGCCGAGAACGGCACCTGCGCCGTGCCCGGCTACAACCGTGACGTCGTCTACGGCGCGAACGGCGACTTCGCGCACCAGGTCACCAACGGTTCCGTCACCTGCTCCAACGCCCACTTCGGCGATCCCGTCGACGGCGTCGCCAAGTCCTGCTACCTGCCGTCCGCCGGGGCACCGGCCGGCGGCTGGAGCAAATGCGCGGACCAGAACGGCACCTGCGCGGCCGCCGCCGGACAGCCGGTGACGTACGGCGCGTTCGGTGCGTTCACCACGCTCAGGGCCACCGGCGACACCCCGTGCACCGACGCGACGTTCGGCGACCCGATCCCCGGCGAGTCGAAAGCGTGCTACACCGCCACCGGCGGCCCGGCCGGGTATGCCACGAACTGCTCGGACGAGAACGGGACGTGCGCCTTCGGCGGGCAGCGGACCGTGGCCTACGGCGCGCGGGGCACCTTCGTCTACCGGACGTTCACCGGCGGAACCGGTTGCACGACGGTGGCGTTCGGCGGCACCGACCCGCTGCCGGGCGTCCGGAAGGGCTGCTACCTCACCCCTTGAGCGGTACGGCGCCTCCGGCAGCCCGCCCGGGCGCGGGGCGGGCTGCCGGATTCACTCGGGGTGCGCCGCCGCATCCCTCTGCAGCTGCACCGCCGCGAGCAGGCTCAGCCCCGGCTCCGCCTGTCGCAGCGCCTTCACGGCGGCGACCGAGGTGATGTCCCCGGTGAAACCGACGGCCGCCAGCCGGCCACGGACCCAGCGGGCGCGCAGCCCGGCCTCGGTGGCGGAGGCGGTGGACTCCACGAGCGCGACCGCGCGTTCCAGGCCCGGGCGTTCCTCCGGCGAGGCCTCCGCCAGTGCCTGGCGCAGGGCCGCCGCGACCATGTCCGCGTCCCTGATGGCCAGCACGAAGGTGTTCTTCTTGCTCAGTCCCGTGATTCCTGTCATGAGGATCAGCCTGACGGTCATGTCCTGCGCACACCAAGCGACTTGAGGAGCCTCAGAGGTGCCGCCGGGCCTGCGGTCCGCCCGGCTCCTCTCCGGCGACGGAGGCGTGGCGGGGGAGAACAGCGCCGCGCTGCTCTCCCCCGCCACGCCGGAACGGACGTCAGACGGCCTGGGCGGTGGGCAGGATGGTGATCTCGGTGAGGTTGACGTGGCGCGGGACGGCGGCCATGAAGGCGACGGTCTCGGCGATGTCGGCGCTCTGCAGGACGTCGATGTCGTGGATGAGGTCGGCCATCAGCCTGGACGCGTCGGGGTCGGTGACGTGGTCGGGCAGCTCGGTGTCGACCATGCCGGGCTCGATGGTGGCCACCCGGACCATCTTGGGGCCGAGCTCGACGCGCAGCAGCCGGGTGAGGTGGCTGATGTACGCCTTGGTGCCGGAGTAGACGGAGAACTTCGTCAGGATGCGGGTGGCCGCGATCGACGAGGTGTTGATCAGGTCGGCGGCCTTGCCCGCCGCGGCGGATTCCGTCAGGTGCGGGACGAACGCGGCGATCACGTTCATCAGGCCGCCGATGTTGAGGTCGATCTGACGCTGCCAGTCGTCGACCTTGAGCTCCTCGATGCCGGAGATCAGCTGGACACCGGCGTTGTTGAACACGAGGTCGGCCTTGCCGAAGCGCTCGGCGACCTGGTCGGCGGCGCCCTGGACGGCGGCGCGGTCGGTCACGTCGACGGCCAGGGCGAGCGCGGTGCCGCCGGCGGCCTCGATGTTCTTGACCACGCCGTCCAGACGCTCCTTGCGACGGGCCAGTACGACCACGGTGGCGCCGAGTTCGGCGAGGCGCTCGGCGGTGACGGCACCCATGCCGCTGGAGGCGCCGGAGACGACGGCGACACGGCCGGTGAGGGGGGTACCGGTGAGCAGGGCAGCAGACATCACAAAACCTCAATCTCTTTGATCGTGGGGTTCGGAAGGCAGAGGGTTCGGAAGGCGTCGGCCCGTGCGGTGTGGGGAGAGCCGGGCCGGCGTGCGGGGGCCCGGACGCATCGGGCACCCGGCGGAGCGTCAGGCGGCGTCGTCGTGCGCGGTGGCCGCGGACTTCTCGCGCCACGGGGCGAGGTCGTCCTGCACCTGGCGGTACTTGACGTCGAGCCGCTCCAGGGTGTCGCGCCCCAGGTAGAGATGGGTCGGGAGCTTCTCGGCGGAGGCCACCTCGACGATGAGGGCGGCGCCCTTGACGGGGTCGCCGAGCTGGGCGTGGTTGGCCTGGTCGATCCAGTCGAGCGTCACGTGCGCGGGGGTGTCGTCGTAGTCGCTGATGCGGTTCCCGGCCACCGACAGGGAGCTGGCGTCCAGGAAGTCGGTGCGGAAGACGCCCGGCTCGACGACCATCGACTGGATGCCGAACGGCGCCATTTCGGCGGAGAGCGCTTCGCTGATGCCGGCGACGGCGAACTTCGAGGCGGAGTACAGGCTGACGCCAGGCTCGCCCTCGAAGCCGGAGCGGGACCCGATGTGCACCAGCCGGCCCGAGCCCTGCTTGCGCATCACGGGCAGCACCGCGCGGGTGACGTTGATCAGGCCGAAGACGTTGAGGTCGAACAGCGACCGGGCCTCCGCGTCGCTGATCTCCTCCAGCGCGCCGAGCAGACCGCGGCCGGCGTTGTTCACCAGGACGTCGATGCCGCCGAACCGCTCCACGGCGGCCTCGACCGCCTGCGGAATGCTGTCGTTGTCCGTGACGTCCAGGGCGACCGCGAACACCTTGTCGGAACTCTTCAGATCGTCCGGTACACGCTCCGGATTTCGCACGGCGACCACGACATTGTTGCCGCCTGCCAGAGCCGCACGGGCGATTTCCGCGCCGATTCCGCGGGAGGCGCCGGTGACAAACCACGTAGCCATGGGAAAAACCTCTTTCGTCGATTTCCCCCGAGGGGGATTTCCTGTTGACGTATTCGAGTCTGTCCCTCCTCCGCGCCGATATGAAGGCAGCCGTTTTCCTGGGAGTCCTGCACCCAGGATGAGGCTCAGGTGCCGCGTGCGGGGTCCTGCTGGTGCGGCACCTCGGGCGCGCCGACGGAGCCCAGCAGGGCGAGTCCGTCGGCGGACGGGGAGCCCGGCTCGGCCTGCAGGATGACGAGCTGCTGTCCCGGGACGCTGCGGATGTTCAGGGCCTCGTGCCGCAGCTCCAGGTCTCCCACGACGGAGTGGTGGACCTGCTTGATCTCGTAGGGCGGGACCCTGGTGTACTCGCGTGCCCACAGCGCGCGGAACTCGCCGCTGCGCACCGACAGCTCTCCGACCAGCTCCAGGATGCGGGGGTCCTCCGGGGTGCTCGCGGCGGTCTGCTGGAGGTCGGCGACCGCCCGGTGCCTGGCCCGTTCCGGGCTGCGGTAGAAGGTCTTCGCGGCGGGGTCCAGGAAGAGCATGCGCAGGACGTTGTCTTGCTCCGCGAAGTCGCGGTAGAGGGCGTCGGCCAGTGCGTTGGTGGCCAGCAGGTCCTGGGCGTGCCCGATGATGAAGGCAGGTGTCGTGGTCCAGCTCTCGATCAGCCGGCGCAGGTGCGGCCGGACCCGCTCGACCCGGCCGGGCGCCTTCGTACGGCGGGCCGCCGGCTGGGCCAGCCGGAAGAGTTCCCGCTTGTCCTCGTCCCCGAGTTGCAGCACCCGGGCCATGGCCTCGAGGACCCGGGGCGACGGACTGTCCTCACGGCCCTGTTCCAGCCGGCTGTAGTAGCTCGGGCTGACCCCCGCGAGCGTCGCGACCTCGTCGCGCCGCAGCCCGGGCACGCGTCGCCGACCGGCGGCGGGCAGCCCCGCCGCCATGGGGCTCAGGCGTTCTCTGCGGGCGCGGAGAAACCGACCCAGCCCTTCCACCGAGCCGAGGTACGTGTCGTTGTCCATGCATTCGAGGCTAGGCGGAGAACGCCCGGAATAGTCCCGCCGACGGTGGGTGCATTACACCCAGGATTACGGACTCCACGGCGCACGGCGATGCCGGACCACGGCCCTGACGTCTCGCTCGCCTCCCCCCTCCGGCACCCCCGGCACGGAATCACCCTCCGCGACGAACGCGCGACCTCACGTGATACTGGACGCCCTGCACTTCTCACGGGGCGAAATCCATCTAGTCTTGCCGCATGAGCAATGGGACGCCTTTGAGCTCGTAACACGATCTTGTGACTCAGCCCGGGTAGTCGTGTCGTGGTGGAGCGTGGGAGCGTGGCCCTGGATCGTGGGCGATGGCCTGTGTA
>NZ_JBSFJE010000019.1:0-156837 GCF_053597895.1 Streptomyces sp. NPDC001220
CGGGTGCCGCCCGTCCAGGCGAGGGGTGGGCAGCATGGCCTCTTGCAGGGTCAGCGCGACTTCACGGGCGCGGATGAGTTCGGTGACGTCCTCCAGCCGCTGCAGCAGCAGCGTCACCCGCCCGTCGGCTCCGAACACCGGAATGTTGGTCACGTTGAAATACCGCTCGTGCCACACCCCTGGCCGGTCGGGATCCTTCATGTCGAAGCGCTGCAGCGCCACGACGGTGCGCTCACCGGTGTCCGCCGCCCGGCGCAGAGACGCCAGAACCTTGAGCAGGAGAGGCTCGGCGGAGTCGCTCTCGGGGCGGTCCTCGGGCATGAAACTACCGACCACTTCCTCGCGGGGGAGGCCCCGGAGGCGCAGGAACTCGGCGTTGGCATCCGCGATGATCAGCTGCGGAGTCACCAGGGCCACCGCCCCGGGAAGAGCCTGGAACACCGCCGCGTAGTCGACCGCCGGTTCTGCCATGATTTCCCGCTTACCGCGCCGCTCTGTCTTCCCACGATACGAGCAGGTGGTCACGGCTCGCATCATGAGGTCAGCCGCGAAGTACGGAGCTAGTGCCGCTCGGCCAGGCTCTGGGTGCCGAGTACCGAGATCAGTTCCAGTTTCTCGGCGTCCTCGGTGCCCGGCTCGGCCGAGTACACGAGGATGTGCAGGTCGTGCTGCTCGACCCGGAGCTGGTCGCAGTCCAGCGTGAGCAGGCCGACCTGCGGATGCTCGATGGTCTTGCGCGACGCCTCCAGCCGGCCGACGACCCCCGCGTCCCACAGCTCGGCGAACCGTTCGCTCCCGGCACGCAACTCCGTGATCATGCGCTGTAGTTGGCGGTCGGCCGGATAACGCGCGGCCGTCGAACGCAGCTCGGCCACCATGCCGACCTCGAAGGCACGCCGCTCCTCGGGCGCGTGGCGAACCCGGGTCGGCAGGCCGAGGAAGTTGCGCCACACGCCGTTGCGTTCGAAACCGCGGCGACCGGACGGGTCGCCCATCAGCGCCGCGTACATCGGATTGGCCACCAGCAGGGTCATGGCCGCGTCCGAGACCGCGACCGGGGTGCCGGACAGCCGGTCCAGCAGCCGCTGCACGCTGGGAGTGAGGTACCCGGGAACCACGTCCGGGCCCGGCGGCACCAGCCCCGACAGCCCGAACAGGTAGGTCCGCTCGTCCGCGGAGAGCCGCAGCGCCCGCGTCAGCGCCTCGACGACCTGCACGGACGGATTGACCGCCCGGCCCTGTTCGAGGCGGGTGATGTAGTCGACCGAGATCCCGGCCAGCAACGCCAGTTCCTCGCGTCGCAGCCCGGCCGCGCGCCGCTGGCCACCGGCCGGCAGCCCCGCCGCGTCCGGGGACACCCGGTCGCGCCAGCGCCGCAGCGCCCGTCCGAGTTCCGTCGCCGTCATGCCCCCCAGTCAACACCGCCGGCCGCGGATGTGCCTGGTACCGGCAGTCCCAGGAAGCAGGGGCTGCTGGCTGACCCGGCGGCCGGGGCGCAGGCTGGACGCATGACGACAACACTGATCACCGGAGCCAACAAGGGCATCGGCTACGAGACCGCCCGCCAGCTCATCGCCGCAGGTCACACCGTGTACGTGGGCGCCAGGGACGCCGAGCGTGGCCGCCGGGCCGCCGAGGAGCTGGGCGCCCGGTTCGTCCTCCTCGACGTCACCGACGACGCCTCCGTCGACGCCGCGGCCAAGGCGATCGAGGCCGACGGCGGACTGGACGTCCTGATCAACAACGCCGGGATCGAGACCCGGACCGCGGACAACAGCGTGCCGACCGCCGAGACCGTGACCGCCGACCAGATGCGGAACACCTTCGAGACCAACGTCTTCGGCGTGGTCCGCGTCCTGCACGCCTTCCTGCCGCTGCTGCGACGCTCCTCAGCACCGGTAGTGGTCAACGTCAGCAGCGGACTGGCCTCGCTGACCGCCCTCTCCGACCCCGACCACCCCGCCCACTTCTACCCGGGCATCGCCTACCCGACCTCCAAGACCGCCGTGAACATGCTCACCGTGCAGTTCGCGAAGGCGTTCCCGGACATGCGGATCAACTCCGTCGAGCCCGGGTTCACCAAGACCGACCTGAACGGCAACACGGGCACGCAGACCGTGGCGGAGGGCGCCGAGATCATCGTCCGGATGGCACAGCTCGGCCCGGACGGACCGACCGGCGGCTACTTCGACGTCAACGGCCCGCTGGCCTGGTGAATCACGGGAGCCCCGGCTGAACCGGCCGGGGCGCGGTGCCCCGCACGCGCACCAGCGCCCCGGCTTCGCGGCACAGCACCTCGGTGCCACCTGCTGCCGGAACCGCCGGCCGATCCCGGCGCCTCCGCGGCCCCGACCCGGGCCCGGGCCACGGAGGAAGCTTTCTTCAGGAGTCGCGGCTGGGATCGCACAGCACCATGACCGCGCGGGCGACGAGTTCGCCGGCGCCGCCCAGTTCCTGGCGGTAACGGCCCGTGATGCCGCGTACGGTCTCCGCGAAGGCCGGGTCGGCGGCGCGGGCGCGGGCCGGGGGCGCGAGTTCCTGGGCCATCGCGCGGCGGCGCGCGAGCAGCGCGATGATCTCCTCGTCGAGTCGTTCGAGCGGGGCGAGTGACAGATCCGCCGGCGCATCGGTAGCGGGATTCGTCGTCACAGGAGGTCTCCGTTCTCCGAGGACGGGTTCCCGGTCGTGGATCCCGTCCGCCCTTTCATCGCAGTTGGTCCTTCATCACCTTGCCCGTGGCGTTCGGCGGCGACTCCTCCCGGAACTCCACGGACCGCGGCACTTCGAACCCGGCCACTGGAGGACCGGCACGGTCCGGATCGTGGCGGGGCGACGACGACGTCCGCCGCGTCGCCGTCGCTCGCCTGCCCCTCGAACGGTGAACCCGCCGCCAGGAAGCCGGACTTGGGATCGGTCACGGGCACACCGGGCGGCCCGCTGAACTCCCGCCCGGGGAAACCCTCTATGGCAGCGGGCCGCAAGCCGGAGGTCCTGGTGGTCGACGACGACCCCGGCGTATGCGAGGCCCTGGATCTGGGCCTGGGCCTGGGCCTGGAAGGCTTCACCGTCAGGCTGGCCGAGGACGGCGAGAGTGACCACCCGCGAGTTCGACCTCCTGCTCGCCCTCGCGCATCGGGCCGGCCAGGTCCTCTGCCGTGCCCAGCTCCTGGCGCAGGTGTGGGGCTACACCTGGGACGTCGACACCAACGTCGTCGACGTCTCCACCGGTTACCTCCGCAAGAGGCTCAAGACGGACGGCCGTCCTCGCGTCCTGCAGACGGTCCGCGGTATCCGCTTCGTCCTGCGCACCGGCTCGTGAGACTGACCCCGCGCAGCCTGCGCTCCCAGATCACGGTCGTGGTCGCCACGCTGGTGACGGTCGTCGCGCCGGCCGGTCTGGTCATCGCCGCCCGGATCGACCACCGCGACCGCACCGACGTCGACCGCCGGCTTGCCGCCCGCGCGACGAAGGTCCACCAGGACGTCGGCGAACTCCTCGACCAGGGCGACCACACCGCGACCGGCGAGGACGCGGGTGGGGACGACTACGGCGGCCTGCTGGCCGGCAGCCAGACCCTGGTCCGCCTCGTCTCCGGCGGGCAGGTCGTCGCCCAACGCGGCGAGACGCCGCCCACCCGGCTCCCGCCGCCGGCCGGCGAGGGCTACGCCACGATCCGGACCGACGGGCAGACCTGGCGCTCCCCGACCGAACCCCTCGGTACCCGAGGAGGCCGCCTCGAAGTCCTCCAGGACCTCGACCCCGTCGAACGCCGCCTGGCCGACAACACCGTCATCGTCGCCGCCGTCATCACCGCCGCAGGCGTCTGGCTGATCACCCGGATCGTCCTCCAACCCCTCCAGCACCTTCACCCGGGCGCCGACGAGCCGGGTCCCGCGGGCAGGCGCACAGCCGACGGCGCTCCCGCGGCCGGTTCCTGACGTCCCTGCGAGAACAGGGCAGGTGCCCTCCGTGGCCGAACGCGCCCTGGCCCGGGGGCCGGTGGACCGGATCGACGTAGTGAGTCGGCCGTCGGGGCGGTGCGTCAGCCGATGCAGATGACCAGCAGGCAGAGTTGCGAGGGCGAGGTCGCGGTCGGCTCGGGACTCGCGGTCGGTGCCGGTGTGCTGTCGCCGGCGGTGGGAGCGGGCGGGGGCGTGGTCGCCGGTTCCGACTGGGGGGCGGTGGCGCTGCCCGCTGCCGCGGCCGGCGCCGCTGCCTGGGGCTGGGCGGCGGACGACGCCGTGGACGGCACCGACGTGAGGGTGAGCCGACGGGGCGTCGGGGTGGCGCGCGGTGTACCGGCGCTCTGCTCCTGCGGCGCGTTGGCCGTGGCCGTCGACCGGGCGGAGGGGGTGGGGTCCGGGGCCCGGTGGCGGCCGGTCGGTGCCGACGCCGACGGCGTGGGCACCGTGGCCTCCTCGTCCGCGAATCCCATGGTCGTGTTGTCAGGAGCGCTGGCCGCCTGCGCCCGGTCCGTGGACTGCCGGTCCAGCGAGGCGACGGTCAGACCGCCGCCGACCAGGGCGACCGCGGTGGCCACCAGAGCCCGCCGCTGGGTCTTCTTCCAGCGGGCGCGCTGACGTCGCCGGGCTGCCCGGCCGGTCGGCGCGGCAGCCGCGGCGGGGGAGCCGTCGTACGAGAGCTCGGTGGCCTCTGCCCCCTCGTCCGTCTCTTCCATGTCGTCGTGCCAGGTGCTGTCCGCCGGGGCCCGCCAGGGCGTCACAACGGCGCGGGGAGCGATGTCCGGGGCGTAGGCGCCGCAACCGGGGCACGCCAGGGCGCCGTTGAGGTGCCGACGGCACGAGGAGCAGTAGTCCATCCGCGGTCTTCCTGACTCGACTGCGCCAACGGCGTCCTCGGCCGTGGCCTGATCTCGATCACACGTGGGATCGAACGGCCAGAACGGTAGCGATCCTTTGGCCGGGCAGTGTGCAGCCTGTGTGCTGGTTCTGCGCAGATGCGAGACCTGGATACGACCGGACACGCGGAGTCACCGTCGTCCGCGAACCACGGCAGGCGCCGCCGAAAGCGCGGTACCTCGGCGCGTGTCCACGCGCGGTACGTCGGCGCCCGTCCGCACGAGGTACGTCGGCGCGTCCGGTGTCGTGCGTCCCGTGCGCCGCCGGAAGCGGGAGCACGGGAGTCCGCCGGTCGCGGTGGGTCAGCCCGCGGACTGCTCCTCGGGTCTGCGTCCCCAGGCGGTCAGCATGCCGGCGGAGAGCGCGGCGCACTCGTCGGAGGCCAGGTAGCGGACCGCCGCGTCGACGGCCGCGTCGTCGACCAGGCCGGTGGCGAGCATCGCCGCCCGGCTCCGCTCCCAGGTGTCCGCCCAGAACCGGCTGATGGGGCTGCCCGGCAGCAGTGGCGGCACGTGGATCTCGGCGGCGACGGACACCAGCCCCGCCCCCCGCAGCAGCTGCGGGTACGACGGCACCCAGGAGATGTCGGTACCGATGGTCGCCCGCAGCCCCTGCCACATGGCCCGCATCGCCAGGGTGTACGGCGTGTCGGGCGTCCGGTCGCTCGTCAGGTCGACCGCGTCGCTGAGCACCAGCACCCCGCCCGGCTCCACGAGCCCGGCCAGCGCGGTGATCAGGCGGTCGTGCTCGGACAGGTGCATCAGCACGAAGCGCGCGTGGACGAGCCGGAACCGGCCCGGGACCGAGTCCGGGGCGGCGGTGATGTCGGCCTCCAGGACATCGAGCCCGGGCCGCTCGGTGAGGAACCGTACGTCCCGGTCCACGGCGAGCACGCTCTCCACCCCGGCCTCCTCCAGGAGCCTGCGGGAGACCGTGCCGGTGCCGGCGCCCACATCGAGGCAACGCCAGCCCGGGCCGACCCCGAGCGCCCGCAGCCGGGCCATCGTGACGTCGTCGTAGACGAGGGCGCCGACGTCGATGCGCTCACCCTCGCCCGCCTGATCGGGCCGGAAGAAGGTCTCGCCGTAGCGGCCGCCGCCCGGAGCGGTCGTCATGCCGCCGCCGCGGTGCCGCCGAGCCCGAGCGGCCGGAACAACGGGCTGTCGAGGAGTGTCATGGCCGGGCCTCTTCACGTGGTGGTTCGGCCCGTCCCGAGGCGGCCGCACACCCGATCCTGCACCGACGACCGCCCGCACCCCCGAGGCGCGCCGCGCCTGACCCGATCGGCCTCACCCGTCGTGGGCGGCCGCGCCCGCGCGCCGTACAGTGCCGATGGCCCTCACCTTCCGCGCGCCGACCAGGAGTTACGACGATGACGCAAGTGACCGCCGGCCCCGACGCCCCCCGGTACGGCTTCGTCGGGCTCGGCGTGATGGGGCAGCCCATGGCGCTCAATCTCGCCCGGGCCGGTACCCCGCTCGTCGTGTGGAACCGGACCACCGACCGCGCCGAGCCGCTGCGTGCGGCCGGGGCGCGGCTCGCGGCGAGCGTCGAGGACGTCTTCGCACGCGCGCGTGTCGTGATCGTCATGCTCCTCGACGAGGCGGTGACGGACACGGTCCTCGGCCGGGGCGGCCCGGGGTTCGGCAAACTGGTCGCCGACCGCGTCGTCGTGTCGATGGGCTCGACGGCACCGGAGTACGCGCGCGGGCTGGCCGCCGACGTCCGCGCCGCCGGCGGCCGCTTCGTCGAGGCTCCGGTGTCCGGATCGCGCAGGCCCGCCGAGGCGGGCGAACTGGTCGCGATGCTCGGCGGCGACCGGGACACGGTGGAAGAGGTACGGCCGCTGCTCGCCCCGATGTGCCGGGAGACCGTCTACTGCGGCGAAGCCGGCACCGGCGTGCTGATGAAACTGGCCGTCAACCTCTACCTGAACACGACGATCGCGGCGCTGGCCGAGGCCGTCCACTTCGCCCGGCGGCAGGACCTGGACCTGGAGAGCTTCCGGGCCGTCGTGGACTCCGGGCAGCTCGGCAGCGGCGTGACCCGGGTCAAGGTCCCGATGCTCGCCGCGCACGACTTCACGGTCCAGGCCGCGACTTCGGACGCCTACACCAGTACCCGGCTGATCGCCGACGCGGCCCGCGCGGCCGGCATCGCCACCCCGCTCCTGGACCTCAGCAGCGATCTCTACGGCGAGAGCGTACGGCTGGGCAACGGCCGCCTCGACATGTCCTCGGTGCTCACCGCGATCGAGGCCCGCACGGATGCCACCCCGGACCGGCCCTAGGCTGTGGGCATGCGGATCTCCGTCTCCTCCGACATGGACGAACCTGTCGCGCGTCTCCTCGTCGAGGAGTTGCGCCGCCGTGGCCACGAGGTGCGCACGTACGGCGCGCTGGAACCGGGGGCCGACCCGCAGTGGGCGGTCTGCTCGGAGACGGCCGCCCGCGATGTCGCCGCCGGCACCGCCGACCAGGCGGTCGTCTGCTGCTGGACCGGTACCGGCGCCTCGATCGCCGCGAACAAGGTGCCCGGTGTCCGGGCGGCCCTGTGCGCGGACGCGTACACCGCCGACGGCGCCCGCCGCTGGAACGACGCCAACGTCCTCGCCCTGAGCCTGCGCCTGACCTCGCAGCCGGTGCTCAAGGAGATCCTCGACGCCTGGTTCGCGGCAACGCCGAGCCAGGACGCCGAGGACCTCGGGAACGTGGCCCACGTCGGACGTCTCGACGCGGGCCGGGGGCCTGTCTAGGGTCAGTGGGCGCCGAGCCCGCCACCGCCGAACGAGCCGCTGCTGCCCTTGCTCCAGCGCGGCCGGTCCGTCGACGTACTCGGCCTGGTCTGCTGATTGCTCAGCTCGTAGGGAGTGAGCGGACGGCCGCCCTTGGGCATCCGGGGGATCTCCTCCGACTCACGGTTCTCCCGGATCTCATGGACCGCGCCCTCCGGTGGCAGCTTGGGCTGCTCATCAGGGCGTGGCCGGGGCGACTCGCGGTACTTGACGCGGTTGCCCAGCCAGAAGCCCCCGGCGAGCATCGCCAGTACGGCCACGGCCACCACGAACAGCCCGAGACTCAACAGGCCGCTGGGAGCGGCCAGCTCCATCGATACGGTGCTCATAGCAAAGGGATACCCCACCCAGAACGGTACGAACCGGACACGTTCGGTGGCCGGTCGTACCCGCCGGGCCAGGTTCGACGGCAGCCGCGGCGACCGGAGCCCGTGATGGCCCGCCTTCGGTGACGGCCGGAGCGGGAGCGGCAGGCCCCGAACCGCAACTCCGCTGCCGACCCGACGGCGCCGGTTGGCAGCTGCAACGCGGCTCCCCTTCTCCCGTCGGCCCTGGGTGCGCTCCCGGAGAGTCGCTCCCTGATGCCGGGTGTTCGTCGAAGCAGCTCAAGGCCGGGCGCATCGCCTCGCCCGGGTCCGCGCCGCTCGCGCAATCCGCCTCTTCCCGGGGTGCTGTGATGGGCTTCACCGCAAACATGAGGCCCCCCTCGAGTACGCTGGGCAGCGCTGAACATGAGGGCCCCCTCAGGATGTCTCCCACGGCTCGGCAACGGCTGATCCGGAATCTCCGGGTCGCACGACACGGACATCGCAGCGGCTGCCATATCGACGCGGTCGCCGCGCATCACAGGGAAATGACAAGGAAATGACCATGAACAGGTGGATCAGGCGCGTCTCGGTCGCTGTCGCTTCTACGGCACTCGCGGGCGGAGCCCTTCTCGGAGCCGGCGGCTCGGCGTCGGCGGCGACGACTTCGGGACCCACGGAGCACGCGCGGTCCTCGGCCGCCGCCCTGGCCGCCGTCAGCGACCGTGACAGCCACCACGAGGACGGGGACAGGAGCGGTCACCACGGGGAGTACGGCGACGGCTGGGACGCACCCCGTGGCTGGTACAAGAACGACGACCGCCAAGGTCACCACGACGGCCGGCACCACCACCGCACGCAGGACGAGCGTGGGTACGGCAGCCACCGGTACGCCTGGGACGGGCACCGTTGGCAGGAGGAGGCCACGACGCGGTCCGGCATCAGCGGCGACCGCTGGTACCTGGACCAGGTCGCCTGGTATCTGCACCAGCGCTGATGCGGCCGCAGGCCGTCACGGTCGGTTTGACGAGCCGCAGCGCCGTGGCCGGGGGACACATCGTTGCGACTCGTCAAACCGACCGCTCGCCGAGCCGACATCAGGCCCGGTCCGATGAAATCGCTTCTTGGCCGAACGGGGCCGGCACGCATGAGCCGCGTGTACCGCTTTCGCCTTCCGACGCTTCTGGTCGCGCCGGCGATGCCACCACGTGCCGTGCCTCGAAGCACCCGGGGAGCGATCGCGGTGCCGGGCGAGCGGGATGCAGGAGTGAGGGACAGTGAGATTGGTCAGAACCGTGGCGTACGAGCTGCCCGTGGAGCTCGTCCTGTCACCCGACCTGTCGGTGCCGATGCGTACGGCACTGCGGTACGAGACGCATGACCCCTATGCCGTCCGCGTCGTCTTCCACCTTCCGGGCCAGGATCGCACGGTCGAGTGGTTCTTCAGTCGCGAGATGCTGGCTCAGGCCCTGAGCGGGCCCACCGGGCAGGGAGGCGACGTGCACATGTGGCCGGTCGTCGACTCGGGACGCGAGGTGGTGTCCATCGCTCTGCGTTCACCCGAGGGATCGGCCCTGCTCGAGTTCCCCGCGCAGGGCGTGAAGTCCTTCCTGCGCGAGACGTGGTCCGTGGTGCCGCCGGGGTCCGAGTCCAGCCGGTTCGACCTGGACGCCGAACTGGCACAGCTGCTGGCAGGAAACTGAACGCCTCCCCGGGAGGGCGACGCCCTCCCGGGGACGAGCGGGCCCGGTGCCGACTTCGGCACCGGGCCCGCTCACTGTCGTGTTGCCCGGCGGCCTCACCCGCCGCGGCTCATGCCTCCTCCTGGCACTCGCGGCACTCCTCCTCGGGGCACTCGAGAGCGGTGAGGGTCTGGTCGACCTGCAGGGCGGTCAGCGGAGGCTCCGGCAGCTCATGGGCGCACTGCGCACGGAACGCGTCAAGCATCAGGTACAGGTGGCGGCGCCAGGCGTTGGGGGCGACGGCACGGGTGGCCTGGATGATCCCGGCCTGGGACCAGATCACGAAGGCGAGGTCTTCCGGGGTGACGTCGTCACGGAGGACGCCCTGCTCCTGCGCGTTGCGGAAGATCTGGGCGGCCCGTTCCTGTGTGCGCTCGAAGATTCCCCTGCCGAGCGCATGGACCGGCAGCCGGGCCGAGACCAGGTCGTTGAAGGCGCGGTCGCAGGCCTGCAGCTGACAGAGCTTCTCCAGGTAGTGGCAGAACCCTGCCCAGGTGTCTTCCATGCCCGCGGCCTCTTCGGCCGCTGCCAGCAGATCCGTGAACTTCGCGGTGAAAAGCTCTTCGACCAGGTCGAGTCTGCGGGGGAAGTGCCGGTAGAGCGTCCCGATCGCGACGCCCGCCTCGCGGGCAACACCCTCCAGGGACGCGTCCAGCCCCTGCTCGGCGAAGGCCTTGCGGGCGGCGGCCACGATCGCGTCCCTGTTGCGCTGCGCGTCACGGCGCAGCGCCTTGGCCGGCGCCTGAGGCGCGGACAGGACGTGCTGGTGACTCATGTATCCAGGCTAACATGAGGGGCCCCTCAAATTCGGGATGTGGCCATGCTCACGCCACCGAAGCGGTGCCGGCAGAACCGGTAGGCGTCCCTGTCCGGCCCGGAACCGGCCGGGCTGCCCCGCTGCGGCCGCTCCGCAGCCCGGCGCGCCCCGAAAGCCCCACTGCACTCATTTGTTCTGGAGCTCTCGGCGCGGTCGCTCGACGGGCGGCCTCGCAGGCGACGGCGTGCCAGGCCGCACGTCAGGGCGGGGTGACAGGTTCCGGCGCGCCGTGGCGAGTCGCCGTGATGCGGCTGTGGAGGTCCTCCGAGGGTTACCGGGTCCGGAAGCGGCGGAAGAGGTTTCGGGCCACGTACACCCCGGGGCCGCCGAAACCGACGATGTCGACGCGCCCGTCACCGGTGATGTCGGCGAGGAAGCGGGGGTGGCGGTCGACCCGCCAAGCGCCCGCGTCCTCGTTGTACCCGAACCCACGGCACACCAGCTGAGCCTGCTCGAACCGCCCGCCGCCACGGCTGTGCGACACCCAGACCCCCTCGTCGCCGAAGCCGACGATGTCCGGGTTGCCGTCGCCGGTGACGTCGGCGAGGAAGCGCAGGTGCTTCCCGCTCGTCCATCCCTGGGCGAGCCCGAAGTCGTTCAGAACGAGCTCGGAGGGCTCGAAGGTGCCGTCGCCGCGCCCGCGTGACACGACGACGCCCTGCGGGCCGAAACCGACGATGTCCGTTGCGCCGCCACCGGTGGTCCTGACCAGGACCCTGGGATGCTCCACGACCGAGCTCCACCCCTGGTCGACCCCGAAGTCGTCGAGGACGTACAGGGGGTCGGCGAACGTCCCTTCCTCGTCCTGGAGTGACAGCCAGACGCCGTCGTCGTGGCAGCCGACGATGTCGAGCCTGCCGTCGCCGGTGGTGTCGGCGAGGAAGCGGGGATGTCTGTCGGCCTGCCAGCCGCCCGCCTTCTCGTCGTGGCCGAAGGCCTTGAGGGCCGGTTCGTCGCCGATCGGTGCGAACTTTCCTTCCTCGTCCTGGAGTGACAGCCAGACGCCGTCGTCGTGGCAGCCGACGATGTCGAGCCTGCCGTCGCCGGTGGTGTCGGCGAGGAAGCGGGGATGTCTGTCGGCCTGCCAGCCGCCCGCCTTCTTGCCGTGGCCGAAGGCCTTGAGGACCGGCTCACCGCTCGCGGGCGCGAATGCCCCGCTCTCGTCCTGGGGGGACACCCGGACACCGGCAGTGGAAAGCACGACGACGTCGGGCCTTCCGTTGCCCGTCGTGTCCACGAGGCTCCAAAGGTCCGCCGGGCTGGGGGAGGGCGCAGGTGGGTGCAGGACCCGCTGGTCGTCGTCGAACGTGCCGTCACCTCTGCTGGACGACGTCACAGCCCCCTTCGCCGGTTTGAGCCCCACGATGTCCGCGCGTCCTGCTCCCGTGGTGTCGGCGAGGAACCGCGCATCGCGCCCGGCCCACCAGCCCGGTTGTCCGCTGCAGTGGGGGGAGTGGGTGGTCCCGTCGCCCGTCCACCCGCCGGCGTCCTGGTCGCTGCCGAACCGTTCGAGGACCAGCAGCATGTCGCTGAAGGAGGGCGTCGCGTCGGGTCCCGGCCGCAGCGCGGTCGAGCGGTCCAGCCGCCAGGACCGGCGGCCGTTCCAGTGGCCCAGTGGTGCCCAGCGCAGCACCGGGTCGCTGGTCCGCTCGGGCTCGGCCGGGACGAACCGCCACCGCTGGCTCTCCGCGCCGTCGTCGTGCTCGCGCAGGACGATCCGAGTCTCACCCGCGACGGGGTCCGCGAGGTCGAGAACGGTGCCGTCGGTGGCACCCTCGATGAAGTAGAGGCCCACTTCGCCCTCGACGGGCACGACGTGCCACTGCTGGCCCTTCCTGCCGGCGGCGTCCCACTGGCGGACGCCGCGGTGCGGGGCGGCGGGGTCGTCGAGCACTTTGCCGGTGACCGCGTTGCGGATCACATACGTGGGGTCGCCTTGTGCTTGCCCGCCTTGGGCGGCCCGCACGGGTGTGAGCTGCCACTGCTCCGGGCTCGGACCGTCTTCGGGGAACTCGCGGACTACGAGCGCCCCGTCCGCGCTCGGTGCGGCCCTGGCGCCGAGGGTCTTCCCCGTGGCGGCGTTGACGATCTCCAGTTTCAGGTCTTCCGTGGGCACGGGCATGGTGGTGCCTCTTCCAGGCGCTGCGGACGTTGGCTCGGGAGGGGTCTGGGACGTCGGTGACCGCGGATCACGTGAAGACGTGGTGGTACGGGACGTTCCACTCGCTGGGCAGCCGCGGGTAGAACGTGTTGATGACCGTCCCGGTGAAGTCTCCGCCCCAGTTGTAGGTGAGACGCACCTCGCCGCCGGCCGTCACCGCGTAGTCCTTGAACCCGAGGATGGCGTCGGGGTGGGTGATCGGCACGAAGGTGATCCCGCCCCACGGCGTCACCGTGACGACCCAGAGCTGGGTGTCCTCGGGTGCGCCGTTCTTTCCGCGCCACTTGTCGCCGACCTTGCCGGGGAGGCCGACCTGGACGGTGTCGGCCGTGCTCTTCGGGGCCTCCTGGTGGACGGTGATCCGCCGGCGCTGCGGCTTCGGCGCGCCGTCGTCGCCGCGCCCGGCGTCGGCATCGCCTGCGGGGGCGGGTTTGGGCGACACCTGGCCCGCGGCGCTCTCGAGGTAGTACAGCGGCCGCTGCCCGAAGAAGCCGCCGGGCGTGATGTGCCAGAGGTGGCCCTGCGCGTCCTTGGTGGCCGGGTCGAGCGCGGTGGCCAGCTGGACTCCCTTGTCGTGGCTCTCCTCCTTCAACTCGGCTGGCCGCAGATAGCCGCCGTTGAAGGCGTGGACGAGCATGACCGGCCGGTTTTCGAGCAGCGCCGCCACGATCGCGTTGTCATAGCTGTTCACCGCCACCGGGCCGCCGACCACCAAATTCGCCATCGCTGTGCGTTCTTGGGTGTACATAGCGGAAACCTCACCTGTTCTGGATATGGAGAACAGTGCGTCGGACGCTCAGTTCCATGGTCTGTCACGCGGAATCAGCAGGCTCAGTAGCCTTCGATCGAAGTGAATTCGAAAGCGAATGGATGGCCGAAGTGAAATACCATCACTTGCTGCAACAGCCGAGGCCAAAGCACCTGCAGATAGAAACACCGGAATCATCGACCGGATGATCGACACGCCTTCAAGGTACCTTCGCCACAAGCGAGTTGAGAAGTGGCAACCGAGCCATTATCACCCGATTGGGCGTGATGCATGGAGGCATCTTCCCGAGTCATGGAGCCCGTGATAACTTCGATTGTCGGAACGTGTGCAGACGCCTGTTGCCATTTCGCCGAGCGCGGTTCGGCCGGAATTAGTCGAGGACGGGGAAATGCCTTCCAACGCGTACAACCTGGAACGTGCCAAGCGTCAGCCGCTGACGAAGAAGAACCTGCGGGAGCTCGGCATCGAGCAGATCTGGAAGTCCATCCTGGACCACCCCAAGCTGGTCTACGTCGACGACTACGGTGTGCGGCACAGGCCCGTCGGGTTCTCCGTGAACAAGTCGAGCTTCGGCGCTTTCCCCGGGTCCGCGTTCCAGCTGGGCTGGCTCGCCTACATGAACCTCGGGGAGCCGTTGATCGAGGAGCGGCGGGACATCACCCAGCCCCCGCCCGACACGTTCTCCTCGCGTGCTTACGTCAACCGCAGCCGGACGACCAAGATGACCTTCACCGACTCGATTCAGTTCACCGTGTCGAACGAGGTCACGTGGTCGCTCCAGGGTGAGGCTCAGCTCACCTTCGGCGGCAGCGTCAGCGCGGAGCTCCAGCTGCAGCTGCAGAACCAGCTTCAGCTGGGCCTCCAGTCGCAGCTCCAGACGCAGCTCCAGAACGACATGGAGAACAAGAACACGAACACTGTGACCAACGAGAACAGCAAGGACGACATCGGGGTGGACAACGCCAACGCCACCGAGACGGCCGTGAAGAACTCGGTGGCGAACTCGGCGGCGAACTCGGTGGCGAGCTCGGTGGCGTTCACGACCCAGGGCACCGCCACCGGCAGCGCGGAGCTCAACGCCCAGCTGATGCTGGGCATCACGGCCTCCGTCGGCGGCTCCCTGGAGACCAGCTGGAGCTCCAACTCGCAGATCTCCGGCGAGGTCGAGCCGAACTCCCGGGTGGAGACCATCGCCACGCAACGGCGCACCCGCAAGCAGTACGTCTACGAGATCCCGGTGACCTTCTCCGGGTTGCTCGCGGTGAGGTACGACGTGCCGGTGGCGGTCCTGTCTCCCCCGCAGCCCGGGGACCACCCCGGGCTCGACCAGCTGGTCGCCCGCGACATCGGCGACCTCGACCTGGCGGGCGGCGGCTTCCGGATGAAGGGGCTGGCCGAGGTCGTCTCCGCCCTGGAGGTCCACCACACGATGTTCGACGGCGAGAGCCTGGCCGGCAGCGAACGAGAGTTGCACAAGAAGCCTTGATCCGGGCGGGCGGCACCGCCACGACGACAACCAGGGGTGACGACCATGGTGTTCGACAACATCTTCGGCTCCGCGGGCGAGGGTGCGGGCCTCTTCTCGGTGACCACCGACGGCGCCAAGCCGCAGCCGGGGGCCGGCGTCGACTTCGAGGACGCCGACGACGACACATACGACGACACGAGCACGAGCCTGTTCAACAGCGCGATCCACGGGGCTTCCTCCCGGGCGAAGGTCGTGCAGGAGCAGTCGCCCGAAGCGCGGGCCGTCCTGGGCTTCCTGGGCTCATTCATCCAGACCACCCAGGCGTCGGCCGGTGTGCAGGCCCAGTACGCCCGGAGTCCCGGCTCGGTGTCCGCGGCGGCGTCCGCCGGCATGCAGGAGTCGAGTGCGACAGTGACGGAGCACAGCGGCCTCCAGAAGGACGAGGACCTGGAGAACAGGCCGAAGAAGAGCGATTTCAGCAAGGCCCCCAAGGCGTCCAAGCCGACCGCCGAGGACCCCTCCGCCTCCCAGTAGAGTCCGGCTCCCGAGGGGGGGGCAGGGGCGAGGCCGCCCCTGCCCCCCTCGGGCGTCATACGGGGAGCAGTTGCCACTGCCGGTCCCGGTGGTCGCCCTCCGCCCCGTGCTGCCTGATCGCCGTGCGGGCGTTGGTGTCGACCCGCAGGACCAGACCGCTGTTGCGGTTCGCGATCTCGTACACCCGCTGGTCCCCGGTCACGGGGCCCACCGGAATCAGCCTCCAGTGCTGGTGGCGCGCGTCGCCCCCCTCGTAGGCGCGCTGCGCGACCAAGGCCCCCTCCGACTCCTGAGCTCCGACGACCTCCAGGACCTTGCCGCTGCGCAGGTTCTCGATCGTGTACAGAACATCGCCGTCGTCCTGGCCCGCCACGACCAGCCGCCACCGCTGGTGGTCCCTGGCGGCGGGGAGCAACTGGTGGATCTCGGCCCCGTCCTTGGTGGACTCCCGCAGGACCGCCATCCGCAACCTCGACCGGACGTTGGCCCAGGAGACCACTGCGCCCGAATCGGGCAGCCCGGCCATCTTCACCGACGCGATCTTCCGAACGCGGTTGTTGGTGTGGTCGGCGATGTAGAGGGTGTCGACGCAGTCCACGGCGAGACCGAACGGGGCGTGGAGCTGGGCCGAGGCCGCCGGGCCGAGGTCACCTCCGAAGCCCCCGGTGCCGGTCCCCGCGACGGTGCTGATCTTCCCGTCGATCGTGATCTTCCGGACCCGGTGGTTGTTGCAGTCGGAGATGTAGAGGACGCCGGTGCTGTCCACCACCACGGCCAAAGGGTTGTTCAGCTGGGCCGAGGCCGCCGGGCCGTCGTCACCGCCGAAGCCCGCGGTGCCGGTGCCGGCGACGGTGCTGATCTTCCCGTCGGCCGCGATCTTCCGAATCCGCTGGTTGCCGGAATCGGCGATGTAGAGGTCGCCCGCGTCGTTCACGGCCAATCCGCGTGGGCGGGTCAGCTGGGCCGAAACCGCTGGGCCGCCGTCTCCCTTGAATCCCGCGGAACCGGTCCCCGCGACGGTGCTGATCTTCCCGTCGGTCGTGATCTTCCGGACCCGGTGGTTGTTGTACTCGGCCACGTAGAGGACGCCGGTGCTGTCCACCGCGACCCCCAACGGTAGGTTCAACTGGGCGGCGGTGGCGGGGCCGCCGTCACCGCTGAAACCTGCGGTGCCGGTGCCGGCGACGGTGCTGATCCTCCCGTCGGTCGTGATCTTCCGGACCCGGTGGTTGTTGTAGTCGGAGAAGTAGAGGGTGCCGCTGCTGTCCACCGCGATCCCGTACGGGCGGTTCAACTGAGCCGAAACGGCAGGCTCGTTGTCCCCCTTGAAGCCTGCGACCCCGGTCCCTGCGACCGTGCTGATCGGAGGGGTGGAGTTCTCGCCGCCGGTGGTTGCCACGTGGGCAGTGCTCATCGTCATCCCTTCACCGCGCGCCGACCGCCAACTACAGGCGGTGGTCGTTTGACTCCAGAAAGTCACAGGAGAGTGGAGGCTGGCAAGACCACTTCCGGGTGGTCCTCATGAAAAGCGGTGGTCAAGTCCCCCAATCAGCTCGGTAGTTGACCCCCGCCACGTCCAGGCGTGACACCGCTCGGCCGGGACGGCGTCCCGGATCCCGTCGACGGGCTCCGGGATTCGGCGGCAGCCAACGGCTCGCCATGGCCCGTCCTCATGGAACGTCGCCGGTACGGCGAGCCGCTGGAGAGGAGCAACGGGCGCGTTCGCTGATGTCGTACGCGGCCTCGATGCATCAGACCTCCCGAGGTGAAGCAGCAGGTCGGCAGGCCGATGCCCCTGGCGGTCTCGGTCACGTGTTTGCCGGGGCGGCCCACGGCAACCCGGGGGGCATGACGTCGACGACTTCTCAACAGGAGCTGTACGGATATCTTGAGGATCGTTTCGCCTGCGCACAGGCCTGTACGGAATGTGCTCGGCTGTGTGCGCTGGGCGCCAGCGTGTTCGATCCGGAGGGCACGGTCGAGCTGGAGCGGATACGCCGTACGGGCATCATGTGTGCCGAGGTGTGCGACGCGACCTGCCGGGCGCTGACCGAGGAGAACGTCCAGGACGAGGCCGGTCTGCGCATCCAGCTTGAGTGGTGCCGGACGATCTGTCTCCAGTGCGCCCGGGCCTTCGACACCCGCCCCGACGCCGAGAAGAGCGCGGCCGCGTGCCGGGCATGCGCCGCGGCCTGTACGGAATTCATGGCCGCGCTGGTCTGAACGACCTAGCCTGTCGGCGGGATGTCACCGCCGACGGGGAGCCGAGATGCCATCGCCTGAGACGCCGTTACGCCGACGGTCGACCGTCGGCACCGTCCTGGGCGGGGCCGCCTTCGCCGTCCTGCTGGCGTTCCTGAACTTCGTCACCGGCGTCTACACCTGGCTGGCCTTCGCACCGCCCCGGGCGTTCCCGTTCGACAATCTCGTCGCCGGCTACATCGCCTTCCTCCTGGCGCCCCTGACCGCGCTGATCACGCTGATCCCGGTGGGCAGGCGTTGGTTGAGCATGTGGTTTCTCGCCCCGCCTGCGGCGTTCCTGGCGACCGTGCTGGGCCGGCTCGTGTACGTCCTCGCCGGGTAGGGCCGGGGGTTCTCCCGGGCCGCGACGCCCTGGGGGAAGCCCGTCGGGCGCCGCGGGGTGCCGGTCGTGGTGCCGGGCGCGGGGTCAGTCGAGGGTCGGGTAGTCCGTGTAACCGGTGTGGTCGCCGCCGAAGCTGGTGGCGCGGTCGGGGGCGTTGAAGGGCCCACCCCGGGCGAGGCGGGCGGGCAGGTCCGGGTTGGCGAGGAAGAGGGCGCCGTAGGCGATGAGGTCGGCGGTGCCGTCCTCGAGCAGTTCCAGTGCGTCCGGGCCGGTGGGCTCCGTGCCCGTGAAGGGGTTGAGGACGAACGTGGTGGGCCAGGCCTTGCGCAGGCGCAGGGTCAGGTCGCGGATCTCGGGGGCCTCCATCTGGTGGAGGTAGGCGAGGTTCAGGGGAGCGAGAGCGTCGACGAGGGCGGTGTACGTGGCGTCGACATCGGTGCGGTCGCTCTCGTCGATGTCGTTGTACGGGTTGCCGGGGGAGATGCGGAAGCCGGTCCGGTGGGCGCCGATGGCCTCGGCGACGGCCTGGGCGGTCTCCACGGCGAACCGGATCCGGCGCTCGGGGCTGCCGCCCCATGCGTCGGTGCGGGTGTTGGAGTTCGGTGCGAGGAACTGGTGGATGAGGTAGCCGTTGGCGCCGTGCAGTTCCACGCCGTCGAAGCCTGCCTCGACGGCGTTGCGGGCCGCGTCGGCGTAGTCCGCGATCGTGTCCCGGATCTCGTCCCTGGTGAGCTCCTTCGGCGTCACGAAGTCCTGCGGACCTGCGTGGGTGTAGACCTGGCCCGCGGCCTTGACCGCGGCGGGGCCGACGGGGGTGCGGCCCATCAGGGACGGGTGGCCGACCCGGCCGGTGTGCATCAGCTGGAGGTAGATGACGCCGCCTTCGGCGTGCACGGCGTCGGTGACCTTGCGCCAGCCGGCGATCTGCTCGGCGGTGTGGATGCCGGGAGTGTCGGGGTAGCCCTGGCCGACCACCGACGGCTGGGTCCCCTCCGTGACGATCAGGCCGGCCCCGGCGCGCTGGGCGTAGTACTCGGCCATGAGATCGGTCGGGGTGTTGCCCTCGCCGTAGGCGCGGGAGCGGGTCATCGGCGCCATCACGATCCGGTTGGCGAGGCGCCTGCCGCCGAGTTCGGTCGCTTCGAAGGCATTCGGCATGATCATCGTCCTTGGTCACGGGTACGTCGGCCGCCGAGGGCGGCCGCTTGCGGACAGGGCTCGGCGTGTGGCGGTCCGCCCCCACTCGAGCTATTTACTGTCCGAACAAGTAAATACGGTCACCGCTTCCGCGAGTGACGTGTGACGTGGGTCACTTGTGAGGGTGGCGGGACTGTGTGGCAGGTCCATGAGTGCCTGTGAGCTGCGGATTTCCACGCCTTGGCGAAACCTTGCTCACGCGGGCAGCGGGATCGCATCCGCTGCGAGAGAAATAAATGGTCGGCAAATGTTGCCGAGCCGCCGCGCCGCGCGGCTCAGTCGCTGTCTGTGCCCGTATGCAGATGGACGGTGATGTCCTGATGTGTCGGGGAGGGCGGCAGCGGGCGGGCGTCGTTCGGGCGCAGGCCGTCCACGAAGATGCGCACATGGCGGGTGGCCAGGGCCTTGGCCTGTTCCGCGGGCAGGTACGGCATCGGGCGGCAGACCAGCGCCCCGGTGGTGATCAGGTCCATGTGCGTGACATCGGATCGGATCGCGCCCCGGGAGCGGGCGTGGCCGAGTACCTCGTCCAGGAGCGGTGCGATCCGGCCCTGGAGTTCGACCGCGTCGGGGCTGGTGGCGACCGGCCCGCCGATCAGGGGGAGTACGAGTGTGTCCCGTTCGTCGACCAGGCGGAGCAGGAACCCCTCGACGGCCGCCAAGGGGTCCTGCGGAGCGGTGTCCAGGGCGCGGCGAGCGGCCTCGGCCACCGTGGCGAACCCGTCGAGGACGACCTGCTGGACGAGGGCCTCCCGATCGGGGAAGCGGCGGTAGAGCGTGGCGATGTTCACGCCGGCGCGGCGGGCGATCTCGTCCAGCGGGGCGGCGGTGCCCAGTTCGCGGAAGGCGGTGCGGGCTGCGGCGAGGATCTGTGCCCGGTTGCGGGCCGCGTCCGCCCGCAGCCGTGGTCTGCCGCTGTCGCCAGGGGTGCGGGAAGCCACCGTGTGCCGTCCTTTCTCGGCCGCGCCGACCGGCCGTGATCATCGCGGGTCGACGCGTCGAGGTTACGTCAGCCGGACTCCGGTGGGACGATAAACGAAGGATTTCCTGCGGTTGGTGTTACGGTGGGTGTGCCGTCGTAGACCGACGACGTCCGGACGCACACGCCCGGGCGCGGTGCACGCTCCCGTCGGGTCAGGGCGCCGCGGCCGTTGCCCACAGAGACAGTCGCCGACGTTTCCTTGGAGAAGAGCAGTGGTGTCATCCGCGCAGAAGGCACGATTCGAAGGCAAGGTGGCGGTCGTCACCGGTGGCAGCCGTGGCATCGGCGCCGCTGTCGCCAGGCGGCTGGTGCAGGAGGGTGCGGCGGTGGCCATCGGCTACCGGGGCAACCAGGAGGCCGCGGCCGCCCTGGTCGCCGAGCTCCGTGACGGCGGCGGTCGGGCCGTCGCCGTCCAGGCCGATGTCGCCGACCCGGAACAGACCGGAGCGCTGATCGAGCGGGCGGTCGCCGAGTTCGGCCGGCTGGACGTGCTCGCGTCCTGTGCCGGTATCGAGCACTTCGACGCGCTGGAGAAGATCACCCCGGCCGACTTCGACCGCGTCTTCGCGGTCAACACACGCGGGCAGCTGTTCGCCGTCCAGCACGCCGTCGCCCACCTGGGCGAGGGCGGCAGGATCGTGCTGACCTCGTCGGTGAGCGCGTCCAAGGCGTTCTTCGGACACACGCTGTACGCCGCGAGCAAGGCGGCGGTGGAGTCGATGGTCCTGAACCTGTCCGCGGAACTCGGACGCAAGGGCATCGCCATCAACGCCATCGCTCCGGGCGGCACCGCCACGGACATGGCCCGCGAGAACGGCGCGAGCTATCTCCACCCCGACCTGGCCGGGAAGCAGGACCTGTCCGAGTGGCTGAAGGTCGGCGTCGCGCTGCGGCGGCTGGCGGAGCCTGCCGAGGTCGCCGCCGGATACGCCTTCCTCGCCTCCGCCGACGCGGCCTACATGACCGGCCGCACACTGCAGCTCGACGGCGGGATGTTCTAGGACGGCGGGCTGTCCTGAGGGGACAACCCGAGGAACCGACAGCCCGAGGCACCGGACAGCCCGAGGCACCGGACAGCCCGAGGCACCGGACAGCCCGAGGGAACAGCAACGGCGAACCCGCCCCACCCCCGACCACCAGCGGCAGGCCACGAGGCCCCCAGCGTGCCACCCGAACCCGGAACCCCACGAAGCCCCCGGCACTCACCCTCACCCGACCCCGGAACCCCACGAAGCCCCAGCGCCCTGCCCGACCCCGGAACCCCACGAAGCCCCGGCACTCACCCGACCCCGGAACTCCAGGAAGCCCCAGCGCCCTGCCCGACCCCGGAACCCCAGGAAGCCCCCGGCACTCATCCGACCCCGGAACCCCACGAAGCCCCCAGCGTCCCGCCCGACCCCGGAAAGCTCTCGCCCATGCACCACGGCATACAGCCCTCTGTCAGCGTGCCGCCCCAGGCGGCCCCGTACCCTCCGGGTGCCGACCCCGCCGCCGAGCACGTCCGGCACGCCAGGCACGCGCTGGTCGACTCCGAACCCGGACTGCCCGCCCCGGTGCTCGCGGCGGCCGCCGGCGCCCGGAAGGCGGTCCTCGTGCCGGTGCTCACCGCGCTGGCGATAGGCACCGTGTTCGTCGCCGTCTACCTCGCGGCCTTCCACTCCCCGTCCGTCCGCCACCAGCCCGTCGGTATCGCCGCCTCCGACAAGGTGGCCGCGCACGCCGAACTCGCCCTCAACAACGCGGCCCCGGACGGGTACACCTTCTACCGCTACCCGGACGCCACGGCCGCCCGCCGGGCCGTCACCCACGACGAGGTCCCGGCCGCCCTGGTCGCCGACGGCCGGGGCACGCGGGTGCTGGTCGCCGGCGCGCAGGGGCCGTCCACGGTGTCCAGCCTCGCCACGGCGCTGACCACCGCGGTCGGCAAGCCGGTTCCCGTCAAGGACGTACTGCCCCTGGCGGCGGGGGACTCCCGCGGACTGTCGGTGTTCTACGCCGCCTTCGGCGTCGTGCTCGCCGGCTTCCTCTTCGCCGTCTCCTCCTACCAGATAGCGCCACGCCTGGGGCTGGCCGTACGCGTCGCCTCGATGGTGATCTTCGCCGCGGCCTCCGGCCTGATGGTGGCACTGATCGGGCACAGCGCCCTGAGCGCGCTGCCCGCCCCGTTCGCGGTGGTCGTCCTCGTGGTGGGCCTGCTGGCGTGGGCCGCCGCCGCGGCCGCCGGAGTGCTGCTTCGGGTGTTCGGGCCGCTCGGCATGCCGGTCGCCTCCGTGGTGCTGCTGATCCTCGGCAACGCCACCTCCGGCGGCATCCTGCCGGCCACCTTCCTGCCCGCCTGGCTCTCCCCGCTCGCCTCGGTCCTGCCGCCGGCCGCGGCGGTGAGCGGACTCCGGGGCGCCGCCTACTTCCACGACGCGCATCTCACCGGTGCCGTGACCACCCTGGCCGCCTGGTGCCTGGGCTGCCTGACCCTCCAGTACGTACTGGACCGGGTCGCCGCCCGTCGGACCGGTTCCGCGGACCTCGCGGCCGCACGCTGACGGCCCGTCACCCTGCCGCCGGAGACGGCCCGGCCTCGCCGCGGCTGTTCGCCCCGATCCCGGTCAGGACTGCTGCGACGTGGCGCGGGCGAGGCTCTCCTCGATGCGGTGCAGCACTTCGACGGCCTCGGCCTGCCGGGCCGGGGCCATGCCCTCGGCGACCCTGGCCTCCAGGTCCAGCCAGACCTGCTCCACCTCACCGCGCAGCGCGTTGCCGGCCGCCGTGGGCTCGATGATGGAGACCCGCTTGTCGGTGGCACTGGGGTGCCGGCGGACGAAGCCCGCGTTCTCCAGCCGCCGGACGGTACGGGTCATGGTGGCGGCGTCGGAGCCGAGCAGCCGGACGAGGTCGGTCTGCCGCTGCGGGCCCCGGTCCCACAGCTGCATCAGGACCAGTTCCTGGCCGGGGTGGAGCCCTACCCGGCGCAGTAGTTGGCCGGCCAGCATGCGGTGCAGACGGGCCACGCGGAGGATCGCGTGATTGAGCGTGCCGGCCGCGACCGAATCCGGCATGCGCACGTCCGCCGGCGCCGTGGTCCCGGCGGCGGACTCCGGCTGGCTCATGGGGTTCCTCGCGTGACCTGTGCGGTTGACCGAACAGGGAGAGGCTACCGCGAAGCGGTTCCCCAAGAGGGACGCCCGCCATGCCCCGGAACAGGGGACTGCCCAGTGATCCACGGCCGGAACTACCGTCGGAGCGCGCGTGAGTGGCCGCTTCCGGGTCTTCCACGACCGCCAGTGGCGCGCTCCGTGGTCACTCCTCATCGGCTTTCCCTAGGAGCCCATCGCCGTGAACAGCGGACTTCTCACCCCGCCCGCGGCCCGTGCCGGCGGCGCGGCGCCCCGGTCCCCCGAAGCGTCACTCACCTGGACCGACCCCGTCACGGGACGCCAGGGCTTCCTCGTCATCGACCGGCTCGTCCGGGGTCTGGCCAGCGGCGGCCTGCGGATGCGCGAGGGATGCCGTCCCGAGGAGGTCAGGGAGCTGGCGGCGGCGATGAGCGTGAAGGAGGCGCTGCACTACGACCCCACGGGCCGCTACCTCCCCATGGGCGGCGCGAAGGGCGGGATCGACTGCGACCCGCTCAGCAGCGAGGCGCGCGGCGTGCTCTGCCGCTTCCTCGCCTTCGTCCGGCCGTACCTGGAGAACAACTGGGCGACCGGCGACGACCTCGGCACCACCACGGAACTCATCGACGAGGTGCTCGGCGAGCTGGGTGTGGAGGGCTGCATCGCCCCGGTCGTGCGCACCCTCGACGACCCTCCGGCGGCGCGGAAACGGTTCGCCGACGCGTTCGCCGTCGAGGTCGACGGCATCGGGCTCGGCGAACTGGTCGGCGGCTGCGGGGTCGCGGAGGCGGTGCTCACGCTCCTGGACCGGGACGGCGTCTGCCGGACGTCCGCCACCGCCGTCGTCCAGGGCTTCGGAGCCATGGGCGGCTCCACGGCCCGCTTCCTGCACGAGGCGGGGGTCCGGGTGGTCGGGATCTCGGACGTCCACGGCACCGTCGCCAACCCGCGCGGCCTCGCCGTCGAGGACATGCTGCGCCACCGGCGGGCGTACGGCGCCATCGACCGCAGCCGGCTCGGTGCGGACGACGTCCTGCTGGAGCGGGACGCCTGCCTGTCGCTCGCGGCCGACGTGCTGGTCCCGGCCGCGACCTCCTACACCGTCCACGAGGCCAACCAGGACCGGGTGGCGGCCCGCTACATCGTGGAGGCGGCGAACCTGCCCGTGACCGCGGGCGCGGAGGAGCTGCTTCGCGCCCGCGGCCGCGTCGTCGTACCCGACGTCGTCGCCAACTCGGGCACCAACGCCTGGTGGTGGTGGGTGCTCTATGGCGATGTCGCCCCGACCGCCGACTCCTCCCTGTCCAAGGTCCGGGGAGCCCTGCGCGACCTGGTGACGGAGACGCTGAAGCTCGCCGAGGACGCGGTGTGCACGCCCCGCCAGGCGGCCCGCTATCTGGCCGACGCCAGACGCGATGTGCTGCTGAGCCGGACAGGTGCCTGATGGTCACCACACTGCTGGCCGGCGTGGCGGCGCTCGGCTGGGGCGCGGCGGACTACTGCGGCGCCAGGGCCTCGCGGAGCGTACCGGCCGCGCGGGTCGTGTTCCTCTCCCAGGTGCTGTCCCTCCCGGTGGTCGCCGTCTGGCTCGCGGCGACCGCCGAGCACGGCCCCGCACCGACCGCTCTCGCCTGGGGGTTCGGGGCCGGCGCCCTCGGACTGCTGGGGCTGGTGCTGCTCTACCGGACGCTGGCGGCCGAGGGAATCGTGCTGGTGGCTCCCGTCACGGCGGTGACCGCGGCCGTCGTACCCCTGCTGGTCGGACTGGCCGTCCAGACGGCGCCCGGACCGCTCGCGCTGTGCGGGGTCTGCTGCGCGGTGCTCTCGATCGCCCTGGTGAGCCAGGCCGGGCGGATCCGGCAGGCCACCGTCGCGCTGCGCACCCTGCTGCTGGCCCTGGCGACCGGCGGCGCGCTCGGACTGCAGCTGGTGTTCATCTCCCATCCGGGACCGGACGCCGGACTGTGGCCGCTGGTGGGCGCCCGAGCCGTCTCCATCCTGTGCGTGGCTCCGGGCGCGCTGCGCGGATGGCCGAAGGCGGCCGGCGCGCCCGTGCCGTGGCTGCCCGTGCTGCTGGCCGGCGCGCTCGACTCGGCCGCGTTCGCCTTCTGCCTGTTCGCCACGGACCAGGGTCTGCTGAGCGTGGTCGGACCGATCGTCTCGCTCTACCCGGCGGCCACCGTCGTACTCGCCCTGCTGCTCGACGGCGAACGCGTGACGGTACCTCAGGCCCTCGGGCTCTGCCTGGGCGCCGGGGCGCTGCTCCTCGTGGCCGTCTAGCGCCGACGCCCCACCGATTTCCCTTCCTCCTCCGGAGAGACACCGACATGAGCGACGACCAGAAACAGGTCCTCCAGGCCGCCGACGACCTCGTGGCCGCCTACGCCGAGGGACGCCTGAACGACTACTTCAGGACCTTCGCCCCGGACGCGACCTTCGTCTTCCACACCGCCGAGCAGCGGATCGAGTCCGTCGCCGAGTACCGGCGGGTCATGGCGCGCTGGGTCCTCGAGGACGGCTTCCGGGTGCTGAACTGCCTCTCCTACGACCGGATGGTCCAGCTCTGGGACGACACCGCGGTGTTCACCCACTCCGTCGAGACCCGGATCTCCACCGGTGCCGGCGAGGAGACCCTTCACGAACGGGAGACCATCGTCTTCCGCCGGGAGGCCGGCGGCCGCTGGCTCGCCGTGCACGAACACCTGTCACCGGCCGCCGCCGCCACGCCGCCCGGCCCGGATCGGCGGCCGGCGGGCGATCCGGCGTAACCGCGAGCGGCGAACCGATCCCGCCGGCCATCCGTAGCTGTATGCGGAGGCGGCCGGGAACCCGCGCGCCCGGCCCGTCGCCGCGGGACCGTCACCACGGCGGACCCGCCCCCGCACGCGGGCGGCGGTGCACCGGAGGGAAGGCGGCCCGCCCAAGGACGTACGCCCGCGCAGGGCTGCATGCCGTCACGGAAGGAGCAGTTCATGTCCCGCTGGGGCACTCTCTTCACGCGCTTGGCACCGGGCCGGGGCCAGCAGCCCGGTGGCACGGCGGGAGAGCTCGACACGCCCGTCCTCGTCGACCGGTACGACGGGCTGACGCTGCTGCGCCCCACCGAACAGGCCGTCCCCGGCCCGGACGACGTGGCGGAACTCGCCCGGTCACTGGGTGCCGAGGGGGGCCAGACCGTCGCCACCGTCGTCGTGGGCGTCGACGGCCCCGTGCCGCCCGCGCTGTGGACCCGGCTCGGCGACGTCCTCGACATGCTCCGGGACGACGGTACGACCACCCTGCGCCTGGTCGTCTCGGGCGCCGGCAGCGGGGGCGCCGACCGGCCCGCACTCGCCCAGCGGATCGCCGACGCCTGGGGGTTCGGCGTGATCGCCCCCGACGGCAGCGCGCTGCTGGTCCCCGGCGGCACCCTCTTCGTCCCCGACCCCGCCGAACCGTCCGGCGGCTGGCAGCTCTTCCAGCCCGGCACGGAGCCGACACCGCTCGGCGTCCGCCATCCGGCCCCCGGCTGGGGGACCGCCTTCGCGGCGCTGCCCGAACGCACCGCCGGCGGCTACACCGTCCGCCCCGTCCCCAGCGGTGTGCTGCTCCAGCCCCCGGGAACACCGCCGCCCGCACCCGGTGCCCTGTGCTACGCGGTGCCCGTCGACACCGGCCACCCCACCGTGCTGGTCGGCGTGCCGGGCCCGGGCGGCGGCGCCCGGATCCCCGCCGACGACCTGGCCGCGCTGCTCGCCGCGCTGCCGCCCGCGGTGCGCGCGCGGGTCCGCGTCGCACCCGGCGCCGAGGGCGACCTGCTGCCCGCCGTCCAGCAGGTCACCGACGCGCTGGACATCGAGGTGGAGGTGCTGACCGGGCCGCCCCTGGCGGCCCGGACCGCCACGCCGGCCGACGCCGACTCCGAGGCGGACGCCGACTCCGACGGCCATTCTGAGCCCGTACTCGGATCGGTCCTCGTCGACGGCGCGGGCCGGCCCACCTGGCGGCCCTACGTCGAAGCCGTCGTCTGCCGTCCCGGTGCCGCCGGCCGCGACGACGAAACCCCCGGTCCCCGCCTGCTGCGCTGGCGCTCTCCGGTGCCCGACGCCCGGGAAGAGGACGCCGGAGTGGTCCGGCTGTCGGAGCGATGGCAGGTCACCATGACCCGGTCGGGGCTCGCCCTGGGACCCGTCGGCCGGCCCCTGCCGCTCGCCGGCCGCCCCGTGCTCGCGGACCAACTCGCCGTCGAGATCGGCCCGTCGGACCAGCCGCTCGACGAGACCTGCTGGTCCGCCCTGTCGCATGTGCTCGACTATCTCGACCCCGAGGCACGTGAGTACGCCGTCCTGCACGCGCCCGGCCGCTCGGCCGACGAGAGCCGGATGCTGCGCAGGCTCGCCGTGCAGCACGGCGTCCGGATGCTGTGGCCGCCGACCGCCGGCGCCGACCCGGACGCCCTGCCGGAACCGGCCGCCGACGCGCGGGCCGTCCCGGCGCCCACCGCGGAGGCTCCCGCGCCGGACGGGTTCTCCCGCTACCGCGAGCGGATCGGCGGCATCGTGCAGGCCGCCAACGGGGGCCGGTACGACGACGCCACGGCCCTCGCCACCGCGCTCGAACGCGAGGCGTTCACCACCCACGGCTCGGAGCACCCCACATCCCTGCAGATCCGTCAGATCAGGGCGCACGTGATGCGGCTGGCCGGTCACAACGCCCTCGCGGCGGACCTCTACCGGCGGGTCGCGTTCAGCCTGCTGGTGACCGCCGGCATGGGCAGCGTGGACGCGGAGCAGGCCGCCGCCAACGCGGACGCCTGCTGGCGGGACACCGGCGACATCGCGCTCGCCCTGCGCATCGCGCCGTCGATCATCTCCCTGCGGCAGAAGGTGCCGGGCCCGGACGGCCGTTGGCTGCGCGCCGCGGAACGCTACCGGGAGCAGCTGGAGGCCGCGCACGCCACCCCGCCCACACCACACCTGCCGTCCGCCGTACCGGTCCCGATGACGCCCTCACCGACGACCGAGGACCACCACAGGACGCCTCCGGCGATCAACGAACATGGGACGCGTTCGGCGGTGGGCGGGCCTCGGACGCCTGCGGCTGTCAGTGAGCGTCGGATGCCTGCGGCTGCTGGTGAGCTTCAGGTGCCTGTGGGCGCCGCCGAGTCGCGGATGCCGCGGGCCGCCGCCCAGCCTCGGATGCCTGCGGCTGCTGGTGAGCTTCAGGTGCCGGTGGGCGCCGCCGAGTCGCGGATGCCGCGGGCCGCCGACGGGGCTGGGACGCCTGTGGGCGCCGCCGAGTCGCGGACTCCTCCGGTTGCTGCCGAGTCGCGGACGCCCCCGCCAGCTGCCGCTGCCACGGGTGCCGGTGCGCGGGTGCGGAGGTCGGCTGCGGCGCGGGAACTCGTTCCGGTTGTGGCGGCCAGGCAGGCGAAGGGCACCGGTGTCCTGTCGCCGCAGCCGTCGGTCGTCGGCCGGGGTGACGACGTCGCGGCCGCCACCTCGTGCTCGGCCGTGGCGGGACGTTCCTGATGCCGAGCGGACCGGGGCCGGACGGGCGGCGCCGAGGCGGAGGTCCTCGACCGCGCGCCGGACGGTCGTACCGGCGTCGTAGCCCTCACCGCACCCCGACAACGACCCGAAAGTGAGCGGGGATGGCACAGTCAACCACCGGCAGGGCCACCGCGGGTGACGCGACCGTACGCGTCGAGGAGCACGACCGCCTGCTGGTGCTCCGGTCCGGCACCCCCGCGCCGGCGAGCGACGCCGAGATCGACGACCTCGTCCGCGTGCTGCGCTGGTCCGGCGATCCGACGGTGACGCTGCTCGCCGACCCGGGGACCATGGCACAGGCGGACTTCTGGCCCCGCCTGAGCGGATTGCTCGACTCGCTGCGCGCGGCCGGCCGTACCGCCGTACGCCTGGCGATGGCGGGCACGGGCGGGGAACGGCCGGGTCGGCCGGCGTTGGCCCGGCGGGTCGCCGACGGCTGGGGCGTCACCGTGGAGGCTCCCGCCGCCGAGGTGCACATGGTGCCCGGTGGCTCGCTGTACGCGCCCGGCGGATGGCTGGGGTTCGCCCCCGGAGCCGCCTCCCCGGTGCCGACCGGCGTGCGCTGCCCGAGGCCCGCGTGGGAGGTCGGGCTCGACGCGGTTCCCGGACACACCACGGGCGGACAGGTGATCGAGCGGATCCCCGCCGGCCTGTTGCTGCGGTCTGCCCGGGTCCCCGGCACGGTTCCGGGCGACCTGTACCACACGGTTCCGCTCGACCCTCGACGGCTCACACTGGTGGTGTGCGGCCTGCCGGGAGACGGCACGGTCGCGGACGAGGTCGCCGGTCTGCTCTCCGTCCTGCCCGAACCGGTGCGCGGCGGCGTGCGGTTGGCGCCCGGTGGTCCCGGTGATCTGCTGCCGCTCGCCCAACTCGTGGCCGAACGGCTCGGCGCCCCGGTGGTGGCCGCCACCGGGCTGCCGCTGCTCACCGACGGCCCGTCCGGAGGCACCCGCGGTGTCCGATCCGTCGTGCTCGGGGCGGACGGTGCGCCCCGCTGGCTGCCGTTCGTCAACGCCGCCGAGTGCCACCCCGCTCGGGAACCCCGGCTGCTGGGCTGTGCCGCACCGCTCCCCGGCACGGACGGTTCGCCGGACGGCCCGGTCCGGCTCACCGGGCGCTGGCAGGTGACGGTGACCCGTGCGGGGCTGTGGGTCGGCCGGTACGGTGCCGCCCGCCCGGACGGGGGGCTCGCGGTCGGCCCGGAGGGACCGGTCGTCGAGGCCGGTGTCCCGGGGGAGCGGCCGGACCACACGCTGTGGGCCGCCCTCGACGCCCTGCTCGGCACCCTGGCGCCGCAGGTGTGCGCGAGCGCCCTGCTCCAGGTGTACTGCGCCACCGCGGCGGACGCTCCCGCGCTCCGCGAACTGGCGACCCGGTACGCCGTACGCACCCAGGCGGCCCCGGCACGGCCGTCTGTGCCGGCACCGGTGCCGGCAGAGAGGCCGACCAGGTCCGGTGGGGCCGAGGTCGTCCCGTACTCGCGAGCCCCGGTCGCCGAGGCAGCACCGGCCGTGCCCCGCACCACCGCTGATCCGGTGGCCGCGCCCGATCTCGCCGGAGCCTGGGAGCATCTGATCCGGGGGCGGGAGGAGATCGCGGTGCCCCGGGAGCCGGTGGTTCCCGATCCGCCCGCCGGGCCCGATCTCGACGAGGCATGGGAGTACCTGAGCCGGCGTCCCCTGGCGGCCGCCGCCACGGACGGGCGGCCACCCCGGCCGGGCGTGACCCGCGCGGACGGCGCGGAGCCGGTACGGTCGGCGCACGCGAGGTCCTCCTTCCGCGCCGGTCACCGCAGCAGCCCCGCGGAGCACACGGCCCTGCGGCTGCTCGCCGGCCCGGCCTGGGAGCGGCACGCGCCCGCCGTCGCCCGCGCGCTCGGCCGACTGCCCGCCATGGCGGACGTGGAACGGGAAGCCGCCGAGGCGGACCTGACGGCGCTGCGGCTCTACCTCGACGACGCGGGCGGACTGCTCGACCACCGCGCCCTGGCCGCGGCCTGCCACGGGCGCGACGACCGGCTCCTGCCGTTCGCCGCCTGTCTGGTGTCGGCGCTGCGCCGGCTGCCGACGCACAGGGGTGCGGTCCTGCGCGGCGCGGGCTCCGCGCTTCCGCACGCGGAGGACCCCGAGAACGACCCGCTGCGCCCCGGCACCGTACTCCGGGACCGTGCACCGCTCAGCGGCGTGCGGGCGGCCGGGGGAGCGGACCGGCCGCGTGGCCCGCGGTACGCGATCTGGTCGGTGACCGGCAGGCTCGCCCGGCCGCTGTTCCACGATCCCGAGAGGCCGGAAGAGGTCCAGGAGGTGGTGTTCGCCCCCGGCACACCCTTCGTGATCCTCGACGTACGGCGCACCGGCCCGTCCCCGGTCGTCCTGCTGCGCGAACTGCCCGCCTCGGGCGGGGCACCGGCGTCTTCGCCGGGCCAGGACGCGAACGCCGAACTGGGCGAGGCCGACCGGGCCGCGCTCGCCGGCCTGGACGAGGCGCTGCGGGGCCGGGACGGCCAGAGCGGCGCCGGAGGCTGGCCGGAGCGGTGCGCCGGTCCGGTGGGCGAGGGCCCCTAGGGTCCGTGGCGAAGGCGGACCCAGGTCGTCAGCGGTGGGGAACTGTGCGGCCGGCCGGACTGGCATACTCCCCGCCATGACTGACGATCATGGAACTGGCCCGATCCTGACCGTGGGCGAGCGCGACACCGAGCTCAACAGGCGGCTGGACGAGGGGCTCACCGCGTTCAACACGGCCGCCACGGGTGTGGCCGAGCAGGGCACGCTGTCGGTCAAGGTCACCGACGAGGCGGGCGAGTTGATCGGCGGGCTGGCCGCGTGGACCTGGGGTGGACTGTGCGGGATCTCGATGCTGTGGGTCCGGGAGGACAGCCGCAAGGACGGCTGGGGCAGCAAGATCCTGAAGGCCGCCGAGGAGGAAGCGCTGCGGCGCGGCTGCGATCGCGTGGCCGTGTCCTCCTTCACGTTCCAGGCCCCCGGGTTCTATCAGCGCCATGGCTATGCCGAGACCGGCCGCACCCTGGGTATCCCCGGCGGCCACGCGGACGTGCACATGTTCAAGTCGCTGACCGAACCGTCGGCTTCGGGCCTGTCGTAGGCCCGCTGCTCGTCCGTCAGCTCTCTCCACGCGTCCTGGTATGTTGCGCCGATGTCAGAGATCAAGAAGTTCCAAGTCACCTTTGACTGCGCGGAACCTGAGCGCCTGGCTCGTTTCTGGTGCGAGGTGTTGGGGTACGTCGTGCCGCCGCCACCTGAGGGGTTCGCCACTTGGGACGACTACAAGGGCTCGCAGCCACCTGAGCAGCGGGATTCATGGTTCGCCTGCATCGATCCCTCGGGTGTGGGCCCGCGACTGTACTTCCAGCGTGTTCCCGAGGGGAAGGTCGTCAAGAACCGGGTGCACCTCGACGTGCGGGTCGGCACCGGCCTCGTGGGCAAGGAGCGCCTTGCCGCGCTTGAGGCCGAATGCGCACGACTGGTCCCGCTCGGCGCGGTGCACGTGCGAACGCTGCTTGCCGATGGCACCAACGAGTCGTGCATCCCGATGCTGGACATCGAGGGCAACGAGTTCTGTATCGACTGAGCGTTGCTGCGAGCCGGAGGGGCGGGGAGCCTCCTCCCCTGGGCCCACCTTCCGTGGGCCCCCTCCGGCCTCGTACGGGTGTGAGCGACGGTCCGAGGCGGCCGATGACGCGGTCGGCGTCGGCCGGCTTCGACACCCATGACGACTGGGTGAGCTGGCGCCATGTCAGGTGGGGACACCTGTCTGATGGGAGAGCAAGTCCGCTGCGATGCGCGGGACTTCCGGCACCCCTGCCGTCCTGCCGCGCCGCGCCGGGACGCCGTCCGCCAGGTCCCGGGGACACCGGAATGGGGATCTGTCGGGCTCCTGCTGCCGCTGCCACGCTGAACTGGACCGGTATCAGTCCACCCGGACAGGAGCAGTGCGGTGACCGACTTCAAGGTGACACCGGAGCAGATCTCGCTGGCCGCGACGTCGTGCGACAGCACGGCGGCCGAGATCCAGGGACAGCTCTCGGACCTCAAGACCTACGTGGTCAACATGGAGGGCTGGTGGCAGGGCATCGCCCAGGACACCTTCCAGGCCCTCATGCAGGAGTACGACATCTACTCCCGCATGCTCCACGACGCGCTCACCGACATCGCCAGCGGGCTGCGCGGCAACTACGTCAACTACACCGACAGCGAGCAGCAGAACATCACCTCGATCAACAACATCGAGGCCGGGCTGTCGAGCGCCAACCTCAGCTGACCCACCGTCACATCAGCGCCACCCGAAGGCCCCACCCGGTATCCGGCAACACCAGGGAGTGAATCATGGCAGGAAACGTCGACGGCGCGAACCTCATGGTCAAGGAGGAACTCGCCGGCTCGGGCACGCACATCAACGGCGTCGCCCAGACCATCGCCGACGAACTCCACGACCTCATCAACAAGCTCCAGCCGGTCCTCGCCGGCGGCGACTGGAACGGCGCCGCGCAGCAGTACTTCGAGGGTCTGGAAGCGGAGTGGAACTACGCCGCCAACGGCCTCTTCGGCCCGGGCGGCGTGCTCGGCGAGATCGCCAACGCGATGCACGTCAACTGGAACAACTACTCCGAGGCCGAGTGGGCCAACTCCCGTACCTGGCAGCACCGCTGACCGTCGCCCCGGCGGCGGAACACCCCTGCATCCCCTGAGGAATCGTCATCGTGGATGAGCACTGCCGTATCACCGTCGTCGGCGAGCGCCGGAAGGTGGACCTCGCGGTCCCGGCCGGCGCCCCGATCGTGAGCTATGCCGACACCCTGGCGCGTCTGTGCGACCAGCGGGAGTCCGACATCATGCCGGCGGCCTGGACCCTGGGCGCGGCGACCGGGAGTGCCTTCGCCCCGGAGTGGTCGCTCTCGGAACTGGGCGTCACCGACGGACAGGTCCTCTACCTGCGTGACGCCACCGCCGACGAGCTGGACGACCCGGTCGTGCACGACGTCGCCGAGCGGGTCGCCGAGGTCTCCGAGGGCGTCCTGGACCGCCGGTGGGACGCCCGCTCCCGGACGTACACCCTGACCGCACTCGCCCTGAGCTGGCTCGTCGCCACCCTGTTCGTGCTCGCCGTCCGGCACCGCCCGGGCACGGGCGTCCTCCTCGACCTCGCGCTCGCCGCGGGACTCGCGCTGCCGGCGCTGGCATGGGTCGCGACGGAGCGCAGCTGGTCCGTTCCGGCGGCCCTGCGGATGACGATGGCCCTGTGCGCGGTGCCCGCGCTGGCCCTGAGCGCCTGGTCCGCCGCGCTGGGCCACGGCACCGACCAGCTCGGCCTGGAAGGCGTCATGACCAGGACCGGGCTCGCAGTGGCGGCCCTGGCCTTCGGCGCGCTGCTCGGCGCCTTCCTCGCCGCCGTGGCGGCGCCGGCGGTGACCACCTCCGCCACCCTGTTCACGGCCGCCGTCGCGACCGTGCTCGGCGTCGGCCTGGCGGCACTGCGGGCCGACGCCGTCCAGGCCGCCTGCGTGGTCGCCGTGGCCGCGTTCGCCCTGCTCACCGTCGTGCCGTCGGCCGTCAGCGGCACGGTGGCCTTCACCTGGCGGCGGGTCAGGATGCGGGTGCAGGAGGAGCCCCGTGACGACGAGGTCGCCCACGCCGTGCGCGCCGCGACCGTCCTGCTGGCGAGCTGGAGCGGTGCCCTGAGCCTGGTCCTCGGCGGCGGCCTGGTGGTCATGGCGGCCTCCGGCTCCCCGTACGCCGACCTCGCGGCCGGACTGCTGGGGCTCGCGGTCCTGCTGCGTGCCGGGTCGGCCCGGCTGGTCGCCGAGGTGGTGCCGCTGCTGGTGGCCGGTACGGCCGGGCTCTTCACCCTGCTGATCACCGGCCCCGAGCGCTTCGGCTCCGGGACCTGGGCCGGGCCCGTGGGCAGTGCCCTGGCCGCGGCCGTGCTCCTGGTCTACGGATTCCGGCGCATGATGCGCCGCGCGGACCTGCCGGCGATGGCGCGGCCCCGGTGGCTGGCCGGCTTCGGCTCGGTACTGGCCGGGGGCAGTGTCGCCCTGGCGGTGGCGACGTTCGGCGCGTTCGGCGCCATCGTCAGCCTGGGCCACCACATCTGACGAGCCGGCGATCCGACGGTTCGGCGCATACCGCTGTGACCGCCGGCCCGCACACGGGAGTGCGGGGCGGCGGTCACGACGGGGCTTCACAACGCGGGATTCGACGGCTTGACGGCTCGACGGCTTTGCGGCGGAAAGGGCGCGGTGCGATGTCAGGCGGCGGAGGTGTACCCGGCGGGGGAGTAGCCGCCGGCCAGCGCGGGGCTGCGGAACTCGTCCCCCTGAAGCAGGCCGAGCTCGATCGCCTTCCGGGTGAGGTCCGCCTTGTTGCGGACGTTCAGCTTGTTCCTGATCCGCTTCACGTAGGTGCTGACCGTGGCCTCCGTCAGCCCCATCCGGCGGGCGATCTGACCATGGGTCAGACCGGTGGCCAGCAGCCGGAGCGCCTCCCGCTCCCGGTGCGCGAGCGCCGGGGCGGGGGTGCCGGCGGGCTGCCGCAGCTCGTCGTGGAGCCGGGTGGCGAGGCCGGGCGCGATGTGCAGACCGCCCAGCGCGACCGTCTCGACCGCGCGCAGCAGCTCCTGCTCGCCCGCCTGCTTGCCGACGCAGCCGTAGGCCCCGGCGCGCAGCGCGTCGGTCACCGGCTGCCAGCCCGCGAAGTCGGCGACCACCAGCACCCGTCCGCACCGCGTGAGCGCGGCGACGGTCTTGGCGAGCGCCGGTCCGGGCTGCGGCGGAGCGCCGTAGACGACGACGTCCAGACCCTGTGCGTCGGCTTCCGGCAGCTCCGCGGGATCCGCGGCCAGCGCGACCACCCGCAGCAGTGCGCTGCCGGAGAGCAGGGTCTCCAGACCCAGGCGCACCAGACTGTGCTGCTCGACAACGGCGATCTGAGAAATCTGGGGGGACATTGCGCTCCTGCCATTCTCAGGTTCGGTGAGTTCCTGAGTACGAACGTAGCCCCCGCGTCAGCCCCCACCCCCGCTGCGCGCCCCGTGAGAGAAAACACGTGAACCCGCCCGTGACCTCGTACGTAACTCAAGTCGGGTGCCCTGCGGCCGAGTAGCCCACCCGTGCGCCCGCACCACGGCTATTCGTCCCGCCGTCCCTTTCGCGTTCCCTTTCCCAGGATTATTCGGACACTCAACAATGAGGGGTGCTTTCCCGCATGATTGATGAGGACTGGCGTGAGTTCTCCTCCGCATTCGCCGAATCCGTACGGCCGGAGGACCCACGAGGCCGGACCGGCAAGCGCATGCTCGTGGTGAGCGTCTCCACGCTCCTGGCCGTCGCCCTCGGCGCGCTGGTGTACGGCGCGCTCGGTGGCCCGGCCTTCGCACTGCCCAACGAGGTCAAACCGATCGCCCCCAGCCCGGACGCCACGCCCTACCAGGCCGGCGGCCAGAGCTCCGGACAGACCTGGAAGGCCATCGCCGGTCCCGACTGCGCGGCGAGCAGCGACGGTTCGACCAGCTTCGCCGCGTACGGCTACTCCACCGGGACCGACGCGGACGGCACCACCGCCTGGACCCAGTCGGACAGCGGCGGCTACACCGGCGAGGCCTGCACCGGCGGGTACCTCTCCATGCCGGTCTCCGGCAAGGCCAGTGCCTTCGACGCGAGCCGGTACGCCCTGTGGAAGTACGACTTCGGCTCGCACTTCACCGTCGCGTCCTGCCGGATCTCCAGCTTCGTGCCCACCAACTCCTCCCGCACCCTGGTCGGCGGCTCGCCCGCGTACTTCTACTACTACGGCGACGACTACGCCTTCGGCGCCGAGGCGGCCGAGCAGCCCAAGGCGCTCGGCGGTTTCATGGTCGACCAGGTCGGCAAGGAGCGGCAGGGCCGCTGGTTCACCTCGCCCTCGTTCACCGTGCGGACCGGCCGGGTGACCGTCAGGCTCGTGGACGCCGGCGCCGAGAGCGGCGACGCGGCCGAGGGTGTCCATGTCGCCGCCGCGCAGGTGCGGCTCACCTGCACCTCGACATGACCGCCGGCCTGCGCGTCGCCCCCCGCGGCTGGGGCACGTACAAGACGATCGTCGCCGCCGTCCGCGAGGCCCCCGAGGGTGCCGTGATCTCCGTCCAGCCCGGCACCTACACCGAGAGCGTGCTCCTGGACCGCGACATCACCCTCGCCGCGGAGAAGGGCCGCGGCACGGTGCGGATCGTCGCCGGTGCGCACGGCCCCGCCCTCACCGTGCAGAGCCCCGGCGGCCGGGTGCAGGGCCTGGTCCTCGAGGGACATGGCAGGGAACCGGCCGTCCTCGTCACCGCCGGCGCGGTGGAGATCTCCGGCTGCGAGATCACCGGCGCCGGCGTCCAGGTCACCGGCACCGCCGCCCCCGTCCTCCGGGACTGCGAACTCCACCACACCGGCGACATCGGCCTCCATCTCGCCGGGGACAGCCGGGCCGTGGTCGAGAACACCGGCATCAGCGACGTGGACGCCGTCGGAATCCTCGTCGACCACGGCGCGGCCCCCACCCTGACCCGGGTCTCGGTGACCCGCACCGGCGGCCACGGCATCCGGATCACCGGCTCGGCCCGCGCCGCCCTGGAGCTGTGCGCCGTGACCCACACCGGAGCCGCCGCCGTCGCCGTGGACGACAGCGCCCGGCCCGTGCTGCGCACCTGCCGGATCGGGGACAGCGAGGCCGGCGGAGTCGTCATCACCGGAGACGCCGGCGCCGACACCGCCCCCGACGACGCCACGGCCGGTGAAGCACCGTCCGCCGGCGGCGAGTTCGGGGTCGCCCTGCGCGGCTGCGAGATCGCCCGCACCGGCCGGGACGCGGTACACGTCACCGGCAGCGCCGTCGCCTCCCTCACCGACTGCCGGATCAGCGACATCCGCGCGGCCGGCGTCGTCGCCACCGGCGCCGGCCGCCTCCGGCTGCACGACACCACCACCACCGACACCGCCGGCTCCGGCCTCGCGGCCGGCGGCGAGGCTCGGGTGGAGGTACGCGGCGGAGCCTTCACCCGCTCCGGCGCCAACGGCGTCTACGCCTCCGACACCGCACACCTCACCCTCACCGACTGCGCCGTCACCGTCTCCGCCTACACCGGGGTCCACGCCGGCGACGGCAGCCGGGTGACCCTCCACGACAGCCGGGTCCAGGGCACCCCCGAACACGGACTGCGCAGTGTCGGCCAGGCTCTACTCACCCTCACCGACACCAAGATCGACGACACCGAGCTGTGCGGCATCGAGGTCGACGGCGGCGACCTGTCCGCCCGCGGCTGCCGCATCACCAAGGCCGCCACCGGTATCGGCCTGCGCACCGAACACCGTCCCCTCGTCGACGACTGCTCCGTCAGCTCCTGCTCCGGCGTCGGCATCGACATCGGTGCCGGCACCGCCGCACTGGTCGTCGACACCCGCGTCACCGGCACCGGCGCCGCCGGGGTCTTCGTCCGGGAGGGCGCCGCCGCCTGGCTGACCGACTGCTCCATCACCGACACCAAGGGCACCGGTCTCGTCGTCCAGGCGAAGGCCACGCCCCGGGTCCGCGGCACCACCGTCACCGGCACCGCGAAGAACGGCCTCTACATCGCCGACAACGCCGGTGGCCGCTTCGAGGACTGCGACATCAGCGCCACCGGTTTCCCCGCCGTCTACGTCGGCAGCGCGGCGACGCCCCTGCTGCGCGGCTGCCGTATCCACGACACCGACGAGGACCTCAAACTCGCCGACGGCGCCGACCCCGCCATCGAAGGCTGCCGCGTCGAGGCCGTGAAGATCAGCACGATGCCGGAGGAGGCACTCGGCGGCGGCGAACCGCTGCCCGCGCCGGCCGCCGGGGCGCTCGCGGTGACACCCGGCGGGCGGTCCGGCGGCCCCGCGACACCGGACGCCAAGAGCACCGGAACCCGGCAGACCCGAGCGGAGAGCCTCTCCGAGGTACTGGCCGAACTCGACGACCTGATCGGCCTGGAGAGCGTCAAACAGGACGTCAGCACCATGGTCAAGGTCATGCAGCTGGTCCGCCGGCGCACCGAGGCCGGCCTCGCCGCGCCGCCGCTCAGCCGCCACCTGGTCTTCGCCGGCAACCCCGGCACCGGCAAGACGACGGTGGCGCGCCTGTACGGCCGTATCCTCGCCGCTCTCGGACTGCTCTCCCGCGGCCACCTGATCGAGGCCGACCGCGGGTCTCTGGTCGGCGAGTACGTCGGCCACACCGCGCCCAAGACCACCGCCGTCTTCAAACGCGCCCTCGGGGGCGTCCTGTTCATCGACGAGGCCTACGCGCTCACGCCCGCCGGGCAGGGCAACGACTACGGCCGCGAGGCCATCGCCACCCTGGTCAAACTCATGGAGGACCACCGCGACGACGTCGTCGTCATCGTGGCCGGCTACCCCGACGAGATGGAACGCTTCGTCGACATCAACCCGGGCCTGGCCTCCCGCTTCACCCGCACCCTGATGTTCGACGACTACGGCAGTGAAGAGCTGGGCCGTATCGTCGAGTTCCACGCGGCCAAGCACGAGTACGAACTGCCGCAGGACACCCGCGAGGCGCTGCGCGGCTACTTCGGCGCCCTGGTCCGCGACGACCGCTTCGGCAACGGCCGTACCGCCCGCCAGATCTTCCAGCGCATGACGGAACGGCACGCCCAGCGGGTGGTGGAACTGGTCGAGCCGACGACGGACGACCTGGTGACCCTGCTGCCGGACGACCTGCCGGCCGTCGTCGTGGAGTGAGGTACCGGCAGGGCAGCAGGGCAATGCAACGGCGCCCGGCCGAGAAGTCGGCCGGGCGCCCTTCCGTGTGCGCCGTTCGCGCTAGATCGCCGAGGGCGACTCCGTGTCACTCACCAGCACCGCCGGCTCGGCGGTCGGGACCTGATCCGTCATGGACGACTTCGCGTCCGTCGCCGCGTAGGTCTGGCCGGCGTTGTTCAGCAACGCGGTGAAGCTGCCCATCAGTTCGATGCCGCCGGCACCGTCCTGCATGACCTTCGTCAGCTGCGGGTTGATCGCCTCGGCGAACTGCGCGCCGCTTTCGGCGAGTTCGTCGGGTACCCAGGTCGTCATCCGGCCGCCGTACAGAAGGTGACCATTCTCCTGGCCGAACAGATTGGGGTCGTCGATGGCGGCCCGCACCTTGGTCCGCAGCGCTTCGTACGCGCTCGTCACGTTCGAGACGGCATCGAGGAAAGTCTGCTCCGCGCCCCGCAGCGCGCCCAGGTCGATCGAGAAGGCGTTGGTGTCCGGCGGCGGGGCGGGACTGTCGCCCGACCCGCCTCCCGGCTCGGTGGGCACCAGGTCGGGGGACGTGGTGTAGGCCATGCTCAGCTTCGGCATGGTCACCATCTCGTCCGGCGGCTCGTCGTCGCCCGAGTCGTCGGTCGGATTGTTCGTCGCCGTGACCCCGTAGATCTCGGAGTAGGTTTCGGCCGCGTCCTCCTGGTCGCCGTGATCGCTCGCGTCCGGGTCCACGTTCGGTACCCAGGGGTCGCTCTGGTATTCCGATGCGTGCGGGCTTACGTCGTCGCTGTCGCTGTCGCCCATGGGACACCCCGCTTTCTTCGGTCATCGGCCTATGGGACGGCCTGTCCATGGTGCCGGGATATCGAGCACCGCTCGACGTCCCCGTTCCAGGACGTCCCCCAGGTCAGGAACAAGGATCTACGCAATCTCCCGCCATTCCACGAGCCTTAGCGTGCGGACACATATGGAGTCGCCGGCGGGGCGGGGAAAGGAGACGGGGCGAGATGACCGACGCGCACACCGACGGCGAGGCGTTGATCTCCCTGGACCGGGGGCTGTTCGGACCCGCGACCGCGTCGGCGGACCAGGAGAGCCAGTCGCCTGACGCGTCCAATGCGCCGGATGATTCCGGGAGTTCCACTCTGGCGGAACCGGTGGCCGACGGTCACGGTTCTTTTCCCGACGCGCCCGGTCAATCGCCCGACGGCAGCCAACTGGTCGACCTGGACGAGTCGTTCTTCACCCAGGCGACCGGCGAGGCGGATGCGACAGACCACCCCGGTCATCACAACCATGGAGTTCACGAAGGCCACCGGCCACCGGAACACACGGACGCGGGCAACACACTTTGGGTCCGCGACAACACCCGCCCCGATCACGGCACTTCGGGGACCGAGCCGACGTCCACCTCGCACGAGGGCGAGACCCGTTCGGCCGAGTCCACGTCACCACAACCGGGTGCTACGACGACCACCACGGGCACCGGCGACACAACTCCCGGCCAGACCGCGCCGGACGACCAGTCCTCCCTCACCGAACGCACCGTCGACGGCGAGCATCTGCTGGGCTCCGACACCCAGAACGGCGGCTGGATCTCCCAGGACGGGACGGTCTACGTGTCCGGTGACGGCACGGTCGAGCATGGCTTGACGGCACCGGACGGCGCGTTCCTGGCAGATGGCGAAGCGCAGCAGATCGACGGTCAGACCGTTTACGGCACGCGTCTGGATGACGGCTCGTTCCGGTCGGAGGACGGGACGACGATGGTCACGGCCGGGGGTGTGGTCGAGCACGGGCAGACCACTTCGGACGGCCAGTTCGTCACGGAACGGATGGTTGAGGGCCAGGATCTGTGGGGTTCTGACACTCAGGACGGCGGCTGGATCTCCCAGGACGGCACGGTCTACGTGTCCGGTGATGGTGCGGTGGAGCACGGTCTGACGGCGCCGGACGGCGCTTTTCTCGCTCACGGCGAGGTACGCGCCATCGATGGTGCGGAGGTATATGGCACGCGTTTGGACGACGGCTCGTTCCTGTCGGAGGACGGGACGACGATGGTCACGGCCGGCGGCGTTGTGGAGCATGGGCAGACCACGTCGGACGGGCAGTTCCTGACCGAGCGGACCGTCGACGGTCGGACGCTGTGGGGTGCGGACACTCAGGACGGTGGGTGGGTCTCGCAGGACGGGACGGTCTACGTCTCGAGTGAGGGTGAGATCGAGCATGGGCTGACGGCGCCGGACGGTTCGTTTCTGGCGAATGGCGAAGTGCAGCAGATCGATGGTCGGACCGTTTATGGGACACAGCTGGACGATGGGTCGTTCTTGTCGGAGGACGGGACGACGATGGTCACCGCCGGTGGTGCCGTCGAACACGGTGAGATCTCGTCGGACGGGCAGTTCCTGACCGAGCGGACCGTCGACGGTCAGACTCTGCTGGGCTCGGACACCCAGGACGGCGGGTGGATCTCCGAGGACGGGACCGTCTACGTCTCGGCGGACGGCGAGGTGGAGCACGGGCAGACCTCGTCGGACGGATCGTTCGTGGCGGACGGCGAGGCGTCCGGCGCGGACGGCACGACAACGGTCACGGACGACGGCACCACGTCAGTCGCGGACGACGGGACGACCACGGTCACGGACGACGGCACCAGGTCAGTCGCGGACGACGGGACGACCACGGTCTCGGGCGACGGCACCAGGTCAGTCGCGGACGACGGGACGACCACGGTCTCGGGCGACGGCACCACGGCGGTCTCGGACGACGGCACGACCACCCTCGCGGATGACGGTTCCGCCGATGGTGGGACGGTCACTTCGGACTCGGCCGAGGAGACCGGCTCGGACGAGTCCGAGGAGGCGACGTCGCAGGACACCTCCTCGCTCACCGCGCGGACCGTCGGCGGGCAGACGCTACTGGGGAGCGCCACCCAGGACGGCGGCTGGATCTCGCAGGACGGCACCGTCTACGTCTCGGCGGACGGCGAGGTCGAGCACGGGCTGACCTCGGCGGACGGATCGTTCCTGCCGAACGGCGAGGTGCGGACCGTCAACGGTCAGCAGGTGTACGGAAGCGTGCTGAGCGACGGCACGTGGGTGTCGGAGGACGGGACCGTCGAGGTCCAGCCCGACGGCACGGTGCTGAACGGACAGACCACGGCGGACGGACAGTTCCTCGTGTCCCGGACCGTCGACGGCCAAACACTGCTGGGGAGCGCCACCCAGGACGGCGGCTGGATCTCGCAGGACGGGACCGTCTACGTCTCGGCGGACGGCGAGGTCGAACACGGCATCAGCACGCCGGACGGCAGTTTCCTGAAGGACGGGGTGACCAAGACCCTGCCCGACGGCACGGTTCTCTACGGCTACATGTCGGGCGGCGACTTCTACTCCTCCGACGGGACCACCGTCGTTCTGGCGGACGGCACCGTGCTCACCGGCACCCTCGACACCCAGACCGGCATCTTCACCGCGTCCGACGGCTCCACCTACCTCGTCACCGACAACGGAATCGACGGCGCCACCCTGCAGAGCGACGGCTCCTACGTGCTCGCCGACGGCACGACGGTGATGACCCCCGGGGCCTGGACCGTCGACATCGGTCAGTTGGGCGAGTCCATCACCCTGGTCCGGAACCGGGCCGATGTGATCGAGGACAACATCAACACCATCCAGGATCAGTACCGCGTCGTCGAAGACGCCTGGAAGGGCCCCGCCGGCAATTCGTTCAGCGATATCTCCACCCAGGTCAACAAAGTCATGAGAGACCTCCAGGATCTCCTCACCGACATGATCGAGCGCATGATGACGAGCAAGGAGAACTACATCTCCGCCGAGAACGCCAATGTCGCCAATTCGCAGGGATCCTGAGGAGGTATCAGCCAATGTCGCACATTCCCCACGACTACAACGCCGTCACGCTCTCGGTGGATCCGAACAGTCTCACCGCCGCCTGCGACCAGGTGACCTCGGCCGGCCAGAACATCAGTGACGCGCTCGCCGACATCATGAACTCCTTGAGCGAACTGCGGCTTTCCTGGACCGGGGACGCGGCGGACGTCGCCGACGATTTCAATACCCGGTGGACGACGGTGACGGAACAGCTCTACGGCACGCAGGCGGAGCCCTCCAAGGGCGTCCTCAATACCCTCACCACGGGCATCGCCAAGGCCGCACAGAACTACGCCAACTGCGAAGGTGCCATCAAGGCGATGTTCGAGCAGTTCCACACCGGGATAGTGCAGGCCGGCAGTGGATCGGCCTCCTCCGGTTCGCCGACCGACACGGTGGACCAGCCGAGCGGCGCGCCGGACGAGAACTACCACACCACCGCGGTCAACGAAACCGGATTCTGAGGTAGCCCCCGATCATGTCTGACTCGTTTTCGCCCAACAAGGACTGGGACCCCAATCCGGTTTACGAACTCGGCAACGCGCTCATCGACTTCGGCGATTACCTGGACGAGCAGGCCGCCAGGATGACCAGCGCCGAGTTCGATCTGAACCTCGGGGCATGGCAGGGCGATGCCGAGATGTACATGACCCAGGCGTTCGCGGACCAACGCGAAGCGGTGATGGAAATCATCGAGGAGTTCTGGGACACCGGCGAGATGATCAACTATTACGCCATGCTCCGGACCGAGCAGGAGAAGACTCTCGCGAAGCAGGCACTGTCGGAGCTGATCGCGGGCCTCGTCGGTGTCTTTCTGGGCGCACTCCTGTTCGTGGCACCGGAACTCCTCGGCCTCCTCGGCGCTGGGCTCGAACTCCTCGCGAACGTCGGCGGGTGGGTGGCGACCGCGGCCTCCTGGCTGCTGAGTGTGGGGACTCGCGTCGGCGAGTTCGTCGGCGGCGCTGTCACCGCAGTCGGCAACACCCTGCCCGACTGGGTGGTGACGATGGCCGGCGTCACCGGGAACGTCGCCCGGTTCGGCATCGAGTTCATGGGCGTCAACGCGGCTTCGGTGGCGGCGGGCAACGCCGCCGCCGGTCTGCAGACCACCGCTCAGCAGCTCATCCCCGTCCCCACCTCACTGGAGCAGATCCCCGGCTTCATCTCGGACCTGGTGTTGTGGGGCGGGATCGGCGTCGCCGTGGCCTCCGCCGCCAAGGGCCTGGTCAATGTGGGCAGGGAGAAGCTGGACATCCTGAAGGCCGACTTGAACGTCGGCGACGTGAACGTCGGCACCGGCGACGTGGGCACCTCGGTCGGCAACTCGTCGACGGGCACCGGCAGCGGTACGGGCCTGACCCTGCCGTCCTCGGTCACCTCCGTCTCCTCCGTCAGCGGGACGATCGCCGACTCCTCCAAGGGCCTCACCAAGTCCGACCTGACGCTGTCCTCGGACGTCGAGGTCAACTCGGCCGTGACCCGGACGCTCACGGGCACCACGGTGCGCACGTCGGTGGACACGACACCGGCGCCGACGCCGACCAGGGTGACGACGGCCGGTGCCCCCGACGGCCCGAGCGCCGGCGACGGGACGGCCGCACCGAACAAGGTGACCCCGGTGGAGGCCGGCACCTCGCCCGGCGGTTCCTCGGCGGTCAAGACGGTCACCGACGGCGCCACCCAGCCCGTACAGCCGGCTCCGAAGACCGAGACGGGCGGCGGGAACACGAACACGATCACGAGCGGCGTGACGGACGGCTCCACCGGCCAGAGCGTCCTGCACGACGTCGGCTCCGGCCTCAGCGGTGTGGCCAAGACGGCACAGGCCGCGCAGCGGACCGTGGACGCCTCGACGGCAGGACAGCCGACGGGTGGTCAGGAGTCGGTGGGCGCCTCCGGCGCGCAGCGCGTGGTGCGGACGAACCTGGATGCCCAGCCGGCCACCGCCGCCCCGCACGAGGTGGCTCCCCACACGCCGAGCACGGCGACGGACGCCGCCGGCGGGAAGGCGCAGGACACGGGTGGCAACGCGATACCCGGCGTGGGGAAGGCGGTCGACGCCGGGGTGCGGCAGGCGCAGAGCGCGCTGCGGGCCGTCGGCGACGACCATCCCGCCACGCCCGGCACGGGCGCGCGTACCGCGGGGGCGGAGGAGACGGTGGCTCCGGTGCGGTCCGTCGTCTCGGGGAAGCCGGAGGTCGTCCATCCGGCCGGTCCGGTGCGCGAGGCGTCGGTCGGGCAGGTCGAGGGCGGTGCCCGTACGGGCACGCAGGACGCGGCGGCAAGCACGGCTGCCAGGTCCGCGACAGCAGAGCAGGGTGCCCGCGGCACGGCGGACGGCAGCGCCGCGGCGAAGGGGATCGGCAGCCAGGCCAACCTGGGGAACACCGCCGTACGTTCGGGGGCGGACCAGGGGCAGCGCGCCTCCGGTGCCGCCGAGGGGACACGCACGGTTCCGAACGCGGGACGGGAGCCGCTGAAGTCGGCCGTCGGTCTGGGCGGCCGGCAGGTGCGGCCCGCGGGCCGGGCGGATGCCAGGTCCGCGTCGGGTGACGGCGGCGACACGGCCGCGCTCGCCGGGCCGGCGAAGGACAGGACCACGCCCGTGGAGGCGGCCGAGGGGATCGTGCGGGCCGACGCAACGGTGCACGGAGCGTCGGCCAGGGCCGCGTCCGAGGCCGACGGGGCCGGGGGGACCCGGACGGGTGTGCCCGGCGAGAGGTCGCACGCCCAGCGGGGCGCGGCGGAAGCGCGGTCGGCCGCCAGGCCCGAGGAAGCCGGGTCAGGGCGGACGGCGTCGGACGGGAGGTCCGCCGACGGCACGTCCAGGCCCACCGCTGCGAAGGCCACCGACGCGAGCGACGCGTCGAGGGCGGCGCGGGAGGCACAGGGGCAGGTCCGGGACCACGGCTCGGCCGATCAGACGGCGCGACACGACTCCGCCGCCGCCACCACCGGCACCGACCCGGCGCACGCGCAGTCCGGGGACCGGACCGGGGAGCAGTTCGGGCACGAGCAGGTTTCCCACGACTACCGGCACGACGTGTCGGACGCGAAGAACGCCGCGTACGAGGAATCGCAGCGCCGGCAGAACGAGACGTACGAAGGCAGGCTGGCGAACGAGGCGGAACGGGCCGAGCAGCGGCTGCAGCACAACCGGCGCCTGTGGAACGCCTTCGAGGACGTCCGCGGCGATCTGACGCACGACTATCCCGCGGTCAGGTCCGAGGCGGTCGGTGACATCGAGGCCGTCGTCAGGGACGAGGGCGTCCCGGACCGCTACGCCGAGGGGATGGCCGGCGCCTACCGCAAGGCGGTGGCGGAGCACCGGGACTACCTGAAGGAACATCCGGAGAAGCGGGCCGAGGAACTGCGGGGCGGGAGGGACAGCGAGACCGGCGCCGTGTCGCACTCCCCGCTGCAGGCCAAGCTCGTCAAGGCACTGGAGTCGGTGCTGGACGACAGCTACCGGGGTCCGTCCCCCGCCGAGCTCGTCGAGGCGATCCAGCGGTCGTCGGACGAGAGTTCAGGGCCGAAGGACTGGGCCCGCAAACTCGGTGTTCCGGAAGACCTCGTCTCCACCGTGGCCAGTGCTTACCACGAGGCCCGCCACGAGCAGCACCGAGCGGGAGAACCCGACCGCAACACCGACGCGTTCGAGCAGTCGCTGGCCGCCAAACTGGAAGACCACCTCGGGAACCTGGAACACGGCCTGTCGGCACGCACATTGGCCGACCAGATGATCCGCGAGGAGAACAGGGTCCAGAGCGGTCAGCCGCGGCCGTGGCGGGAGGAGGTCAAGCAGCGGCTCGAAACGTGGATGGAGGACATCGAGAACGCCGTCCAGCAGGGCGACATCAGCGCCCGGCAGGGCGAGGCCGCGAAGCAGAGCCTCTACGAGGGACTTCCCCAGGAGTTCGCGCTGGAGGCCGCGGTGCGTCAGCTGCGCGGTGCGGCGGAGGAGGCCTTCGACCGCGCTCTGACCCATCCGGACCGCCCCGCCGACGACTTGTTCGTCTCCGAGACGCTGTTCGACCGGCGGCCGTTCTCGGCGAGGGACGAGGCGAACTTCCGGACCGACTTCCTGGACGAGTTCACCACCGAGCTGCGCGACATCACCCGGCAGCTGGACCTGGACGGGCACCTGGTTCACCGGGACTTCCTGACGGAGCTGGTCAGCGGGGCCCAGCCGCGGTTCGACGCCATGGTGCGCGGCCTGGAGACCCGGCTGACACTGGCCGAGGACGCCACGCGCAGCTTCGACGCCATGGCCGACGCCAGAGGCCTGGACCGGTCTTCCGACGACATCGGCGCGGTGCGCAAGGACTTCCTCGACGAGTACGCCCAGACCACCGGCGAACTCTCCGACGGCCGTTCGGTGCGCGAGCTGACCAGCGCCGAGTACGCGGACGCGGCCCACCAGTTCAACCGGGCCCTGCGTGAACTGGAGGACCGCTGGGCGGCCAGGCTCGACGCGAAGGCAGCGGAGCGCGATCTGCGCGAGCAGGCCGATGAGCTGCGCGGGAATCGGTACGTCGCCTCCCAGAACGTCGCCGACAAGATGCTCGCCGACCACCGCAAGGCCTTCGATGACGAGCTGACCGGGATCCTCGGCTCCCGCAGGCCGGAGGAACTGTCCGCCGAGGACTGGACGACGTACACGGCCGAACTGAGTCAGGCGCACATTCGGCTGATGCAGCAGATGGCCGCCCGGCACGACCTGCACGCCGGCCTGGAGAAGGCGCTGACGCAGGCGGACGACTGGCTCCACGCGGCCGCCGGCGTGCGGAAGGGGACCGAGCTGGGCTCGCAGGCCAAGCGGGTCCAGGACGACATGCACAAGACGCTCACCGACGCCTACCGCGAACATGTCGGGATGCCCGAGGAGGGCCAGTGGTCCGCCGAGGAACTGAACGCACGGGAAGCGGCCTTCGGCGACGCGGTCCTGGACCCGTACACCCGGTCCCTGGGTGACCGGCTGGCCTACGAGGGCGCCCTCGACGAGGCGCTGGCCGCCGGAGGCCGCAGGTTCAACGAGCTGACCAGCAAGGTCGACGAAGAGGCCGGAACGGTCTCCGGGCGCTACGCGCTGAACGGGTACGACCTGGGCAAGGTGGCCGACGACTTCCGGAGCGATTCCGCCCAGGCCCACCAGGAGATCTACGGCCCGCACGGCCGCGACGTCGAAGCCGCGCTCCACACGGAGCGGGCGGGCGGCGACGTCTTCGGCACGGCACGCGGTCAGGCCTGGCGCGATCTCGTGCACGAGGTGGAGATGCCCCGCCGGCGCGCCGAACAGGAGGCGTGGCGGGCGCAGCTGCGGCAGAGATTCACCTCGCTGGAGGCGGAGTCCGACGTGCGCCGGCAGGTCGACACGCAGGCGTCGGCCATCGGCTCCCGGAGCGTTCGCGAGACCTTCCGGCAGGACAGCCGGCAGGTCCTGGACTCCCTCGAGAAGGAGATGGCGGGGGCCCGGACGCCGGACGACCGCGGTACGGCGGTGCGCACCGCGCAGGAGAGGATCCAGGCCCTCTACGACGACGCCGCGCAACTCGACGTGGAACACCGGCAGTGGCGGCAGAACCCCGAGTGGAAGGTCGACCTCTCGCGGCTGACGATCGAGCGGACCCCGTTCAAGCGATCCGACCGACCGCACGAGCAGGCCGACGTGACCGCCACTCGGGGCACCGAGTCCCCCGACGCGCGGACGCAGGACGTGTCGCTGCCGTTGGAAGGCCCGGGCCGGGCGCTGGCGGACCTACGTGCCGGGACGGCACTCCGCGCACAGGTGTACGAGGAGTTCGAGCAGCGGCTTGCCGACACCCCGGCGTTCCGGCAGACCATCCCGTACGCGGAGCAGGTGAAGACCAGGGAGTGGTTCGCCGACCGGTGGACGCAGGCGGCACATCAGCCGGACGTCGACCACGACGCGCTGCGCGCCGAGCTGGACGCGAGGCTCGCGCAGGAGTACGGCCAGGCGCGGGTCACGGCACAGGCGTACGAGGTCTTCGACCGCGAGGTCGCCCTGTCGTCGGGGAAGCTGCGCCTGGCGGACACCTACTTCGGCAGCTCACGTGTGGCCCAGTCGATCCGGGAGGACTTCCGCCAGGCGATGGCCGCGGCGATCACCAGCGCAGAGGAGGATCCGGCCCCGGAACTGGTGGAGCAGTTCCGGCAGCAGTACCGGCAGGCGTCCAGGGACTGGTGGGCCGAGGAGGTCTCGCGCGAGCAGTTCCGGAAGGCGCTCTCCCTCCCCGACGGGGTCGACCTCACGCGCGGGCGACCGTCGTGGGCCCAGGAGCAGCGTGCCTGGTACGGCAGTCGGCTTCAGGAGCTGCGCGAGCAGTACACCGCCGAGTGGCTCGCCGCCGGCCAGGGCCGGACCCCCGCGGAGACGGTGAGCCGCCTGGATGCGGCTGTCCGGCGAGTGGCGGCGGGTCTCCTGACCCGGGCCGAGTCCATGGGTGACGTGGTCCGGCAGGCCGCCGAGCTGACCCGGGGCCGGAGCGCGGACTCCGACTGGTCGCAGGAGCTGGCCTTCTGGCACCGGACGCAGCAGGCGGCGCTCGTCCACGACTTCGTCGCGTACGCGGCAGGTCCCCAGCCGGACGCCCGTATCCCGGCCACGGCGGAACTCACCTCCGCGCTCGACGCGTTGCGGGACGCGGCCCGCGTCCGCCATCTCGCGCACCAGGACTTGGCCGACGCCCTGTCCGGCGTGCGGATCGAACCCGTGACCGTGACATCGGAGGCGGTCGCCGGTTGGGCCCGTCAGGAGCTCCAACGCATTCGTGAGGAGCACGTCCGGTCGTTCGAGCAGACGTACCGGAACACGACGGAGCCGGTGCCCTCGGAGCAGGAGCAGGAGCAGGAGCAGGAGCAGGAGCAGGAGCAGGAAGGGGAAAACGAACAGGCGTCGTTCGCCGACGGCCTGTCGGCCTTCAGGCTCGCCGTGCTCAAGGCCGGCGTGAACAGTGAACTGCGGCGGCAGAACTGGCCCAAGGGCCCCGTGAGCGCCGCGAAGGTGGCGCGGGTGTACGCCGCGCTGCCGTCGTACTGGAAGAAGGACCCGCAGTCGACCACGAACGTGATCGTTCGCGCGGTGATGGCCATGAAGTCCGACGAGGAGATCGCCGACCTCGCGGAACTGAAGCTGGGCATGGGACCCGGCGGTGCCCCGCGCGGGCCTGAGCCGGTGCAGGCCCGGACCGCGATCCCGGACATCGTCGTCACCCCGCCGGCCGAGGACGTCCCGTCCCCGCCGGTCCAGCGGCCCGGGTTCCCCGGTGCGCGGATCGACGAGGAACTGGAGCTGCACCGGCCGGCCCGGCTGGACGGGGCTCTGCTGGCACCGCCCGTCCACCAGGGCCCCCACCGGTTCGAGGACGGCAGCAGGATGCCGGACTACCTCAACCTCCTGACGTTCATGGCCGAGGGCGACCCGGATGTGCTCACCGACCCCGACCGTCTGGCCGTGCTCGACGACGCCGTCGCCTTCGGCCAGAGCGAGGTGACGCTGCGCGGCGCCGACCAGGTCACGGCGGAGATCGAGCGGTTGCTCGGGCAGGATCCGGCGACCCGGCCGCAGGACGCGCGACCGCAGGGAAGGCGTCCGTCCCGCAGCGGCACCGACGACCTGCTCGGCCGGGTGGGACGAGCCCTGACGACCGCACCGCGGACGTTCGCCGGCGACGGGCGTGACTTCGTGTACCGCACCGCAGAGGGGCGGATCCGCACGCTGCACGTCAGGACGCGCAACTACGGGGAGTGGGAGCGGTTCGGCGACGGTGCGGGGAAGGTCACCAAGGTCGACAACCTGAACCGCAGCCAGGTCACCACCGGGGCCGGCAAGACGGTCGCCACCACCCGTCAGCTGGCTCCGGGCGTGCCGGTGGGACCGCCGAGCGCGCTGTTCGCCGGGTTCGGCCGGATCTCCGCGCGGTTCGGATACACGCGGGCCTTCGACTACCTGATGAGCCAACAGGTGGTGAGCCAGAGCGAGAACCGCTCCGCCGGCTCCTCCCACCTGCATCTCGACGACGTGTACTACGAGCTGACCGTCAGCGACGGGCCGCTGCGGGCCGCTCGCAAGGGCGTCCTGGGCACCCCCTGGCGGCGCAGGCCCGCCGAGCAGCCCCAGCCGGACCAGGCCTTCGGCTTCGGAGTGCGCGACGGTCTCGGGGTGCGGCTGCCGGACAGCCTCACGGACAAGTCGCAGCCGGGCCGGACACCGAGGACGATGCGGCTCAGCGCGGAGTCCGACTACCGGATGGTGTACACCGAGGACTTCGGTCCGGTCCGGGAGATCCGGGACTGGGCGACGAGCAGGATCGGTGCCCAGCCCGGCAGTTCCGCCTTCCAGGAGCTCGACGCGCTCTTCTCCTCCGACAGCTTCCAGCAGCTGGCCGGGCGGCTGAACCACTCCCGGGTGACCAGCGTCCCGCTGCTGGCGGACGACAGGAAGCGCACCCCGCTGGGCGCGTTCGTGATCGACCGGGTGATACCGGGACGGGCGAAGTTCGTCACCGAGACCGACCTCCAGGAACTGCGTGAGACCGGTCAGTTGACGGTTCGGAACGAGCGCAGGGAGACCCGGTCGGTCAATCAGGACTTCGCCGCGGTCGCGGGTCCGACCTTCAACCTGCCGAGCCTGTTCGGCCTCACCGACGCGGTGAAACTGCGCCTCCAGTTCGGGCCGAGCGCACGCTACGGACACACCTCGGGGCGCGCCCGGGCGACGGGCGGTTCCGGCGCGCTCAAGACGGTGGGTCAGGTGAAGGACACCGCCACCGATCTGTACCTGGTCGAGAAGACCGTCTACGTGCGCAAGACCGGGGACGCGCAGGCGACACCGTTCGTCACCTGGAGTCTGGACCGGATGACGCACACCGAGGCGCGCCGGCTGGCCGGATGGGACGACGGCACGACCCTGCGCGTGCAGAGCGGCGCGGAGCCGTTCGCCCCGGCGTATCTCACCGAGGACCGCCCGCCCACCCTCGGCATGAGCCGGGTGGAACAGTTCACCTTCGCCGACGGCCGGTACAGCGGCCAACCTGCGGCAGCCGTCCCGGCGGTGGAGGGCGCCGACGGCATCGAGCTCACCGAGACGTCCGCCGCACCCGCGCGGACCTTGCTCGACACCCTCATCGACCAGGTTCTGGAGGTGGTCGGCCAGAAGTACCCGGAGATGGTCGCCCCACTGGCCCAGCTCGGCGATCCGTCCGCGTGGCGGAACGCCGCGCACTACCAGATGGTGCTGTCCAACACCCTGACCGTCATCAACACGCTGTCCCACCACAGCATGGCCGGGAACCTGGAGGCGATGACCACGACCGGCATCCGGGTCGGTCTGGTGGAGCCCGGCCGGGCCACCCGCGGCTACCGGTACATCTGGCTGGACGCCGAACTGACCGGCCGTCGCTACGAGGGCACCCAGAACGACCTCAAGATGCGGCAGAGCGCGCCGGGCGCCACCTCCGTCGCCGGGCAGCAGAGCATGTCGCAGAGTGCGGGCGCCGGGTTCGAAGTGCTGGCATCGGTGCGTGACAAGTCCGTCGACAACGTCGGCGCCCCCACGCACGGTGGCACCGGGCAGGTGGGTTACCAGGCGGACAGCCGGACGCAGCACGGGACCGGCTACGGCCCGAGCGCGACGTTCGAGCCGATGGCGGTCAGCAACAAGCCGTCCCACCTGTACAGCTACGCCTTCAAGCTGACCGCGAGCACCGGTGGCTACTGGCGCTTCCGCAGCCTGCTCCGGGGCATCGCCTCGCTCGGCATCCTGGGCACCCAGCCCTTCGTCTTCAGCCAGGCCAAGACCGAGGTCCTCGGGGACACCGCCGCCGATCCCGCCACGCGGGGCCGGGTGCTGCTCAGCGTCCCCTCGGAGCACATGCCGGCCCGGAACCCGCACGCGGCGGGCGCCGTCAACCCGTACGCGGGCACGGACGCCGACCGGATCACGCGAGAGCCCATGACCTCCGCCGAGGCCAAGGCGCTGGCGGAGGGCTCGCTCGCGGCCGGCGACGCCGACCGCGGGCCCGGGCCGCTCGGCCAGCACCCCCACCACACCGTGTCCGTGCTGGCGCTGGGCGGTGAGCCCGGCATCGTGGACAGGGTCCTGAAGAAGGCCTCGGGAGGGCTGTGGCACCTCACCGAGGAGGGCGCGCCCGCGCACGACGCGGCGGTGCGCTCGGAGCGGGCGCAGTTCCTGACGGCTGACTTCGACCAGTCTTCCGGCCCGCTGGGGTCGCGCACCACAGGGCTGTTCGGCAAGGGCCCGTACCTGAACTACCTGGGGACCGTGGTGCACCGGGTGCGGGTGACGGCGCTGCGGGCCCTGGGCCGCCCCACTGCGATCAGGACCGAGGCGACGGTCGGCGGCAGCACCCAGGCGTCCGGGTCCCAGTCCAAGTCCTTCACACAGTCCTTCGGCGGCGCCCTGATCTACAACCACTCCCACTCGGCCGGCCCGGGCATCACCGGCGGCTACGGCCTGGTGGTTCGCCCCTGGTGGCGCTCCCGTGGGGAGTCGTATCAGGTCTCCCGGACCATCACCTCGGACATCAACCGGGTCGACGCCGGTCACCAGGTGCTGGTCGCCGGCGACGCGGAACACGAGGTCGCCGCGGGGGTGCGTACCGCCGGCCTGCTGGCGCCGCTCTCGCGCCTGCTGCCGAGCCGGGTGCACGACTGGGCCGGGGAACGGTGGCAGGTCAGCGGCGGCTGGCTCGGGCACATTCCCGAGCGCAGCGCTCACCTGCTGAAGGTCATCAAGGACGCGGCAGGCGCGGTGCCGATGTACGACATCAGCCGGTGGAAGCAGCCGGAGTGGTTCCGGAACAATCCCTTCGCCACCTATCCGGTGAACTCCCTGGACACCACCGGGGTGCTGGACGACTTCGACCAGAAGGTCCGTGACCTGGGGATCGACGACGCGAGCCGGGAGGCCATCCGGCAGCTGGCCTCGGCCCGGGTCGTCCGCGCGCTCCGCCGCGAGATGACGGGCATCGGGACCTCGACGCCGGCCACGATCGGTGGCCCCGGCTGGAAGCGGATCAGGATCGGCGCGCGGACGGTGCGGGTGCGGGCGCGGCTGATTCCGGACGCGAACGGTCAGGAGTTCACCGGGCTGTGGCCGGGCATCGAGATGGAGGACCACCGGCTGGCGGTCGAGACCGTCAGCGAGGCGTTCGACGCGTCGAAGGGCCGCGACATCGGTGTGCTCAACACCGAAGGTGTGCACACCTCCAACCCGGCGGTCACCGCGGCGGGACCCACGTACGCGGAGACGGGCTCCAACCGGCAGACGACGTCCGGGTCCCGGTCCGCCACCCGCACGAAGCTGCTGTCGACGTACACCAATGAGCCGCACGCCCAGTTCGCCACCCGGTACCGGCTCGAGCTCAGCATGGAGATCGAGGGCGACAAGGCGGAGTCGAGCCTCGGGAGGAAGCGGAAGGCGAAGAAGAAGCAGCAGGTCCTCACCGAGGGCGACGTCGGCACGCTGACCGAACTGGTGGCCACCAGCCTCGTGCGGCCGGACACCTCGGCGACCACCGCCCAGGACGCCGACCCCGACCCGTTGGCCGCGCCGGAGCCGGCCGCCGGGCCGCCCCGCGTGAACGTGCTGACCGGAGACCAGATCCCCACGACGCCCGAGCAGCTCGCCGAGTGGCGGGCCACCCCGCACCCCGACGGCACGGACAGGCCGTTCACGATGCCGGCCGAGGGATTCCAGGTACGCACGGTGGTCGGGGCGGAGCGGGTCCAGGCGGCGAACGTCATCGCGCTGGCCAAGGCCTACGACAACACGCTGTCCGGCACCCGGGGAGCGCTGACCGGCGCGGCGCTGGACGGGGCACTGGACAAGGCGACGGCCAACGGCCTGACCGCACCGGGCACCGGCTCCGCGCAGGCACTGGAGGACGGCACCGGAAAGGGCGCGCTCTCCGCGTTCTTCCACGACAGCGCGAGCAGCGACGGCTATCAGGTCGCCGGGCTGACCGAGGACCTGTTCGCGGACCGGTCCGACGGGTCGCTGGCCATGTACTCCAGGCCGGACTTCGCCGGCGCGGAGTTGCTGACGGTGGCCGACAACGTCCGGATGGAGGCGGCCGACCGGTACACGGAGAGCGCCAATGTGACCGCCTCCCAGGGCGGTACCCAGGACTCGTCGCTCGGCGTCTTCCCGGCGGTCAAGACCGACATGGTCGGTCTGACCGGCCCCGGCGCGAGCGGCACGGGCTCCGACACCATCGAGACCGACGGCCGGTTGAACACCGAGGAACGGGTGCGGCAGGACCGGGTCAAGCCGAAGGCGGCCCGCGCGTTCGCGTTCGCCGTCCCGGTCACCTGGCTGAGCGTCGCCGACGTGAACCGGCAGTTCAAGGACGGCTCGGTCGCCACCTGGGTCCGGGACCACCTGATGGGCCCCTTCGGCGGGGTCAGGCCCGGCCCGCAGGCCGTCGAGTCCGAGAGCCAAGCCATCGCCTGGGTCCGCGAGGACGTCGCCCGCGACCTCGGGCTGATCACCGACGCCAACTTCCCTCCGCAGGTCGCCAAGGCCTGGGACCGGGTGAAGGACGCCGGCAAGGCGTGGTCCGACGCCGACGGGAAGTACTGGAAACTGCGCCGCGGCCTCGCCGATCTGCAGGACGCCCTCGACGCGGCCGGCGCAGCCCGGTCCGTCGCGCGCCGCGACCGCGATGTGCTCCGCGCCGCCGCGCGGCAGGAACACATCGCCGCCCACGCCGAACTCGTCGCCGCGGTCACGGCCGCCGAAGCCCGGCGCGACCGCCCGCCGTCGGACCAGCTCGCCAAGGCCCGGACCACGGCCGAGAACACCCGGGCGACGGTGGAAGCGCTCGACGCCGAGCGGGAAGTACTGAGCGCGTCGCAACCCGAGCACGACGGCCGGGCGGAGCTCGGACGCGATCAACTCGACGCGCTCGACGAGCAGATCGACCTGGCGCGACGGGCCCAGGACATCGCGGACAGGCGGCTCGCCGAACTCGATCAGGGCGAGGTGGACCGTCGGCAGGCCGAACTGTTCCAGACCGTCAAGGAGGCCAGGCAGGCGGCCGGCGCACGGCGGGCCGCGGTGGACCAGCAGGTGCAGGCCGCCGACGGGAACGTGGCGACCGCGGTCCGGGCCTTCCGGGCGGCGCAGGAAGCTCTGGACACCCGTGTCCGGGAGGTGGGCGAACAGCAGACCGCCGCGGAGGCCGCGGCCGCCGCCTTCCACCAGGTGCGGGCCGAGACCGACCGGCTGACCCGCTGGCACCGGCTGCCGGACGACCCGCGGACCGGAGACGACCCGGACGCGGTCCGGACCCGGGCCGGAGTGCCCGAACCGGTACTGACCCCCGCCACCGCCAAGGCGAAGCCCAAGGCCGCACCACGCCCGCGCTACGCCGACGCCGTCACCTCCGACGGCTCGCCCGCGCTGCTCGCACCCGAGGACGGCACGGTGCACCGCCTGGTCGACGTGCCGCAGGACGGCCGCTCCTTCTTCCACGCGCTTGCCGCGAGCCTGCGCCCGGCCGGTGACGCGGACACCCTGCGCCGCGAGTTCGCCGACCGGCTGGCCGCGCTGCCGGACGACTCGCCACTGCTCGCCTACGCGGCCCCGGACACGAAGGACACCTTCACCGACGCCGAGTTGCGCGCCGCCGGGGTCGACCTCGGGGCCGACACCCCGCAGCGGCGGGAGTTCGACGCCCTCGGTGTACTCCCGCACTCGGCCGGACCGGAGCCCACCCCCGGCCGGCGCCATCGGCCACTGACCGCAGCCCAGCGCCGCGCCATCGCCGTCGCGCAGCTGCGCCGCCCGGCCGGCACGGACGCCGGGACCGGCGCCGACGGCGAGACCCGCGCGGACAACGAGACCGGCTGGGACCACGGCGCCGCCGACCTGCTCGCGTCGCTCGCCGCCCAGCGGTTCGGTGTCGTCATCCGGGTCGTCGGATCGGACGGTGCCTTCCAGGACTACGGGCCGGATCCCGATGCCCCGGCCGCGGCCGACGCCCAGAGGGTGGAGCTGTACCTGGCGGACCGGCATTTCCGCCTCGTGGAGCCGACAGCGACGGAAGGAACCGCAGGCAGGGCCGCGCGGCCCGCGGTGACCTCGCCGCCCACGCCCGTGGGCGACCTGCCCGCACACGCCTCCCGCCCCTGGACCTGGGAGGGTCTGGACGACGCCGCGTACGCGGGCCGGCCCCGGTTCGACGCGGCGACCCACCCCGGGCGACTGACCGACCCCGACGGGTATGTCTCCGACCTGGTGGAGCCCCCCGGTGACGGGAACCGCTTCTACGCGGCCGTGACGACGGCGCTGGCGGCCGCCCGGGAGCAGGCTCCCGACGAGTCCACCGTGACCGTCCCCGGCCCGGCCGAGGCGCTGCCCGTCACCGCCCGGCTCGCCCCCCGGACGACGTTCCGGCTGGAGGAGCTGACGGCCGCCGGGCTGACGCTCACCCCGGAGCAGCTCCGTGAGTTCCGGCAGAGCGGAGGCCGGCTGCCCGCGTCCCTGACGCTCGCCCGCCCGCAGGAGGAGGCTCTGATCCGGGCGCAGTTGACCGCCGCCCGGCGCTGGGACCGCGACACGGCACTGCTGGCCGCCGAGCTGACCGCGCGGGCCAACGGGATTCATCTGACCCTCGTCCACGAGGACGGCACGGTCGACACCTTCGGCACCGCTGCCGTCCGCGGTGCGAACACGGTGACGGTGTACGAGCGCGGGGACGAGTACCTCGCGGCCGTCCCGGTCGGCCTCCTCAACCCCGCCCCGCCCCTGAACCACCGCTCCGGCACCGGGCGGTCTCCGGAGCGGCGGACCGGCACCACCGGCCCCGATGCCGCGACGCGGCCCCCGACGGCTTCCCGGTACTCCGACGAGCAGTCTCCCGCCGGGCGCGGCAAGCAGGCCGTGCGCGACGAGCAGCCTGCCGCCGTGCGCGACGAGCGGGCCGTGGCGCGGACGCCGGAGGAGCGAGCGGCCGCTGTATCCGAGGCGTGGGAGGAGCGTGCGGCCGCCGCCGCGGAATGGGAACGGCTGAACGCCGTGCTCCGTACGGCGGAGGAGGCCAGGGGCACCGGTGCCAGTTCCTCCAGCGCATCCGACCCGCGGGTGGCGCCGAGGCAGCGTCAGGTCGATGCGGCGGCCCGCATGCAGGCGGCCGAACGGCGACTGGCCGAACTCGGGGTCGACGTCCAGCAGAGCCTCAGGGCCCCGGCACCCAGGCCGCCGGTCATCCGTGACCTGCGGGACGTACCGCAGCCCGAGCCGCAGTCGGTGCCCGCAGCCAAGGTGCCCGCAGCCAAGGTGCCTGCGGCCGAGGCGCCCGTGGCCGAGGCGCCGGTGCATGCGTCGGAGGAGAACCTCGTCGCCGCGCCGCTCCCGGCGGTCGACGGGCGGACGGTCGTCCAGGTGCCCGGCCACGAGGGGCTGCTTCTGCGGGCTCCTCGCGGCGAGGCTCCGAAGCTGCTGGGGAGCGGTGCCGATTCGGGCCTGTTCACCGTGGCGAACGTGAGCAACCGGGTCGTGGTCCAGGAGGTGGCGGCGGCCGGTGGTCCGGCCGTACACACCTGGACCTTCGCTCGCCTGGGCGGCCTGCGCCTCGCGGAGGAGAACGTCCGGCTCAGCGAGGGCTCCTTCCACGGCTCCATGATCACGATCGCGGGCGGAAGGGTCGGGGACGTATCCGCCGACGGTGCCGAATGGCCGGCCAAGCTGGGAGAGGGCGACGAGATCGTCATCGCCTCGATGACCGGCAACCAGGTCTACCGCCGTACCACGGGTGAGTTGGTCAGGGTGTCCGCACCGGATCTCGCCCCGCCGGTACGGCCCGCACACCTGCCCGGCGCGCAGGGTGAACGCTGGGACGCGGCCGTGAGCCTGGCCCGCACCCATCTGGCCGCGGCCGCGGCCGACCACCAGCTGGAGGTGTACATGCTGGACGTCACCGTCAGCACGTTCACCTCCAAGAAGGGCTACGGCGGTTTCGTCACTCCCCGCGCCCTCGCGGGCGACACCGACCTGGTGGCCGAGGCCCGGACCTTCAACAAGATCACCAGGGGTCTGTTGTACGCGGGTCCGAACCAGCGCGTCACCCTGTGGCGCGGTGTGTCCATGGACCCCGATGCCGCACAGGCCGACCACTTCATCGAGCGGCTGCCCGCCTCCACCTCCAACTCCCGTGCGTTCCAGGCCACGTGGGCCAGGCAGGGCATCAACAGCAACCGCGTGATCTTCGAGATCGACGTCCCGGCCGACCACGGCAAGCTCGCCATGGCCTACCCGCCCGGCTACGCCAGGACAGCCGATGACGCGCCCGCAGTCAACCAGGACCAGTGGGAGGTGACCCTCGCCCCGACCAGGCTGATCCGCACCGGCCCGTCCCGGGTCGAGGACGGCATCACCGTCATCCCGGTCCGCGCGGAACAGATCCCGGCCGGTGAGCTGGAGAGCGTGATCACCGAGCCGTGGCCGGGTGTTCCGTCGGCGACCGCGTTCGCCGACTTCGGCAGGGCTTTCGAACAGGACTCCCTCCGCAGGTGGCACGGCCTGGAGGACGCCACGGTCCGCGAGGTGGGCACCGACCCGCTGGTCCGGTCGTTCGTGGTGAGCCGCCCCGGGCTCGCCGACGAACTCACCATCACCGTCACCCACAAGCCGGCCGACGACGCGGTCTCGGTGACGTTCTCCGGCGACGATGTCCGGCCCTTCAGCAAGGAGTGGAGCGGAACCGGCTTCGGCGATCTGGCGTCCGACCTGCGCGGCAACGTGCTGTACAACAACGATCTCTTCGCCAGGCTGCCGACCCCTGCCTCCTGGCGGGACCTCGCCGCCGGTCCCGCACACCCCGAACTGATCCCCGGCATGTCCGCCGGCCCGCTGACCGGCCCGGGGAAGAGTGCCCCTTCGACCCCGGCACAGTCGGACGCGGTCGCCGGCGGCACCTTTGCCGCCGGCCGGAGCGCCGTCGATCCGGCCGTCACCGAGGGGACCGCGTCGTCGGAGCCGTGGACCACCGGAAAGGTCACCTTCAAGGAGGGCTCCGAGGACGTCGACCCCCTCCAGCGCGGCTACCTCGCCCATCTGGCCCGCAAGGTGGTGCGGGCGGGACTGCGCGACATTCGGGCGGGACTGCAGGCACCCTGGATCACCGTCACCGGGCATGGCAACGGCTCGTGGCTCATGCCGAGAAGCCCCGATTGGGGCGCCGAAAGCAGGGGCCAGGGGCGTGCCAACGCCGTCGCCGAACTGTTGCGGACCGGGATACGGAACGCCCTCGACCAGCTCCAGCGGAACGAACCGCCCGGCAGGCACGTCGATTCCAGTGCCTTCGTGATCGTCAGCGACAGCAGGGGGCGGGACGTCGCCGCCGACGGTCCGTCCGGCGGCGCCGACGCGGGGGCCGCGCGACGGCAGGCGACCATCGAGATCGAGCTGGCGCCCCGCTCGCAGGCCGTCGCACGCCTCGACGCCCTACGGCTGGCCGACACCGATCCCGGTCTGCGCGAGGGCGCCTTCGATCCGGGTCCGCTCGCCCGCCGGATTCTGCACCTGGACGCGCAGCACACGGTGCGGGACACCGACCGGCACGCGCTGTACGCATTGGTGGACGAGGCGATCGCGGCGGGCCGGGCGACGAGTCTGGCGGCACTGGGCGCATACGACCTGTGGCGGCGGGGAGCGCTGTCCGACGCGAGCCGGATCAGCGGCGCGGACGGCCGGGCCCTGGGCCGCAACTGGACGGGCACCCCGGCAGGCGACCTGCCCACGGAGTCCTACCTCGTGCTGCGCGAGGGCGGCGTCGCCGACAGCCCGACGGCGTTGTGGCTGCGGCAGGGACCCGATGACAACCGCCCGTACGTCGTCGCGGCCAAGGGCGATCACGAGCGAGTCGGGGTGCGGCTGGCGGACGGGTCCCTGCCCCGCGTGCCGTTGGAGGAGTTCGCCGAACTGCTGGCCATGGACCCGGACCTGGCCGCGCTCGACGACCGGCTTCCCGTCGTCCTCGCCGTCCCGCACGCGGGCGCCCGGAGTCCGCGCCTGCCGCGTACCGCCGCCGCCCGGACCGGCAGGACCGTGTGGTCGCACACCGGCGAGGTGAAGCTGCACGAAGACCCGTCGACGCGGACGACCCGGATCGCGGTGGTCAACCGCCGGTCAGCGGGGGAGCCGTTGGGAAGCTGGTTCGCCAGCGAGCCGGACCGTCCGGGGCTGGTGGACCGGGCGCCCGGGATCGAGGAGCGATTCCTGCGCGTGATCGACGGTACGCCGGTCCCGGACGACGAGATCATGAGCCACACCCTCACCGCCAAGGGGCGCCCGTACGGCCGCGCCGTCCTCACCAAGGGCGACGTGGTCGAACGGGAGGGGCACTTCGATTCGGTGCTGCGTACGAACGAATACGTGCACATCGACCCCGTCTCCCAGAATCAGTACGGTGACGCGGAGGACGTGCCCTGGTTCGGCCGGGACGCGTACTTCTTCTACCTGCACGGGAACCCGGGCTCGTTCCAGATCGTGAGGGCGGACGGGACTGCCAGGACCACGCCGGGCGACCAGATCGGCGGGTATCTGCAGCGGCGCCCGAGTCTGCGGCGGCTTGCCGCCGACGGCGTCGTCGTCCTCATGTCGTGTTGGGCCGGCGCGGCCGCCGACGACCTCTCCGTCCCCGGCGAGGCCGCCCGCGCCCCCTTCGTCGCCGACCCGCTGGCGACCGTTTCCGAGGCCCAGCAGGTGGCCAACCAGGTCGACCGCACCGTGTTCGCGGTCGATCGGGTCCACTACGTCTCGCGCGGCGGGGGGCAGAGCCGGCAAGGCGTCGCCATGACCGCCGAGGGGGAGCGGAGCGGCTGGAAGGAGTTGCGGCCGGAGCCGACCGGGGCGGCGCTCGACGAACTGGCCCGTACGGCGGGCCTGCACACGGGCACGGACCCGGCCTCGGAGGAGAACAGGGCCGCGACCCTGCGACTGGTGCGGGCGCTGCGGCAAGTGTTCGGCGCCTCGGTCGAGGACGACAAGGACGATGCCTACGGGGAGTACCAGCGGCTGCTGCGCGGTATCGGCGCACTGGAGACGATGCGCCGCGACGATCCGGGGCTGCGGGACAACGGTGCGTTCACCATGGACCTGCTGGACCGGGTCGCCCGGTCGCATCTCGAGCGGTCCGCGGGACGCGCCGAGCCCCCGGGTACGACCTTGGACTCGACCGAGATCCTGACCGTGCTGGAGGCGGCAGGGACCCAGCCGGCCGGGGTGGCTCTGCGGGACTTCGTGCCGCTTCCGTCGGTGGACGCGGCCCTCTCCTTGCTGGCGACGGACGATCCCGAGCGGCGGGCCGTCCAGGTCCTGGACCTGGGGTCCGGTCCGGTCACGGCGGTCCACCGGCAGCGGCTGCTGTGGGCGACGGCCAAGGCTGTCGAGGGCCTGTCGGCCGCCGCCGATGTGAATGCCCTGGCGGTGAAGGTCCTGCACCTGGACGGCTCCGCGCTGCCCGTGGACGACGCACGGCGTGGGGAACTCCTGTGGACGATGACCGGGGCGGCCGCGGCCGGCCGTGACGTCCACAACCCGACCGCGCTCGCCGCGTACCACCTCGAACGGGCCGGTGCCCTGTCTCCGGACACGCTGTTGCTGTCGTCCGGTGGCCGGGCGGTGGGCCGCAACTGGACCGGCAGGCCGATGACCGATCCCCTGGTCAGGGACGAGTACCTCGCCGTGGACACGAACGTCGGTGCGAGCAGCGCCGTGCTCCACCGTATGCCGTGGCGCGTTCGCGGAGCCGGCACGGGCGGGAGCGCCTTCTTCGTGCTGGCCGACGGTGGTCGCGACCACGTGGACATGCCCTGGCCCGACGGCTCCTCTCGCCCGGTTCCCCCTGAGGAGATCGCCGAACTGCTCGCCAACGACCCGGTGTTGAGTGCTCGTCCGCCGAAAGACCCGATCGTGCCGATCATGCCGCACACCCGGCGGAGCGGCCCGCTGATGAGGGCCCTCACGGACCGGGCGGCGACCGGCAGGACCGTGTACATGCCCGCGGTGAACGTCGAACTGTTCCACGACACCAGGAGGAACGAGTACGACATCATCGTCGAAGAGCCCGCCCACCCGAGCTCCAAGACCGGCTGGGTCCGCAAGGACCCTCCGGCTCTGGTCCCGCCCGCCTCGGCGTCACCGGCGGTACCCGTCACCACCGCGGTGTCGGCAACCGACGCGCCCGCGCCCACGCGGCACGTCGAGGCGAGGTCCGCGGCCGGCGCCACCGTCTCCCCGGACCTCGGCGTGCGTCCCGAACTCCTCCCCACCATGCCTGCCCCGTCCCCGCACAACCTCCGCCCGGAACAGACGCACGCGGTCGGCACAGCCGGCCAGGCCGCTGGCCAGGATGCCGTCGATCCGGCCACCGCCGACGCGACCGCGTCATCCCGGGCGTGGACCAGAGAAAAGGTCACCTTCGAGGAGGGCTCCAAGGAGATCGACGACCGCGGGAGCGGCTGTCTCAGCACGTTCGCCCGCAGGGTGGCGGAGGTGGGTCTGCGTGACGTACGGGCCGGGCTCTCGGCCCCCGAGATCACCGTCACCGGGTACGGCAACGGATCGTGGCTCACGCCGGGACTCCGTGACTGGGGCGCCCGCCGCACGGGCCAGGAGCGCGCGGACGCCGTCGCCGGGAAGCTGCGGACCGAGATATGGAACGCCCTGTACCTGCTCCAGCAGAACGATCCGCCCTCCGCGAGGCGTGTCGGCGACGGCGAATTCATGATCTCCACGCGCAGCCGGGGCCAGGACGTCGTCACCGACGGCTCGTCCGGCGGCGCGGAGCTGCGGGCCCTGCGGCGGCAGGCGACGATCGAGGTCGAGGTGGCGGCCCGCTCGTCGGCCTTCGAGCAGTTGGACGCCCTGCGGCTGGCCGATCCCGACCCCGCGCTCAACCAGGGCCTCTTCGATCCGGATCCGCTCGCCCGCCGGATTCTGGGTCTGCCACCGGCACAGAAGGTGACGAGCGCCCATCGGCGCGAACTGCACGCGGTGATGGACGCGGCCACCGCGGCCGGCCGCGCGACGAGCCTGGCGGCGCTGAGCGCGTATCACCTCGTACGGCAGGGAGCGCTGTCCGCCGCGACCCGGATCACCGGACCGGACGGCAGGGCCCAGGGCCGCAACTGGACGGGCGAGCCGGTCGTGGACCTGATCTCGATGTCGTACGCCACCCTGCGCGCCGGCCGCCTCGTCGACCTCGAGCCGGCCCTGTGGCACGAGGCGTCCGGTGACCACCGGCCCTTCGTCGTCGTCGCCGAGGGGGACCAGGACCATGTGATGGTGCGCCTGGCGAACGGTTCCCGGCAGCGCGTCCCGCTGGCGGACTTCGCCGAACTGCTCGCCATGGACCCGGACCTGGCCGCGCTCGACAGCGGGGTCGCCGTCGTTCTGGCGGTACCGGGAGCGGGCGCCGGGAACCTGCGCCTGCCGCGCACCGCCGCCGCCCGGACCGGCAGGACCGTGTGGTCGCACAGCGGCGCCGTGTCCTTGTACCAGGACCCCAAGGACAAGCGGACCCGGATCGCGGTGAGCCATCGCGCGGACGCGCAGGAGCCGCTGGGCAACTGGTTCGCGGGCAAGCCGGACGAACTCACGGCCGGGGACCCGGCGGTGGACGCCGAGGACCGCGTCGTACAGACGATCGACGGCACGCTCGTCCCGGACGACGAGATCCTGAGCGAGACCATGGCCGCCGACGGCATCCCGCACGGCCGCGCCGTCTTCGACAAGGCGGACATGCTCAGCCGCGAGTTGTACTTCGCCGCGGCGCCCGAGATGACGGAGAACCGGCATCTCGACCCCCTCACCGGGAAGCAGCACGGAGCCGTCGACGACGTGCCCTGGGCGGGCCGCAAGGCTTACTACTTCTTCCTGCACGGGCAGCCGGGCGGGTTCTCGCTCGAACGGCGGGACGGCACCGCCAAGTGGGCCCGCGGCGACCAGGTCGGCGGGTATCTGCGGCGCAGGCCGAGCCTGCGCGGGCTGGCCGCCGACGGCGTCATCGTGATCATGTCGTGCTGGGCCGGCGCCCCCGCGGAGCGGTCCACCACCGTGAACGCCGCCAGTCGCGCTCCCTTCGTCGCCGACCGGCTGGAGACCGTCTCCGAGGCCCAGCGGGTGGCCAACCAGACCGGCCGCACCGTGTTCGCGGCCGACCGATCGCACTACGCGGCCAGGGACTCCCTGCCGCCCCAGCAGGGAATCGCCACGACCGGGGACGGCAAGCGCGGCCAGTGGGCGGAGCTGCGCCCCGAGCCGGGCGAGGCGGAGCTGGACGCCCTGGCCCGTACGGCGGGTCTGCACACCGCCCAGGGCCCCGCGTCGGCGGAGACCAGGGTCGCGACCCTGCGGCTGGTGCGGGCCCTGCGACAGACCTTCGGCGTCGCGGTGGAGGACGACAGGGAGGATGTCTCGGGTCGCTACCAGCGGCTGCTGGGCGGTATCGGCGCGCTGGAGACGATGCGCCTGGACGATCCGCTGCTGCGGGACACCGGGCAGTTCACCCTCGACCTGCTGGACCGGGCGGCCCGGTCCCGGCTCGGACAGTCCCCGGCCCCCGGCGCCGAGGTGGCACCGGACGACGTCGAGACGCTGCTGGACGCGGCGCGGACCCAGCAGCCCGGAACGGCTCTGCGTGACTTCGTTCCGCTGCCCTCCGTGGAGCAGGCCCTCGCCACGCCCGCGGACGCCGACCCCGACCTGAGGGCGCGCCACGTCCTGCGTCGGGGATCGGCACCGGTCACCGCGGCGCACCGGCAGCAACTGCTGTGGGCGATGGTCAAGGCCGTCGAGACACTGGAGGCCGCCCCGAACGTGGACGCGCTGGCCGCCAAGGTCCTGCATCTGGGTGCCCTGAGCGGTCCGGTGGACGACGCACGGCTCGAGGAGCTCTTCTGGACGGTCGCCGGGGCCGCCGCGGCCGGCCGCGACACCGGCAACCCGGTGGCGCTCGCCGCCTTCCAGCTCGAGCGCAACGGCGCCCTGTCGTCCCGGACGCTGCTCCGGACGGCGAGCGGCGCGGCGCTCGGGCGCGACTGGACGGACGGGCAGCTGAGCGGCCCGCTGGCCACGGAGAGGTACCTCTCCGTGGCGTCCGGCGCCGATCCGGCCCGCGCGCAGGCCAGGAGTGCCCCGTGGAACGCCTCCGCGAACAGCGGAGACCGGACCACTCCGGCCTACTTCCTGCTGGCCGACGGCGGTGCCGACACCATCGACATGCCCTGGCCCGACGGCACCCGGCGCCCGGTACCGCACGACGAGATCGCCGAGTTGCTCACCAACGACCGGTACCTGACGGCCGTCGAACCGACCAGGCCCGTCGTACCGGTCGTGCCGCACTCCGGCAGCGGCACCTCCCTGACGAAGGCCCTCACCGACCGGGCGGCGACCGGCCGGAAGGTCTACTCGCCCGCCGTGGACATCCGGCTGTTCCACGACACCACGGCCGGCGAGCACGTCATCGTCGTGACCACGCCGCCGACCGGGCCGGGCTCCGCCGACTGGATCCACACCCGCCCCCCGAAGCCGGCCGCGCCGGCAGCGGCGGCCACGGCGACGACCGTCGCGAACGGCGGGACCGACGTCACCGACGGGATCGACGAGGCGTCGCGCGCCTCCGCCGCACCGCCCGCGCCGACGTCCGTCGTCGACGGCACCGCCTCCCCTGACTCCAGCACCTCGGAGACGACTGCGGCTTCGAGGTCCTGGCCCACAGTGAAGGTCACCTTCGAGGAGGGCTCCAAGGAGGTCGGTCCGGATCAGCGCGGCAACATCGCCGCTCTGGCCCGCAAGGTGGTCGAGGCGGGGCTGCGCGACGTCCGCGAGGGGTTCGCGACGCCGTGGATCGCCGTCACCGGGCACGGCAACGGCTCGTGGCTCAAGGTGAGAAGCAGTCATCGGGGCGCCACACGCACGGGCCAGGAACGCGCGGACGCCGTCGCCGACGTGCTCCGGACCGAGATCGACACTGCCCTGGACCTGCTTCAGCGGAACGTTGCGCGCGCCGACCGTGTCGGCACCGACGCTTTCCGGATCGTCAGCCGCAGCAAGGGGCGGAACGTGGCCGCCGACGGCTCCGCCCTGCGGGACCTGCGCCGGCAGGCGGACATCGACATCGAGCCGGAGCCCCGCTCACCCGCCATCGAACTGCTGAACAGCCTCCGGCTGGCCGAGCCCGGATCCGGTCTGGCCGACGGAGCCTTCGACCCGGATCCGCTCGCCCGCAGGCTCCTGCACCTGGATCCGCACGAGCCAGTATGGGAGGCACAACGCCAAGCACTGTACGACCTGGTGGACGAGGCGAACGCGGCCGGCCGGGCGACGAGCCTGGCTGCGCTCGGCGCGTTCGACTTCTGGAAGCGGGGGGCGCTGTCCGACGCGACCCGGATCACCGGGCGCGACGGCAGGGTCCTGGGCCGCAACTGGTCGGACACGACGGTCCGGAACATGATCACGGCGTCCTACCACCAGACGAGCGGGAGCGGCCTGCAAACCTCCACGGCGTTGTGGGAGCAGCAGGGAGCCGGTGACAACCGCCCCTACGTCGTCGCGGCCAAGGGTGATCACGACCATGTCGTGGTGCGGTTGGCGGACCGTTCCCGGCCGCGCGCGACGCTGGAGGAGTTCGCCGAACTGCTGGCCATGGACCAGGACCTGGCCGCGCTCGACGGCCGGCTCCCCGTCGTACTCGCCGTCCCGCACGCGGGTGCCGGGAGCCCGCGTCTGCCGCGCACGGCCGCCGCCCGGAGCGGCAGGACCGTGTGGTCGCACAGCGGCAGGGTGAAGCTGTATGAGGACCCGTCGACGCGGCAGACCAGGATCGCGGTGATCGACGACCAGGCTCAGGGGGAGCCGCTGGGAAGCTGGTTCGCCAGCGAGCCGGACGATCCGCCGCTCACGGGCCGCCGGGCCCTGGGGCACGAGCACTTCGTGCGCATGATCGACGGGACGCTGGTACCCGACGACGAGATCATGAGTCACACCCTCGCCGCCGACGGGCGCACGTACGGCCGCGCCGTCCTCACCAAGAGCGACCGGCTCGAACGCGAGCGGTACTTCGATTCTCTGCCGACGATGAACGAGTACATTCACATGGATCCCGTCTACTGGGACCAGCACGGTGATGCGGAGAACCTGCCCTGGGTCGGCCGGCCGGCGTACTACTTCGTCCTGCACGGGACCCCCGGGGCGTTCTCCCTGGTGAGGTCGGACGGGTCGCGCCGAAAGGCACGCGGTGACCAGGTCGGCGAGTACCTTCAGCGGCGTCCGAGTCTGCAGGGGCTCGCCGCCGACGGAGTCCTGGTACTCATGTCGTGCTGGGTCGGCGCGGCACCCGCGGAGGGTCTCCCGAGCGTTCACGACGCCAGCCGCGCCCCCTTCGTCGCCGACCCGCTGGCGACCCTTTCCGAGGCTCAGCAGGTGGCCAACCAGGTCGACCGCACGGTGTTCGCGGTCGACCGGGTCCACTACCTCACGCACGCCGCCGGCGTGAACCAGCAGGGGATCGCCACGACCGCCGAGGGAGAGCGGGGCAAGTGGCTGGAGCTGCGGCCGGAGCCGACGGGGGCGGCGCTCGACGACCTGGTCGGTACGGCGGGTCTGCACACCGCCCAGGGCCCGGCCCCGGCGGAGACCAGGGTCGCGACCCTGCGGCTGGTGCGGGCCCTGCGTCAGGTGTTCGGGCCCTCGGTCGAGGACGACAAGGACGATGCGCACGGGAAGTACCAGCGGCTGCTGCGCGGTATCGGCGCACTGGAGTCGATGCGCCGCAACGACCCGAAGCTGCGGGACACCGGACCGTTCACCATGGACCTGCTGGACCGGATCGCTCGGTCGTATCCCGGACGGTCCGCGGGGCCGCCCTTGAAACCGGCGGACGTCCAGGCCGTGCTGGAGGCGGCGGAGACCCAGCCCGCCGGGGTGGCGCTGCGCGACTTCGTTCCGCTGCCCTCGCTCGACAAGGCCCTCGGGCTGCTGGCGGACGGCGATCCCGACCAGCGGGCCGTCCAGGTCCTGGACCTGAAGGCCGGCCAGGTCACGGAGGTCCACCGGCAGCGGCTGCTGTGGGCGACGGTTCAGGCCGTCGAGACCCTGGAGGCGACCACCGACGTGGACGCCCTGGCGGTCAAGGCCCTGCACCTGGACGCGTCCACCCAGCCCGTGGACGAGGCACGGCGAGCGGAACTCCTGTGGACGACGGGCGGGGCGGCCGCGGTCGGCCGTGACCTCCGCAACCCGACCGCTCTCGCCGCCTACCACCTGGAGCGCAACGGTGCCCTGTCCTCGCGCACCCTGCTGTTGTCCGACGACCGCGAGATCCTCGGCCGCGACTGGATCGACATACGGATGGCCGATCCGTTGGTCCCGGACAGGTATCTCGCCTCGTCCAACGGCACCGACGGAGCCAACGCCAAGGTGCACAATGCGCCGTGGCGCGCCGACGGGGCGTACCTGGGCGAGCGGCCCCCCGCCTACTTCGTCCTGGGCGAGGGCGGTCCCGACCACATCGACATGCCCTGGCCCGACGACTCCCGGCGCCCGGTGCCCCTCGACGAGATCGCCGAACTGCTGGCCAACGACCCGGTGCTGAGTGCTCGCCCGCTGCACGAGGCACTCGTGGCGGTCGTGCCGCACACCGGCCGCGGTGAGGCCCTGGCGAAGGCCCTGTCCAGCCGGACGGCCACCGCCAGGACCGTGTACACGCCCGCGGTGGACGTCGATGTCTTCCGCGACACCCTGAGGGAAAAGACTTTCGTCGTCGTGGCGCCGAAGCCCCCAGGATCCGCATCCGCATCCGGATCCGACTGGGTCCGCACCGACCCGCCCAAGCCGGTCACCCATGTCCCGGCCGCGCCGGCGGCACCCGCTCCCGTCGTCGTGACCACGGCCGGCGCGCACAGCACCGGCGGCGAGGAGTTGCCGCCGGTCGCGGCCGGGCGGGAGACGGAACCCGCCCCCGCCGTCATGGAGCTGGTCGAGGGGCCGATGCCGAACGCCGCGATTCCCACGGACGCGGCGGACATCATCCCGCCGCCGATCCCGTACCCGGGGCGGCCCGTCTTCGTCGCGGCCACCGGCAGTCCCGAAACGGTCCGCACCGAAGGGCTGGTGCCCGGCGGCACCGGCCTCGACCTCGTCGCCTACGCACAGGTGGGCGGCCCCGGCCATGGGTTCGTGAGCGCCGACACCTCGCCCGAGGCAGCGGCGCAGCGGCTGCACGAGGGCCATGTCTGGGAGGTCGACACGCCGGGCGGTATCGACATCACCGCGACGCTCGGTGCCTACGGGATCCGCCCGGAGACCACCGGCCGAAACGAGGTCCTCTTCGCGGGCGGCGTCGCCTCCCGGTTCGTCAAGGGCGGCTGGCCGATCGTCCCCGGCGCCGGTGAGGGGAACACCCTCGGCGAGTGGATCGCCAACCCGGACTACCGGCCGTACACCGACGTTCCCGCCCCGGCGCCGACCGCCCCCGGGCGCCGGCTGCCCCTCGAACCGCTGCTGGAAAAGCGGGTGTTCCGCGTGGAGGACGTGGTGTCCCCGGCTGAACTCCAGGCCCTGTCCGAGGCGCTTGCCACCGCGGACCCGGCACCGGGCGAACAGTACGCGCACGAGCTGGGCACCGGGCTGACCGAGCACATCAGGGCGGGGCTGGCGGCGGAGGACCTGGCGGTCGGCCATGTCGATCTGCACCTGAGCATGGAGGACCCGAACCACTCGATGGCGGGCATGGCACTGGCCCGTGCCGTGGCCAACGGTCTCGGTCGCCGGGCCATGCTCACCGTCGGCGCCCTGCGGACGCCCACCGACATCTGCCCGTCCAGAAACTGACACAGACCCGTTCGGACCTCGGATCCGTATCTCCCAGTGGAACCCCTGAGCGCAACCCCCCGAGTGAACAACGGCCCCCAGGAAGGCAGATGCTCGCATGCCCGAGTACGAGCAGGTCGACTTCTCCGCGCTCGCGCACCATGCCCGCCGGATGCAGGGCACGGTGGCCGACGCCCAGCTCGACCTGCGGAACATCGAGGCCACGGGCCACAGCACGGACGGCATGGTCAGCGCGACCGTGTCGGCCGAGAGCCGGGTCGTGGACCTGCGTATCGACCCGTCGGTGATCGACCCCGACAACCCTGAGCGACTGGTCCGGCTGATCGTCCAGGCCATCGACAGCGCGCACGACACCGTCACCGAGCAGCGCGCCGAGGTCATGTCGGGGATCACGGGCGGCCTGCAGGACATCCTGGCCGGGCTGAACGGCGACAAGAACGGGGAGAAGAGGCCGCCCGTAGTACCGCGCTTCCCCGAGCGCCGTCCCCGGCGATGACCCCGCCCCTGAGCCCGACCGACGAGGAGAACTGATGTCCCGGGTCATCTTCCACCGGCCCGCCAGGGTCGTACCGCCCCCGTTGCCCACCGACCCGGTGGTGCTCTCCGCGCCGCCGCAGCCGGTCGGCAAGGACAGCAACGCCAGCTGGCTCATGCTGCTGATGCCGCTGCTGTCCAGCATCAGCATGGCCGCCTACCTGATGTCCGGCGGCCGGCGGATGCTGGTTCTGCTGGGCATCGCGTTCGTCGTGATGTCCATCGGCGTCACCGTCGGCGTCCGGATGCAGATGCGCGGCCAGGCCCGTAAACAGAAGCTGCGGGCCCGCGACCGCTACCTGGACCACCTGGTCGAGGTGCGGCGGACCGCCCGGCAGGTGGCGGAGAACCAACGCACCGTCGCCGCCTGGCAGTTCCCCTCCCCGCACCGGCTGTGGGCGATCGCCTCCCAGCGCCGCCGGGTATGGGAACGCCGGGTCACCGACGCCGACTTCCTCAAGGTGTCCGTGGGAACGGGCAGCGCGCCGCTGTCCACGCCCATCCGGATGTCCACCCGCAACGACCCGACCGTGGAGTACGACCCGCGCGCCAAGACGGCCGCCGACCGGCTGGTCGACACCATGTCCGTGGTCGGAGACCAGCCCGCCGTGCTGGACCTGGCGAAGGCCGGCGTGGTCAGCGTGCTCGGCCCGTCCAAGTCGGCCCGCGCGGCCGTACGTGCCCTGCTCTGCCAGATCGCCGTGCTGCACGCCCCGGACGACGTGGGCATCGCCATCGCGACCGGCGGCGAGGACTGGAACTGGGCCAAGTGGCTGCCCCACACCCATGAACCGGACACCACCGGGGAGGCCGGCGTGGTGCCGCTGGTCGCGGAGGACTTCGAGGGCATCGCCGACCACCTTCAGCAGGCTCTGGAAGCGGCCGTCCAGCAGCCGTCCCGCCGGCTGGGCCTGACCGACCGGGACGTCCCGGACACCCGCCGCCGCCTCGTGGTCGTCCTCGACCGCTACCTGCCGCGGGCGGCCTGGGCCCGCTCGCCGCTCGCCGCCGAACTCCTCGCGGCGGCCGGCCCGCAGAGCGCGATCACCGTGATCTGCCTGGTGGAGCAGGAGAACGACGAGCCCACCCGGGCAGACGTACGGGTACGGCTCGACGCGCACGGCGCGGTCACCGTGGAGGGCCGCCGCGCCGACACCCGTTCGGCGGTCGAATCGGCCGTCGCGGGCCGCGCGGAACTGCCGCTGTGCGAGGCCGTCGCCCGGGCGCTGGCCCCGCTGCGGCTGTCCGCGGAGGGCGAGGAGATCCTCGCCCAGACCATGTCGCTGCCCAGCATGCTCGGCATCTCCGACCTCGAGAACTTCAGCCCCGAGTCGCTCTGGGTCGACGCACAGGACGAGGAGGTGCTGCGCATGCCGATCGGGTTCGACAGCGGCGGCCGGCAACTCGTCCTGGACCTGAAGGAGTCCGCGCAGGGCGGCATGGGTCCGCACGGCCTGATCGTCGGCGCCACCGGCTCCGGCAAGAGCGAACTGCTGCGCACCCTGGTCACCGGCCTGACCATGACCCACTCACCGGAACTGCTCAGCCTGGTCCTGGTCGACTTCAAGGGCGGCGCCACCTTCGCCGGTGTCACCGACCTGCCACATGTGGCGGGCCTGATCACCAACCTGGTGGACGAGGTCGCGCTGGTCGACCGGGTCAAGGACGCCCTCGTCGGCGAACAGCAGCGGCGCCAGAAGATGCTCCGCGACGCCGGCAACATCGACAACGTCCGCGAGTACCAGCTGCGCCGCGCCGCCGGGGCCACGGGCCCGGACGGGCGTCCCCTGGAGCCGCTGCCGTACCTGCTGGTCATCGTGGACGAGTTCGGCGAACTGCTCGCCACCCGGCCGGACTTCATCGACCTCTTCGTCCAGATCGGCCGGGTCGGCCGATCGCTCGGCATCCACCTGCTGCTCGCCACCCAACGGCTGGAGGAGGGGCGGCTGCGCGGCCTGGAGGCCAACCTCTCCTACCGGATCTGCCTGCGCACCTTCTCCGCGGCGGAGTCCCGGGTCGTCATCGGCACCCCGGACGCCTACCGGCTGCCGCCGATCCCCGGTTCCGCCTACCTCAAGGTCGCCGACACGGTCCTGGAACGCTTCCGCGTCGCCCATGTCTCCGGGACCCATCTGTCGGAGGAGCAGCGTGCCCTCGCCGCCGGGCCGCCGCCCACCGATCCCGTGCACTTCGCGCTGCGGCTGCCGCCCGACCCCGACGCAGAGCCGGAGGAAGAGCGTGAGCGGGTGCGGCCCATGCTGGACGGGCCGAGCGAAATGCAGGTCATCGTCGAACGGCTCGGCACAGCGGGCCAGTTGGCGCACCAGGTGTGGCTGCCCCCGCTGCCGGGCGCGCTGGCCCTGGACGACCTCACCGGACCAGTCGTGGTCCACCCCGAGCGGGGTATGTCCGCCGACTGGTGGACGCACAAGGGCGCACTGCGCACCCCGGTCGGCGTCCTGGACGTGCCGCTCCAGCAGCTCCAGCAGCCGCTCGTACCGGACTTCGCCAAGGCCGGCCACCTCGCGGTGGTCGGTGCCCCGCAGACCGGCAAGAGCACCTTCCTGCGCACCCTGATGCTCTCCACGATGCTCACCCACACGCCCGCCGAGGCGCAGTTCCTCTGCCTGGACTTCGGCGGCGGCTCGCTCCAGCCCTTCGAACGGGCGCCGCACGTCAGCGGGGTGGCCGGCCGGCACGACCCGGCCCGCGCCCGGCGCGCGCTGGCCGAGGTGCGCCAGCTGATCGCCGAAAGGGAACGGCTCTTCCGCCACCTCGGCATCGACTCCGCCGACGAGTTCCGGCGGCTGCGCAACACCGACCGGCTGCCCAAGGGGATACGCTCCGCCGACGTCTTCCTGGTGATCGACAACTGGGGTGCGATCCGCGGCGAGATGGAGGGCATCGACGCGGTCGTCCTGGACATCGCCGGCCGCGGCCTCGGCGTCGCCGTCCACCTGGTGCTGACCGCGGGCCGCTGGGCCGACATCCGCACCGCGCTGCGTGACGCCATCTCGGCCCGCCTCGAACTGCGCCTGAACGACCCGGGCGACTCCGAGATCAACCGCCGCGCGGCCCGTGCCTTCGGCCTCTCCGCCCCCGGCCGCGGCATGGCGCCGCCCGGCATCCAGTTCCAGGTCGCCCTGCCCCGGCTCGACGGCAAGGACACCGCCGACGGCCTCGCGGAGGCGCAGGAGGAGGCGATCGGCAAGCTCGCGGCGTCCTGGTCGGGAGCCGTGGCCCCGCCGATCCGGATGCTGCCCGAGCGGCTCACCGTCGCCGAACTGTCCAGCCGGATCCGCGAGGACGACACCACCCCGGGCGTGCCGATCGGCATCGCCGAGACCGACCTCGCCCCGGTCCGCCTGAACCTCACGGACGCCGACCCGCACTTCCTGGTCTTCGGCGACGCCGGCAGCGGCAAGTCCACGTTCCTGCGCGGCTGGATGAAGGGCCTGGCGGCCCGGCGCTCCGCCTTCGAAGCGCGTTTCATCGTCGTCGACTACCGACGGGCCCTGATGGGCGCGGTGGACGAGGAGTACATCGGCGCCTACGTCGGCGATGCCAACGCGGCCCAGGTCTACGTCGAACAGGTCGTCGCCAAGCTCACCGAGCGGCTGCCCCCGGCGAACGTGACCATGCAGCAGTTGCGCAACCGCGACTGGTGGACCGGCCCGGAGTTCTACGTCGTCGTCGACGACTACGACCTGGTCGCCAACGGCCGTACGTCACCGCTCAATCCGCTGCTGGACTTCCTGCCCCAGGCGCGTGAGATCGGCCTGCACATGGTGGTGGCCCGCCGGGTCGCCGGCAGCGCCCGTGGCTCGATGTCCGAGCAACTCCTGACACGCGTGAAGGAGTTGGGGACCGCAGGTCTGGTCCTGTCCGGTGACCCCCGGGAAGGCGTGGTGCTCGGCAGCGAGCGCGCGGCGCACCGCCCGCCCGGTCGCGGGGTCCTGGTCGGCCGCCAGGCGCCGCCGACCCTGGTCCAGGTCGCCCTGGACGCGTGAGAAGGAGCCCGGCGGGACGGAGGGGAAGCGGGAAACGTTCATCTCCGCGGAACCTTCGTCTCCTGGGCGATCGCTACGCTCCGCGGCATGGCGGCGCACACGACGGCCTCGACGGTCGGCCGGAAGGCCGAACCCGCCCTGGAAGAAGCTCTGTTGACGGATCCCGGCACGGGACATGGCCGCGCCGTGCCCATGCAGGGTGGCGAGCCGGGGGCCGGCAGCCCCGCGCTCGGGTCCGCGGTGCGGACAGCCGTACGCCGGGCACCGTGCGCGCCCCACGACGAACCGGCCCGGCGGCTGGCGTCCCGGACGGAGACCGAAGCCCCGATGACCTCGGCGGTCGGTCAACTCGCCGACCTGACGCATCGGCCGTGCGGCGCGCCCCAGGCCGTGCCTCCGGCCGAAGGCCCGCACCGACCGCCGCGGTGCTCTCACCACGACGCAACACCTGCCGCCGCCCTGCGCGTCACCGCAGACCGGCAGCACCGGCACACCGGGCAGACGCTGCCCGTGGCCGGTGCACCGAGAGAACACGGCACCGCCCCTCGACCGCCGGTGTGTGCGGAGGCCGAGGGGCGGGCGACGAACTGGATCGCGGAGGGCGCGGAGGGCGCGGAGGGCGCGGAGGGCGCGGAGAGCGCGCAGGGCGTTCAGGGCACGGTGTCCACGGAGGGCGTGGGCGCTCCGGGTGCCGGGGCGCCCGAGGCCGTGCACCGGGTGGGCCGGGCCGTCGTCCGGTACGCCGGTTCGGCCGTCCTACGGGGCAGCGGCGGCCCGGCCACCGGCGGGAGCTCGGTTCCGGCCATGGGCGTCGCCACTGACAACGTTCTACGGCGAGGACGGACCCGCCCCATGCCGCGGCGGTCGACGGCCCTCGTCGGGACTGACGGCGGGGCAACTTCCGTTGTCTGGACAGGCGTTGGCGGACCCTGGCCAGTACTGCGTCCGCAGCGGGCCGGAGGCCGGTCTCCATCGCGAGGAGGCGTGGACGCGATGGCCCGTATCGGTCCGGAGCGGGAGGAAGCGTCGCGCCGGGATCCGGTAGGGCCGGGACCCGGGCGTAGCGGATCAGTGCGCGGCGACGGCGGTCCGTGCGGCCGGACGCACGCCCGGGTGCCGCGGCGCCGGCGCCGGAAGGCCGTGCCGGGCGCGCAGGGTCGCCCCGTTGCGGTCGCCGAGCGCCTCACGCAGCGCCCGCAGAGCGTTGTGGGTGCGCGACTTGACCGTGCCCTCCGGGACGTTGAGCGCCTCGGCCGCGTGCCGGACCGGCCGGTGCAGGAAGTAGACCTGGGCCAGCACCGCGCGGTGGGTGGCCGACAGCTCGGCGAGCGCCGTGCGCAGCACCTGGCGGTCGAGAACCTGCTCCAGCGGCTCGGCTGCCACCGGTATCGACTCCAGCGGATCGTCCTCCACCTCGGTGGGGCGCGAGGAGCGGGCCCGCAGCATGTCGATCGCCAGCCGTCGCGACACCGTCAGCAGCCAGGGTCGTACCGCGCGCGGGTCGTCGGGCAGGATGTCCAGATTGCGCCAGGCCCGGAGCATGGTCTCCTGGACGAGGTCCTCGGCCGTCTGGCGGTCGCCCTGGGTCCACCCGAGCAGACTGCGCATCAGGGAACCCTTGTTGACGTCGTAGATCATCCGCATCTTCTGCTCCGGGGACCCCGGGGTGGGGGACGCCTGCGGTGCGGAGATGCGTGCCTCGGGTGCCAGTGCCGTCGTCATGAGCCGCCCCATCCGTTGCCGACCGATGGAACGAGCCTGCGGCAGCGCGGATACGGAGACATCCGTGAGCCTCACTGAGATCCCGGAGGCTCCGGGGACCACCGACTCAGTGAGCCGGGGGCGGCCGTGTGAGTGAGGCCGCAGTTTCCCCAGGCGTCATCTGAAACGGAGTGGGACCTCACAGAAAGGCTCTAGAGTCATGAGCATGCTCGGGCAACAACTGCACCCGGTGATCGGGCGGGAAGCGGAGCGGGCCACGTTGGATCGCTTGCTCTCCGATGTCGCCGCAGGTCGCGGCGGGAGTCTGCTGATCGAGGGTGAGCCGGGCATCGGCAAGTCGACCTTGCTTGCGCACGCCCTGGCCAAAGCCCGCGCGACCGGCTGCGAGGTCTCCACCGGCCAGTGCGACGAGCTGGGCCGACGGCTTCCGCTCTCCGTGATGACCCGGCTCCTCGGCGTCGAGGCAGGCTCACCCGACCCCCGGCGTGCGGAGGCCGCGCTCGCCCTGGAGCAGCCCCAGCAGGCGTCGGGCTGGACCATGCGCCTGCTCGCCGGGGACCCGGTGGTGGCGGCCACCGAGCAACTGCTCGTCCTGGTGGACCGGTTGTGTACGACCGGCCCGCTGGTACTGGCCGTGGAGGACCTGCACTGGGCCGACGAGGCGAGCCTGTTGATGTGGCGCCGGCTGTGCCGGGCCTCGGTCCAGCTGCCTTTGCTGGTCATCGGCACCTGCCGTCCGGCACCGGGCCGTGCCGAGTTGGAGCCGCTGCGCCGCGATCTGCGGTCCATGGGCGGGCAGTCGATCTCCCTGGACCGGTTGCCCGAGGAGCGCGTCGCGGAGCTGACCGGGCTGCTGGCGCGCGGTGAACCCGGACCGGTACTCACCGAACGGCTGCGCTCCGCGGCGGGCAACCCGCTCTACGTAAGGGAGTTGCTGGACGCCCTGGCACGGGTCGGCGCCCTGCGGTCCGCGGACGGCCGGGTGGAGCTGACGACGGCCGGCCGGGACGTGGAGCAGCTCACCGAGTTGCGGGACGTGATCGCGGACCGGCTGGCCGGGCTCTCCGCCGACACCCAGGAGGCACTGCGCGCCGCCTCGTTGCTCGGGCCGGAGTTCTCGGTGCGGGACCTGGCGGCGGCGGTGGGCCGCGGCACGGGATCCCTGCTGGCCGTGGCCGAGGAGGCGCTCGGCGCCGCCGTGCTGGAGTCCGCCGGGTCCCGGCTGCGCTTCAGACACGGCCTTCTGAAGGAGGTGCTCTACGAGGCCATGCCGCCCGCCCTGCGGACCGCGTTCCTGCGGCGCGCGGCGCAGGAGCTGATGGCCTCCGGGGCTCCCGTCGAGCGGGTGGCCGAGCTGATCCTCCCGGTCCTGGAGACGGCCGAGGACCGCGAGTGGGAGTGGCTCGCGGACAACGCCGAGCGGCTGGTCGCAAGGGCCCCGATCGCCGCCGCGGAACTCCTGGAACACGCCGTGCGCCAGGCGGCCCCGGACGATCCGCGGCTGTTCGTGCTCACCGCGCAACTGGCCGCGCTCTACTTCCGCATGGGCCCCCTGGACCGTGCCGAGGAGCTGGCCCGGACCGTGCTGCGGCAGACGTCCGACCCCGAGCTGCTCGGCCGGGTCAGGTGGCTGCTCAGCACCATCGGGATGCGGACGGGCCGCTACGAGGTCGTGATCGACAACTGGCGCGCGGCCACCGGCGACCCCCGGATCGGACCGGTCTGGCGGGCCCGGCTGCTGGCCCTTGTGGCGCTGGCCCGGCACGTACTCGGGCAGATCGGCCGGGCCCGGCTGGCGATGGCGGAGGCGCTGGACGAGGGCAGGAAACTGGGCGACCCGATGGCCGTCGGATACGCCCTGAACGCCGCATCCGTCATCCGCAGCTGGCACGGTGACCAGGCCGGCGCCCTGGCCCTGAACGACGAGGCGCTGGCGGAGGTCGGCAACGACCCGGACCTCGTCGACCTGCGGCTCATCCTGCTCGGCCACCGGGCCACCGACCTGGACGGCGTCGACCGTCTCCAGGAGGCCGAGGAGGCGCTCACCCAGGCCCGCAACCTCGCCGAACGGGTCGGCGCGACCCGGTTGTCGATGACCCTCGTCCAGGGGGCCGAGCGCTACTACGAGCACGGACGCTGGGACGACGCGCTGACCGTGCTGGACGAGGTCACCGATCTCCCGCCGCTGTGGCGGCTGGCCCGCCGCGGCCTGAAGGCGCTGATCAGCGCCCGCCGTGGGCAGTGGGAGGAAGCGGCCGGTCTCCTCGACGCCCCGGGCGGTGGCCGGACCCCGGGGCAGGGGCCCGTCGCCGCCGGACACCTGCTGCTGGCCCGCAGCCTGGTCGCCGAACGGGCGGGCCGGCTCCCCGAGGCCGTCGAGGTCCTCACGGAGCTGATGGCCGACACCTACGCGCACGACGTCGGCAACCACCCGGAGTGGCTGCCCGCCCTGGTCCGGCTGGCGCTGGCCGCCGACGACCGGGAGATCGCGACCGCGGCCACGCTCGCCGCCCGCCAGGCCGCCGACCGCCGGCCGCGGCCGCGGACCAGGGCCGCCGCCGACTGGTGTTCCGGGCTGCTCGACCAGGACCCGGCCCCGCTGCTCACCGCCGTCGGCTACCACCGCACCGCCGACCGGCAGCCGGATCTGGCCAACGCCCTGGAGGATCTGGCCGTCGTCCAGGCCGGGTCCGGGGACCTCGACGCGGCCCGTGCCTCCTTCGGCGAGGCCCTCGCGGTCTGCGGCGAGCTGGGCGCGGACTGGGACGCCCGCCGGACCGCCGCGCGGCTGCGCCCCTGGGGCGTACGTGCCGGGAGCCGGGCCCCGCACGTGCGTCCGTCGTCCGGCTGGGAGGCGCTGACCGCGACCGAGCGGCGGGTCGCCGACCTGGTCGCCGAGGGCCTGTCCAACCCCGACATCGCCGCCCGGCTGCTGCTCTCGCGGCGCACCGTGGAGACCCATGTCTCGCACATCCTCACCAAGTTGCAGGTACGTTCCCGGCGTGAGGTCGGCCCCGCCGCGCCGCCCCCCACGCCGTAGGCCGCCAGGAAGCACCCGCGCTCCCGTTCCGGCCCCGAAGGACCTGCGGCGCCAACCTGCCCCGGTACACCCGTGGTTGGCGCAGCCCAAAAGGTAGGAACCCGGCCCCGCCGCCCGACAGGTCCCCGTTCGGGGATCTGTGCCTGTCCTCGTGGTGCGGCCGTACGGTGGCGAGGCGCTCGAAACGCCGAAGGCGGTACCGCGTTCGTTCCCGCCCGCACCCCCAGCGTGTGTCCACACCCCGGCCCACACCCCAGGAGGTACCGCGTGACCAGCCCTCACACCGAGGCCGTGACCCTCGACAGCGACGGCGGCAGACGTCTGTACGAGCAACTCCACGAACTGCGTGCCGTCGGCCCCGCCGTCCGCGTGCGCCTGCCCGAGGACGTGGTCGCCTGGTCGGTCACCCGCGGAGACGTCGCCAGGCAGCTCCTCGTCCACCCGCACGTCTCCAAGGACGCGCGCAAGTCCTGGCCCGGACACCAGCCCGGCGCCGTACCGTGGCTCTATCCGTGGGTCGACGTGGTCAGCATGTTCACCTCCGACGGCGGCGACCACGCGCGGCTGCGGCAGCTGCTCGGCAGGGCGTTCACCCCCCGCAGGATCGAAGAGTTGCGGCCCGCGATCGAGGTCGTCGTCACCGATCTGCTGGACGCCCTGGAGAACCGAGGCGCCGACGAACACGTGGACCTGCGCGCCGAGTTCGCGCACGGTGTGCCCACCCGAGTCATCTGTGACCTGTTCGGTGTCCCCGCCGACCAGCGGCCCGAGATGCTCCGCGTCATGGGGGCGGTGTTCGCCACCGACGTCACGCCCGAGCAGTCCGCGGCCGTGGCCGACGACCTCTACCGTGCGATGCAGACGCTCATCGAGGCCAAGCGCCGCGCACCCGCCGACGACATGACCAGCGTGCTTCTGACCGCCCACGAGGAGGACGGCGACCGGCTCAGCGAGACGGAGCTCGTCTCCACCCTCATCGCGATGATCGGCGGCGGCAGTGAGACCACCGTGGCCCTGATCGACGCCGCGGTGCGCGAACTCCTCACCCACCCCGACCAGCTCGCCGCCGTCCTCGCCGAGCCGGCCCGCTGGACCGACGTGATCGACGAAACGCTGCGGCTGCACCCGCCGATCATGCACCTGCCGCTGCGGTTCGCCACCGATGACATCGACCTCGGCGAGGGCGTCACCGTACGGGCCGGAGACGCCATCCTCATAGGCTTCGGCGCCCACGGCCGCGACCCGGGCGTCCACGACGACCCGGCCGCCTTCCACATCGACCGTGCCGACAAGCAGCACCTGGCCTTCGGCCACGGCATCCACTACTGCGTCGGCGCCCCGCTCGGCAGGCTCGAAGCCGAGATCGCCCTGCCGGCCCTGTTCGACCGCTTCCCCCGGCTGACCCTCTCCATCGCCCCCGACGAACTGGAGCCCCAGCACTCCTTCATCGGCAACGACCTCGCCGCGCTGCCCGTCCTCCTGGGCCCCGCCGCGTAGCCGAGCCGACCAGCACGGGCCACGACCAGCACGGGCCATGACCGGCACAGAACGGCGTCACCCCGGCCGGGCTCCCCACGGCCGGGGTGACGCCGTCGTCCTGGGCGACCCGCACCCGCAAGACGCCGAAGCCGCGCGACACGTTGCCGAACCGGTCCGGACCGGGGAACATGCGCTCGTGCCGGTCGGTCGAGCCGTCGAAGAGACCGGCGTGGGTCGAGGGAAGGTCCATCGGAGGGTCAGACCGCCTTCGCCTCGGCGATGCGCATGGTGCCCGAGGTCTCGGTCATGCCGGTGAAACGGAACCCGGCGCCGTCGAAGAGCGCGGACAGCTCGCTCTCCGAGCGTTCCCGGCCACGGGTGAGGGCGAGCATGATGAGGTCCATAGTGAGCGCCGCCGGGGTCGGACGGTCGTCGGGCAGCACGTTCTCGATGACGAGCAGGGTGGCTCCCGGGGCGGCCGACTTCCTCACCGTCGCGAGGATCCGCGCCACGTGCTCGTCGTCCCAGTTGTGCAGGACGTGCATCAGCACGTAGGCGTCGGCGGCCGGCACCGCGTCGAAGAAGTCACCGGCCCGCAGCCCCAGGCGCGGGTGGTCGGGGAAGCCCTGCGCCTCGATGACGCTCGGCTGGTCGACCAGGACGCCCTCGGCGTCGGGCACGGCGTCCAGGACGGCGCGCAGCAGGTGCCCGCGACCGCCGCCGATGTCGGCGATCACCGCGAACGGCGTGAAGTCGTAGGCGTCGACGACCGCCGGGACGTCGGCGGCCGCCTTGGAGGTCATGGCCCGGTTGAAGATCTCGGCCTGGTCGGGGTGACCGTCGAGGTAGGCCCAGATACCGCCGGGCCGGAGCGTCTCGATGCCGGGCTCCCCGGTCGTCACGGTGTGCTGGAGCAGCGCGAGGCTGTCCAGATGCATCGGCAGACCCGTCAGCCGGATCAGGGGGCGTGCGCTCATCGGGTGGTCGTCGCGCAGGTGGCGGGAGGCGACGGTGTGCGCGTAGCCGCCGTCCCGTTCCTCGAAGACGTCGAAGGAGGCGAGCAGGCGCAGCGCCCGGGTGAGCATGCCGGGGTCGGCGCCGCAGGCCGCCGCGAGCTTGCCGACCGGCACCGGCTCGTCGTCGATGTGGTCGGCGACGCCGATCTCGCTGACGACCTGGAGGCAGCGCGCCGGGTACGCGCCGTAGGCCAGTTCGTGCAGGGTCTCGAGAGGTTGCTGTGTCATGACGGGCAGGGCTCCATCTCGTCGGTGTGACACGCCACGTCGGCCCGGTGCGGGCCCGGCGGCCCGGCGGAGCAGCGGGGACGCCGCGGCCGGCCATGTCCGGGTCGCGTGGGACAGAAAGGTAGGAGCACGGCCGTGGCGGCGGACAGGTCTTCGTTCGGGGATCTGTCGGTGTCCCCAGGGTGTGGCCGTACGGTGTCGAGCGGCATCACCCCAGGGCCGCGGCACGCTTGCGGGCCCGGACCCCGGACCGAGAGGCGGCCGATGAGCTCGCACCGCAACGGGTTCGACCGCGGCACGGCGACGACCGTGCCCGCCGGAGAACCACCCCTGCGCGCAACGGAGTTGTCCGACACCGACGGCGGCCCCCGGCTCCCGCCGTCCGGGCGGGGGCCGGCCCGTGTCTGACGACGCCCGGATCCTCTTCGTCCCGGGCGCCGCCGCCTGGGGTCCGTACAACGCGCTACGGGCGATGGCCGAGGTGGTCCGCGACCGCGGCCAGCGGCCGGTGTTCGCGATGGACGGCAGCTTCCGCGGGGTCGCCGCCGCCCACGGCTTCGACGAGGAGGTGTACGACGCCTCGCCCCCGCCCACCGACCCGGCCGACGGCGGCCCGGCGATGTGGGCCGCCTGGGTGCGCGAGAACGCCGCGCACTTCCGCGGCACCACCCTGGAACAGCTGCGCACCGTGATCCGGCCGCAGTGGGCCGAGTTGGCGCGGGCCGCCGAGTACGCCCACCCCCGGCTGTGCGCGATCATCGACGAGGTCCGGCCCGACCTGATCGTGGTGGACAACGTCCGTGCGGACCCGTCCGTCGCCGCCTCCGGCACCCCCTGGGTCCGGTCGGTCTCGGCGAACCCGCTGGAGCTGGCCGACCCCGATCTGCCGCCCGCCTTCTCCGGCTACCCGCTCGACGACCGCTCCGGCTGGGACGCCTTCCACGCCGAGTACGCGGCCCTGCACACCGGACTGCACGCCGAGTTCGACGCCTACTGCACCGCCCAGGGCGCCCCGCGGCTGGAACCGCTGCGGTTCTCCCACGACTCGCCCTGGCTCAATCTCTACACCTATCCGAGCGCACTGGACTACCCGCGCCCGGCGGAGTTCACGCGGCGCTGGCACCGGCTCGACACCGTGGTCCGAGCCGGCGAGCGCAGGTTCCGGGTGGCCGACCACCTGCCCGGCACCGGACCCGTCATCTACCTGTCCCTGGGCTCCCTGGGGTCCCTGGACACCCGGCTCCTCCAGCACGTCGTGGACGTCGTGGCCCGCACCGGACACCGCACCGTCGTCTCCATGGGCCCCTGCCACCACGAGGTCACCCTCGGCCCGAACATGTACGGCGAGCCGTTCCTGCCGCAGCCCGGCGTGCTGCCCGACTGCGACCTCCTCATCACCCACGGCGGCAGCAACACCCTGGGCGAAGGCGTCGCCGCGGGTCTGCCGATGATCGTCCTCCCGCTGTTCCGGGACCAGTACGACAACGCGCAACGCGTCGCCGACCTCGGCTTCGGAGTCCGGGCGGACACCTACGGCTTCGACCCCGACGCCCTGGTGGACACCATCGAGGACCTGCTCGCCGACGCCGACCGCCGGCAACGCCTCGCAGAGGTCCGCGAGAACGTCCGCCGCGCAGCGGGCCGCGAGACCGGCGGCACCCTGATCGCCGACCTCGCCGCCTCGCTGACCGGCGCCCCGGTCCGTGCCGGGGGCTTCCCGCGCACCGACACCTGAGGAACCCCACCACCACGTCCTCCCAACGGGTCCCGCCGGAACGGACCGGTTCGCGCGCCCGCGTCGCCATTCCCAATTTCTGGAACACGTTCTACGGTGTGCGCCGTCAGGACCGCCCGTCGGGAGCCTGGAGGCGCCGTGCACCTCGACCACACGCCCGAGCAGCAGCGGCTGCGCACCGAACTGCGCGCCTACTTCGCCGGCCTGGTGCCGGACAACGCCTACGCCCGCTACGCCGACCCGGCCGCGCAGAAACGCTTCTACCGGGAGACGATCCGCCGGCTGGGCGCGGACGGCTGGCTCGGCGTCGGCTGGCCGAAGGAGTACGGCGGCCGGGGTCTGACCGCGATGGAACAGTTCATCTTCTTCGACGAGGCCGCCCAGGCGGGCGTACCGCTCCCGCTGATGGCGCTGAACACGGTCGGCCCGACGATCATGCGGTACGGCACGGACGAGCAGAAGGCGTACTTCCTGCCGCGCATCCTCTCCGGCGAGATCGACTTCGCCATCGGCTACAGCGAGCCCGACGCAGGCACCGACCTGGCCGCGCTGAAGACCCGGGCCGTCCGCGAGGGCGACGAGTACGTGGTCGACGGCCAGAAGATCTGGACCACCAACGGGGACACCGCCGACTGGGTCTGGCTGGCCACCCGTACCGACCCCGAGGCCCCGCCGCACAAGGGCATCACCATGCTCCTGGTGCCGACCTCCGACCCCGGCTACAGCTGCACCGTGATCAACACCCTCGCCTCGCACGACACCACCGCCAGCTACTACGAGCACATCCGGGTCCCCGTCTCCCGCCGGGTCGGCGAGGAGAACCAGGGCTGGCGGCTGATCACCAACCAGCTCAACCACGAGCGGGTCACCCTCGCGGCCCACGGCACCATGGCGATCCGCGCCCTGCACGACGTCCAGCGCTGGGCCATGGAGACCAAGCTCGCCGACGGCCGCCGCGTCGTCGACCTGTCCTGGGTGCGCCGCAACCTCGCCCGCACCCACACCCGCCTCGACGCCATGAAGCTGCTGAACTGGCAGATGGTGACCGCCGTGCAGGAGGGCACCCTCACCCCGCAGGACGCCTCCGCCGTCAAGGTCTACGGCTCCGAGACCCGCCGCGACGCCTACGCCTGGCTGATGGAGATCGTCGGTGCGGCGGGCCCGCTGAAGGAGGGCTCGGCCGGCGCGGTCCTCCACGGCGACCTGGAACGCGGCTACCGCTCGGCGGTCATCTTCACCTTCGGCGGCGGCAACAACGAGATCCAGCGCGAGATCATCTCGTGGATCGGACTGGGGATGCCACGGGTCCGGCGTTAGTCTGCGGTCATGAACGGCGACCCCGGGCTGTTCACCCCGGACTCCGTGACCTGGCAGGTGCACGGCGACCCGATGATGTGGGTCGCCGGTGTCCGCGCGCTCTACCTCCAGGCCCTGCACCCGCGCGCGGTGCGCGGCGTGATGGAGAACTCCGACTTCCGCCGCGACGCCTGGGGCCGGCTGATGCGGACCGCGAACTTCGTCGGCACGACGACCTACGGCACGACGGAGGCCGCCGAGCGGGCCGGGGCGCGGGTGCGGAAGATCCACAGCATGCTGGGCGCGACCGACCCGGACACCGGCGAGCGGTACGGCGTGGACGACCCCGAACTGCTGCTGTGGGTGCACTGCGCCGAGATCGACTCGTATCTGCACGTCCTGCGCCGCTCAGGATTCCCGCTCACCGACGCCCAGGCCGACCGTTACCTCGCCGAGCACCGGGTCAGCGCCCGCCTGGTGGGCCTCGACCACGCCGCCGTACCGGCCGACCGGGCGGACATGGCCGCCTACTTCCACCAGGTACGGCCGCTGCTCGCCGCCGGAGCCGACGCACGCGCGGTGGACGACTTCCTGCTCCGCCCCCCGACGCACCCGCTCCTGATACCGGCGCGCGAGGTGCTGTGGCGGCGCGTGGCCCACCTGGCGTACGCCTCTCTGCCGCCGTACGCCCACGAGTTGTACGGCAGACCGGCCCCCGAACCCGCCGTCGTGACCCGGCGACTGCGCGCCACCGGCACCCTGCTGCGCAGTGTTCCCGCACGTCTGCGCTGGCAACTCCCGCCCAAACACATCCTGCGCGCCATGGCGAGGCTCGGTCCCGACGCGCGCCCGGCACCGTACAAAGTCGGGCATTAGACCGCCATACTGGACGACCAGGGGAGTGTGTCACGGAACGGGCCGGTTCGGCGCGGCCGCACCTTGACCGCGACCCCCTGGGGAGGGCGGGGCTGCAGCGACGGGGGGCGACGGCGCGCGATGGCTGACACCAGGCTGGTCCAGGGGCGGTACCGGCTGCTCGACCTGATCGGACGGGGCGGGATGGGCGAGGTGTGGCGGGCCCGCGACGAATCCCTCGGGCGCCAGGTCGCCGTCAAGTGCCTCAAACCGCTGGGCCCCCACCACGACCAGGCGTTCACCCGCGTCCTGCGCGAACGGTTCCGCCGTGAGGCGAGAGTGGCCGCCGCCCTCTCCCACCGCGGGGTGACCGTCGTCCACGACTTCGGCGAGCACGACGGCATCCTCTACCTCGTGATGGAACTGCTGGACGGCCGCAACCTCAGCCAGCTCATGGAGGACAACAAGCACCATCCGCTGCCCGTCGGCGACGTCGTCGACATCGCCGAGCAGGTCGCCGCCGCCCTCGCCTACACCCATCAACAGGGCATCGTGCACCGGGACCTGAAACCCGCCAACATCATGCGGCTCACCGACGGCACGGTGAAGCTCTGCGACTTCGGCATCGCACGCCTCGGCCACGACATCGGCCTCACCTCCCGGCTGACCGGCACCGGCATCGCCATGGGCACCCCGCACTACATGTCACCGGAGCAGATCGGCGGCACCGAGGTCGACCAGCGCAGCGACCTGTACTCCCTGGGCTGCGTGCTGTACGAGATCGCCACCGGGGCACCGCCGTTCGACCTCGCCGACGCCTGGGCGATCCTCATCGGCCACCGTGACACCCCACCAGCCCCGCCCCGCGACCACCGCGCCGAACTGCCGGGCTGGCTGGAGAAGGTCGTCCTGGACCTGCTGGCCAAACGGCCCGAGCAACGGCCCTACGACGCCAAGGAAGTGGGCCGCCGGATCATCTCCGGGCGTACGACACCCACCTACGTCCCCACCGTCGTCACCCCGCAGCCCCGGCTCAGGGCCCCGGACACGGCGCTCCGCGAGCCCCGGCTGCCGTCCTGGACCCGGGGCATGACCACCGGCCACAAGGCGACCGGCACCGGCCTGCGCACCACCCCGCCCGACCCCGCGGCCGGGCTCACCGGGGAGTGGACGGCCCGCCCGGGCGCCGGCCCCGCCGAGCCCCTCCCCGTGGTCCCGGCCCCGGAGGCCGTCGCCGCCCTGGCCGGCCGGCACAACGCCGGACTCAGCCTCGGCCGGCTCGGGCGATGGGCCGAGGCCGGCGAGATGCACCGCGCGGTCGCCGCCGAGCGCGCCCGCCTCCTCGGCCCCGGCCACCCGGACACCCTCGCCAGCCGCTACGAGATCGCCTTCACCCTCAGCCGCACCGGGCGCGCCGCCGACGCCCTGCGCGAGTACACCGAGGTCGCCCACGCCCGGGAGCGCGGGCTCGGGGCCGACCACCCCGACACCCTCGCCGCCCGCCAGGAAATGGCCTACGTCCTGGGTCAGTTGGGCCGCCACTTCGAAGCCCACCAGGCGTACACCGCCGTACTCGCCGTCCGGCAGCGGCTGATGGGCCCGGACCATCCCGACACCCTGCGCTGCCGCCACAACCTCGCCTTCAACCTCAGCAGACTGGGAAGGCTGGAGGACTCGTACCGCATGGCCCACGACGTGGCCGTCGCCCGCGCGCGTGTCCTTGGCCCACAGCACCCCGACACCCTGGTCACCCGCTTCGAAGTCGCCTACGCACTGGGACAGTTGGGGCGCTGGGAAGAGGCCCTGCGGACCTACCGCGAGGTCGCCGAGGCGCGCTCCCGGGCCCTCGGCCCCGACCACCCCGACACCCTCGCCGCCCGCTACGAGGTCGGCATCAGCCTCGGCCGCCTCGGCCGCAGCGCCGACGCGCTCAGCCTCTATCGTGCCCTGATCGACGACCGCACCCGCGTCCAGGGCCCCGCCCACCCCGAGACCCTGCGTGCCCGCCACGGTCTCGGCGTCAACCTGGGCCGCCTCGCCCGCTGGGAGGAGGCCCTCGCCGAATCCCGGGACGTATGCGCCATCCGCGAACGCGTGCTCGGCCCCGACCATCCCGACACCCTGGTCAGCCGCCGCGAGGTCGCGGTGAGCCTGGGCTGGCTGGGCCGCTGGGCGGACGCGCTGACGGAGTACCGGCGGGTGGCCACCGCCCGGGAGCGGGTCCTCGGCCCGGACCACCCGGACACCCTGGCCAGCCGCAACGACGAGGCGCACTGCCTGGAACAACTGGGCCGAGGGGCCGAGGCCGTGGAGCTGTACCGACGGGTGGCGGTACTACGCCAGCAGCAGGCATCGGGCGGACGCCTGTAGAACGGGCGCCCCGTCAGGCCGCGTGGCTGTGTCCGTGTGCGGCTCAGTCGCGTGGGCGCGCCTAGCCCCCGCGATCCGCACTGTCCGAACGGCCCTCCCCGCAGAGCGAACCGGCAAGCCTCTTACCCACCTAGATCATCATGTGTTACGAAGAACCATGCCCCCTGCCACCGAACCATCCAGGACCTACGACGCCATCATCGTCGGCGGCGGCCACAACGGCCTGGTCGCGGCGGCCTATCTGGCCCGGGCCGGACGCACCGTACTGGTGCTGGAGCGATTGGCCCGCACCGGTGGCGCCGCCGTATCGACCCGCCCCTTCACCGGTGTCGACGCGCGGCTGTCGCGCTACTCCTACCTGGTCAGCCTGCTGCCCAGGAAGATCGTCCGCGACCTGGGCCTGGACTTCCGGGTCCGCGGCCGCACCATCTCCTCGTACACGCCCGTGGAGCGCAACGGCCGGGCGACCGGACTGCTCGTCGGCGGCGGCGAGCGACGCATCCGCGAGGCGTTCGAACGGCTGACCGGGGGCAAGCAGGAGTACCAGGCCTGGCAGCGGTTCTACGGCATGACCGGCCGGGTCGCCGAGCGCGTCTTCCCGACGCTCACCGGGCCGCTGCCCTCGCGCGAGGAGCTGCGCCGCCGGATCGACGACAAGGAGGCCTGGCGGGCGCTGTTCGAGGAGCCCATCGGGGTCGCCATCGAGGAGAACTTCACGGACGACCTGGTGCGCGGGGTCGTCCTCACGGACGCGCTGATCGGCACGTTCGCCGACGCCCATGATCCCTCGCTGCGGCAGAACCGCTGCTTCCTCTACCACGTCATCGGCGGCGGCACGGGCGCCTGGGACGTGCCGGTCGGCGGCATGGGCGCCCTCACCGACGCACTGGCCACCGCCGCACGCTCGGCGGGCGCCGTGCTCGCCACCGGACACGAGGCGGTGCGGATCGAGACGGACGGCCGGTCCGCCGAGGTCGCCTACCGCACCGCCGACGGCGAGGGCGTCGTCGCCGCCCGCCACGTGCTCGTCAACGCCGCCCCGCAGGAGCTCGCCGCCCTCACCGGCGACCCGGCCCCGGAACCCGCCGAGGGCGCCCAGCTCAAGGTGAACATGCTGCTGAAGCGGCTGCCCCGGCTGCGGGACACCGCCGTCGACCCGCGCGAGGCGTTCTCCGGCACCTTCCACATCGCCGAGGGCTACGAGCAGCTGGCCACCGCCCACGCCCAGGCGGCGGCCGGCCGGCTCCCCGCCGCCCCGCCCTCGGAGATCTACTGCCACTCCCTGACCGACCCCACGATCCTCGGCCGGGACCTGGTCGAACGCGGCTACCAGACGCTCACCCTCTTCGGCCTGCACACCCCCGCCCGGCTCTTCGCCGCCGACAACGACGCCGTACGCGCCGAACTCCTCCGAGCCACCGTCGCCCAGCTCGACGCCCATCTCGCCGAGCCCCTCGTCGACTGTCTCGCCCTCGACGCGGACGGCCGTCCCTGCATCGAGGCGAAGACCCCCCTCGACCTGGAACGCGACCTGCGCCTCCCCGGCGGCAACATCTTCCACCGCGACCTGTCCTGGCCCTACGCCCAGGACGGCGCCGGCCGCTGGGGCGTGGAGACCCGGCACGCCAACGTCCTGCTGTGCGGGGCGGGCGCGGTGCGCGGGGGAGGGGTGAGCGGGGTCCCCGGGCACAACGCGGCGATGGCGGTGCTGGAGGGGGAGTGACGGGCGCCTCGCCCGAACCGGTGGCCGCCGGAGGATCCGGCAGGTCGGAAATCCCACAGGGCGGAAGTCGGACAGCAGCGAACCGACACGGCCGAAGACCGGCGGAGCAGAAATCTGACGGAGCATCAGAAAACCTCTTCCGTCGGCCGGTCGACTGCGGCATCCTGCGCCCATGCAGACGGAGCTGAGCAGGACCCTGGGAATCGAGCACGCCGTCTTCGGCTTCACGCCGTTCCCCGCCGTCGCCGCGGCCATCAGCCGGGCCGGTGGGTTCGGGGTGCTCGGCGCGGTCCGCTACACCGCCCCCGACGAGCTCAGACGCGACCTCGACTGGATCGAGGAGCACGTCGACGGGAAGCCGTACGGACTCGACGTCGTGATGCCCGCCAAGAAGGTGGAGAACGTCAGCGAGGCCGACGTCGAGGCGATGATCCCGGACGGCCACCGGCAGTTCGTGCGGGACACCCTCGCCAAGTACGGGGTGCCCGAGCTGGCCGAGGGCGACGCGTCCGGATGGCGGATCACCGGCTGGATGGAACAGGTCGCCCGCACCCAGCTCGACGTCGCCTTCGACTACCCGATCCGGCTGCTCGCCAACGCCCTCGGCTCCCCGCCCGTCGACGTCATCGACCGCGCCCACGACCAGGACGTCCTGGTCGCCGCGCTCGCGGGCAGCGCCCGGCACGCCGTCAAGCACCGGGACGCGGGCATCGACGTCGTGGTGGCACAGGGCTACGAGGCCGGCGGCCACACCGGCGAGATCGCCACCATGGTGCTCACCCCGGAGGTCGTCGACGCCGTCGCCCCGCTGCCCGTGCTGGCGGCGGGCGGCATCGGCAGCGGCCGACAGGTGGCCGCCGCACTCAGTCTCGGCGCCCAGGGAGTGTGGCTGGGCTCCATATGGCTGACCGCCACAGAGGCCGATCTCTCCTCGCCCGGCGTGACGCGTAAACTGCTCGCCGCCGGCTCCGGCGACACCGTCCGCTCCCGCGCCCTGACCGGGAAACCGGCCCGTCAGCTGCGCACCGAGTGGACCGACGCCTGGGACGACCCGAACGGCCCCGGCACCCTCCCCATGCCGCTGCAGGGCCTGCTGGTCGCCGAGGCCGTCACCCGCATCCAGAAGTACGAGGTCGAGCCCCTGCTGGGCACCCCCGTCGGCCAGATAGTCGGCCGCATGACCAGCGAACGCAGCGTCCAGGCCGTCTTCGACGACCTCACCCGCGGCTTCGAGCAGGCCGTCGACCGCATCAACCGCATCGCCGGAAGGAGCGCCAAGTGACCAGCACGCCCCCCGCCGGATTCTGGGCCCAGGCCGCCAGCGAACCCGACCGCACGGTGCTCGTCGCACCCGACGGCGAGGAATGGACCGCGGGCCGCCTGCACGCCGCCGCCAACAGACTCGTCCACGGACTGCGCGCCGCGGGCCTGGAACGCGGCGACGCCTTCGCGGTCGTGCTGCCCAACGGGCCCGAGTTCTTCGTCGCGTACCTGGCCGCCACCCAGGCCGGCCTCTACCTGGTGCCCGTCAACCACCACTTCGTCGGCCCGGAGATCGCCTGGATCGTCTCCGACTCCGGCGCCAAGGTGCTCATCGCCCACGAACGCTTCGCCGGCCCCGCCCGGCACGCCGCCGACGAGGCCGGCCTCCCGGCCACCCACCGGTACGCCGTCGGTGAGGTCGAGGGCTTCCGGCCGTACGCCGAACTCCTCGCCGGACAGCCCGAGTCGGCGCCCGCCGACCGTGAACTCGGCTGGGTCATGAACTACACCTCGGGCACCACCGGCCGCCCCCGCGGCATCCGCCGCCCGCTGCCCGGCAGGCTCCCGGAGGCGGCCTACCTCGGCGGCTTCCTCGGCATCTTCGGCATCCAGCCCTTCGGCGACAACGTCCACCTCGTCTGCTCGCCGCTCTACCACACGGCCGTCCTGCAGTTCGCGGGCGCGTCACTCCACATAGGCCACCGCCTGGTCCTGATGGACAAGTGGAGCCCCGAGGAGATGCTCCGCCTGATCGACGCACACCGCTGTACCCACACCCATATGGTCCCCACCCAGTTCCACCGCCTGCTCGCCCTCCCCGAACAGGTGCGTTCCCGCTACGACGTCTCCTCCATGCGGCACGCCATCCACGGCGCCGCCCCCTGCCCGGATCACGTCAAGCGGGCGATGCTCGACTGGTGGGGGCCCAGCGTCGAGGAGTACTACGCGGCCAGCGAGGGCGGCGGCGCCTTCGCCACCGCCGAGGACTGGCTGAAGAAGCCCGGTACGGTCGGCAAGGCCTGGCCGATCAGCGAACTCGCGGTCTTCGACGACGACGGCAACCGGCTGCCGCCCGGTGAACTCGGCACCGTCTACATGAAGATGAACACCGGCGGCTTCGCGTACCACAAGGACGCGGCCAAGACGGAGAAGAACCGCATCGGGGACTTCTTCACCGTCGGCGACCTCGGCTACCTGGACGAGGACGGCTACCTCTTCCTCCGCGACCGCAAGATCGACATGATCATCTCGGGCGGGGTCAACATCTACCCCGCCGAGATCGAGTCCGCGCTCCTCTCCCACCCCGCCGTCGCCGACGCAGCCGCCTTCGGCATCCCGCACGACGACTGGGGCGAGGAGGTCAAGGCGGTCGTGGAACCCGCTCCTGGACACGAACCGGGACCCGACCTCGCCGCCGCCCTGCTCGCCCACTGCGCGGAACGGCTCGCCGGCTACAAGCGGCCCAAGACCGTCGACTTCATCACCGAGATGCCCCGCGACCCCAACGGCAAGCTGTACAAGCGGCGGCTGCGCGACCCGTACTGGGAGGGCCGCACCCGCCCGGTGTGAGCCCCGGCGGCCTCAGAGCTGCCGGCGAGGGTGGTCCTCCAGGAACCCGGCGAGGCCGGCGGCGTCCGTGCCGATCTTGCGGTAGACGCGGGACAGCAACTGCCGTACGCCCTGCTCGGTGAGGCGCAGCTCCTTGGCGACCACGGCCACCGGGTGTCCCTTGACGGTCAGTTCGGCGGTCCGGAGTTCCTGGGCGGTCAGTGTGTCCGCCTGCACGTAGCGCAACGGCAGCGGGCGCATCCCGGCCGCCGACAGCTCCCCCCTGGCCCGCGCGGCGAGCGCCTCGGCCCCGCAGTGGACGGCTCCTTCCAGCCCCTGGTAGAGCCGGTCGGCGGCCTCCTGGAGCCGCCCGTTGCGGGACAGCGCGGCACCGTGCCCGACCTGGGCACGGGCGAGTTCGTAGGCGGCCGGCGACTGTTCCAGATGGCCGACGGCCTCCGCGTACAGATCGACGGCCGCGGGCCCGCCGGTCACCTCCGCGAGGGTGTGCAGGGCCTGGCCGACGGCGGAGGCGGCCCCGAACTCCCGGGCCCGCCGCACGGCTTCCTGGGCGTGGCCGACCGCCTCTTTGGGGGCGGTGGGGGCGAGTGCGGCGGCGAGATGCAGCTGCCAGGGGCACCAGGAGGGGTTGCGCCAGGCCCGTCCGTCCAGCCACTCGCCGACCGAGGACAGCAGCAGCGCCGCCTCGGCATGCCGTCCCTCCGCCAGCAGCAGCTCGGCGTACACGGTGCGGGGGTCGGGATAGATGACGGCGTTCGGGGCCGCCTCACCGAAGTGGTGCCGGTCGGCGAGGGCACGTGCCTCCGCAACCCGCCCACGGGCGACCAGGGTCTGGATCAGGATGCCGACGGCGAACCACTGTGCGGGCACGGCCCCTTCCACCTTGTCGGCGATCCGCAGACCCTGAAGTTCGAGGTCCTCGGCCTCGGCCAGACAGCCGCGTCGGTAGCGGATGTAGCCGGCGAGAGTGTGGCCGAGGGCCAGATGGGAGCCGCACCACCCCTTGGCCACACACTCGGCGATCCCCTTGCCGAACAGCTCCTCGGCCTGGCGCGGCCGGTCGCCGTACATGAAGACCAGCGCCACCGAAGCGGGTACCTCGAAGCCCCGGTTCTCGTCGGTCCAGCTCATGCCGCCGTCCAGGGCCTTCTCGGCATACCCGAGGGCGGTCTGCCGCGGTTCGCCGCGCATGATCGCGTCCCAGGCCCGCAGGCCCAGGATGTAGCGCTCCTCAAGACTGCGGCCAGGAAGGTGCTCGGCCAGCCGCGCCAGCCTCCGCGAGCGCGCGGGTGAGTCCCGGTCGTCGGTGCGGAACATGCCCCAGACGAACTGGTCGGCCTGCATCCGCAGTTTGACGCGCGGATTCGGGGCCTGCCGCGCCTCCTCGGTGGCCACCCGCTCCGCCTCGGCCATCTGGTCGGTGTGAGCCAGAGCCTGCGTCAGCCGGAAGACGACGGAGGCACGCAGATCGGGGTCGACGTCGGGCTCCGCCAGCGCCTGCCGCAGATGCCGCACCGTGGCCGTGGGTTCGATCAGGAAGGTGGCGCAGGCGAGTTCGTGCAGGATCGCGGCACGGTCCTCGGGAAGCGGCGGCTCCTGCAGCGCGCGGGTCAAAAGCCGCCCGGCCGCCTCGGTGGCCCCGGCACGAAGGTATTCGCGGGCGGCCTCGCGCAGACACTCGACCGTCTCGGTACTGCCGTCGCAGGGGACCTCCAGCAGATGGCGGGACGCGCTGGCCGCGCCGTATCCGGCGGCCAGGACCGCCTGCGCGGCGGCGTCGTGCAGGCCGGCCCGGAAATCCGTGCCGATGGACTCGTAGATGGTCGTGGCGATCAGCGGATGGACGAACTCCAGCTCGCCCTCGGGGCCGTGGCCCTCCGCCAGGATCCGCGCCGCGCGCAGTTTCCTGGTCGCCTCCGCCGCGGCCTGCTCGCCGAGGACCGCGATGGTCGCGGCGAGCTGCGGTGCGAAGGGCGACCCGAGTACGGCCGCGGTGTGCGCGAAGCGGACGGTGGCGGTACCGAGCCGCTCCAGGCGCGCGATCAGCCCCGGTCCCTTGATCGCCGCGGCCAGTTCGCGCATCACCGGTAGGTCATCCTCCGTGCCGCCCAGTCTCCGCTCGGCGAGTCCGATGGCGAGCTCCACCGCTTCGAAAGGGCTGCCGCTCGTCGCCTCCCAGCACTCCTTGCAGAACTGGTCCTCGGCCGCCTCCCCGATCTCGCTCCTGACGATCTGCGCCACGCCGTCGGCGGTGAGCGGCGCCAGGCCGTGCGGGCGGTCCCCGTGGCCCGCGACGAGGGCCCGGAGTTCGCCGGCCTCGGGCGGCAGTTCGTCGGGCCGGTAGGCCACCACGATCAGCAGCGGCAGGTCCTCGACCCGGGAGGCGAAGGAGGTGAGCCAGGTCAGCGACTCGGTGTCCGCCCAGTGCAGGTCGTCCAGGAGCAGCACGACGGGTGCCTGCTGCACCGTGAGGCGCGTCATGACCCAGTCCAGGCCCTCTCGGACCCCGGTCGGATCCGGTGCCGGGACGGCCCCCCGGGCTTCCAGGCCGAGCACCGCGGCGACGATGTCGTACCAGCTGCCGAGAAACGCGTGGAGTTGTGCTTCGTCCATCCTCGCCAGCGAGGGCTGCATCAACTGGCGTACGACGCGGAACGCCGACCCCTGCTCCGACTCGCCGCCCCGGCCCGACAGTACGGTGAGCCCGGATGCCGCGGCCCGGTCCCGGGCCTCCGTGACGAGCGCGGTCTTGCCCAGTCCCGCCCGGCCGGTCAGGGCGAGCAGTCCTCTGCGCCTCGCGCGCGGCACACCGTCCGTGGTTCCCCGAAGCTCCCGGAACGCGGCGTCGAGGGCCTCCAGTTCCCGTTGGCGCTCGATCAACGTCCCGCGGTCGATGATCGATTGCCTAGGCTCCGTCGCCATGTGCCGTACCGCTTTCTGTCGTTCGGCCCAGGGGAGCCGAGCGTACGCCCAGACCAGGTACGGCAGGCCGGATTGGGCACCATAGGGTGAATCATGAATTGAGAGGGGGATAATCTCCGATCTCCGGGTATAGAGCTCCGATGGCCAGGTCCCGGTGGCGCCGTCACCGGGGTGTGCCGGCCACCTACGAAGCGGCGGGCACCGACTCCACGTCCGCGTACCGTGGCACGGTCCGGGACCAGTGGTAACAGCCCCTGATCCAGCCGATCATGCCCTCCACGTAGCCGACGCCCGCGGGGCTCAACTCCGGCTCCACCTCGGCGTAGAGCCTCTCGAACTCCTCGATCGTGGCGTTGATCTGCTGGATGGCCAGGACGACGGCGGTCTGCAGGGAGCACCGGCGCTCGCGCTGGTGGGCCAGGGCCAGATTGATCATTCCGCCCGCCCGCTGCTCCTTCACCGCGGAGAACAGGTCGGGTATCCACACCGCCGCGTCGGCCGACAGCCGTCCCAGCCGCTGTACGACGGGGTGGTGGAGCTCGGCGGCGGAGAGTTCGTACGGCTGGGCGGCCTCGCACAACGGGTAGAACGGCTCGACGCCCGCGGTCAGCGACCGGATCGAGGTGCAGTCGCCCGCCCGTACGAGATACGGCTGGGCCTGCGCCACCGCCTCGTACAGCAGGCCGTGCACGTACTCACCGCTCTTCCAGGCCCACCGCGCGGCCTGTGCGGGGGTGCACCGCTCCCGGACCTGTCGGTACAGGTCGGCCAGGGCCGCGCCGAGGGCGGTGCAGGGCGGCCGATCGTCCCGCAGGACCGCGATGCTCTCGCACAGCATGGGGACCAGCCTGCCCGGGGAGCGTCGGCCGACGTCCTCGGCACGGTCGTCGAAGATGAACTGGTAGGCGATCTGGATGGCCACGATCTGGAGCAGGGCGGAGTCCATGGTGGGGCTGGTGTAGGACGCGAGCTCCGCCGGCCGGGTGTAGGCGATCATCGCCGCCACCCCCGGTTCGGCGGTCAGCCCCCACCTGCTCAGCCAGGTGTCGACGCCGGCGGCGGCCTCGGCTTCATGAGGGTTGCGTTGGAAGGGAAAGGGCATGTGGAGGTGGGTGTCGATCAGGTCGCGGAGGTTGGCGACCGGGGTTTCGTCCAGTACACCGACCGTGCTGTCCTCATGTGTTGCCGACAACGTGATCACCTGCCGTTCGGGAGTCCGAGACACGCGGGGTGGCCACGGATCGGGACGCGGGGGAGTCGGCGCGGGGCGTCGCGCCTGACGGCATGCGGGAGCGGGCTTCGCAGGCCATGACGAGGGAACGCGGGCCCAGCGTGATCGCGGGCCGCGGGGGCTGTTCGGCGGCGCCGGGCAGATGGCGCAGGCGCCGGCGGCCGGCGATGGTCGCGAGCGCCAGGGTGACCTCCACCATGGCGAACTCGTCGCCGAGGCATTTGCGGTTGCCCGCGGAGAACGGCATCGTCGCGCGGCGCTGTGCGGCGGTGGGCCGCCCGGGCAGCCAGCGGTCGGGGTCGAATCGCTCGGGGTCGGGGAACCACGACGGATCGTGGTGCAGGAGGTAGGGGCTGTAGAGCACGGTGGCCCCCGCGGGCAGCCGGCACCCGGCGAGTTCCGTCTCCCGGGTGGTGACGCGGGTGAAGAGCCAGCCGGGTGAGGAGTGGCGCAGCGTCTCGGAGACGACGCACCGGGTCTGGACGAGGCGCGGCAGGTCGTCCGGGCCGGGCCGGCGGCCGTCGGGGAGGACGGCGTCGAGCTCGGCGTGCAGCCGCTGCTCCGCCTCCGGGTGGCGGGCCAGCAGACTGAAGGCCGCGGCCAGCGCCAGTGCCGAGGTCTCGGCGCCGGTGAGCAGCAGCGTGATCAGGTGGTCGTGGATCTCCTGGTCGGTGATCGCCGCCGATCCGTCGGCGCCGCGCGCGGCCGAAAGCAGCGTGCCGAGCACGTCGTCGCGGTCGGCGCCGAGCCGGCGCCTCGCGATCGCCGTGTCGATGATCGCGTGCAGGCGGGTCAGGGCGCGCCGGTAGCGGCGGTTGGCGGGGGTCGGAACGCGGAAGAGGACGTCGACCGGGACGACCGTGCGGAGGAACAGGCCACGGACGACGTCCGCGAGACAGTCCCGCACCTGTGCGGCCGTCCGGTCGTCCAGGGAGTCGGAGAGCAGGACCCGGCTGATCACCCGGGTCGTGAAGGTCGTCATCGCCTCGGTGACCGGCACGGTCCCGCCCGCCTGCCATCCCTCGCACACCGACTCGGCCTCCTCGGTGACGAGGTCCGTGTAGGCGGCGACATGGGAGGGGCGGAAGGCCGGTTGCAGCAGCCGGCGCTTGACCCGGTGGGTCGGCTGGCGGCAGGTGACCAGACCGTCGCCCATCAGCTTCCCGAGCCGGTCGTAGAGCGGGCCCCCTTTGTCGAAGGTGTGCGGATCCATGAGCACCTCGTGGGTCAGCTCCGGGTGGCACACCATCCAGGCACGCTGGGGGCCCAGTCGTATCTCGACCAGATCTCCGTGTGCGGGCAAAGAATTCAGAAACGCCAGCGGTCGCCGGTAGAAGGCGATACCGTGACCGAGGAGAGGGAATATGCCGGGAGCAGTACCTGTCGTCCATGTTCGTTTTTGTTCAGGCACGGCGTCGTTCATGGAAACCTCCTGCCCGGTGCTACACGTGAAATGAGTGAAGGTGCCTCGGGTCGAACGTCCGAGACAAGTCCTGCCCAGGTTCCACGTTCCGCGGTTTCCCGAAACCTTTCTCCAAAGGGGCGCACGGGAGCACGCTGAAGCAGAATTCCCATGGTGTGAACGACTGGTGATGCATTGCGCATCGAGCGGGATGCCCCTGTGTCACTCAGGTGCGGTGCCGCCCCACGAGGAACGGGAAGCAGAGGTCGCTGGAGAGGTTGTCCCCGGCCGACGAGAGCGAGAGGTCGGTGGCCGCGGTGGCGCCGAAGAAGCCCGAGCGGTCGCCGCGTACGGTCGTGAATCCGTCGGCGACGGTGCAGACCCGGTCGGCCGCCTGCGCCCAGCCGGTGCCGAAGCCCAGGCCGGCGTAGCCGTCGGCGAGGATGTACGGAATGCCGTACTCGGTGTGGCGGATGACGGCGGACAGACCGCCGTGCGAGGGACGGTCCCCAGGGGCGGGCCGCCCCGCCGCGGCGGCCGGTGACGCGGCCGAGGCGGTGAGTACGGCGACGGCTGCGACGAGCAGCCGTCTCGCGCGGGTGGTGCGCATCTGTTTCTCCCAACGTCGTTGCGGGACAAAACGGTTGAGCCCGGTTGCGCGGAGGTGCGGTGCCATGGTGCTTGACCTCTCCCGGTGACGGGCCGAGGATCATGAGTCATGACGCAGGGACAGGGCAGCACGGTTGACGGAGTGCTGCGGCGCAGCGCCCGGCGCACCCCCGCACGGGTGGCGCTGGAGTACGGCGAGCGCCGGTGGACGTACGGGGAACTCGACGACGCCGTCTCCCGGGCGGCGAACGTCCTGCTCGACCAGGGCCTCACCCGCGGCGACCGGGTCGGCAGCTACGGGCACAACTCGGACGCCTACCTGATCACGTTCCTCGCCTGCGCCCGGGCCGGCCTGGTGCACGTGCCGGTCAACCAGAACCTGACCGGCGACGACCTCGCCTACATCGTCGGCCAGTCCGGCAGCTCCCTGGTGCTCGCCGATCCGGACCTCGCCGGACGGCTCCCGGACGGCGTACGGGCGCTGCCGCTGCGGGACGCCGACGGCTCGCTCCTCGCCCGGCTCGCGGACGCGCCGCCGTACGACGGTCCCGAACCGCGCAGCGAGGACCTCGTGCAGTTGCTGTACACCTCGGGCACCACGGCGCTGCCCAAGGGCGCGATGATGACCCACCGGGCACTGGTGCACGAGTACCTGAGCGCGATCGCCGCCCTCGACCTGAGCGCCGGTGACCGGCCCGCGCACGCGCTGCCGCTCTACCACTCCGCCCAGATGCACGTGTTCCTGCTGCCCTACCTGGCGGTCGGCGCGACCAACATCATTCTGGACGGGCCGGACGGCGACACCCTCTTCGACCTGGTCGAGGCCGGACGCGTGGACAGCCTCTTCGCACCGCCCACCGTGTGGATCGGGCTGTCCAACCGGCCCGACTTCGCATCGCGCGACCTGAGCGGACTGCGCAAGGCCTACTACGGGGCGTCGATCATGCCGGTGCCGGTCCTGGAACGGCTGCGTGAACGGCTGCCGAAACTCGCCCTGTTCAACTGCTTCGGGCAGAGCGAGATCGGGCCGCTGGCCACCGTACTGGCACCAGAGGAGCACAAGGGGCGGCTGGACTCCTGCGGCCGTACCGTGCTGTTCGTGGAGGCGCGGGTGGTCGACGAGGACGGCGAGGACGTGCCCGACGGCACGCCCGGCGAAGTCGTCTACCGCTCACCGCAGTTGTGCGAGGGATACTGGGAGAAGCCCGAGGAGACCCGGGAGGCCTTCCGGGACGGCTGGTTCCACTCCGGCGACCTCGCGGTACGCGACGCCCACGGCTACCTCACCATCGTCGACCGGGTGAAGGACGTCATCAACTCCGGTGGCGTACTGGTCGCTTCACGACAGGTCGAGGACGCGCTCTACACCCACGAGGCGGTCGCCGAGGCCGCCGTGATCGGGCTGCCCGACGAGCGGTGGATCGAGGCCGTCACGGCGGTCGTCGTGGCGCGCGGCGAGGTCGGCGAGGCCGAGCTGATCGCCCACGTCAAGGAGAAGATCCCCGCCTTCAAGGCGCCCAAGCGGGTGCTGTTCGTGGACGCGCTGCCCCGCAACGCCAGCGGGAAGATCCTGAAGCGGGAGCTGCGGGAACGGTTCGGGGAAGCCTCATGACAACCCAAGACGTCCGGTTCCATACCTTGCGCGGCTTCCGGTACCACGTCCGCCGTTCACCGGTGGCGTGCACATAGCAGACATGCGCTGCTGTCTCCCCGTCCCCCTCGGCGCACTCGCGGGCATCCCCGGCCCCTGCGAGATGCTGCGCTCCGGTTTCCTGCTCGCACCCGCCCTGCTCAGGTCCGCCACCGCCCCCGCGCCCCGTCACCCCCGCTCGCTCGCCGCCGTCCACCTGGAGCTGGTCACCCTCACCGAGGACCGTGCCGTCGTCACCTGGCACACCGCCCTGCCCGGCACCGACGACGGCACCGGCCGCATGCTGCCCGCCGTCACGGAGGGCGAGGTCGTCTACGGCACCCATCCCGGCCGCCTGAACCGCACCGTGGGCGAGGACCGCCCCACCGCCCACCACCATGTCGAACTCAGCGGCCTGGAGCCGGGCCAGACGTACTACTACCAGGCCCGCTCCCGGGGCGTGCCCGCCACACCCACCGCGCTGCACCTGGTGCGCGGCAACGCGGCCGGCACCTCCCGGCACGGCCTCGGCTCGCCCGGCGGCCCCTACTCCTTCACCACCCCCCAGCCCCCGCCCGGCCGCCACCTGCTCTCCCTCGCCCTCTGCAACGACCTGCACATCGGCGAGACCGTAGCCGGTCTGGTGGCCGGCGTGCCCTTCCTGCGCGGCGTGGCCCAGCGGGCCGGGCGCACCGCCTACCCGGAGCTGATGAGCCGCGCGGTGGTGGACGAGGCCCGCCACCGCGGCGCCGAGCTGCTGCTGGCCGCCGGTGACATCTCCGCCGGCGGCGGCCCCCGCGACCTGGCGGAGGCCCGGCGGATCCTGGACGGCTTCGGCACCCACCGGCGGGACTACCTCGTGGTCCGCGGCAACCACGACCGCGACGCGCGGGAGGGCGACGCCTTCCGCAGCGCCTTCGGCACGCCGGACGGTCCCGGCTGCTTCGAACACGACGTGGGCGGGCTGCGGATCATCGGCCTCGACACCTACGACAAGCGCGGGAACGGCGGTGACACGGGCGCTCTCGGCGCCGAGCAACTGTCCTGGTTCCGCCGCCGGCTGCGGGCCCACCGGGAACAGCCCACCGTGGTCTTCGGACACCATCCGCTCACCGTCCGGGACGCCCTCTTCCCGGTGAGCCCCGGCCAGCGCCTCGGCCGCCGCCAGGCCCGCGCGATCCTGCGTGCCTATGCCGCCGCCCCGGGTGTGTTCCTGCACCATGCCGGCCACACCCATCGCAACAAGCGCACCCATGTGTCCCTCGCCCCCCAGGTGACCCTGCAGGAGGTCGGCGCCGCCAAGGAGTACCCCGGCGGCTTCTTCCTGCTGCGCATCCACTCCGGCGGCTACGCCCTCAACTTCTTCCGGGCCCGGCACGCCGAGGCCCTGGAGTGGAACGAGCGCAGCCGGCGCCAGGCCGGCGGAGTCTGGCCCTACCACGCGCTCGGCCGAACGGTGGCCGACCGCAACAGCGTGGCCGTCCGCGACCTGTCCGGCATCGGCCGCCCCACACAGCCGTCCGCGCCGCCCCGTTCGCCCCAAGGGATGACGGCCGACCCGAACCCCCGCCAGGATGTGGCCTGAGACACGGCGCCTCCGTAGCGTGGACGCATGTCGACCCTGTGGGAACTCATGCACGACTGCATCCCTGACGACCACGCCCGCCAGGTCACCTCCCGCTACTACCTCGACGAGGCCATGAGCTCGCCGCGGGCCCCGGACCGGGTGGTCGACCTCGGATGCGGGCGGGGCACCTCGGCCGGGCTCTTCCGGCGGCACGCCCCGGACGTGCGGTGGGTGGGGCTCGACATCCGCGACTCCCCGGAAGCCGCACAGCGCTCGCCCGGCGGCGACCCGGTGGTGTACTTCGACGGCGTCAACATGCCCTTCCGCTCCGGCGCCGTGCCGCTGGTCTACTCGCACCAGGTCTTCGAACACGTCGCACGGCCCAGGGAACTGCTCGCGGAGGTGGGCCGGGTGCTGCGTCCGGGCGGACTGTTCATCGGCAGCACCTCCCAGTTCGAGCCCTACCACTCCTTCAGCCTGTGGAACTACACGCCGTACGGCTTCCGGGTGCTGGTGGAGGAGGCCGGGCTGGCCCTGGAGGAGATCCGGCCCTCGCTGGACGGCGTGACCCTGATCATGCGCACCTACCACTCCTCGCGGAAGAAGGAGTACGGCCGGTTCTGGCAGACGGAGTCGCCGCTCAACACGGAGATCGACACCTGGGCACGCAAGAGCGGGCGCCACACGGCCCTGGTGAACCTGCGCAAGCTCACCTTCTGCGGCCAGTTCGCGTTCCGGGTGAGCAAGCCGGCCCCGCGGACCTGACACCGCCGCCCGCGCGGGCGGGCCCCGCCGAACTCCGTTGCCGTACCGCGCCGCCGTCCCCCATGATCGGCCCCATGCCCACCTTCACCGCCTCGGACGGGACCCGCCTCGCCTACCACGTCCGGGGCGAGGGCGAACCGCTCGTCGTGCTGCCCGGCGGACCCATGCGCGCCTCCGCCTACCTGGGGGACCTGGGCGGCCTGACAGCCCACCGCCGGCTGATCCTGCTCGATCTGCGCGGGACCGGCGATTCCGAGGTACCCGCCGACCCGGATTCGTACCGCTGCGACCAACAGGTCGACGACGTGGAGATGTTGCGGGCGCACATAGGGCTCGACCACATGGACGTTCTGTCGCACTCGGCGGGCGCGAGCCTGGCGATCCTGTACGCGGCGGCCCGTCCGCACCGGGTACGGCGGCTCGCGCTGATCACCGGCAACCCCTCGGCCGTCGGCCTGCGGACCACCCCGGAGGAACGCCTGGCGGCGGCCCGGCAGCGGGCCACGGAGCCCTGGTTCGCCGAAGCGTTCCCCGCGCTGGAGGCCTGGCTGAACGGCACCGGGGACTTCGACGAGGTGTTCATGCCCTTCTTCTACGGCCGCTGGGACGACACCGCCCGGGTCCATGACGCGGCCGCCGAGGAACAGACCAACGACGAGGCCGGCGACCGCTACTTCGCCGACGGCGCCTTCACCCCCGAGGCCACCCGGACCGCCCTGCGCGCGCTCACCGCCCCCGTCCTGCTGTACGCGGGCGAAGTCGACGGCGGACCCAGTCCCGCACTGGTCCGGCGCGCCGCCGCGGCCTTCCCGAACGCCGAGGTCATCGTGCAGCCCGGAGCCGCCCACTACCCCTGGCTCGACGACCCCGAGGAGTTCGTCCGCCGTACGGTCGGTTTCCTGGACGCCTGAGCCGGGCTCGGCTCCGCGGCCCGAACGCTCTCAGGAAGCGGTCGCGGAACCGGTTCATCGCCCGGATCGGGGCGTCCCCGGCCGGCTTCGGACCCGGCGTCCAGCCCCAGCCGGCCACCCGGTCCAGGACCTTCGGGTCATGGGCGACGATCGTGATCGGGACGTCCCGGCGCGGGCCGCGCGCGACGGCCGCCGGGCGGGGCTGGTGGTCGCGAGGCGCCGGGGCGGCACGGCATGGTGCCCGGGGCCGTGCGCCGCGGCGGATGCTGAGGGCTCCCCCTTGAACCCGCTGGTCACCGTATCGAATGAACCCGCTGGTCAGTCGCATCGATCCGGCGCTGGGCGGGGTGCGCCCGCGCGTGGTGCGCGGCGCGCCGCCGCGGCCTACCGGTCGGCGGCCACCGCCACCTCCCGGGCCCACCGGTAGTCCGCCTTGCCGCTCGGTGACCGCTGGATGGACTCGGCGATCACCAGCTGACGGGGGATCTTGTACCCGGCCAGCTGGGTACGGCAGTGGGTCTGGATGTCCGTGAGAGAGGGCTGATCGGCGCCCTCGCGCAGCTGCACCACGGCCGCCACATGGTTGCCCCACTGGGCGTCCGGCACCCCGGCCACCAGCGCGTCGTACACGTCCGGATGGGACTTCAGCGCCTGCTCGACCTCCTCCGGGTACACCTTCTCGCCTCCGGTGTTGATGCACTGCGAGCCCCGGCCGAGCACCGTGACGACGCCGTCCTCGTCGACCGTGCCCATGTCGCCGAGGAGCACCCAGCGCCGGCCGTCCTTCTCGAAGAAGGTCTCGGCCGTTTTGCGCGGGTCGTTGTAGTAGCCGAGCGGGACATGGCCGCTCTGCGCGACCCGGCCGATCTCGCCGACCGCGACCGGCTCATGGGTGGCCGGATCGACCACCCGCGTACGGGAGTTCACGCGGACGCGGAACCGGCTGCCGGCCCCGGAGTCGTTCGTCGCGGTGCCGTTGAAGCCGGACTCGGAGGACCCGAAGTTGTTCAGCAGCATGCAGTTGGGGACGAGTTCGCTGAACTGCCGGCGCACGGTCTCGGAGAGGATCGCGCCGGAGGAGGAGACGCTGAACATGGAGGAGCAGTCGGTGCCCTTCAACGGCCCTTTCAGGGCGTCGATCAGCGGGCGCAGCATCGCGTCGCCGACCAGCGACATGCTGGTGACCTTCTCCTTCTCGACGGTCCGCAGCACCTCCTCGGGCACGAACTTGCGGTGGATCACCACCCGTTGCCCGAAGTTGAAGCCGATGAAGGTGGTCAGCGTCGACGTGCCGTGCATCAGCGGGGGAGTGGGGAAGAAGGTGATCCCCGTGCCGCCCGCCGCGACCCGCTCCGCCAGCTCCTCCGGCCGTTTCACCGGCTCGCCGGTCGGCGCACCGCCCCCCAACCCCGCGAAGAAGAGGTCCTCCTGACGCCACATCACACCTTTGGGCATTCCGGTGGTGCCGCCGGTGTAGATGATGAACTGGTCGTCCGCGGAGCGTGCCGGGAAGCCCCGTCCGGGCGACCCCGCCGCCTCGGCCTCCGCGAAGGACAGGGCCTTCGGACCCGGCTCCGCCTCTCCCACCCGCACCAGGTGCCGCAGCTTCGGCGCCCGCGGCAGCGCCGCCGCCACCCGGTCGTCGAACTCCGCGTCGAAGACCAGCGCGACCAGATCGGCGTCCTGGTAGAGGTAGGCCAACTCCTCCTCGACATAGCGGTAGTTGACGTTGACCGGCACGATGCGGGCTTTGAGGCAGCCGAGCACCGTCTGGAGGTACTCGACCCCGTTGTAGAGGTGCAGCCCGAGGTGCTCGCCCGGGCGGATCCCGCTGTCGGCCAGGTGGTGGCCGATGCGGTTGGCGGCCGCGTCCAGCTCCGCGTAGGTCAGCCGGCGTTCCGCACCCGTGCCGGGGTGGTCGAGGTACACGAGCGCCTCGCGGTCCGCGGCCACGTCGACGACCGACTCGAACAGATCGGCAAGGTTGTACTCCACCGCTCCTCCTGACCCCGGCAAACCATGGCGAAGAAAGGCGCACTTGTCGGTTCGCCGGTCATCAGAGCAAAGGGCGCGGCAAGTGGGAAGGGTTCGCGCGAATAAATCTGACTGTCTGTCAGAAAACCCTTGAAGTGCCTCCCGCCCTACTGCAACCTGTTCTCGTTCCGGCAGAGGGGAGAGGTCCATGGGTGGGACGGAACACCTCACCGTACGGCGCGAGGGCGCCACACTGGTGCTCACGCTCAACAGGCCCGAGGCCAAGAACGCGCTCTCGATCTCCATGCTCGTCGGCCTGTACGACGGCTGGATCGCGGCCGACGAGGACGACGAGGTCCGCTCGATCGTGCTCACCGGAGCCGGCGGCGCCTTCTGCGCCGGGATGGACCTCAAGGCGCTGGCCGGACAGGGCATGGCGGGCGAGCACCTCCGCGACCGGCTGAAAGCAGACCCGGACCTGCACTGGAAGGCCATGCTCCGCCACCATCGCCCGCGCAAACCGGTGATCGCCGCCGTCGAGGGCCACTGCGTCGCGGGCGGCACCGAGATCCTCCAGGGCACCGACATCAGGGTCGCGGGCGAGTCCGCGACCTTCGGCCTGTTCGAGGTGAGACGCGGGCTCTTCCCGATCGGCGGCTCCACGGTCCGGCTGCAACGCCAGATCCCGCGCACCCACGCCCTGGAGATGCTGCTCACCGGACGGCCGTACACCGCCCGCGAGGCCGCCGGCATCGGGCTCGTCGGCCATGTCGTCCCGGACGGCACCGCGCTCGGCAAAGCCCTGGAGATCGCCGAACAGATCAACACGTGCGGGCCGCTGGCGGTCGAGGCGGTCAAGGCGTCGGTGTACGAGACCGCGGAGATGACGGAGACCGACGGGCTCGCGGCGGAGCTGAAGCGTGGGTGGCCGATCTTCGACACGGCCGATGCGAAGGAAGGCGCCCGCGCCTTCGCGGAGAAGCGACCGGCCGTCTACAAGCGCGAGTGATGCCCGGGGTACGCCGGACGCCGCGGGCCGTGCGCGGCTGGTCGCGCCCGCGCGGCGGAGCCGCAGATGCGCGCGCCCCGCGCCCCCTCGGGGGCGCGACACATCGACCTTCTCAAGGAGGCAGCCCCCATGCCCGAAGTCCTCAAAGCCCCCCTCGTCGTCGAGTTTCCCTTCACCCGGTCCCTCGGGCCCGTGCAGAGCGCCTTCCTCACCGGACTGCGCGAACGCGTCGTCCTCGGCGTGCGGACCGGCGACGGCCGCACCCTCGTCCCGCCCGTCGAGTACGACCCCGTCACCGCCGAGGAGATCCGCGACCTGGTCGAGGTCGCCCCCACCGGCACCGTCACCACCTGGGCCTGGAACCACGAACCCCGCCGCGGCCAGCCCCTGGACACCCCCTTCGCCTGGGTCCTGGTCCGCCTCGACGGCGCCGACACCGCCCTGCTGCACGCCCTCGACGCCCCCGGCCCCGACACCGTCCGCACCGGCATGCGGGTCCGCGTCCGCTGGGCCGAGGAACGGTCGGGCGCCATCACCGACATCGCCTGCTTCGAACCGTACGACGGTGGGACGGCCGAACCGGGCGGCCACAGCGGCGAGTTCGAGGACGCCGTGCACGGCATCGTCGCCCATGCCCGCCTCGACTACACCTACTCGCCCGGCCGCGCCCAGTCCGCCTACATCGACGCCCTGTCCACCCGGCGGACCTACGGCGAGCGCTGCCCCTCCTGCCGCAAGGTGTACGTTCCGCCGAGGGGTGCGTGCCCCACCTGCGGGGTGGCCACAGCGGAACAGGTCGAAGTGGGTCCCCGGGGCACGGTCACCACGTTCTGCATCGTCAACATCAAGGCGAAGAACCTCGACATCGAAGTGCCGTACGTCTACGGGCACATCGCCCTCGACGGCGCCGGCCTCGCCCTGCACGGCCGGATCGGCGGCATCCCCTACGACCAGGTGCGGATGGGCCTCAGGGTCGAACCGGTGTGGACCGACGGGGCCCGCTACCCCGACCACTACCGGCCCACCGGCGAACCCGACGCGGACTACGACACCTACAAGGAGCTGCTGTGACCGCACCGACGCGGGACATCGCGGTCGTCGCCTTCGCGCAGACCGACCACCGGCGCACCAGCGAGGAGCTCTCCGAGGTCGAGATGCTCATGCCCGTGCTGCACGACGTCCTCCAGCAGACCGGGCTGCGCACCGCCGACATCGGCTTCACCTGCTCCGGCTCCAGCGACTACCTGGCCGGCCGCGCCTTCTCCTTCACCCTCGCCCTCGACGGCGTCGGCGCCTGGCCGCCGATCTCCGAGTCGCACGTCGAGATGGACGGCGCCTGGGCGCTGTACGAGGCGTGGACCAAGCTGCTCACCGGGGACGCGGACACCGCGCTCGTCTACTCGTACGGCAAGTCCTCACCCGGCTCGGTCCGGGACGTGCTCACCCGCCAGCTGGACCCCTACTACCTGGCCCCGCTCTGGCCGGACTCCGTCGCCCTCGCCGCGCTGCAGGCGCAGGCCCTCATCGACGCGGGCGAGACCGACGAGCCGTCGCTGGCCGCGGTCGGCGCCCGCAGCAGGGCCGATGCGCAGGCCAACTCCCATGCCCAGCTGCGGGGTCCGGTGCCGCAGGGCGACTACCTCGTTCGGCCACTGCGCACCGGCGACTGCCCGCCCATCGGCGACGGGGCCGCGGCGGTGATCCTCGCGGCCGGGGAGCGGGCCCGCGAGCTGTGCTCCAGGCCCGCCTGGATCCGGGGCATGGACCACCGCATCGAGGCGCACGGCCTCGGCGTCCGCGACCTGACCGACGCACCGTCCGCCCGGCTCGCCGCCGAGCGGGCGGGCGCCTTCGAGCGGCCCGTGGACACCGCCGAACTGCACGCGCCGTTCAGCTCGCAGGAGGTCGTGCTCCGCAAGGCGCTGCGGCTCGGCGACGACGTACGGGTGAACCCGTCCGGAGGGGCCCTCGCCGCCAACCCGATCATGGCCGCCGGGCTGATCCGCATCGGCGAGGCCGCCGCCCGCATCCACCGCGGCGACGGCGACCGCGCCCTCGCCCACGCCACCTCCGGGCCCTGTCTGCAGCAGAACCTGGTCGCCGTACTCGAAGGGGACCCACTGGAGAGCCCCGCCCAGGAAGGGGATCCGCGATGAGCAAGGAGCCCGTGGCCGTCGTAGGGGTCGGCCAGACCAAGCATGTGGCGGCCCGGCGGGACGTGTCGATCGCCGGGCTGGTCCGGGAGGCCGCGCGACGCGCCCTCGACGACGCCGAGTTGGACTGGGCCGACATCGATGCCGTCGTCATCGGCAAGGCCCCCGACTTCTTCGAGGGCGTGATGATGCCCGAGCTGTACCTGGCCGACGCGCTCGGGGCGGTCGGCAAACCCATGTTGCGGGTCCACACGGCGGGGTCCGTCGGCGGCTCCACGGCACTCGTCGCGGCCAACCTCGTCGCCGCCCGTGTCCACTCCACCGTGCTGACCCTCGCCTTCGAAAAGCAGTCCGAGTCCAACGCCATGTGGGGACTGTCCCTGCCGATCCCCTTCCAGCAGCCGCTGCTGGCGGGCGCGGGCGGTTTCTTCGCCCCCCACGTGCGGGCCTACATGCGGCGCAGCGGCGCCCCCGACACCGTCGGCTCGCTGGTCGCCTACAAGGACCGCCGCAACGCCCTCAAGAACCCCTACGCCCACCTCCACGAGCACGACATCACCCTGGAGAAGGTCCAGGCGTCCCCCATGTTGTGGGACCCCATCCGCTACTCGGAGACCTGCCCGTCCTCCGACGGCGCCTGTGCCATGGTCCTCACCGACCGGGCCGGAGCCGCGCGCTCCTCGAAACCGCCCGCCTGGATGCTGGGCGGCGCCATGCGCAGCGAACCCACCCTCTTCGCGGGCAAGGACGCCGTCTCGCCGCAGGCCGGCAAGGACTGCGCGGCCGACGTCTACCGCCAGGCCGGGATCGCGGACCCGCGCCGGGACATCGACGCCGTCGAGATGTACGTGCCGTTCTCCTGGTACGAGCCCATGTGGCTGGAGAACCTCGGATTCGCCGCGGAGGGCGAAGGCTGGAAACTCACCGAATCGGGTGTCACCGAACTCGACGGGGACCTCCCCGTCAACATGTCGGGCGGAGTGCTCTCCACCAATCCGATCGGCGCCTCCGGCATGATCCGCTTCGCCGAGGCGGCCCTCCAGGTCCGCGGCCTGGCCGGAGAACACCAGGTGGACGGCGCCCGCAGGGTTCTCGGGCACGCCTACGGCGGCGGCTCGCAGTTCTTCTCCATGTGGCTGGTCGGCGCCGCGGCCCCCGACTCCTGAAAGGACCCCCTCACGTGGCCTGTTGAGTGCCGGAACCGAAAGCTAGGCTGGCCGCGGACGACGAATTCGGGAGGAGCACGGACGTGGCCGAGAGCACCATCCAGCAGCAGTCGGTACTGGGCTGGGACAAGCCGGAGCTGGACCTCAGCGAGGCCGAGTGGCAGTCCAGCAGCCGTGGCCTGGGGGATGTCCAGATCGCCTTTGTCGAGGGATTCATCGCGATGCGCAACAGCGGCCGCCCGCAGAGCGCTTCCCTCATCTTCACCCCCGCCGAATGGGGCGCCTTCGTGTCGGGGGCCCGGGAGGGCGAGTTCGACCTGACCTGAGCACCGCCCCCGGTTCCGCGGCAGAGAGGTGAACCGGGGGTGTGTTCCGCAAGGATTTCCGGACACGTGACCAGCAGCGCCCTTCCGGGGCCGCCGCCTGAGACAGGCTGGCCCCGGACAGGGAAGGTCGTATTCCGGAGGTGAGCAACGATGAGCAGTGCGCCGGTCATCGCCGCGGTGGACGGTTCGGACGACAGCCTGCGCGCCCTGGACTGGGCCCTCGACGCGGCCCGGCGCCGGGGCGCGTCGCTGCGGGTGGTGCATGTCCGCCAGTACGCCGCCTGGGGACAGCCGGACGTCATGGTCGCCGGAGAGCGCGACGCGGCCGGTGACCCCGTCCTCGACGAGGTCCGCGACCGGCTGGCCGCCGACGCCGGGGGACCGGTCATGGAGCACGCCGCCGACGCCGGGGGACCGGCCGTGGAGCACGCCGCCGACGCCGGGGGACCGGCCGTGGAGCACGCCGCCGACGCCGGGGGACCGGCCGTGGAGTACGTGGCCATGGAGGGCGCCCCGTCCGCCGTGTTGCCCGAACTGGGCTTCGACGCCCAGCTGTTGGTGCTCGGCTCCCGGGGCCGCGGCGGCTTCGCCAGCCTGATCCTCGGCTCCAACGGCATGGCCGCCGCCCGCGACGCCGGATGCCCGGTGGTCGTCGTACCCCGGCCGGGGCGTGAGGTCGCCGAGGAGTTCCCCACGCGGCCCGGACCCCGGGTCGTGGTCGGTGTGGACGTGGACAGCCCCGACGACGCCACCCTCGCGTTCGCCTTCACGGAGGCCGCGTGGCGCGGCGCCCGGCTCCAGGTGATCGCCGCCTACCCGTGGCCGGTCCAGTTCTGGGCCACCGCCGGGGAACTCGCCCCGCCGGCCCTCGACCAGGACGAGATCGAGCAGGAGACCCGCACCCTCGCCGACGGCTTCCTCGCCCCGCACCTCAAGGAGCACCCGAACGTGGTCGCCGAGGCCCTCTCGCTGCCCGGCGACGCGGCCGGCGCCCTGGTCGCCGCCTCCAAGGACGCCGAACTGGTCGTCGTGGGGCGCCATCGACGGCGCCTGCTGGCCCCGACCCGCATGGTGGGCTCGGTCACCCAGGCGGTCCTGCTGCACGCGGCGAGCCCGATCGCGGTGATCCCGCCACCACCGTCCGAAGCGTCCTGAAGTGTCCTGTCAAGCCCCTTGGGTCAGTAACCGTCAGTAGGGAGCGGATCACGCTCATCGGGCGTACGCTGAGCTGCCTGCAAGCCACGGTGCGCGCCCGCTCCCCGCGCTCGCGCATCACCGTGGCAGGGGGTGGTCATGGGACAGCGGGTCCTTCGCAACCGACGGACGCTCTACGAACGGGAGAGCGAACTCGCCACCGTCGACGAGGCGTTGGCGGAACTCACCGGCCTGAGCGCGAACGGCGCGGCACCGGCCGACCGGCCGCTCGGCGCCCTGCTCGCCTTCGCCGGCCGCGCCGGCATCGGCAAGACCACGCTGCTCGCCGAGGTCCGCCGCCGCGCCGCCGCCCAGGGCTGCACCGTGCTCTCCGCCCGCGGCGGCGACCAGGAACAGCGCGTCGCCTTCCACGTCGCCCGCCAGCTCCTGCAGCCCCGCCTCGCCGGTGCGCCGGAGGCCGAACTCCGCGCCTCACTGGGCAGTTGGTACGACATCGTCGGCCCCGCCCTGGGCCTGTGCGCCCCCACCGAGGGCGCCCCGCCGGACCAGCAGGGCCTGCGCGACGGCCTCGACTGGGTGCTCACCCACCTCGTGGTGCGCCAGGCACCGATGGTCCTCGTCCTCGACGACGCGCACTGGGCCGACCCCGAATCCCTCGGCTGGCTCGCCGCGTTCGCACCCCGCGCCGAGCAACTCCCGCTGCTCGTCGTCGTCGCCTACCGGCCCGACGAACTCCCGGACCACGCCGAGTCGTTGCGCGGACTGCCCGGCCGGGCCGGCGGCCGCCCGCACGACCTGGAACCGCTCAGCGCCGGCGCCGTCGCCGGCCTGGTCCGCGAGAGCCTCGGCGCGCACGCCGACGACACCTTCTGCCACGAGTGCTGGGCCGTCACCGCCGGCAACCCCTTCGAGACCGTCGAACTGACCGCAAAGGTCCACGACCGCGGCCTCGACCCCACCGAGGCCGGCGCCCCCCTGCTGCGCGACCTCGCCGCCGCCGTCAAGGGCAGCGGCCTGATCGCCCGGCTGGAGCGCCTCGGTCCCTCCACCGTCCGGTTCGCCTGGGCCTGCGCCGTGCTCGGCACCGAGATCCATCCCGCGCTCGCCGCCGCCGTCGCCGGCCTCGGCCACGAGGAGGCCGCCGACGCCGCCGACGCCCTGCGCGGCGTCCGTGTCCTCACCGGCGCCGAGACCCTGGAGTTCGTCCACCCGCTGATCGCCACCGCCGTCTACCGGGCCATCCCACCCGGCGTCCGGGTCGCCCTGCACGGCCAGGCCGCCTGGTGCGTCACCGACGACGGCCAGCCCGCCGCCACCGCCGCCCGCCACCTGCTGGAAACCCACCCCGAGGGCGACACCTGGGTCGTCCAGCGGCTGCGCGCCGCCGCCGGCGAGACCCTGCGGGCCGGCGCCCCCGACGCCGCCTGCCGCTACCTCGCCCGCGCGCTGCGCGAACCCCCGCCCGCCAAGGACCGCGCCGCCGTCCTCTACGAACTCGGCAGCGCCTCCCTGCTCACCGAACCCGCCACCACCGTCAACCACCTGCGGGCGGCCCTCGCGGAGCCCATCGCCGAGCCCGAACTGCGCCAGAACATCGTCTACCGCCTCTCCCAGGTCCTCGCCCACAGCGACCGGCTCGCCGAGGCCTCCGAGACCCTGGCCCGGGAGATCCGGCTGACCGGCGACGCCCGGGTCCGGCTGCGGATGCTCTCCGAACAGTTCATGTGGGACGCCTTCCGCGCCGACGAACCCGACCACCCCTCCCGCTCCCGCCGGCTGGCCCGGCTCGCCGACCGGCTCCAGGGCCGCGACCTCACCGAGCGGTACATCATCGGCCTGCGCACCTGGGACGCGGTCCAGCGCGGCGAGCCCGCGCAGGTGGCGCTCCACCACGCCGAGCGCGCCCTCGCCGGCGGCCTGGGCTGGGCCGAGTCGGACCGCGGTTTCGAGGTGCCCGTCCTGGTCGCCCTCGCCTTCATGTACGCCGACCGGCCCGACCGCACCGAGGAACTCTTCGCCACCGGCACCGCCGACTTCGAACGCCAGGGCTGGCGCGGCGCGCACCTCTCCTTCGCGTACACCCTCCACGGTTACGTCCGCTACCGGCGCGGCCGCCTCGCCGAGGCCGAGGACCTGGTCCGCTCCGGGCTGCGCCTCGCCGAACGCGTCGGCCCCGGCACCCCCGCCCACTGGTACGCGGTCGGCACCCTCGTCCAGACCCTGCTCGCCCGCGGCCGCACCGACGAGGCCACACAGGTCGCCGAGCACCACTCCTTCCACGAGCCCTTCCCGGCGGCCGTGGTCTTCCCCGACGCCCAGACGGTCTACGGCGAACTGCTCCTCGCGCGCGGCCGCACCCAGGAGGCGGTGGCCGAGCTCTCAGCCGCGGGCCGCCGCCTGGAACCACGCGGTATCCGCAACCCCGCGTGGTGCCCCTGGCAGCTCCACCTGGCCCGCGCCGAGAGCCACGACGCACCCGACCGTGCGCTGGCCACGGCCCTGGAAGCGGTCGGCCGCGCCCGCCAGTTCGGTGCCCCGTCGGCGATCGGACAGGCCCTGCGCACGGCGGCGGAGGTCACGACGGGTCCGGCCCGCCTGACCTACCTGAAGGAAGCGGTGTCCCACCTGGAACGCTCTCCGGCAGCTTATGAACTGGCGTGCGCGCAGGTGTCCCTGGGCCGGGAACTCCGCGACGTCGGCCACCTCCGCAGGGGCCTGGAGACGGCCGAGCGGTGCGAGGCGGACGGCCTGGCGGACGAGGCGCGAGCCGAACTGGCAGCGGCGGAGACGGCGCCTCTCTAGCAGCGGTCGGCGACGACCCACCCAGGCGCGCGGGGCCGCATCCGACATGTGGCTCCGCCGCGCGGCGGTCCGGCGGCGAGTTCGACGGCCGGGCCGAGGCCGGTGGCGGTGTCGGCGCGGGCGCTCCCGCGGCGGGACGGGGCGCCCGGCTGCCGGAGCCGGAGAAGGCGCCATGGGCCGTCACGATCGCGGGCTTGGTCCGTCCGGGTCCCCCGTGGTGAGGCGGTCCGCCGACCACGGACGGCCCGGGATGCGGGAGGGTGCGTTTCGTTGGAACGTTGTCGTGTTCGAGGGTGCCGCCCCACATGCCTGGAGCGCGACGGTGCCCGTCCACGGGGCGAGGAGAAGAATGAGCGGCCTGCTCTCCGACGTTCTCGAGGCCCACGGCGGCGTGCGGCGGTGGGAGCAGCTGACGACCGCGACGGCCACCATCGTCAGCGACGGCGAACTCTTCGCGGCCAAGGGCCTGCCTCAGGACCTCCAGCCGCGCCGAATGACAATCGGTCTGCACGAGGAACGCGCGTCGGTGAGTCCCTTCGGCTCCCCCGAACAGCACACCGACTTCACGCCCGGCCGGGTAGCGATCATGCGGAGCGACGGCACGGTCGTCGCCGAGCGTCTCGACCCGCGCGAGTCGTTCTCGGGGCACGTCCTGGACACCCCCTGGGATCCGCTGGACCGTGCCTATTTCAACGGCTACGCGCTGTGGACGTACCTGACCACACCCTTTTTCATGATCATGGACGGCATGATCGTGGAAGAGAAGGAGGCCTGGGCCGAATCGCCGACCAAGCGCTGGCGCGGTCTGCGGGTCACGTTCCCGGACGCCGTCGCAAGCCACAGCACGGTCCAGGACTTCTACTTCGGGGACGACCTGCTCCTCAGGCGGCACGACTACCACGTGGACATCGCCGGCGGGTTCGCGGCCGCCCAGTACGTCACCGACTTCGAGGAAGGGGACGGCATCAGGTTCCCGACCAGGCGTCGCGCGTATCTGCGCGGGACCGACGGACGGCCCGATCATGATCACGTCATGGTGAGCATCGATCTGAGCGACGTGCGCTTCTCGTGACGCGTGTCCGGGCGCACCCATCGGGGAGGCGCGGCGGTGGGGAAAGCGCCGGGGCCCCGTACCATGGACCGCATGTCGTTCCTCCGTCGCCGCAGCGCCACTCCCGCCGGCCCCGACTTCGACGTACTGGCCATGGACCCGGGCGACTGGCCCGGCAACCTCGGCGCCGGGCTGCTGCCCGCCCCCGACGGCACCTGCCAGGGCGTCTTCCTGCGCTACGACCTCTTCGGCGGCCGCGGCCCCGCGATGATCATCGGCAACCTCCCCGAGGGCTCCCCGGCCCGCGAGGTCGCCGAGGACGAGGTCCCCTTCGAGGTGGGCCAGCTCCTGCTCGCGCTGGAGAACGACGAGGACGTCACCGTCGTCGGCACCGAGGACATGCCGGTGCTGCAGGGGGACAACCTGCTGATCGTGCGTCGCCTCAAGCTCTCCGAGAGCCGGATCTCCTGTGTCCAGTTCGACCGCAGTGACGGCGTCCTCGTGACCATCGCCGCCTGGGACCGCCCGATCACGGACGACCTGTACGCCCTGCTGAAGCCGCTCCCGGCGGAGTTGTTCCAGCAGGGCTGACGACGGTTACCTCCGCCCCCACCTGCCGGCGGGCGCCACCGTCACGTCGGCCGCGCGGACGAACTCGACCCGGTGGCCGTACTGGATCTCGTAGTACAGGTCCTTGCCGACCACGACCCGGTGCGAGGCGGTGTCGAAGGTGACCGCGTAGTAGTACTCGCCCGGCACCGCGTCACCGACCACGTACTCCTGGCCCGCGGGGATGGTGTACGGCAGCGCCGACACCGCCTGCGTGGGTACCCCGGAGGGGTACGCGGACGCCTCCGGATAGGCGCGGCCGTACACCGGGATGCTGGTCAGGCCCGCCTTGGGCGTCACCACCAGCCCCGCCGCGGTCACCGCCGTCGGCGCCTTCGCCGGGTTCTTGAACCAGGCCTTCTGCCCCAGGTACCAGATCGCCGTCCAGTCACCCCAGGTGTCCGCCACCGCGTACTGCTGGCCGGTGGAGACCCGCGAGGAGAGATCGTTCACGTCGGCCGTCGGCGTCCTGCCGAGGCCGATGTCCTTGATCAGGGCCGAGCTCTCGTCGTGGTCGGAGTACAGCCGTACCTCACTGGAACCGTGCGCGGCGCACGGCTGGCCACTGGTGGCACAACCGGTGTACGTCGGCTGGTTCGTGGCGTAGTCCGGCAGGATCGTCACCAGACCGCCCTTCTTGCCCGCCGTGCGCTTGAAGGGGTGCTCCAGCAGCTCGAAGTAGTGCCGCCAGTCCCAGTACGGGCCGGGGTCGGTGTGCATCCCGGGGATCGTGGAGGTGGTCGGCCCCGGCACGTTGTCGTGGCCCAGGATGTGCTGCCGGTCCAGCGGGATGCCGTACTCGGTGGTCAGGTACTTCACCAGCCGGGCCGACGACCGGTACATCGCCTCCGTGTACCAGGCGTCCGGCGCGGCGAGGAAGCCCTCGTGCTCGATGCCGATCGACTTGGCGTTGATGTACCAGTTGCCCGCGTGCCAGGCCACGTCCTTCGCCTTGACGTGCTGGGCGATCAGACCGTCGGTCGAGCGGATGGTGTAGTTCCAGGACACATAGGTCGGGTCCTGGACCAGGTTGATGGTCCCGTCCCAGGCGCCTTCCGTGTCATGGATGACGATGTACTTGATGCTCTGCGAGGCCGGCCGGTCGCCGAGGTCGTGGTTGCCGTAGTCGTTGTCCCCGAACTCCTCGTAGGGCGCCGGGATCCATTCGCACGACACCGTTGTCGGGCATTCCGTGTCGTCCGCCGCCACGGTGCGCAGCCCGGTCAGCTTCAGCTGCGCGCTGTCGGCCGTCAGCTTCGGCTGGGCGGCGAGGGCGACGAGCTGTCCCTCGTCGGTGGTGCGCTCCTCGCCCGTGTGGAGGACGTCGAACACGTCGTTCGCGTACGCCGCCGCGGTCGCCGAGTCGTCGGCGCCGGAGAAACGGGCGATCGCGCCGTACCAGTCGGCCGGGTCGGCGCTGAGCGGCTGGTGCAGGGACTGCTGGGCGGAGGCCAGCAGGGCGGCGCCGCCGGCCACGTTCGCCGCCGGGTCGGTGCGCAGCTCGGCCGCGGGGATGCCGGTCAGCCCGGCGGCCCGGACCAGGGTCCTGAGGCGGGCCGGGAGCGCGGAGTTCGCCGGCACCTTGACGCTGGGGTGCAGGGCCGGGCGGGCGCTGTCGCCGCGGGCGTCCTCGGTTCCGTCGGCGAAGTGCTCGGTGGTGGTGGCCAGCGCGGTGCGCGCGTCGGTGAGGTGCATCGGGCCGTAGCCGCCCGTCACACTCGGCGCGCCGCCATGGGTGTCCCAGCGGGACTGGAGATAGGAGACGGCCAGCAGAACGCTCTGCGGTACGTGGTACTCGGCGGCGGCGGACGCGAACGCACGCTGGAGCAGTCCGGCGGACGACGAGGTCTCGCCGGGCGGCGGAGCGGCACCCAGCAACGGCAACAGCAACGCCGCGGAGCCGACCGCAGCGGCCGCCCTCCGCATACGTCTGCCGCCACGAGTGGGCGCTGGCTCGGTGACGGATCCTCGCAATGCGGCCTCCTGGGGCGATCGAGCGCGGCGGGGCGTGCGGGGCTGAGCGTGGCTCAGTGGTACCGGCTTGCCGACGATCCGTCAATCATGCCCAGAGGAGGGAGAATTCCCATGTCATACGATGATCGTGGGAGTTTCGCGCCGGAGGCTCCCGGCCTGCGCGGCGTCAGTGGCGTACACCAGTGAACGGTACGGCCGTCCGAGAAATCCGCGGCGCGCGGTTGCCCTGAGCGCACCGCGGATTCCCGTCCCCGTCAGCGAGTGCCGACCGCCGCGCGCACGGCCCGGCGGGCCAGCTGGCAGTCGTCGTGCAGCCGCCGGAGCAGCAGCCGCTGTTCCTCGCCGGTCGGCGCGGCACTCGGATGGGCCATACCCTGTGCCGCCGGGGTCGCGTCGTGCATCGAACGCTGCACGGCGGTCTCGTAGGTCCGGATCTCCCGGGTGAGGACCAGCATCAGGTTCACCAGGAAGGCGTCCCGCGACGCGGGCCCCGCCGACTGGGCGATCTGGCTGATCTGACGACGCGCCACCGGAGCGTCCCCGAGCACCGACCAGAGGGTCGCCAGGTCGTACCCCGGCAGGTACCAGCCCGCGTGCTCCCAGTCCACCAGCACTGGACCGGCCGGCGACAACAGGATGTTCGACAGCAGGGCGTCGCCGTGGCAGAACTGGCCCATCCCCTGCCGGCCCGCCGCGACCGCGATGCCGTGCAGCAGCTTCTGCAGGTCACCCATGTCCCGGTCGGTGAGCAGACCCAGCTCGTGGTACCGGGAGATACGGGCCGCGTAGTCCACCGGGGCGTCGAAGGTGCCGGCCGGGGGTCGCCAGGCGTTCAGGCGGCAGATCGCGCCCAGGGCGGCCCGGATGTCCGCCCGGGGCGGAGCCTCCGCCGGGTGGCGCTGTACCGCCGCCACCCGACCGGGCATCCGCTCGATCACCAGCGTGCAGTTGTCCGGGTCGGCCGCGATCAGCCGCGGCACCCGGATGGGAGGCCGCTGCCGGACGAACGAGCGGTATGCGGCTATTTCGTGGCGGATCCGCTCCGCCCAGGCGGGGGAGTGGTCCAGTAGACACTTGGCTACTGCCGTGCTGCGCCCTGTCGTCCCGACGAGGATCACGGACCGCCCGGAGCGCCGCAGCACCTGCACCGGAGCGAACTCCGGGCAGATCCGGTGCACCGACGCGATGGCGGTGCGCAGCTGTGCCCCCTGGGGGCCGGACAGGTCGAGTCTCCCGCTGAGCGGTTGGGTGCCGGGCCCCGCGGCGCGCCGTTGCCGGCCCACGACCGGAACGGCGGCCCCTGTACGCGCGGGGTCGAGATAGGGTCCGCTGCCCGCCGGGCGGGGGCGCAGCGTCCGGGGCGGGGCGGACACGGAGGACGATGCTGCGTACATGGGCGATACAGATCCCTTCGTGTACCTGCGGTGCCTGCCTGAGAAGTCCTGCGAGAGGTCCTCGGCGCCCACCCGGCCCGGCCGCCCGGGCACACCCTGGGGAGTGTGCCCGTCGAGTGGCGACCGGGTCGGGGTGGCGCGTTCCTACCTGACACCCGTCGCCCAGTGGCACACCATCTGGCGCACCCTGGCGAACCGTGGCGAATAGTCGCCCGGCAATCGTCACGGGGCTACTGTCAACTCAGCCGAGAACCTGGGGGCTTGACGTGAGCGGACAATCCAACACCCGTCTCTCGGACCTGTTCGGCCTGGCCGGCTGGTCCAAGGGCGAACTCGCGAGGCTGGTCAACCGGCAGGCGGCGGCGATGGGCCACCCCCAGCTGGCGACCGACACCTCCCGGGTGCGGCGGTGGATCGACACGGGAGAGATCCCGCGCGATCCGGTGCCGCGGGTGCTGGCGGCCCTGTTCACCGAGCGTCTCGGCCGTGTCGTGACCATCGAGGACCTCGGTCTGGTACGGCACGGGCGTACGGGAAAACGGCCGGACGACGGGAACGTGGAACATCCCGACGGCATGCCGTGGGCGCCCGAACGAACCGCCGCGGTCCTCACCGAATTCACGGGAATGGACCTCATGCTCAACCGACGCGGCTTGGTGGGCGCGGGTGCCGCGCTCACCGCGGGATCCGTACTCAGCAGCGCCATGTACGACTGGCTGCACACCGACCCCACCCTGAAGGCCGACGCCCCCGTCCTCGACGATCCTCTGCACGCCGACCCCGCTGGGTTCGACCGCTACGAGGCCGCCCCCATCGGATCCGAGGAGATCGAGGAACTGGAGCGCTCCGTCGAGGTGTTCCGTGCCTGGGACGCGGCCCGCGGCGGCGGGCTGCAGCGCAAGGCCGTGGTGGGACAGCTCAACGAAGTGGGCGGCATGCTCGCCTACCGTCACCCCGACCATCTCCAGCGGCGCCTGTGGGGCGTCGCCGCCAACCTCGCCGTGCTCGCGGGCTGGATGTCGCACGACATCGGCCTGGAGCCCACGGCCCAGAAGTACTTCGTCATCGCCGCCCACGCGGCCCGTGAGGGCGGTGACCGGCCGCGTGCCGGGGAGGCGCTCTCCAGGGCGGCTCGCCAGATGGTGCACATCGGCCGGCCCGACGAGGCGCTCGACCTGATGAAACTCGCCCAGTCCGGCTCGGGTCACGAGGTGCTGCCGCGCACCCAGGCGATGTTCCACACCATCGAGGCGTGGGCACAGGCGTCGATGGGCAAGGGCCAGGCGATGCGCCGCACCCTCGGCCAGGCGGAGAGCCTCTTCGTCTCGGACCGCAGCGACGTGCCGCCGCCGAGCTGGATGCAGATGTTCAACGAGGCGGATCTGTACGGCATGCAGGCCCTGGCCTACCGCACGCTGGCCGACCATGACCCGAGCGCGGCCGTGCACGCCCGGCACTATGCGGACAAGGCCCTGACGTTGAGGGCCGACAGCAAGCAGGAGCGGTCGAAGATCTTCGACTTCCTCTCCATGGCCTCCGCCTGCTTCATCGCGGACGACCCCGAACAGGCGGGCCACTACGCACGGTTGGCCCTGGTGTCGATGGGATCGAACTCCTCCCACCGCACCTGGGACCGGCTGCGCCAGATGTACCGGCTCACCGCCGAATACTCCAGCTATCCGAGGATCCAGGACCTGCGGGAGGAGATCAAGCTCGCCCTGCCCAAGGTCAGGAACAGGGGGACGAACAACAGCGCACAGGCGTAGGGGGCCTGTGCGCATCCAGACTCACTGGTTGATCCGGGTGGCGGCAGCCGCCCTTATTCACTCACCTTGGCGATGAGCACGCAGGCCTCGTCCTCGCGTTCGGTCTCGCCGAACTCCTCGATCACGGCCCTGACACAGTCCTGGGCGGTGGGTGCCGCCCCGAACCGCGGGGACAGGCCGAGGAGACGGTCCAGGGAGTCCGCCGCGCTGTGCCCGGGCAACAGCCCGTCGGTGTGCAGCAGGAGCAGATCGCCCGGTTCCAGGGTCACTTCGGCCTGCCCGTAACCGGCTCCCGAGGTCGCGCCGAGCAGTACGCCGTCCGGCGCGCTCAGCACGCACCCCGTCCCGTCGCGGAACAGCAGCGGGGCGGGGTGCCCTGCCTGTGCCCAGGTCAGGGTGCGGGTCATGGGGCGGTAGCGGCAGCAGACGGCGCTGCCGAGGGCGGGTTGCACGGTCGCGTCGAGCAACTGGTTCAGCAGGGACATGAGCTGCCCCGGCTGGGCACCGGCCATCGCCATGCCGCGCACGGCGCCCAGCAGCATCGCCATGCCCGAGGCGACGGCGACACCGTGTCCGGTGAGGTCGCCGACGCTGAGCAGGGTGTCGCCGTCGGGCAGGTCCAGCGCGTCGTACCAGTCGCCGCCGAGCAGGGCGCCGGCCCCGGACGGCAGGTGGCGGGCGGCGGCGTCGAGGGTGCCCGGGCCGCCGCGTGGCAGCCGCAGCGCACTGCGCCCCGGCGGCAGCACGGCTTCCTGCAGTTCGGCCGCGAGCCGCTGCTCGGTACGGTCCTGCCGGTGCTGATGACGCATCGAGTCACGGGTCTCGCGCACCGTGCGCTGACTGCGCCGCAGTTCGCTGACGTCCCGCAGCACGGCCCACATCGAGGCGGTGCTGCCGTCACCGCCGAGCACCGGCTCGCCCATCATGTGCACGGTCCGCACGTTCCCGTCGGGCCGCAGGACGCGGAACTCGCCGTCGATCGGCTTGGCGTCGACCAGGCAGTCGGTGACCATCGCGGTCAGTCCGGGCCGGTCCTCGTCCAGGACCAGGGCGGGCAGTTCGTCGAGGGTGAGCGCGGGCGCGGCCGGGTCGCGGCCGAGGATCTGGTAGAGCTCGCCGGACCAACTGGCCTCGTCCGTCAGGAGGTTCCACTCCGCGCTGCCCACCCGGCTGAGCAGCGAACCGTGCGGGATGTCGGCCGGCGCAGACCGGTGCACCGGCGCGGTGTCCGGTCCGGGCGCCAGGGGCGCGGGGCCGTCCCGCAGCTGCGCCAGGTGCTCGTCCAGATCGTTGAGCTGATGCAGGGCCAGGTCGTACAGCGCGCGCTGCCAGCGGTCCCGGGGGTCCGCACCGTCGCTCCGGGTGTCCCGTCGTACGGCGTCCACGTCGCCCTTGAGCCGCCGCGTCTGCGATATCAACGCCTCGACCGAGCCGCGCCCGGGCGGCTGGGCGGCGGGGCGGTCCGCGGAGACATGGGACGGCATGACGCACTCCGATGCGGGGACGGTACGGCCAGGACGGGCGGGGGACCGGTTACGACTGTTGCACAGCCTGCGACGCCCCGTAAGGGATTTGGCAACACCCGATACGGTGGTGCTTCTGGCATATGCCAGAGTCTTCACGGGCTGGTGGACCGCTATGAAAGACGTACGCGGTCGGGTGGGCAAGTCGTAGGTGCGCTACGCGACTTGACTTACTTTCAAGAGCCTTCGTGTCGCGCTCGGGCGACTGTTCGACGTGCCTGTGTTCACAGTGTCGGGGTCTCGGCCAACCGCGGCAACTCTGTCCGGATTTCGCGTCATGCGAAGGGCACCTGTGGAGTCCTACAGGCATGGACATCACTTTCGAGCAACCCGCCCGCGCCCGGCTGATCACCGCCGAGGACCAGGAGGTCCCGGTGCCCGCCACGCTCCGGTACACCTCCGGTGATCCGCTGGCCGTGTTCGTCGACTTCCCCGCCGAGGTCACCCTCGGCGGCGAGGAGGTCACCTGGACCTTCGCGCGCTCGCTCCTCGACCAGGGTCTCGATGTCCCCGCCGGGCGCGGGGACGTGCACATCTGGCCCTGCGGCCGGGGCCGTACGGCCGTGGAGTTCCACTCGCCGCACGGGCTCGCCCTGCTCCAGTTCGACACCCAGGCGCTCGTCCGCTTCCTGCAGCGCACCCACGAGGTGGTGGCGCCGGGGGAGGAGGACGTCGAGGCGGTCGTGGAGCGGGGTCTGAGCACGTTGTTCGGGGGTGTCTGAGAGGGATCCGGCGGCGACCGACGCGTACTTTGAATTCTGTTCACTCCGTCTCACCGCTCCGGTCCGGACCCTGATGAACGCCCCGTGCACCCTTGCGCGCGGTGTGCCACACGGGCACACCCGTGACGAGGACGGGGCGAATGACACCGATCAGCCGAAGAGGCTTTGTGGGACTGGGCGCTTCCGTGGCGGCGGGCATGGCGGTGAGCGCCGCAGGCCCACGGACGGCGGCCGCGGCCGCGGCCCCGGCCACGGCGACCGGCACGATCTCGGACGTACAGCACGTGGTCGTCCTGATGCAGGAGAACCGCAGCTTCGACCACTACTTCGGGCGCCTCAAGGGTGTCCGCGGCTTCGCGGACCGCAGCGGTATCACCCTGAGCGGCGGCTACCCGGTCTTCAACCAGCCCAACGGGTCGGGCCGCCAGTATCCCTGGAAGCTCAGCGCCACCCCCGACGCCGGCGGCCAGAACGGCGAGACCCTGGCCCAGTGCAACGGCGACCTGCCGCACTCGTGGTCCTCCCAGCACTCCGCCTGGAACAAGGGCCGCCTCGACAACTGGGTCGCGGGAGTCGGCAACGTACGGTCCCTCGGCTATCTGGACCGGTCCGACATTCCCTTCCACTACGCGCTCGCCGACAACTACACGATCTGCGACGCCTACTTCTGCTCCACCCTCAGCGCCACCGGCCCCAACCGCACCTACCTGTGGAGCGGCAAGGTCGACGCAGCCAGCTACGACGGCGGTGACGAGTCCGGCCTGACCTGGCAGAACTACGCCGAGGCGCTGCAGAACGCCGGAGTGACCTGGAAGGTCTACCAGAACGCCCAGGACAACTACGGGGACAACGGCTGCGCCTACTTCAAGAACTTCGCCGGCGCCAAGGCGGGCAACCCGCTGTACGACCGGGGCATGGCCTCGGTCCCGAGGGTGACGGGCTCCACCCCCGACGACATCGCCGCCGCCATCAAGGCCGACGTCGTCGCGGGCACCCTCCCGCAGGTCTCCTGGGTGGTCGCCAACCAGGCCTTCTCCGAGCACCCCTACGCCCCGCCCGGCGACGGCGCCCACTTCGTCAACCTGGTCTATCAGGCCCTCGCCGCCGACGAGGACGTCTTCAACTCGACCGTCTTGTTCCTCAACTACGACGAAAACGACGGCTACTTCGACCACGTCCCGCCCCCGGCGCCGCCCGCCGGCACGGCCGGTGAGTTCCTGAACGGCGTGCCGTACGGCTTCGGGTTCCGCGTTCCGATGATCGTCATCTCGCCCTGGACGCGCGGCGGCTGGGTCTCCTCCGAGGTCTTCGAGCACACCTCCGTGCTGCGCTTCCTGGAGACCTGGACCGCGGCCCTCGGCAAGCCCGCGAACTGCCCCAACATCAGCGCCTGGCGGCGCTCGGTGAGCGGCGACCTGACCGGCGTCTTCGACTTCGCCAACCCGGTCCCCGGGGCCGTCGCCCTGCCCCCGACCAGCGTGATCGGCTACTCCACCTGCGGTCCGCTGCCCAACCCGGTGCCCACCACCAACGCCCTGCCCGCCCAGGAGTCCGGCACCCGCCCGGCCCGCGCACTGCCCTACCAGCCCAACGGGTACCTGGACCACCTGGAGTTCGGCACCGCCGGCAAGATCCTCGCCTGGTTCACCATGGCCAACCAGGGCACCCCGGCCACCCGGGCGGCGCACTTCTCCATCCACCCCAACGCCTACCGGGACACCACGCCCTGGCAGTACACGGTGACCGCGGGCGGCACCGCCTCGGACTCCTTCAACATCGGCACGGGGTACGGCGGCGGCAAGTACGACCTGAGCATGGTCGGCCCCAACCGCTTCCTGCGCCGCTTCCAGGGCGACGCGACCAAGGCCGGCAAGTCGGCCGAGGTGAGCACCCGTTACACCGTGGAGCCCGGCACCGGCAAGCTCGCCGTCTGGTTCAAGATGACCAACTCGGGCTCGGCACCGGTGAAGTTCACCATCACCGCGAACAACTACCGCACCGACGGACCCTGGACCTATCAGGTCGCCGCCGGTGCCTCGGCCGAGGACTACTTCAACGCCGTGGCCTACCAGGGTGGTTGGTACGACTTCACGGTCACGGTGGACTCCGACGCGACCTGGTCGCGCCGCTTCACCGGCCACCTGGAGACCGGCTCCGCGAGCGTCAGCGGCTGACGTCCCCGGCGTACAGGTCCGGGCGCGGGGCGAGTTCGACGGTCGTACGGCCGCCGGACTCCTGCGCCCGGACCCCGGCCTCGGCGACCACGGAGGACGCGTAGCCGTCCCAGACACTCGGTCCGGTCACCCGGCCCTGGCGGGTGGCGTCCACCCAGGACTGCACCTCGCGGTCATAGGCGTCGGCGAACCGCACCAGATAGTCCTGGGGCACCTCCGCGCGGGCGGCGCCCGCCGAGGTGACGAGCATGGTGTGGTCGTCCCCGATCCGGGCGCTGCCCCGCTCGCAGACGGCCTCGCAGCGCACCTGGTAGCCGAAGCCGCAGTTGACGAAGACCTCGACGTCGACGAGGGCGCCGCCGTCGGTCTCGAAGAGCACCAGCTGCGGGTCGAGCAGTCCCTGCGGGGCGCCCGAGGACGGCTGCGGCCGCAGCACGGTCACCGCGGTCAGCTCCTGGCCGAGCAGCCAGCGGGCCGCGTCGATCTCGTGCGAGACCGAGCTGTTGATCACCATGGCGCTGGTGAAGCCGGGCGGCGAGGACACGTTGCGGTGGGTGCAGTGCAGCATCAGCGGCCGGCCCAGCCCGCCGCCGTCCAGCAGGGTCTTGAGGCGTTGGTACTCGGCGTCGTAACGGCGCATGAACCCGATCTGGGCCAGCCTGCGGCCGAGCCTGGCTTCGGCCTCCACCACCCGCAGCGCACCTGTGGAGTCCGGCACCATGGGCTTCTCGCACAGCACCGGCAGTCCGCGGGCGAAGGCCGCGAGCAGCGGTTCCTCGTGCGCCGGGCCGGGCGAGGCGATCAGCACGGCCTCCACACCGGGTGCGTCCAGGGCGGCCAGCGGATCCGCGTGGACGGTGACCCCGTCGAGGCCGGCCACCGCCTCCTTGGCGCGGTCCAGGTCGGGGTCGGCGACGGCCGCCACCCTTGCGCCGCTCACCACTTGGTCGAGCCGTCGTATGTGGTCGGCACCCATGTGTCCGGCACCCAGTACCGCGACGCCCAGCAGCTCAGCCACGCCCACACTCCCTCTCAGCCGACGATCACGCTGCAGAGCCTAGACGTCGGCCGAGGGAGCGGATCCGTCAGTACCGCAGCACCCCGGCGATGCCGTTCTCGTCGCCCAGGGTGCCGTCCGGGACGAAGCGGACGTCGGCACCGGTCTCCAGGCACTGCTCGACGATCTCGTCCACGATGTCGTCGCGGGCATCGAGGTCGCCGCTCGCGGCCGGGATCAGGTGATCGCCGTCGTCACGGACGGCGGTGCGGTAGTTCTCCTCGACGGCCAGGAGCCGGACCCGGCCCTCGCGGGCGCTCTGCCAGACCTCGTCGACACCGGCCGCGAACGTCCTGTGACCGCGCGCGGATTCGAGTTCCCGGGTCACCGACGCGGTGTTGCGGCGGGAGTCCGCCTCCAGCAGCGGCCGGATCACCTGCCACACGGCCTCCGGACCGGCGTGCGTGAGGCCGCCGTGCTGTACCAGGATGCTGTTCCTGGCGACGTTGCCGAACTCCTCCCACAGGGACAGAGCGGCCTGCTCGCCGGTGACGTACAGGCGCCGCGGCTCCTCGCGCAGCAGCGCGGCCATCACGGTGTCCGCGTCCCGCAGGAAGCGCTTGGTGTCCTCGTCACGGAAGGTGCTGGGCATGTCTCCGATGCGCTGCAGACGCTCGGCGTCGAAGTTCTCCTGGCTGCGGGTCATCGGGAAGCCGCCGGCCTCGCTCTCGGTGACCCGGTCGACCCCGCCGTTCCACAGCGTGATCCGGTCGGCCGAGATCGACAGCACCCAGAACGGCCGCTCGGCGGCCTGGGCCGAGACCAGGTTGCGGGTGAGGAAGGTGTCCGAGAGCACCACGCGCTCGGGCACACTGCGGGCCAGCGACCACACCTGGTGCTCACCGGGCGCGGCGAAGATCACCAGACCGTCCTCGGCATGCGCCAGATCGACCTCGGCGAGGGCCCGGTCGAGCTGGTCGAAGAGGTCGCTGCGGCGCTCGCGGGTGACCGCGGGATCGGTCTCCAGCTGCTTCTTCGCCTCGGCCACGACATTGCGCAGCCGGACGGGATCCTGGGTGTTGTCGGGCTCGCGGCGGTGCGTCGGCGTCAGCACGGACACGGCGGGGTAGGGGCGCGGGCGGCGCAGCTCGGCGAGGGTCGAAGGACTGAGTGCGTGCTCCATACCAGCACCATAGGGCCGATTCGCCATTGCGGCATTTGGGGTAATCAACCCAAAGGGAATCACGCGCTGGGAATCACGCGGCGGGATTCGTCCGGTGAGTGGTGGAGGTGAGCGCGATGGCCCGGCTGACCGTCGACGGTGACGAGGTCGTCGTCCGTCTGGGAGGGCGGGAGCGGCTGCTCGCCCACCGCCGCGGGCTCAGGGTGCCGCTCGCGCAGGTGCGCGGGGCCTCGGTGGAGCCCGACTGGTGGCGGGTGCTGCGCGGCGAACCGCACCCGGGCCGCTTCCTGCCCGACCGGTACTGCGTCGGCGCCTGGCAGTACCCGGGCGGGCAGGACTTCGTCGCCGTCCACGAACACGGCCCGGTGGTCCTGGTCGACCTGGCGCCGTCCGCGCCCTTCGCCCGGCTCGCGGTGTCCGCGGACGACGCCGAGGCGACCGTGGCGGCCATCAGACGCACGCTGTAACCGTGTTGAGGCCGGCCGCCCGATGACGGTGGCCGGGGCGGCCGGTTACCGTACCCGGCAGTAACCGGATCACGCCCCAGGAGGCCCCCATGCCGCAGCTCGAAGTCGACGGAGCGGCGCTGACGTACGACGACGAGGGCCCCCGGGACGGCGCCGCCGCACCCCTGGTGTTCATCCACGGCTGGACCGCCGACCGGCACCGCTGGGACCACCAGATGGCACACTTCGCCGAGGACCGCCGGGTGATCCGCCTCGACCTGCGCGGTCACGGCGAGAGCACCGGGGCCGGCGTGAAGACGATCGCCGAACTCTCCCAGGACGTCGTCGCCCTGCTCGACCATCTCGAGGTGGACCGTTTCGTCCCCGTCGGTCACTCCATGGGCGGCATGATCTCCCAGACCCTCGCGCTCACCCACCCCGAGCGGGTCGAGCGGATGGTGCTGGTCAACTCCATCGGCCGGATGACGTACAGCCGCGGCCGCGGTCTGCTGATGGCGGCCTCCACCCTGGTGCCGTTCAAGCTGTTCGTCGCCGCCAACATCCAGCGCGCCTTCGCCCCGGGGTACCCCCGCGAGGAGATACGCGAGTACGTCCGCGCCTCCGCGGACACCCTGCGCGAGGTCGTGATGACGCTGTACGGCGCCATGCGGGCCTTCGACGTCCTCGACCGGGCCGGGGAGATCACCGCGCCCACCCTGATGGTGCACGGCTATCACGACATCCAGCTGCCGGTCGGACAGATGCTGCGGATGGCCAAGGCCTACCCGGACGCCGAGGTCCGGATCATCGACGCCGGCCATGAGCTTCCCGTGGAGCGGCCGGCCGAGCTGACGGCGACGCTGGACCGGTTCCTGACGGCGGCGCCGGTGCGCGAGGAGCGCGCGGACGTGTAGCGCGAGGACGCGACAGCGACAGCGGCAGCGGCAGGTGCCCGGCGCCCGGTGAGAACCGCGGCGCCGGTTCCGTTTGGGGAAGTTTTTGCGGTTGGCCTGTTCCGGGCGGGCGGGGCCCGGTGCGGAGCGGGTTCGCGGGCCTCGCGCGGGCAAAGCGCGGCCGAAAGAGTGAGGCGGGGCGGCCGTTCGTGTTACGGCCAGGTTGACCGGCCCGGGTCCCGGGCGCACGCTCGTTATATAGGTGCTGAATACAAGTGGTTCGCTCGGGCAATCGCCTTCCGTCGTGTAACCGCAGGTGGCGGGTGTTGTCCGGGGGGCCGGCAGCAGGAGGTAACGCATGTGTGGCATCACCGGCTGGGTCTCCTTCGACCGTGACCTCACCACCGAGACGCGCGCATTGGATGCAATGACGGAGACCATGGCCTGCCGCGGTCCCGACGACCGCGGTACCTGGAGCGAGGGCCCCGCCGCCCTCGGCCACCGCCGGCTCGCGATCATCGACCTGCCAGGCGGCCGCCAGCCCATGACCGTCCGCACCCCGGACGGCACCGTCGCGATGGTCTACTCCGGCGAGGCCTACAACTTCACCGAGCTGCGCCGCGAACTCATCGACCGCGGCCACGAGTTCACCACCGACTCCGACACCGAGGTCGTCCTGCGCGGCTATGTGGAGTGGGGCGACACCGTCGCCGAGCGGCTGAACGGCATGTACGCCTTCGCCGTCTGGGACGGCCGCCACGACAAGCTCGTGATGATCCGCGACCGTATGGGCATCAAGCCGTTCTACCTGTACCCGACCCCGGACGGCGTCCTGTTCGGCTCCGAGCCGAAGGCGATCCTGGCCAACCCGCTGGTGCGCCCCCGGGTCGGCCTGGACGGGCTGCGCGAGCTGTTCACCATGGTCAAGACCCCCGGGCACGCCGTGTGGGAGGGCATGCGGGAGGTGGAACCCGGCACCGTCGTCACCGTCGACCGCCACGGACCGCGCACCCGGACCTACTGGCGGCTGGAGACCCGCCCGCACCCCGACGACCGCGACACCACCGTCGCCACCGTCCGCGAGCTTCTCGACGACATCGTGCGCCGCCAGCTGGTCGCCGACGTGCCCCGCTGCACCCTGCTCTCCGGCGGCCTCGACTCCTCGGCCATGACCGCCCTGGCCGCCCGTCAGCTCGCCGTGCAGGGCGAGAAGGTCCGCAGCTTCGCCGTCGACTTCGTCGGCCAGACCGACAACTTCGTCGCCGACGAACTGCGTGGCACCCCCGACACGCCCTTCGTGCACGACGTGGCCCGGCTCGCCCGCACCGACCACCAGGACATCGTCCTGGACGTGAACAGCCTCGCCGACCCCGCCGTCCGCGAGCGGGTGATCCGGGCCCGCGACCTGCCGGCCGGGTTCGGGGACATGGACGCCTCGCTCCTGCTGCTCTTCCGGGCCGTCCGCGACCAGTCCACCGTCGCGCTGTCGGGGGAGTCCGCCGACGAGGTGTTCGGCGGTTACCTGCAGTTCTTCGACGAGGACGCACGCACCGCCGACACCTTCCCCTGGCTGTACCTGGCCGGCCGGCACTTCGGCGACGACACCGACGTGCTGCGCACCGACCTCACCAAGTCCCTCGACCTGGAGTCGTACATCGCCGACGGCTACCACTCCGCCGTCACCGGCGTCCAGCGCCTGGACGGGGAGAGCGACATCGAGTTCCGGATGCGCCGGATGAGCTACCTGCACCTCACCCGTTTCGTACGCATGCTGCTCGACCGCAAGGACCGGATGAGCATGGCCGTCGGCCTGGAGGTCCGGGTGCCGTTCTGCGACCACCGGCTGGTCGAGTACGTCTACAACGCGCCCTGGGCCCTGAAGTCCTTCGACGGCCGCGAGAAGACCCTGCTCCGGGAGGCCACCCGGGACGTCCTGCCGCAGTCCGTGTACGACCGGGTCAAGAGCCCCTACCCGTCCACCCAGGACCCCGAGTACGGCCGGGCCCTCCAGGACCAGGTCAAGGACCTGCTGACCCGGCCCGACCACCGGGTCTTCGACCTCGTCGACCGCGAGAAGGTGGACCGCGCGGCCCACCGGACCGGGCTGAGCAACCAGGGCGCCCGGCGCGGCCTGGAACGCACCCTCGACCTGGCGCACTGGCTCGACCTCTACACCCCCGAGCTGACCCTGTCCTGAGCCTCAGCCCGACGAGCCGGTGCCCGCGCCGCGGGCGTCGGCGTCCGCCGGGCAGGAGCTGCCGTCGGCCGGCAGCGTGCCGTACAGCAGGAAGTCGTCGACCTTGCCGTGCACGCACTTGGAGGACGTGTACCCGGTGTGGCCGTCGCCCCGGTTGTCCAGCACCACGGCCGACGGCCCGAGCCGCTTCGCCGTCTCGAGCGTCCAGCGGTACGGCGTCGCCGGGTCGCCGCGCGTGCCCACCAGCAGCATCGGGGCGGACGGCACGTCCTTCACCTCGTCGCGGATGAAGTCGGTGCCGCGCGGCCGGCCGTAGCAGAGCAGCACCTGGGTCAGCCGGAACCGGCCGAAGATCGGGGACGCCTGCTGGTACTCCTTGCCGAGCCGGTCGACGTCCTGGGTGAGCCGCCGGGCGCTCGGCCGGTCGGGGTCGTCGGCGCAGTTGATCGCCATCAGGGCGGCGGACAGGTTGTCCACGGGGATGTCGGCGCTGTCCACCAGCCCGCTGCCGCGCCGCTGCCCGACCGGGAGGGAGTAGCCCCCCGACGCGAAGTTCTGCACGGCCCGGGTGTCCCCGTCCTCGATCAGGGAGGCCAGCGCCCGCTCCAGCAGCGGCCACAGTTCCCTGCCGTACAGCCCCTGCCCGATGGCGGCCACCAGGTCCTGACCGGTGAAGGAGCCGCCGAAGTCGGACGGCACCGGGTTCTCGTCCAGCGAGCGCACCAGCTCCGCGACCGCCTCGCCCGCCTTGCGCCGGTCCTGCCCGAACGGACACCCCAGGTCGGTGACGCACCAGTCCAGGAAGTCGTCCAGCGCCGTCTGCTGCCCCTGGGCGCCCGCCACCCCCTGCTCGGCCAGCGACTCGGTCAGCGTGTCCACACCGTCCAGGACCATGCGGCCCACCTGGTGCGGGAACTGCGCCGCGTACACCGCGCCGAGCTTGGTGCCGTAGGAGAAGCCCAGGTAGTTCAGTTTCTTGTCGCCGAGCGCCTGGCGGATGACGTCCAGGTCGCGGGAGGCGTTCACGGTGCCTATGTGGGACAGCACGGGCCCGGAGTGCTCGGTGCACCGGACCGTCAGCTGTTCGAGGATCTTCATCAGGGCCTGCGGGTGGGCGACGTCGGGGATCTTGCCGGTGCTCCCGCCGTCCGAGGACTGGTCGAGGCCGTCGCCGCAGCTGACGGGGGAGGAGCGGCCGACCCCACGCGGATCGAAGCCGACCACGTCATAGCCGTTGGTCAGGCTCATGAAGTCCTTGCCGGTCTGCCCGAGGCCGCTGACGCCCGAGCCGCCGGGGCCGCCGAAGTTCAGCAGCACCGAGCCGCGTGACTTCCCGGTCGCCCGGTACCGGGACAGCGCCAGGTCGATGGTGCCCTTGGCCGGTTTCGCGTAGTCGAGCGGCACGGTCACCCTGGCGCACTGCATGTCCTTGGGCAGCTCCACGTCCTTGCACGCAGTCCAGTGGGCCTTCTGCCGGTAGAAGCGGCTCAGGTCCGGCTCCTTGGCGCTCGTCGCCGCGGCAGCGGGCAGCCCCGCGCCGAGCAGGGCCAGCGCGACGGCTCCGGCGCCGGCGCAGCGACGCACGGCGAGCCGGTTACGGGGCATGGCCGGCATCGAGGGCCTCCAGGGACACTCCGTGGCGGACCGGGAAGGGGCAGACCGGGAAGAGGGCTTTCGATCACCATAAGCGGGTCCCGGTGAGCACGCCTCCCGGCGAGCGGGCCGGACCGGGTCGCCGTATCCTGCCGCGATCACCGGCTTCGGATTCCTAGCACGGTTTTGCCCCGAGTTCGATAACGATGTCACTCGATGGGGTGAAATGTGGATAAGCCATAACTCACATGGTGCGGCCACGGTTTAACCGGTGCGGGCGAGCGCCCGCGAAAATGTCTGGAAGGCAGGGAACCTATGAAACGGGTTACCCGAAACGGTGTGATCGCCGTCGCCGCCGCCTCCGGTGCGATGGCCGTGGCGGTCCCGTCCTGGGCCGACTCGGGCGCGGACGGCATCGCCGCCGGTTCGCCCGGAGCGATCTCCGGCAACGGCATTCAGCTGCCGGTGCACGTCCCGGTGAGCGTGTGCGGGAACACCGTCAACGTGGTGGGGCTCCTGAACCCGGCGGCCGGCAACACCTGCGTGAACGAGGGCGGCGCCGCCGCCGACGGCAAGTCCGGCGGCTCGGCCTCGACCGGTGGCGCCGGTGACAGCAAGTCCGGCGGCTCGGCCACCACCGGCGGCGCGTCGGCGCAGGGCGCCGAGGAGGACTCCCCCGGAGTGATCTCCGGCAACGGCATCCAGTTGCCGGTCGACCTCCCGGTCAACGTCAGCGGCAACAGCGTGAACGTGGTCGGGGCACTCAATCCGGCCACCGGCAACACCTCCGTGAACACCTCCGGCGACCACCCGAGCACGGAGACGCCGACCACCCCGCCCCCCACCCCGACCCCCGTCAGGACCCACCCCGGTCCCAAGACGGACCACCCCGCCCCACCGCCGGCCGCGACGACCACGCTCGCCCACACCGGGACGGACCTCACGGGTACCGCCGCCGCGGGCAGCGCGGCGCTGCTGCTCGCCGGGACCGTCCTGCACCGGCGCTTCCGGCCGGGCCGCATGCGCTGACCGCCCGGCGCGCCGCCGAGACGGCACGCCCAGAAACGTGCCTGCAGGCCCCACCGGACCCCGACCGGTGGGGCCTGCGCCATGTGCGTGTCCCGGCGCGCCGCTTCGGTCAACAGCCCCGTCGAAGCGGCTGGTTGCGCGTGCCGATGGTTTGATCCCGGTGTGGTGGCTTGGTCAACAGCGCGGTTGAGGTGGCTGGTTGCCTGTGCCGATGGTTTGATCCGGACTAGGTGCTTCGGTCAACAGCGCGGTCGAAGCGGCTGGTTGCGCATGCCGACGGCTTGATCCCGGCGTGGTGCGGTGCCCGGCGATCGGGAAGGATGCTGCGGACGCGGCACCGCCCGCCGCGCTGTCCGACCGCACCCTGTGGGCGGCCCGGGCCGCCCCGACCAGCCGCTGAATGGAGCGCATCGATGACCACTCCGGCCCCCCAGGACCTCGTCGTCACCCAGGCCACGCCCGAGGACTGGCCGGTGGTCCGAGGCTGGGCCGTGGACGAGGGCTGGAATCCGGGGCTGGCGGACCTCCCCGCCTTCTTCGCCCAGGACCCCGAGGGGTTCTTCATCGGCCGCGTCGACGGCGCACCGGTGTCGGCGGTCTCCGTCGTCAACCACGGCCCCGACTACGCCTTCCTCGGCTGGTACCTGGTCCGCCCCGACCTGCGCGGCCACGGCCACGGCCTCGCCACCTGGAAGACCGCACTGGCCCACGCCGGCACCCGTACGGTCGGCCTCGACGGAGTGGTGGCCCAGCAGGACAACTACCGCCAGTCGGGCTTCGAACTGGCCTACCGCACCGCCCGGTTCGTGGGGCACGCCCCGGCCGCCGAGACCCCCGCGGGTGTCCGCCCGGCACGCGCCACCGACCTGCCGGCCGTCACCGCGTACGACAGCGCCTGCTGCCCGGCCGACCGGCCGCGGTTCGTGGCCGCCTGGCTGACCGGCGCCGGCCACCGGGCCTTCGTCCGCCACGACGGCGACCGCGTCACCGGCTACGGCGTGATCCGCCCCGGGCACGACTGCCTGCGCATCGGCCCCCTGTTCGGCGACACCGCCGAGGACGCCCGCGCCGTGTTCACCGCCCTGATGGCCGAGGCGGCCGGCCGGCAGGTCGCCGTCGATGTGCCCGAGATCAGCACGGCGGGCGTCGCCCTCGCCGAAGAGGCCGGATTCACCCCGTCGTTCGAGACCGCCCGCATGTACACGGGGCCGGTCCGCGACTACGCCCTTGAGCGGGTCTTCGGGGTGACGACGCTCGAACTCGGCTGACCGGACGCACGGTCGCGTGCCACGCCGGGCCGGCCGCCCGGGAACGCGTCCCGCCGGCCCAGGGCGACGACCACCAGCGCGACCGACACCAGCGGCAGCGCGGTCCAGGGCAGCGCGGCCGCGCCCAGCCGGTCCAGGGTGAGGCCGCCGGCCAGCGAACCGGCGGCGATGCCCGTGTTGTAGACGGTGGTCTGCAGCGAGGTCGCCACCTCGGCGTCGGCGGGTCCGGAGGCGTCCACCAGCGCCGTCTGGATCAGGGTGGGCGCCCCGCCGAAGGCCACGCCCCACAGGGCGGCGGCGCCGACCAGCACCGCGGGCGTGCCGGCGTACCGTCCGAGGACCAGCAGCACGGAGGCGAACAGGGCCAGCGCGGCGAGCAGCGTGGCCCGGGGATGCCGGTCGACGAGGAGGCCCGTGAGCCAGATCCCGGCGACGGTGGCCGTGCCGAACACCGCCAGCAGCAGTCCCGTACGGCCCTCGCCGAACCCGGCGTGCCGCGCGAACGGCGCGAGGTAGGTGTACATCGCCTGGTGCCCGAGCAGCAGGAACAGGGTCACGGACAGCACCGGGCGGATGCCCGGCCGTGCGGCGACCTTCAGGAACGGCGTGCGCGCGTGGCGCGGTTCACCGGGGAAGCCGGGCACCCGCCACCGCACCCAGCCCATCAGCGCCGCGGCGAACCCGGCCAGGGCGGCGAAGGCGGCACGCCAGCCCGCCGCGGCGGCCAGCGCCGTACCGGCGGGCACGCCCAGGGCCAGCGCCAGGGTGATTCCGGCGAGGACGACCGCGATCGCCCGGCCACGCCGCCCGGCCGGCACCATGCGGGCCGCGTACCCGGCGAGCATCGCCCACAGTGGCCCGCCCATGGCTCCGGCCAGCAGCCGGGCCGCGAAGCTGAGCGCGTAGGACGACGACAGCGCCACCAGGGCGTCGCTCACCGCCAGCCCGGCCAGCGCGCCGCCCAGCACCCGGCGCCTCGGCAGCCCGCGCAGGGCTGCGGTGAGCGGGATCGCGGCCAGGAAGGAGGCCGCCGCGTAGCCGGTGACCAGGAAGCCGACCCGGGACTCGGACACCCCGAGAGCCGGGGCCATCGAGGGCAGCAGCCCGGCCGGGAGGAGTTCGGTCAGCACGGCGGTGAAGGCGGTCGCGGACAGGGCGAGCAGCCCGGACCAGGGCAGCGCAGCGTCCTTGACCTGGGAAGAGGTGGTCATGCGACCATGGTCGGACCCTGACATCAGTGTGAAGGCAAGCAGTCGCCGCGGAGGCCCGTGATGAGGATCGGTGAACTCTCCCGCCGCACCGGCGTCCCCACCCGGCTGCTGCGCTACTACGAGGAACAGGACCTGCTCCACCCCGGCCGCGCCGACAACGGCTACCGGTCCTACGGCGAGGCCGCGGTCCAGGACGTCCAGCAGATCCGCGGGCTGCTCGACTCCGGGCTGACCACGGAGATGATCCGCGCGATCCTGCCGTATCTCTCCGGGCCCGAGCAGATCCATCCGCCGCGCGAGTGCGTGACCCCGCAGACGGCCGCGCTGCTCAGCGGGCACGTCGAGCGCATCCAGGCCCGCATCGACTGCCTTGCCCGCAACCGGGACCGGCTCGTCGCCTACCTGGCCGTGGTACGGCCGCAGGGCGACCGGTAGGGGCTGTCCCCCCGGTCGCCCTGCAGCATGTTCCGGCGTCCGACGCGGCCTGGCGGTCCTGCTAGGCGATGTGCCGGTCCGCCGGCCGTCCGTGGCCGGTCGCGCGCGTTCCCGTGGTCACCGGCGGGCCCTGGTCCGGTCGAGAGCCGCCACGCCCAGCGCCGCCAGCGCGATCTGGATGAACCACTCGATCCAGTCCGGCCCCTTGGTGTCCGCCACGCCGAAGCCGGCCGCGATCGCCGAGCCCAGCAGCGCCGCCACGATGCCGACGACGATGGTCAGCAGAATGCCGATGTGCTGGCGGCCGGGAACGACCAGGCGCCCCAGCACACCGATGACGATACCGATGATGATGGCACTGATGATGCCCGAGATCTCCATGTCCGCCCCTCTTCGCCGGTACTCCGCTGAAGTCCAATCTGCCCGCTCAACTGACAGGCAGTCCCCTCCGGTTGTTACAGCGGTTTTCTGTTCACCGATCCGACATGCCATGTACCTTTCAATGAGTCGACGCGTGTAGAAATCTCAACCAGGTTCTACGCGCGAAGAGTTGGCGCCCCCACCGCCGCTACCCCACCCCCTCATGGAGGTTCGCCGGATGTTCGGATCCAACAGATCCCGCCACAGAATCACCACCGCCCTGGCCGGGTTCGCCCTGCTCACCACGGGAGCCGCCCTCCAGGTCGGCACCGCGGCCGCCCCCGCGCACGCGGCCACCACCTACCGCGTCCTGTTCGACGACGGCCACGCCGAGGAGGCCGGCAACGCGGACTGGATCATCTCCACCAGCAAGCCCGACCCGCTCTCCCAGGACTCCTCGCCCTCCTCGGAGACGGACTGGACCGGCGCCCTCTCGTCATGGGGCGTCGCCCTCCAGAAGACCGGCAGCTACAGCCTCAAGACCGCCACCAGCGCGCTGACGTACGGCGGCTCGTCGACGACCGACCTGTCGAAGTTCGACGCGCTGGTACTGCCCGAGCCGAACACGCTGTTCACGACCGCCGAGAAGACGGCCATCATGAACTTCGTGAAGAACGGCGGCGGCCTGTTCATGGTCTCCGACCACACCGGTGCCGACCGCAACAACGACGGCGAGGACGCCGTCGAGATCTTCAACGACCTGATGACGAACAACAGCGTCGACTCGACCGACCCGTTCGGCCTCTCGATCGACACGCTCGACATCAGCTCCGGCTACCCGGCCGCGATCAGCGACAGCTCCGACCCGGTCCTGCACGGCTCCTTCGGCACCGTCACCAAGAGCCTGATCGCCGACGGTACGACGGCGACCCTGAAGCCGTCGGACAACTCCGCCGTGAAGGGCCTCCTCTACCGCAGCGGTTACTCCGGCAACACCGGCGCCTTCTTCGCCACCAGTACCTTCGGCAGCGGGCGGGTCGCCTTCTGGGGTGACAGTTCACCCATCGACGACGGCACCGGCCAGTCCGGCAACACGCTCTACGACGGCTGGAACGACAGCGGTGCCACCAACGCGGCCCTCGCCCTGAACGCCACCGCCTGGCTCGCCGGGGGCGGCAGCAGCGGGGGAGGCGGCGGGGGTGGTGGCGGTGGCGGCACCTGCACCGCAGCCCAGCTGCTCGGCAACCCCGGCTTCGAGTCCGGCAACACCACCTGGACCGCGAGCAGCGGGGTCATCACCAACTCCAGCAGCGAGGCCGCCCGCACCGGTTCGTACAAGGCCTGGCTCGACGGCTACGGATCCGCCCACACCGACACCCTGTCCCAGTCGGTGACCATTCCGTCCGGCTGCTCCGCGACCCTCAGCTTCTATCTGCACGTGGACACCGCGGAGACCACCACCAGCACCGCCTACGACAAGCTGACGGTGTCGGCCGGATCCACCACCCTGGCCACGTACTCCAACCTCAACGCGGCCTCCGGATACGTCCTCAAGAGCATCGACGTCTCCTCCCTGGCCGGCACCACGGCCACCATCAAGTTCACCGGCGTCGAGGGATCGACCCTCCAGACGTCCTTCGTCATCGACGACACCGCGCTCAACGTGAGCTGAGCTCGGCGGACGGTTCCGGCGCGGCTGCCGGAACCGTCCGCTCGGCCGCGTTCCAGCCGGAGACCCGCACCCGGGGCTCCGAGCCGTGCAGATCGGCGGTGCGGTAGGTGGCCGTGAGGGTCGCCGACTCGCCCGGCCACAGGCTGACCTCGTTGTCCGACCAGCGCACCGGCAGCACCGGCCTGCCGTTCGCGTCGACGAGATGCACGTCCGTCAGCAGCGCCGGAGTCCTGTCCGTACCGGCGTTGCGGACCGTCACCGTGGTGGTCGACATACCGTCCGCGGCCGTGGTCGACGCCGTGGCCGTGACCGGCACCTGTGCCATCGACGTCAGCCCCTTCAGATCCGCGTAGCCCGTCGTCGGCGTGTGGTACCAGTCGGTGCTCGCCCAGTCGAGGGTGTCCGCCTTGGTGGAGAGCCAGTAGACGTTGCGGCTCACCTCCTGGCCGGCCGCGTCGGTCAGGACCAGCCTCGCCAGGTACGTGGACGCCAGCCCGCTCACCGACGCCGGCAGGGTGAGCGCGGTGGTGTGCGCGCCGTCGCCCTTGACCGAGAGACCGGCGACGGTCCGGTCGTACCGCTGGGTGCCGTCCGGGTCGAAGAGCGTGACCCGCGCGGTGAGCTGGGACTCCGCGGTGTGCCGGTTGTTCACCACGGCCACCGTGCGGTCGTCGTAGGAGTACTGGACGTGCAGCGGCTCGTTGGCCTTCTTCGCGCCGAAGTAGGCGCCGCCCTGGTCGAGGTAACGGTCCATCAGCTGCCAGTGCAGGGACGTCCAGCCGCTGTCGAACATCCAGTAGACGACTCCGGTGGACGGCTTGGAGGCGTCGGTCTGGTTGCGTCCGTACGCCTCGTACTGGGCGCGGACGTTCTCGTACTGGGCGAGCTGCGCCTTGCGTACGTAGTCGGTGAGGCTCTTCGGGGCCCCGTAACGGCCGGTGAGGGCGTCGTCGTAGATCTTGAGGGTGCCGAAGACCGGGGACGGGGAGCGGTGGTACTGCCTGAGGTCCGGGTTCTTCCAGAGGGTGTCGAGCTCGGCCGGGGTCATCATGCGGCGCAGGGTGTCGAGGGTGGGGATGTCCGGGCCGGCGCTGGTCTCGGAGTTGAAGCCGGTGGCGCCGCCCTCCCGCTTGTCGTACCAGTAGTTCGGCGGGATCCAGTCGTAGGGCCCTGTCATCTTCATGCCCGAACTACCCAGCTGTGGCGTTGAGTTGTCGGAGGCGGCGGAGACCACGGGGACGGTCCAGTCGGCCGCGTTCAGGGCGTCGAGATAGGTCTTCTCGATCTTCGCGTCGGGTGCGAAGTCGCTGCCGATCAGGAACGAGACGACGCTCGGGTGGTCCCGCAGCCGGGCGGCCTCGGCGGCCATGGACGCCTGGGCGACCGGATAGTCGGCGGCCGTCCACCTCTCGCCCCGCTCGCCGTCGCCGTTGACCTGGCCCTCCCACTTGTCGCAGCACTCCCAGCCGGGCAGGGTGAGGACGCCGTACCGGTCGGCGAGGTCGAAGAACTCGTCGGGCTCGATGTGGCCTTCCAGGCGGATGGCGTTGAGGCCGAGGTCGAGCGCGTACTTCAGGCGGTCCTCGACATAGGCCGAATCCCAGCGCAGGAACTCGTCCGGTGACCAGCCGCCGCCCTTGATCAGCAGCCTGCGGCCGTTGATCGAGTACTGGCGGGCGCCGTCGGAGTTCAGCGGGGCCCGCACGTCACGGATGCCGAAGCTCTCGTGCGCGGTGTCCGACGCCGTCCCGCTGACCGAGGCGGTGAGGTCGAGGTCGTACAGCGGCTGGCCGCCCATGCCGGCCGGCCACCACACCTTCGGGGAGGTGAGGTGCAGGCCGGGGACGTCGGCGGGGGTGAAGGTGACGGTCTTGGTCTGGTGGGCGGCGAGGGCGACCGACCTGGTGACCGCGACTCCGGCGACCGTGCCGGAGACCTCGGCGGTGACCGGCGCGTCGGAGTCGTTGCGGGCCTGCGCCTTCACCGTCAGGTCGGCCGTCGCCAGGGACGGCACCGCCAGCTTGGTCACCACGTGCGCGTCGCGCAGCGCGACCGGCCCGCCGCGCCGGACCAGGACGTCACGGACGATGCCCATGTTCTGGTCGGGCGGCGGCTGGAGCCAGTCGATCCAGCCCATGGTGAGGTTCTTGTCCGGGTCGTTGGGCTGGATACGGAAGGCGACCGTGTTGGTCCCGGCCCCGACCAGCGAGGTGACGTCCAGCTCGTGGTGCGTGTAGGCGCCGGTGACGTCGGCGGTCGTCGCGACCCGGTGGCCGTTGACGTACACGTCGGCCGCCGAGATCACCCCGCTGAAGTCCAGGTAGGTACGGTGCGAGGGATCCGCCACGGTGAAGTCGCTGCGATACCACCAGGGCACCTGGAAGGGTGACTTGGGGATCTTCTGCAGGTTGGTGGAGACGAACGGGTCGTCGTAGGCGCCGTCGGCGAGGAGTGCGGCCAGCACCGTGGAGCGGGGGCCCGCCGGATACCAGCCCTTGGCCGGGTAGCCGGGGGAGGAGACCGCGGCCGCCGAGTCGCTCACGTCGGCCGTCGACCGGATCGCGTAGCCGGACAGCGCGGTCTCCGACCCGGCGGTGGACGGCACACGGGTGATCCGGGCGGGCCCGTGGGCCGGGTCGCGGGCCCCGGCCCAGGCGCTGGTGTTGAGTGAACCGAGCAGGCCCAGGGCCACGGCGGCCGTGGCGAGGCGGTGTCCGGGGGCGCGGCGAGGGAACACGGTGGTCTCCAGGCTCGTAAAGTTAGGAAACTTTACTAACCCGGCTCAAGCTAGGGTCCGAAGAGGGCCGTGTCAATCACCGTGGCGCCCGCGCGAGTTGGCGGCGGCGGATTCAGGACGCGGCCGACCTGCGCTCGAAGACCAGGTCACGGGCGGTGCCGAGGGCCGTGGCCACCGCGCCGAGCAGCACCGCGTCCTCGCCGAGCCGGCTGGGCGCGAGCTTCGGGCGCAGCGGGGTGAGCGTGCGCAGATGGTCCCTGACCGGACGCAGCAGCAGGTCGACGCTGTGGCCGACACCGCCGCCGAGCACCACCAGGTCGGGGTCGAGTACGGCCGCGGCGGCCGCCACCGTATGGGCGATCCGCTCGCCCTCGAGCCGTACCGCCTCGACGGCCGCCGGGTCGCCCTGCCGGGCCGCGTCGAACACGGACTTCGCGGTGAGCTGCCCGGTCATCCCGAACCGGCGCGCCGCCTCGACCACGGCCACCCCCGACACCGCGTCCTCCAGCCGCTCCGGCTTGCGCTGCCGCCCGGGCCAGGGCAGGAAGCCGATCTCCCCGGCGAGCCCGTGAGCGCCCGTGAACAGCCGCCCCTCGCTGACGACCCCCATCCCCAGACCGGTGCCGATCATGATGTACGCGAACAGCCGGCTGCCCGCCCCGACGCCGTACGTGTACTCGCCGAGCGCCGCGAGATTGGCGTCGTTGTGCACCTCCAGCGGGACGCCCAGCTCCTCGTGCATCCGGTCGAACAGCCCGGCGCGTCCCCAGCCCGGCAGGTGCATCGCGTACCGCACCCGCCGCTGCCGCTCGTCGTACACGCCTGGCGTGCCCACCACCCCGTGCACCACCTCGGCCGGATCGACCCCGGAGTTGGCGACGACCTGCCGTGCGGTGGTGACCAGCAGGTCGGCCATGGCGCCCGAGCCGCGGGCCCGGTTGCGCACGTCGGAGCGGGCGACCAGGGTGCCGTCCAGGTCGGCGACCGCCACCCGCAGCCAGCCGCGGCCCACGTCGACGCCGAGCGCGTACCCGGCCGCCGGGTCGGGGGCGTACAGCACGGCGGTGCGGCCGCGCTCCGGCGCGTGGGTGCCCACCTCGTGGACCAGGCCCGCCGACTCCAGCGCCGCCAGCGCGCTGGAGACCGTCGGCTTCGACAGGCCGGTCTCGCGGGCGAGTTGGGCGCGGGAGGCGGAACCGAGCAGGCGCAGCCGGTCCAGCAGCAGCCGCTCGTTGGTGCTGCGCAGTCGCTGCCGGCTCCAGGGCTGTTCCTGCTGCTCTACGACGTCGCTGGCGGCCATCACACCATTCTCACCGATTCCTGACGCATACTTGACGCATCTAGTAAGGCTCCTTAACTTTATCGGCCATCCCGCCGAATCGGCCGCCGTCCGTCGTCAGCGTCCGCCTCTTCCCCAGCGCCTCGCTCAGGAGCCCCCATGTCCGGTAGTCCCGGTAGTCCCCTCGGTCCCGGTAGCCCGCCGTCCGACGGCGGTTTCGTCCGGCGCGTCGGCCTGTTCCAGGCCACCGCCATCAACATGAGCCAGATGTGCGGCATCGGCCCGTTCGTGACCATCCCGCTGATGGTGTCCGCGTTCGGCGGCCCGCAGGCGGTGATCGGTTTCGTCGCGGGCGCCCTGCTCGCCCTCTGCGACGGCCTCGTCTGGGCCGAGCTCGGCGCCGCGATGCCCGGCTCCGGCGGCAGTTACGTCTACCTGCGCCAGGCCTTCCAGTACCGCACCGGACGCCTGATGCCGTTCCTGTTCGTCTGGACGGCGATGCTCTTCATCCCGCTGATCATGTCCACGGGCGTGGTCGGCTTCGTGCAGTACCTGGGCTATCTCGCCCCCGGCCTCGGCCAGACCTCCGGCGACCTGATCGGGCTCGGCATCATCGCCCTCGTGGTGCTCCTGCTGTGGCGGGGGATCGAGCACATCGCCCGGATCACCGCCGTCATGTGGACGGTGATGATCGCCTCGGTGCTGCTGGTGATCGTCGCCGCGGCCTCCGACTTCAGCCCGCACCTCGCCTTCACCTACCCGGCGCACGCCTTCGACCTGACCAGCGACCACTTCTGGCTGGGCTTCGCCGCGGGCCTGACCATCGGCATCTACGACTACCTCGGCTACAACACCACCGCCTACATGGGCGCCGAGATCAAGGACCCGGGCCGCATCCTGCCGCGCTCCATCCTCTTCTCGATCGTCGGCATCATGGCGATCTACCTGCTGCTGCAGATCGGCACGCTCGGCGTCATCGACTGGCAGCGCATGACGAAGCCGGGCGACATCGCCTCGACCTCGGTGGCCTCCGCGGTCCTGGAGGAGACCTGGGGCAAGGGCGCCGCCGACACGGTGACCGTGCTGATCCTGATCACTGCCTTCGCCTCGGTCTTCACCGGCCTGCTCGGCGGCTCCAGGGTGCCCTACGACGCGGCCCGCGACCGGGTCTTCTTCCGCCCCTACGAGAAGCTCCACCCCAAGCACCGCTTCCCGATGCTGGGCCTGGCCACCATGGGCGTGATCACCGCGATCGGCTTCCTGATCGGCCGCCACACCGACCTGGCCACGCTCATCCAGCTGCTCACCACCGTGATGGTGATCGTGCAGGCACTGGCCCAGATCGTGGCGCTCACCGTGCTGCGCCGCCGCCAGCCGACGCTGAAACGGCCGTACCGGATGTGGCTCTACCCGGTGCCGAGCATCGTCGCCTTCGCCGGGTGGTGCGTGATCTACGGCTACGCCGACAAGAACTCCCCGGGCCGCCACCCCATCGAATGGTCCCTGGCCTGGCTCGTCCTCGGTTGTGTGGCGTTCCTGATCTGGGCGCGCATGGAGAAGGTGTGGCCGTTCGGGCGCAGGGAGATCAGCGAGGAGTATCTGGCAGCCGAGAGCCCGGTCACGGTGTAGTCTCCGGACCACACGTCAGCCTCTCCCGGCGGGGTCAACTCCCGTCGGGTGAGGCTTTTTTCATGTCCGACACCACAGAAACCGACGTCGTCGTCCGCCCGGCCTCCGCCGAGGACCGCCCTGCCGTCGAACGGTTGTGGCAGCTGTTCCGCCACGACCTGTCCGAGTTCCAGCGGCTCCTGCCCGGTCCCGCCGGGACGTTCCGCAGCGAACGCGTCGAGGACGCCTTCACCTCGCCCGACTGGGCGCCCTACCTGTTCGTACAGGGCGAGCATCCGGTCGGCTTCGCGTTCGTCCGGGGCCTGGGCGCGTCCGTGCGGGTGCTCAACAGCTTCTTCGTGGTCCGCGGCGCCCGCCGGTCGGGCCTCGGGCTGCGGACCGTCCGTGAGGTCCTCACCCGGCATCCGGGCAGCTGGGAGATCGCGTTCCAGTACGAGAACCCGGGCGCCGTCGCCTTCTGGCGGCGGGCCGCGGCCGAGCTCGCGGGTGACGCCTGGACGGAGGAGACCCGTCCGGTGCCGGGCCTGCCGGAGCTGCCGCCGGACGTGTGGATCTCGTTCGGCGTGGGAGTCCGAGTGCGCGCCACGCGCTGCCGGAATTGACATGCAGGTAACTGCCTGCATAACGTTGAGTGTGCGATCAGGGGATGACGGTGGGATGGACCAGGTCTTCAAAGCGCTCGCCGACGACACGCGCAGACGGTTGCTGGACCGGCTGCACGAGCAGAACGGGCAGACGCTGGGCGAGCTGTGCGAGCGCATCGCGATGACCCGGCAGTCGGTGACCCAGCATCTGGCCGTCCTGGAGGCCGCGAACCTGATCAGCACGGTGCGGCGCGGGCGGGAGAAGCTGCACTACCTCAACCCCGTGCCGCTCCACGAGATCCAGGAGCGGTGGATCGACAAGTTCGAGCGCCCGCGCCTGCGCGCGCTCGGCGACCTGAAGCGACGAGCCGAGGAAGCCATGAGCGAGAAGCCCAGCTATGTCTACGTCACCTATATCGCCGGCACCCCCGAGAAGGTCTGGGACGCTCTCACGGACGCCGACCTGACCGCCGTCTACTGGGGGCACTCGAACGTATCCGACTGGCGGCCCGGCTCCCGCTGGGAGCATGTGCGCACCGACGGCACCGGCATCGCAGACGCGGTCGGCACGGTCGTCGAGAGCGAGCGTCCCACCCGGCTGGTGACCAGCTGGGCCGCGCCGGAGCACGAAGGCGAGCCGGACCGGCATTCCCGGGTCACGTTCGACATCCAGCCGCACGCCGACATCGTCCGGCTCACCGTCACCCACGAGGACCTGGACGGCGAGGACGAACTGCGCGCCATCTCGGCCGGCTGGCCGGCCGTGCTGTCCAACCTGAAGTCCCTCATCGAGACCGGCAGTCCGCTCCCGCAGGAGCCCTGGCTGGTGCCCGGCCGGTGACCGACGCGGCGGGGCCGGTCCGCCGTCACCGGACCGGCCCCGCGTCCTCCCTTCTGAGGGGGAGTTCTGCGCGGCTACGGCAGGGGCGTCCGCCGGGCCGACGAAGCGGCACACACGACCCCGAGACAGAGTGTCAGCGCGCCGATGATCACGTTGTTGATGATGACGCCCGTGTCCGGGCTGCGGCCGACCACCCAGGGCGCGATGATCATCCAGATACCCAGGGCGCACATGGCCCAGCTGAGGCCGTACATGCGCTCCGGAGCCCGGGTGAATCCCAGTGCCAGCAGGCCTATCGCTATGCCCATGATCAGGTTGTGGGTCATCAGCGCCGGCTGGCTCGCCGCGTAGTGGACGATCCACGGGGACGCCGCGCAGTACAGACCGAGCAGGAACACCGGTCCGTCCACGAGGGCCACATCACGACCGCCGAGCATGCGGGCGTAACGCTCCCGCATCTCGCCTACATCGGGGTGGCTCGATATGTCGCTTCTGCCGTGCGAGACGTTGGCCATGAGTCGTCTCCTTTGACTGTGCAGGCCTGACCGCATCTGGTGCGTGCGTTATACGCCGCTATCAGACATTCTGCACTTATTTCCTCTTTATGTGTAGAGCGGGGCGTGAGTGCGGGAGCGGGCAGAGTCTGCCGACCCGTACGAAGGCCTGCACCGTTTCTGCATCGAAAAGGCGTACGGAAGCCGAACCGGTGATCGGCTCAGTCGCCCGCCTGCTGCTGGAGACAGCCGCGCAGCCGGCGCAGGCCACGGCGGGCATGACTCTTGACCGTGCCCAGCGGCCAGCCGGTGCGTTCCGCGATCTGGAGGTGGGTGAGGTCCTCGTAGAAGGCCAGCCGGAGCACCCGCTGCTGAGGGGCGGGCAGCCTGGCCAGCTCGTGCAGGACGATGACCCGGTCGAGGGCCGCGTCGGGCTGCCGGGCCGCCGGATCGGCCAGGGCGAGCGACGAGCCGGCCGACGCGACCAGGGCGAGCCGGCGGGTCCGGGCGGCCAGCGCGTCGGCGATCTTCCGCCGGGTGATCCCCGTGATCCAGCCGCCGAACGAGCCGCGCTCCGGACGAAAGCCCCCGCGCCCACGCCACACTCCGAGGAACACCTGCTGGGTCACGTCCTCCGCCTCCCTGGCATCGCCCAGGGAGCGCCAGGCCAGCGTGTGCACCAGGGCCGACCAGCGGTGATAGGCCGCCTCCAGGCAGTCCTCGTCGCCCGCCACGAGCCCGCGCGCGAGCTCCTCGTCGGTGCGGGACTCCGCCGCCGGCGCCGACGCGACGGCACTGTCCTGCGGGCTCATGACGGCGGCTCCTCACGTCGCACGGCGATCTGCAGGGGACTCGCGGCCCGGCCGGACGGCTGCCGGGAGGGCGGACCGGGGACGGCCGCCGCCGCGAGCCCTGACACCGCCATCGTCCGAGGGGTCGAACCAGGTCATCAACTCGCATCGGTTCTGCGTCGTATAGTCGATGCCATGAGTCAGCCAGCCACGTCCGGGGACTCCCGGCACGCCGAGGTGCAGGACCGGCCCGGACGGTCCGCGAAGGCGGCGGACGTGCCCCTGACGACCGGGGCACTGGCCCGTCGGCTGGGGGTGTCGCCCACCACGCTCCGCTCCTGGGACCGCCGCTACGGCATCGGACCCGCGGTCCGCGCCGACGGACGGCACCGCCGCTGGACCCCGCAGGACGTGGCCGTGCTCGAGGAGATGTGCCGGCTGACCTCGTCGGGGGTACCGCCGGCCGAGGCCGCCCGTGCCGCCAGGGAGACGGCCGAGGCACCGCCGGGGGCGGCCGGGACGACGGTACGCCCGCCGGACCGCGGTCCTTCGCACGCGGCCGGCGCGCTGTCGCTCGCCGACGTGCGCCAGGAGTGCCGCGGGCTGGCCCGTGCGGCCGTACGGCTGGACGCCCCGGCCGTCGAGGAACTGCTGACCGCCGCCGTGGAGCAGTACGGCATCGCCGTCGCCTGGCAGGAGGTGATGGCGCCGACCCTGCACGCCGTCGGACGCAAGTGGGTCTCCTCCGGCGACCGTTACGTCGAGGTCGAGCACCTGCTGTCCTGGCACGTCTCCACCGCCCTGCGCCGTCGCACCCCGCCGCCCGACCGGCAGGGCACCGGACCCGTCGTCCTGGCCTGCGTCCCCGGCGAGCAGCACACCCTGCCGATCGAGGCCCTCAACGCCGGCCTGGGCGAACTGCGCCTGCCCACCCGCATGTTCGGCGCCGCCGTGCCTGCGGAGGCGCTCGCGGCGGCGGTGCGGCGGCTGGGCCCGTCGGCCGTGGTGCTGTGGGCGCAGGCGCGCTCCACGGCCAGCCTGCCGCTGGCACGGCATGTCGCCGACACCCAGTGGGGCGTGAAGGGCGCGCGCCGCCGTCCCCTCGTGGTGCTGGGCGGGCCCGGCTGGTCCGGTCCGTCGGTTCACGGAATGCTCCGGCCGCCGAGCCTGCAGCACGCCCTCGACATCCTCGCCGTCGCGCACCGGGAGGGACTGTCCGGCGAACCGGCCTGACGATCACTTCAGGGGAGGTCGGGCAGCGGCCGCCGCATCCGGGGTACCCGGGGGACGGGAAGTCGTTCCCGCACACGTGCGCCGTCGCGCACGGCCGACGCCGGCCGGGACCCACCCGGCGGCCCGACAGCCGAGGGGCCCGCCATGTCCGCGTCCGCCCGTACCCCCGACGTTCTCGTGATCGGCGCAGGCGTCGCCGGACTGGCCTGCGCCCGGGACCTGCTGGGTGCCGGGCTCGACGTCCGGGTCCTCGAAGCGTCCGACGCGGTCGGCGGACGGATGCGCTCCGACCGGGTCGACGGCTTCGTCGTCGACCGCGGCTTCCAGGTCTTCAACACGTCGTATCCCCAGGTCCGCCGCCGGCTGTCGCTGCGTGCCCTCAGGCTCCGGCCGTTCACGCCCGGCTTCCTCGTCCACACCGGGGACGGCGGCCCGCTGCGCTTCGGCGACCCCACCCGGCGGCCCCGCACCCTGCCCGACCTGGTCACGGGGCGGGTCGCCGGCCCCCGCGACCTCGCGGCCCTCGCGCTGCTGTCGGCCCGGGACATGCTCGCCCCGGTACGGCTGGTGAAGCGGTCGCAGGACCGCACCACCCGCACCGCGCTGGCCGCCGCCGGATTCTCCGAGGACTTCGTCGAACGGTTCCTCCGGCCGTTCCTCTCGGGCGTGTTCCTGGAGGACGACCTGGAGACGTCCAGCCGGTTCTTCCACCTCGTCTGGCGCAGCATGCTGCGCGGCACCCTGTGCCTGCCGGCCGCCGGGATCGGCGCGGTGCCCGAGGCGCTCGCCGCCGCCCTGCCCGGCGGGACGGTCCGGCTGGACACACCCGTGACCGCCCTCACCGACGACGGTGCCGTCACGGCCGACGGCACCGAGGTGCCCGCACGTGCCGTGGTGGTGGCGACCGGCCCCGGCCCGGCGGCCGGCCTGCTCCCCGGCCTGGACGTGCCCGGCGGGCGGACGGTGACGACGTACAACCACGTCGCCCCGCGCTCGCCGCTGGGCGAGCCCACCCTCCTCGTCGACGGGCGCCGCCGCTTCCTCAACACCTGCGTCCTCAGCGACGTGGTCCCGGGCCACGCGCCGGCCGGTGCCGCGCTCGTCGCCACCTCGGTCCTCGGCGCGGCCGACGAAGGACGGGAGCCGTCGGTGCGCGCGGCGCTGGCCGAGGCGTACGGCACCGACACCGCCGGCTGGGACCTGCTCACCACCGTCACGGTCCCGGACGCGCTGCCCGCGATGCCGCCCCCGTGGCCCCTCAGCCGTACCACCCGGGTGGGCCCGGGCCGCCACGTGTGCGGGGACCACCGTGCCACCGGCTCGGTCCAGGGCGCCCTCGCCTCCGGGGCCCGCGCCGCCCGCGAGGTGCTGGCGGAGCTGCACCGCGGCTAGCCCGCCACCGGGGTCAGGGCGGGCCGTCGCCCCGCCGTCTCTCCGCGCGCAGGAGTTCGTCGAGGTCGGGGAGGCGGTCCAGGCCGTGGAGCGCCCGGGCCATGCGGGGGTTGCCCGCCAGGCGCCCCCGGTGGCGGTGCAGGAAGGACCAGTAGCCGGCCGTGAACGGGCAGGCCCGCTCGCCGACGCGGTCGGCGGGGCGGTAGGCGCACGGCCCGCACAGGTCGCTCATGCGGTGCACGTACGCGCCGCCCGAGGTGTACGGCTTGGTCGTCATGCGCCCGCCGTCCGCGTACTGGGACATGCCGACCACGTTCGGCAGCATCACCCAGTCGTAGCCGTCGACGAAGCAGCGGTGGAACCAGTCGGTCACCGCGGCCGGGTCCCAGCCCCGCTGGAGGGCATGGCTGCCCAGCAGCATCAGACGGGGGATGTGGTGGGTCCAGCCGGTGTCGCGCACCTGCGCGAGGACGGTCGCCAGGCAGTGCGCGGTGACCGCGTCGGCGTCCAGTTCCAGGAACCACTCCGGCAGCGGCGCGTGGTGCCGCAGCGCGTTGCGGTGGCGGTACTCCTCGCCGAAGTACCAGTACAGCTGCCACACGTACTCGCGCCACCCGGCGATCTGCCGTACGAACCCCTCGGCACTGTTGACCGGAGCCGCCCCCGCACGCCAGGCCGACTCGGCGCGTGCCACGCACTCCAGCGGGTCGAGGAGCCCCAGGTTGAGCGAGGCGGACAGCAGGCTGTGGCTCATGACCGGGTCCGCGGCGAGCACGGCGTCCTCGTACGGACCGAAGCCGGCCAGGCGGTGCTCGGTGAACCGGCGCAGCGCGGCGAGCGCCTCCCGGCGGGTGGCCGGGAAGAGACGCGGGCCGTCCCGCCCCACGAAGCGGATGCCCTCCTCGCGCTCCCAGCGGTCGAGGTCACGGCGGACCTCCTCGTCCACCTCGTCCTCACGCGGCCGGTAGGGCGCCGGGGCGCCGAGCGTCCGTGCGCCCTTCGGCGGCGGTTCGCGGTTGTCGTGGTCGTGGTTCCAGCGGCCGCCGGCCGGGACGTCGCCGTCCATCAGGATGCCGTGGCCGCGCCGCACCCAGCGGTAGAAGTCCTCCTGGCGCAGCCGCTGCCCGCCGTGGCCGTCCGCCCAGGCGCGGAAGTCCTCGTGCGGGACCAGGAATCCGCGCGCGGGCAGGACCGTGACGCCGGGCAGTGCCGACACCAGCCGCAGGGCGGCCCGCGAAGTGGGATGACGGACCGTCACAGGGCTGTCGCCGACGGCCTGCCGGAGTCCCTCGCGGTAGGTCTCGGCCCGCACGTACCGCACCCGGTCGCCCAGTTCGGCCGCGCGATGCCGCAGCGCGGACAGCACGAGATGGGCCTTGGCCCGGTGGAAGCGCCGGCGCCGGAAGACCGACCTGGCCTCGATCATCACGACCGGAGCGCCGGGGTCGGGGCCGCCGTCGCCGGCGGCCAGGAAGTGCGGGCCGAGCTGGTCGCCGAAAAGCCAGTGCGGAGTGGCCATGCGCGGTGTCCTTCAGTCGCGGGCGCGAGCCCTCTTGAAGCGGGCGAGGCCCTCCGGCAGCTCGACCACCGGGTCCGGGTAGTCGCCGAGACCGGCCCGCTCCGGCTCCCGCAGCTTCCAGGGCTCGTGCACCGCCGGGCCGTCGACCGAGGCGAGTTCGGGAACCCAGCGGCGGACGTACGCCCCGTCGGGGTCGTAGCGCTTGGCCTGGGTCACGGGGTTCAGGACGCGATTGGGGCGGGTGTCGGTGCCGGTGCCCGCCATCCACTGCCAGTTGAGCTGGTTGTTGGCGACGTCGCCGTCGACCAGGAGGTCCAGGAAATGGCGGGCACCCACGCGCCAGTCGACGTACAGGGTCTTGGCGAGGAAACTCGCGGCCAGCAGCCGGCCCCGGTTGTGCATCCAGCCCTCGTGACGCAGCTGGCGCATCGCCGCGTCGATGACCGGGTACCCGGTGCGCCCCTCCTTCCAGGCCTCGATGTCCTCCCGCGCCGCGTACTCGGAGCGCCAGTGGTCACGTTTGGTCCGGTAGTCGGCCGTGGCGGCCGCGGGCCGGGCGGCGAGCACCTGGCGGTGGAAGTCACGCCAGGCGAGCTGCCGTACGAAGGCCGCCGCGCCGGGTCCGCCCGCCCGCCGCGCCCGGTGGACCAGTTCGACGGAGGAGAGCGTCCCGAAGTGCAGATGGGGCGAGAGCCGGGAGGTGGCGTCGCCCGCCAGGTCGTCGTGGCGGTCCTCGTACGCGCCGATCCCGTCGCGCAGCCAGGCGGACACCCGCCTGCGGCCCACGGTCTCCCCGCCGGCCGCCAGGCCCTCGGAGATCCCGGAGAGGTCCGCGCGGGCGGGCAGGTCCTCGGAGCCGACGCCGTCCGGGACCCGCACGGTGCGCGGCGCGGCCAGCGCGTCCCGCAGCCGCACTCCGGACCACTGGCGGAAGTACGGGGTGAAGACGGCGAAGTGGTCCGAGGAGGCCGGGGTGAGGTCGCCGGGCGTCACTGCGGTGGTCACGGTGTCGTGCACGTGCAGCCGCCGGCCCTCCGGCTCCAGCGCCCGGCGCAGCCGCCGTTCCCGCAGCTGGGCGTAGGCGCTGACGTCGCCGGCCACGTGGACCTCGTCGGCGTCCGTCTCGGCGGCCACCTTGCACACCTCCTCGACGACGTCCCCGGAGCGCACCACCAGCCGCCCGCCCCGCTTGCGCAGACCGCCGTCGAGGTCCCGCAGGCAGTCGGCGAGGAAGGCCATCCGGTTGGGCACGGCGAAGCCGGCGTCCGAGACGCCCGTGTCGCGTACGAACAACGGGACCACCTCACGGGCCTCGCCGGCCGCCCGCAGCGGCGGATGGTCGTGCAGACGCAGGTCGGCGGTGAACAGGACGACCGAGACGTTCATGGTGCTTCTCCGGAGTCGAATGGCGGGCGGCCGGTGTGCTGCTTCCGGGCCGGCCGGTCCTGCGGATGCGGCCGTCACCCGCGGGGCGTGAATTCCCTCGCGGGGGTGACCGGGGTGCGGGCCGCGGCGAGCGCGATGTTGCGGGCCATGCCGCCGAACACGACCGTGTGGAAGGGGGAGACGCTCCACCAGTAGGCGTGGCCGAGCAGCCCGTGCGGATGGAACATGGCCCGCTGGCGGTAGCGGGTACGGCCCCCGGGCTCCGTGTCGGCGTACATCTCCAGCCAGGCGAGACCCGGCAGCCGCATCTCGGCCCGCAGCCGCAGCAGACGGCCGGGCTCGATCTCCTCCACCCGCCAGAAGTCCAGCGAGTCGCCGACCCGCAGCCGTGCCGCGTCCCGCCGCCCCCGGCGCAGCCCCACCCCGCCCACCAGCCGGTCCAGGCCGCCCCGCACCGCCCAGGCCAGCGGGAAGGAGTACCAGCCGTTGTCCCCGCCGATCCCCTCGATCACCCGCCACAGGGCCTCCCGCGAGGCGTTCACGGTCAGCTCCCGCCGGTCCGTGTACAGGCTGCCGCCCGCCCAGTCGGGGTCGGTGGGCAGCGGATCGCTGGGCGCGCCCGGCACCGACGCCGACGACCAGCGGGTGGTCACCTGCGCGTCCTGGATGCGCTGCAGGGCCAGCCGTGCCGCCTCGTCGAAGCCGAACGGATGCCCGGGCGGGTCCGGCACGTACCGGGCGATGTCGTGCTCGTGGCAGACGACCTCGTGGCGCAGCGACTCGGTCAGCGGCCGGGCGATCGACGCGGGGACCGGGGTGACCAGTCCGACCCAGTGACTGGACAGGCCGGGGGTCAGCACCGGCACGGGGAAGATGACCCGGCGGGGCAGTCCGGCGACCGCCGCGTACCGCAGCATCATGTCGCGGTAGGTCAGGACGTCCGGGCCGCCGATGTCGAAGGCGCGGCTGACGCCGGCCGGCATCCGGGCGCTGCCGACGAGGTACCGCAGCACGTCCCGGACCGCCACGGGCTGGATACGGGTGCGCACCCAGCTGGGGGTGATCATGACCGGCAGACGCTCGGTGAGATAGCGCAGCATCTCGAAGGAGACGGAGCCCGAACCGATGACCACCGCGGCCCGCAGCACGGTCGTGGGCACCCCTGAGCCCAGCAGGATCCGGCCCACCTCGGCCCGGGACCGCAGATGCGGCGACAGCTCGGACTCCGGCACACCCGACGGCGTCAGACCGCCGAGGTAGACGACGCGCCGTACCCCGGCGGCCAGGGCCGCCTCGCCGAAGATCCGCGCCGCCTTCCGGTCGGTCGCCTCGAAGTCGTCGCCGCTGCCCAGAGCGTGCACCAGGTAGTAGGCCACGTCGACGCCCCGCATGGCCTCGGCGACGTCGGCGGCTTCCGTGACGTCGCCCCGCACCACCTCCGCCTCCCCGGCCCACGGGTGGTCGCGCAGCTTGCCGGGGGAGCGCGCCAGGCAGCGCACCCGATGGCCCTCGGCGAGCAGCTCCGGCACCAGCCTGCCGCCGATGTATCCGGTCGCCCCGGTCACCAGGCAACGCAGACCCGGAGCGTCGTCGTCAGCGTTCATCAGCTCTGCGTCCTCCGCGTCGGCCCCCCTGGAGATCACTTCCCCGCGTGCCGCCGTTTCGGATGCGACGGATTCCATGATCTGCCCGCCGGCGAGAACGGTCGACCGGGGACGGCGGACGGCCGACGGCGGGCCCGCGCCGGCTCCCTGGGCATGTCCGCGCCGATCGCGGGCAGACGAACCGCAGGACAGAGGCCGGATCCGGCCGGAGGAAGGACGCTGGAGGTGTCTGCCGCCATGAACGCGAAGGTGTTGGAACGTTTCCCCGCCGGAGCTCCGCGAGGATCGTGGCCGGCGGAGGAGTACGCGGCGGAGCGCCGCGCCGAGGGTGAGCCCGCGACGGTCGTGATGGATCTGCGGACGGACGCCTTCCTGGTCGTCGTCCCCGGCCCGGACGACGACTGACTTCACGGACACCAGTCGGCTCACGGTCGGCTCGGCGGTGAAGAACTCCGCCACCGGCTTGACGGCGCCGTCTGCCGCGCCGTCAGATCCTCCCGCCGGCCGTCCTCCCGCCGGCCGTCCTGCGCCGGCCGTCCTGCGCCGGCCGTCCTGCGCCGGCCGTCCTGCGCCGGCCGTCCTGCGTCGGTCTCCCGGGCCGGTCTCCCGGGCCGGTGGGCGGCCGGAGGCCTGCCGGCAGGCCTTCTGCGCCCGTGACCTCGCCGGGGCGGTGGTGCTGGTCGGCGTCCCCACCCCGGAGATGCCTACCGGGACTGCCGCTGCCGGACGTCCTCGCCAGGGGCGGGGCGCTGAAGCCGTCCTGATTCGGGGGCTGCCCGCCGGGCCGTCCGCCGGGCGGGGCGCTGAACTTGTCCTGGTACGGGGGCTGCCCGCCGGGCGGGGCGCTGAAGTCGTCCTGATTCGGGGGCTGCCCGCCGGGCCGTCCGCCGGGCGGGGTGCTGAACTTGTCCTGGTACGGGGGCTGCCCGCCGGGCGGGGCGCTGAAGTCGTCCTGATTCGGGGGCTGCCCGCCGGGCCGTCCGCCGGGCGGGGA
>NZ_JBSFJE010000019.1:156936-181586 GCF_053597895.1 Streptomyces sp. NPDC001220
GCTGAACTTGTCCTGGTACGGGGGCTGCCCGCCGGGCGGGGCGCTGAAGTCGTCCTGATTCGGGGGCTGCCCGCCGGGCCGTCCGCCGGGCGGGGCGCTCAAGTCGCCCTGGTGCGGAACCTGTCCGCCCTCCCGTGACCTCCCGATGCTCATCGACCTCCGTCCGCGGGACCGCCTCGGCCTGGACGCCCTCGTCGCCGGGATCGTCGCCCTGGACGAGGTCGAGAAGGCCTTCGAGCGGACGCGTCACGGTGACGTGCTGCGCTCGGTGGTGCTCCCGTGACGATCCGGGACTGGATCGACGGCCGTCTTCGACCGCCCCCGACGACGCGGCCCCGCCCCGGCGACGGTGCCTTCCTCGGCACCGGGGCGGGGCCGCGTCCTCGCACGCGAAGGGACGCCTGTTTCCCCTGTTCACCCTTGCTTTCGGGGGCACTTCGCAGGCTCGCGGAGCCGTCGACGCGGCCCGCGCAAACCGGCGGGTGAACGCCTTGACAACGCTTCGGAACCGCCCCCAAACTGACGTTGCGCTCATCGCAATCCGTTTCGCTATACGCACCGAGGTGTCATGATGATTCCCGCGTGCCGTCTCGCGGATCTGCCGCGAGGCGAGGCCCACCGGCTCGATATCGACCCGCCCGTCTCGGTGTTCCACACCGAGGACGGCGAGCTCTTCGCCATCGACGACACGTGCACCCACCAGGACGCCTCGCTCGCCGACGGCTGGCTGGAGGGCCGCGAGGTCGAATGCCCCCTGCACGCCTCCAAGTTCGACCTGCGGACCGGCGCCGTGGACGCACCCCCGGCCAAGCGCCCGGTCCGCACCCACGAGGTCGTCCTCGAGGACGGCACGGTCTATGTCCGGCTCTCCGCCGACGCCCCCAACCTGCCGCCGTGCGTCGCCGCCCGGCTCGCCGGGGGCGCGGCGTGAGGACGGTCGCCGTGGTGGGCGCCTCGCTGGCCGGACTTTCGGCCGCGCGCTCGCTGCGGCAGCGGGGGTACGACGGCCGGCTGGTCGTCATCGGCGACGAGCCCCATCGCCCGTACGACAGGCCGCCGTTGTCCAAGGAGTTCCTGGCCGGCACCGTCGGCGAGGCGGACCTGGCGCTGGAGCGGGACGACGAGGAACTCGGTGCGGAGTGGCTGCTCGGGGCGCGCGCCACCGGGCTGGACCGCGCCGGGCGGGCGATCCGGCTCGCCGACGGCCGCGAGGTCCGCGCCGACGGCGTGGTCGTCGCGACCGGCGCCGCGGCCCGTACCCTGCCCGGCACCGAGGGCCTAGCCGGGGTCCATGTGCTGCGCACTCTCGACGACGCCCGCGCCCTGCGACGCGAGCTCTCCCGGGGCGGCCGCCTTGTGGTGATCGGCGGCGGGTTCGTCGGCGCCGAGGTCGCGTCCACGGCGTACGCCCTCGGACTCGACGTGACCGTGGTCGAGGCGGCGCCGACCCCGCTGGCCGGACCGCTCGGCCCGGCCATGGGCGCCGTCGTCGCCGCCCTCCACGCCGACCACGGTGTACGGCTGTTGTGCGGGGTCGGGGTGAAGGGGCTGAGCGGCGAGCGCCAGGTGACGGCGGTTCTCCTGGAGGACGGCCGCAGCGTGCCCGCCGACACCGTCGTCGTGGGCGTGGGGGCGCGGCCCTGCGTCGAGTGGCTGGAGGGCTCCGGCGTCGTGCTCGACAACGGGGTGAAGTGCGGCGCCGACGGGCGGACCAGCGTGGCCGGGGTGGTCGCCGTGGGTGACTGCGCCAACTGGTACGACCCGCACACCGGCGGCCATCGCAGGGTCGAGCACTGGACCGGCGCACTGGAACGGCCGGCCGCCGCCGTCGCCGCGCTCCTCGCGTACGGCGCGACGCAACCGGCTGTCCCCAGGCCGCCGTACTTCTGGTCCGACCAGTACGGCGTGAAGATCCAGTTCGTCGGGCAGGCCGCCGGGGCCGACGAGGTGACGGTCGAGGAGGGCTCGACCGGCGACCGCAGCTTCCTCGCCGTCTACCGACGGGCGGGCCGGCCGGTCGCCGTGCTCGGGATGAACCAGCCGCGGCTCTTCACCCGCCTGCGCAAGCAGTTCGGCACCACCGCGTCCTGACCCGGCGCCCGCACCGTCCCACGACGTTCGGGCGCCCGCGCCGTCCCACCGACCCACGACGTTCTCCGAGGAGTGCACCGTGACCTCGACCAGCCTGCCGGACAGCCTGATCGCCACCCTCCCCGGTTCCGCCTACACGGACCCCGGGATCTTCGCCCAGGAACAGGAACGCATCTTCGAGACGATGTGGTTCTGCGTCGCCCGCGCGGCGGACCTGCCGAAGCCCGGCGCGTTCCGCACCGTGGACGTCGGCCGCGAGAGCATCCTCGTCACCCGGGCCCGGGACGGTGCGGTCCGTGCCTACTTCAACGTCTGCCGGCACCGCGGGGCCAGGCTGTGCACCGAGGCCACCGGCGAGGTCAGGCGCGCCTTCCAGTGCCCGTACCACGCCTGGACCTACGACCTGGACGGCAGGCTGGTCGCGGCACCCAACCTCACCAAGATGCCCGACGTCGGCCGCACCGAGTACGGCCTGGTGGGCGTGGCCGTGCGGGAATGGCTCGGCTATGTGTGGGTGTGCCTCGCGGAGGACCCGCCCTCCTTCGAGGAGGACGTGCTGGGGGCCGTCGTCGAGCGGCTGGGCGACACCGCGTCGATCGAGCACTACGACATCGACCGCCTCGCGGTGGGCCGGCGGATCGTCTACGACGTGCGGGCGAACTGGAAGCTCATCGTCGAGAACTTCATGGAGTGCTACCACTGCGCCACCATCCACCCCGAACTCACCGAGGTGCTGCCGGAGTTCGCCGACGGCTACGCGGCGCAGTACTACGTGGGCCACGGCGCCGAGTTCGGCGCGGACGTCCGGGGGTTCACCGTCGACGGCTCCGAGGGACTGGACCGCATCCCCTCGGTCGCCGCGGACCAGGACCGGCGGTACTACGCGATCACCGTGAAACCGCAGGTGTTCATCAACCTCGTGCCCGACCACGTGATCTTCCACCGGATGTACCCGGTGGCCGTCGACCGGACGGTCGTCGAGTGCGACTGGCTCTACCTTCCGCACGTCGTGGAGAGCGGCAAGGACGTCAGCCGGTCCGTGGAGCTGTTCGACCGGGTCAACCGCCAGGACTTCGACGCCTGCGAGCGCACCCAGCCCGGGATGAGCTCACGGCTGTATGCCAAGGGGGGTGTGCTGGTGCCCAGCGAGCACCACATCGGCGCCTTCCACGACTGGGTCCACGAGCGGCTCGGTACCCGGCAGCCGGAATGAAGCGGCAGAGCGGCGCCCGTGGCCCGCGCGGACCGCGGAAGCGGGCCGGACGGCGGTCGCCCCGGGCACGCTCAGCCCAGGTACCCCATGCGGTGGCTGATCTCGTGCGCACCCTTGACCAGCACCGGAGCCAGCTCGTGCATACGTTCCTCGGTGAACCGGTAGGACGGTCCCGAGGCGCTGATCGACGCGATGACCTTGCCCTCCCGGTCCCGGATCGGCGCGGCCATGGCATGCAGCCCGATCTCCAGCTCCTCCAGTGTCCAGGCGTAACCGCGCTCCCGGGCCTCGGCGAGGTTCTTCTCCAGTTTCGCCTTCGTGGAGATGGTGTGCGGGGTGAGCTTCTTCAGGCCCCCGTCCGAGATCAGCGCGGCCCGTTCCTTCGCCGGCAGATGGGCCAGCATGATCTTGCCACTGGAGGTGGCGTGCAACGGGGTAAGCTGGCCGACCCAGTTGTGCGCGGTGACGGCGGCCGTACCGCGCACCTGGTAGAGGTTGATCGCGTAGTGCTCCTGCATCACCGCGACGTTGACCGTCTCGCCGATCTCCTCGGCCAGCCGCTCGCACACCTGCCGGCTCTGCTGGGTGACGTCGATACGCCCGGTGACGGCGCCCGCCAGACGCACGATGCCGAACCCGAGCGCGTACTTGCCCCGTTCACCCGCCTGCTCCACCAGACCGCGCGCCTCCAGGGCGCCGAGCAGGCGGAACGCGGTCGACTTGTGCACATCGATCTCGGCGGCCACCTCGCTCACGCCGGCCTCGCCGCGCTGGGCGAGGATCTCCAGGACGCTGATGGCACGGTCGACGGACTGTACGCCGCCGGAGGATGAGCCGTTCGTTTCGGTGTCCGGACTGTAGTTGCTCATGACGGAACTATACGCGGAGTAAACAACAGCGCCCAAGTAACGCGATGTGAACAAAGATCTTACAAGTTGCGTTGTTCGCAACCTAGAGCGCATAGCGATACCCGTACTAGCATGCCGCGCACATCGACGGCGCGAGCGAGACGAGGCACGATGGCTCCCTTGCAGTACGACTTCGTCATCGTCGGCGGCGGATCGGCCGGCAGCGCACTGGCGAACCGGCTCTCGGCCGATCCCGGCAACCGGGTACTGGTGCTGGAGGCGGGCCGCCCGGACTACCCGTGGGACGTGTTCATCCATATGCCCGCGGCGTTGACGTACCCCATCGGAAGCCGTTTCTACGACTGGAAGTACGAGTCCGAGCCGGAACCCCACATGGGCGGCCGTCGTGTCTACCACGCCCGCGGCAAGGTGCTGGGCGGCTCCAGCAGCATCAACGGCATGATCTTCCAGCGCGGCAACCCCATGGACTACGAGCGCTGGGCCGCCGATCCCGGCATGAAGACCTGGGACTACGCCCACTGCCTGCCGTACTTCCGCCGGATGGAGAACTGCCTGGCCGCCGACCCCGACGACGAGTTCCGTGGCCATGACGGACCGCTCGTGCTGGAACGCGGCCCGGCCGCGGGCCCGCTCTTCTCCGCCTTCCTCAAGGCCACCGAGGAGGCGGGCTACCCGCCCACCGACGACGTCAACGGCTACCGGCAGGAGGGCTTCGCCAGGTTCGACCGCAACGTGCACCGCGGCCGGCGGCTGTCCGCGTCCAAGGCGTACCTCAAGCCCGCCCGGAAACGGCCCAACCTCACCGTGAAGACCCGCGCCCTCGTCACCCGCGTCCTCTTCGAGGGGAAGAAGGCCGTCGGCGTCGAGTTCCAGCGCGGCGGGGGCGCCCCCCGGCAGGTCCGGGCCGCCGAGGTCATCCTGTGCGGCGGCGCCGTCAACTCCCCGCAACTGCTCCAGCTCTCCGGCATCGGCAACGCCGAGGAACTGCGGGCCCTCGGCGTCGACGTCGTCCACGACCTGCCGGGCGTCGGCGAGAACCTCCAGGACCACCTGGAGGTGTACATCCAGTACGCCTGCAAGCAGCCCGTCTCCGTACAGCCGTACCTGGCGAAGTGGCGGGCCCCCTTCATCGGCCTGCAGTGGCTGTTCCGCAAGGGGCCGGCCGCGACCAACCACTTCGAGGCCGGCGGCTTCTGCCGCAGCAACGAGGACGTGGACTACCCCAACCTGATGTTCCACTTCCTGCCCGTCGCGGTCCGCTACGACGGCTCCGTGCCCGCCGGCGGCCACGGCTACCAGGTCCATGTCGGGCCCATGTACTCCGACGCCCTCGGCTCGGTGAAGATCCGGAGCAAGGACCCGCGCGAACACCCGGCGCTGCGCTTCAACTACCTCTCCACCGAGCAGGACCGCCGCGAGTGGGTCGAGGCGGTCCGGGTGGCCCGCGAGCTGCTCAACCAGCCCGCCCTCGCCCCCTACAACGACGGGGAGATCTCGCCCGGCCCGTCCGTGGCGACGGACGAGGAGATCCTCGCCTGGGTCGCCAAGGACGGCGAGACCGCCCTGCACCCGTCCTGCACCTGCAAGATGGGCACGGACGCCATGTCCGTCGTCGACCCGCTGACCCTGCGGGTGCACGGAGTGGACGGACTGCGCGTGGTGGACGCCTCGGTGATGCCGTACGTCACCAACGGCAACATCTACGCCCCGGTCATGATGATCGCCGAGAAGGCGGCCGACCTCATCCTCGGCAAGGAACCGCTGCCGCCGTCCGACGCCGTCTACCACCGGCACCGCGACGCCCGGAAACAGGCCGGGTAGCGCACTGTGCCCGGACTCTTGACGGCGGTCGGTCCGTTCGTCAGGGTGTTCCACCAAAAGCAATCCAATGCACAATGCGCAACGATTTCGGGCTCGAAGGGCGCGGCCGTGGCAGATCTGTACATGGATGGTGAATGGCGTGCGGCGGTGGCCGGCGGCCGGCGCGAGATCCGCTGTCCGGCGGACGGCACCCTCGTCGCGACGGTCTCGGAGGCGACCCGCCCCGACACCGAGGCCGCGATCACCGCGGCCCGGCGCGCCTTCGACGACGGACCCTGGCCGCACACCCCCGAGCGGGAGCGCGGCGCGCTGCTGCTGCGCACCGCCGGCATCATCGAGCGCGACGCCAAGGAGTTCGCCCGCGCCGAGTCCCTCGACACCGGCAAACGCCTGGTGGAGAGCGAGTACGACATCGCCGACGTCGTCTCCTGCTTCCGCTACTACGGAGGCATCGCCGGCACCAGCGCCGGGCGGGTGGTCGACACCGGCCGCGACGACGCGCTCAGCCGGGTCACCTACGAGCCCGTCGGCGTCTGCGGCCTGATCACCCCCTGGAACTACCCTCTCCTGCAAGCCTCCTGGAAGGTCGCCCCGGCCCTGCTCGCGGGCAACACCGTCGTGCTCAAGCCCAGTGAACTCACCCCCTCCACCTCGATCCTGCTGATGAAGGCACTGCAGGAGGCGGGCCTCCCGGCCGGCGCGGCCAACCTGGTGCTGGGCGCCGGCCCCGAGGCGGGCGCGCCGCTCGCCGAGCACCCGGCCGTCGACATGGTGTCGTTCACCGGGGGACTGCACACCGGCCGGCGCCTCATGGCCACGGCCGCCGCCACGGTGAAGAAGGTCGCCCTCGAACTCGGCGGCAAGAACCCCAACGTGGTCTTCGCCGACGCCGACCTCGCCACCGCCGTCGACTTCGCGCTCACCGCCGTGTTCCTGCACTCCGGGCAGGTCTGCTCGGCCGGCGCCCGGCTCGTCGTCGAGGACGCGATCCACGACGCCTTCGTGGACGAGGTCGTGCGCCGCGCCCGACTCATCCGCCTGGGCGGCCCCTTCGACCCCGAGGCCGAGACCGGGGCGCTGATCTCCGCACAGCACCGCGAGAGGGTCGAGGCGTATGTCGCCGCAGGCCTCGCCGAGGGCGCCGTACTGCGCTGCGGCGGCGCGCGCCCCGACGACCCCGCGCTGGCGAACGGCTTCTACTACCCGCCCACCGTTCTCGACGAGTGCCGGCAGGACATGCGGGTGGTGCACGAGGAGTCCTTCGGACCCGTGCTCACCGTGGAGCGCTTCCGGGACGAGGACGACGCCGTCCGCATCGCCAACGACACGGAGTACGGCCTCGCCGGAGCCGTCTGGACGCAGGACGCGGGCAAGGCGCAGCGGGTCGCCCGCAGGCTGCGCCACGGCACCGTGTGGATCAACGACTACCACCCCTACGTGCCGCAAGCGGAATGGGGTGGCTTCGGGCACTCGGGCGTGGGCCGCGAGCTGGGACCGACCGGCCTGGACGAGTACCGAGAGCCCAAGCACGTCTGGCAGAACATCCAACCCCGGCCGCAGCACTGGTTCCGCGGCTGACGGCGAAAAGAGGCCGATCATGACCCCAGCCCAGACCGAGGTGTCGCAGCGGCGCGACTCGTCCCAGGACCCCGGGGACCGCACCCCGGTCATCTCCGTACGCCGGCTGTGGAAGGTGTTCGGGCCGAAGGCCGACCAGGTGCCGGGCTCCGAGGAGTTGTGCGGGCTGACCCGCCGCGAACTGATGGACCGCACCGGCTGCACCGCCGCCGTACGGGACGTGAGCTTCGAGGTGTCGCCCGGCGAGGTCTTCGTCGTCATGGGCCTGTCCGGGTCCGGCAAGTCCACCCTGGTGCGATGTCTGACCCGGCTGATCGAACCCACCGCCGGCGAGGTCGTGTTCGAGGGCGAGGACATCCGGGGCGCCGACACCCGGCGGCTGCGGGAGCTGCGGCGCAGCAAGTTCTCCATGGTCTTCCAGCACTTCGGTCTGCTGCCGCACCGCAAGGTCGTCGAGAACGTGGCGTTCGGCCTGGAGATCCGGGGCATGAGCCGGGCCGAACGGACCAGGAAGGCCCTGGAGGTCGTCGAACTGGTGGGCCTCGCCGGATACGAGAACTCCTATCCCGACCAGCTCTCCGGCGGTATGCAGCAGCGCGTCGGCCTCGCGCGCGCCCTGGCCGGCGACCCCGACGTCCTCTTCTTCGACGAACCGTTCTCCGCGCTCGATCCGCTGATCCGCCGTGACATGCAGAGCGAGGTCATACGCCTGCACCACGAGGTCGGCAAGACCATGGTGTTCATCACCCACGACCTCTCCGAGGCGCTGAAACTCGGCGACCGCATCCTGATCATGCGGGACGGCAGGACGGTCCAGTGCGGCACCGGCGACGAACTCGTCGGCGCCCCGGCGGACGACTACGTACGGGACTTCGTCAAGGACGTGCCGCGCGGCGACGTCCTCACCCTGCGCTGGATCATGCGGCCGGCCACCCCCGAAGACGCCCTGGACGGACCCGAGTTGGGCCCGGAGGTGGTGGTCCGCGAGGCCACCCGGGCGGTGCTCGCGGCCGAGAAGCCGGTCAAGGTCGTCGAGAACGGCAAGCTGCTCGGCATCGTCGGCGACGAGGAGATCCTCGCCGTCGTCGCGGGACAGGAGGGCGGCGCGTGACGGCCGCCGTCGCCGACGCGACCGCGCCTGTCACCACCCTGCGCCACAAGGTGAGCCGCCCCATGGTGGTGGCGGCGATCCTGGTCGTCTGGCTGGTGCTCTTCACCGTGCTGCGTGGCCGGCAGACGCTCACCCTGGCCGCCGCCGACCTCACCGGACTGCACCACTGGCTGAACGACGTCAACGACAGCATCGGCGCCAACCGCAACTCCAACCCGGTCTTCCTCTACTTCTTCAACGAGATCCGGCTGGTCATCGACAACCTGGTCACCTTCGTCCAGTCGCTGATCTCCCAGCCCACCGGCTCCCGCCCGGTCCCGCAGATCGGCTGGCTCGGCGTCGTCGGCATCGCCGGCTACGTGTCCTGGGCCGTGGGAAACTGGCGGGTCGCGCTGCTGGCCGTCGCCGGCTTCACCTTCTTCGGGCTCCAGGGCCTGTGGCAGGAGAGCATGGACACCCTGGCGCTGACTTCGTCGGCGGTCCTGGTGGCCCTGCTCATCGGCATCCCGCTCGGCGTGTGGGCCGGGCTCTCCGACCGGTTCAACCGGATCATGACGCCCTTCCTCGACTTCATGCAGACGATGCCGACCTTCGTCTACCTCGCCCCGCTGACCCTGATCTTCCTGATCGGCGGGGCCTCCGCGGTGATCACCACGGTGATCTACGCGGCACCGCCCGCCATCCGCATCACCGCGCACGCGATCCGCTCGGTCCCCGAGACCACCGTCGAGGCGGCCGACTCGCTCGGCGCGACCCGGACCCAGCAGCTGCTGAAGGTGCTGCTGCCGATGTCCCGGCGCACGGTGGTCATGGGCGTCAACCAGACCATCATGGCCGCCCTGGCCATGGTCACCATCGCGGCCCTGATCGACGCGCCCGGCCTCGGCAAGACCGTGGTCCAGGCCCTGCAGTCCCTCGACGTCGGCACCGCCTTCAACGCCGGACTCGCCATCGTCGTCATGGCCATCGTGCTCGACCGGGTCACCACCGCGGCGGCCGCCCGCACCGAAGTCCGCCGCGCCGGCGGCCCGTTCCTCAGGTGGCGCCGCCCGCTGCTTGCGGCCGGCGGTGTCGCGGCCGCCGTCCTGGTCTATCTCTCCCACACCTACGTCTGGGCGGCCGAGTTCCCCGGCGACGGTGCCGTCGGCACCCAGATCGCGAGTGCCGCCGACACCGCCACCACCTGGCTCCAGGACCATCTCTCCGGCCTGACCAACGCCCTGCGGGACGCCCTCACCAACGGCCTGCTCAACCCGTTCCAGACGCTGCTCACCGACTCCCCGTGGTGGCTCGTCGGCGCCAGCCTGGTCGCGCTCGGCGCCGTCCTCGGCGGCCGGCGGGCCGCGGCGACGGCGGCCGCCTGCGTCGGGCTGCTGGTCGGCACGGGCCTGTGGTCGGACAGCATGACCACGCTCGCCTCGACCGCCGTGGCCACCGTCCTGGTGATGCTGCTCGGTGCCGTCGTCGGCGTGTGGATGGGCCGCAGCGCGCCGGCGGACCGGCTGATCCGGCCTGCCCTGGACGCCGCCCAGGTCATGCCGCCGTTCGTCTATCTCGTGCCGTTCCTGGCGCTCTTCGGCGCCACCCGCTTCACGGCGATCGTCGCCGCCGTCGTCTACGCGGCACCCGTGGCGATCAAGATCATCGCGGACGGGGTGCGGAACGTTCCCGAGTCCACCGTGGAGGCGGCCACCTCGGCCGGGTGCAACACCTGGCAGATCATCACCAAGGTCCAGCTGCCGATGGCACGCGGCGCCCTGACCCTCGCGACCAACCAGGGCCTGATCTACGTGCTGTCGATGGTTGTGGTGGGCGGCCTGGTAGGCGCGGGCGCCCTCGGCTACGACGTCGTGGCCGGTTTCTCGCAGGGCGAGTTGTACGGCAAGGGGCTGGCGGCGGGGCTCGCCATCGTCCTGCTCGGAGTCATGTTCGACCGGATCACTCAGGCTGCGGCGCGACGCACCCGGGCATAAGGAGCACCGACACCATGGCACAACACTGGCGCATAGGCGCGGCCGGCCTGGCCGTCCTCGGCCTCACCCTCACGGCCTGCGGCGGGGCGAAGGTCGGCGAGGACACCTCGGCCGGCTCGAAGTCCTCGGGCGGCAAGTGCGGCACCTTCAACCTGGCCGTCAACCCGTGGGTGGGCTACGAGGCGGACGCGGCGGTCGTCGCGTACGTCGCGGAACACGACCTCGGCTGCACGGTGCAGAAGAAGGACCTCAAGGAGGAGATCGCCTGGCAGGGTTTCGGCACCGGCGAGGTCGACGCGGTCCTGGAGAACTGGGGCCACGACGATCTGAAGAAGAAGTACATCACCGGGCAGAAGACGGCCGTCGAGGCCGGTTCGACCGGCAACAAGGGCATCATCGGCTGGTACGTCCCGCCGTGGCTCGCCAAGGCGCACCCGGACATCACCGCGTGGCAGAACCTCGACAAGTACGCCGCCCGGTTCAAGACGTCCGAGTCGGGCGGCAAGGGCCAGCTGCTGGACGGTGACCCGTCGTACGTCACCAACGACGCCGCCCTGGTGAAGAACCTGAAGCTGGACTTCAAGGTGGTGTACGCCGGCAGTGAGACCGCGCTCATCCAGGCCTTCCGGACGGCCGAGAAGAACAAGCAGTGGCTGATCGGCTACTTCTACGAACCGCAGTGGTTCCTGTCCGAGGTGCCGCTGGTCAAGGTCAACCTGCCGAAGTACACGACGGGTTGCGACGCCGACGCGGCGAAGGTCGCCTGCGACTATCCCGTCTACGACCTCGACAAGATCGTCAGCGCGGGTTTCGCCAAGTCGGGCAGCCCGGCGTACGACCTGGTGAAGAAGTTCAACTGGACCAACGACGACCAGAACACCGTGGCCAAGTACATCGCCGTGGACAAGATGTCGGACGACGCGGCGGCCAAGAAGTGGGTCGACGCCAACCGCGCCAAGGTCGACGCCTGGCTGAAGTAGCGGGGAGCGTCGAAAGGCCGGTCCGGTACGCCCGGCGGGTGGTGCGCACACTGCGCACCGCCCGCCGGGCGTCGCCTTGTGCCCCCCTGACTTCCGGCCGTTTCCCGACGTCACCGGACCTCTTGACACCCCTCCTCGGCGACGGGCACATTGAGTTGCGCAGCCTGAATCACGTTGCGCACAAAGCAACTGCACCGGTCTCAAGTTCGGAGGTTGGGCGATGGCGGGACCCCGAGTGGTCATCATCGGAGCGGGCGTCGTGGGAGCCGCCCTCGCGGACGAGATCTCCGCACGCGGCTGGACCGAGGTGACCGTGGTCGACCAGGGGCCCCTCCCCGCCACCGGGGGCTCCTCCTCGCACGCCCCCGGCCTGGTCTTCCAGACCAACCCGTCGAAGACCATGACGGAACTGGCCCGCTACACCGTCGAGAAGTTCTGCTCCCTCGACGTCGACGGCAAGCCCTGCTTCCTCCAGGTCGGCGGCCTCGAAGTGGCCACCACCGCCGAGCGCCTCGCCGAACTCCACCGCCGCCACGGCTGGATCACCGCCTGGGGAGTCGAGGCACACCTGTTGAGCGCAGACGAGTGCGTGCGGCGCCACCCGCTGGTGAACCGTGACCGGGTCCTGGGCGGCCTCCTCGTCCCCACCGACGGCATCGCCAAGGCCGTGCTCGCCGTCGAGGCCCAGATCCGCCGGGCCACCGAGCGCGGCGTCCGCTTCCTCGCCCGCCACGAGGTCCTCGACGTCCACCAGAGCGCCGGCCGTGTCACCGGTGTCCTGACCGACCAGGGCGAGCTCCCCGCCGACATCGTCGTCTGCTGCGCCGGCATCTGGGGCCCGAAGATCGCCCGCATGGCCGGCATGAACCTGCCGCTCACGCCGCTCGCCCACCAACTCGCCTGGACCGGCCCGGTCCCCGCCCTCGCCGGCCAGACCGAGGAGGCCGTCCGCCCGATCCTGCGCCACCAGGACGCCGACCTCTACTACCGCGACCGCTTCGACGGCCTGGGCATCGGTTCCTACGGCCACCGCCCGATGCCCGTCTCCGCCGACGACATCCTCTCCTTCGACGAGGCCGAACAGATGCCCTCCGTCCTGAAGTTCACCGAGGAGGACTTCGCGGACGCCTGGACCGAGACCCGGTCGCTGCTCCCCGCGACCCGCGAGGCCAAGGTCGAGGAGGGCATCAACGGCCTGTTCTCCTTCACCACCGACGGCTACCCGCTGCTCGGCGAGTCCCCGGACGTGAAGGGCTTCTGGGTCGCCGAGGCCGTGTGGGTCACGCACTCCGCGGGCGTCGGCCGGGCCGTCGCCGAATGGCTGGTGGACGGCCACTGCTCGTCCTTCGACCTGCACGAGTGCGACCTCAACCGCTTCGAGCCGCACCAGCTCGCCCCCGAGTACGTCCTGGCCCGCGACTGCCAGAACTTCGTCGAGGTCTACGACATCCTCCACCCCCTCCAGCCGAGCGGAAGGCCACGCCCGATCCGCACCAGCCCCTTCCACGCCCGCCAGCAGGAACACGGCGCGTTCTTCCTGGAGGCGAACGGCTGGGAGCGCCCCCAGTGGTACGAGGCCAACGCCCCCCTGGCCGAAGGCCGTTCGATCCCCACCCCCAACGACTGGGCCGCCCGCTACTGGTCGCCGATCGTCGGAGCCGAGGCCCAGGTCACCCGCGAGACGGTCGCGCTGTACGACATGACCGCCCTCAAGCGTCTGGAGGTCTCCGGCCCCGGTGCAGCCGACTTCCTGGAGGGCCTGGTCACCGGCAAGGTCGCCAAGTCCGTCGGCTCGGTCACGTACACGCTGCTCCTGGACCACGACGGCGGCATCCGCAGCGACATCACGGTCGCCCGGCTCGCCCGCGACCTCTTCCAGGTCGGCGCCAACGGCAACCTGGACCTCGACTGGTTCACCCGCCACCTCCCGGCCGACGGACGGGTCCAGGTCCGCGACATCACCCCCGGCACCTGCTGCGTCGGCCTGTGGGGCCCGCTCGCCCGGGAGGTCCTCCAGCCCCTCACCGACGCGGACTTCTCCAACGAGGGCCTCAAGTACTTCCGTGCCAAGCGCGCCTACATCGGCTCGGTGCCGGTCACCGCGATGCGGCTGTCCTACGTCGGCGAGCTCGGCTGGGAGCTGTACACCACCGCCGACCAGGGCCGGAAGCTCTGGGACACCCTCTGGCGGGCGGCCGAGCCGCTCGGCGGGATCATCGCGGGCCGCGGTGCCTTCAACAGCCTCCGCCTGGAGAAGGGTTACCGCTCCTTCGGCACCGACATGACCTACGAGCACGACCCCTACGAGGCCGGCGTCGGCTTCGCCGTCAAGCCCGACAAGGGCGACTTCGTCGGCAAGGCCGCACTGGAGCGGCGCAGGACGGAGGTTCGGCGCCGGCTGAGCTGCCTCACCATCGACGACCCACGGGCCGTCGTCATGGGCAAGGAGCCGGTGTACGACGGCGAGCGTGCGGTCGGCTACGTGACCAGCGCGGCCTACGGCTACACGATCGGCAAGGGGATCGCGTACGCGTGGCTGCCGACGGAGCTGGCGGTGCCCGGAACCGGCGTCGAGATCGGGTACTTCGACCAGCGGGTGGCGGCGGTGGTGGCCGAGGAGCCGTTGTTCGACCCGGGGATGAGTCGGCTCCGTGGATGAGGGATGCGAGTGGTGTCGTTTTCCGGCTGCGGGCTCGTCGTGGCTGGTCGCGCCCCCGCGGCGGCAGCCGCAATATCGGCACGGTCCCGCGCCCCTTTGGGGCGCGCCCTCGCCAAGGTCGTTTGAAAGGATCGCGAAACCCTCATGAACGCGCTGAACACGCCCCTTGCCGAGCTCGACCCGGAGGTGCACGCCGCGCTCCGCGCCGAGCTGCACCGTCAGCAGTCCACCCCGGAGGCGGACTTCGCCGAGGTGGCCGACGTGATCGCCCTCGCCCTCCAGCCCGGCCCCGACGTGTCCGCCCTGCGCGCCCGCACCGCGACCCTCGCGGCCGCGCACCCGCTCCACCCGCACCTCTCGCACGACGGAGACGTCCGATGAGCCCCCGCACCCGCCCCCTACGCCCTGCGGGCGTGGGGGGACCCCCAGGCGCCGACCTCCCCGGCCATCCGGACTTCCTCTGGCGCACCCCCGAGCCGAAGCGCTCGTACGACGTGATCGTGGTCGGCGGCGGCGGACACGGCCTCGCCACCGCCCACTACCTGGCGAAGAACCACGGCATCACCAACGTGGCGGTCCTGGAGAAGGGCTGGCTGGCGGGCGGCAACATGGCCCGCAACACCACGATCATCCGCTCCAACTACCTCTGGGACGAGAGCGCGGGCATCTACGAACACGCGCTGAAACTCTGGGAGGGCCTGGAGGAGGAGCTCGACTACCCGATCCTCTTCTCCCAGCGCGGCGTGCTGAACCTCGCCCACAGCCTCCAGGACGTCCGCGACAGCGTCCGCCGGGTCGAGGCCAACCGCCTCAACGGCGTGGACGCCGAGTGGCTCGACGCCGATCAGGTCGAAGAGGTCTGCCCGATCGTCAACACCTCGCCCGAGGTGCGCTACCCGGTCCTGGGCGGCACCTACCAGCCGCGCGCGGGCATCGCCAAGCACGACCACGTGGCCTGGGGCTTCGCCCGCTCCGCGGACGCGGCCGGCATCGACATCATCCAGAACTGCGAGGTCACCGGAGTGGACGTGGTGGCCGGCAGGGTGGTCGGCGTCCGGACCACCCTCGGCCCGATCGCGGCCGGCAAGGTGGCTCTGTGCTCGGCCGGCCACACCTCCGTCCTCGCCGCCATGGCGGGCATCGAACTCCCGCTCCAGAGCCACCCGTTGCAGGCACTGGTTTCCGAACTCCTGGAGCCCGTCCACCCGACCGTCGTCATGTCCAACGCGGTGCACGTCTACGTCAGCCAGGCGCACAAGGGCGAACTGGTGATGGGCGCGGGCATAGACGCGTACAACTCCTACACCCAGCGCGGCGCCTTCCACATCATCGAGGAGCAGATGGCGGCCGCCCTGGAGCTGTTCCCGGTCTTCGCCCGCGCCCACGTCCTGCGCACCTGGGGTGGCATCGTCGACGTCAGCCCCGACGCCTCACCCATCGTCGGCCTCACCCCGGTGGCCAACCTCTACCTCAACTGCGGCTGGGGAACAGGCGGTTTCAAGGCCACCCCCGGCGTCGGCTGGGTCTACGCCCACACCATCGCGCACGACGCCCCCCACGACCTCAACGCCCCCTTCTCGCTCGACCGTTTCACCACCGGCGCGCTCGTCGACGAGCACGGCGCGGCCGCGGTGGCCCACTAGGGAGCCCCACCATGCTGCTCATCCCCTGCCCGTGGTGCGGGCCCCGCGACGAGGCCGAGTTCCACTACGGCGGCCAGGCCCACGTCCCCTACCCCGAGGCACCCGCGTCCCTCACCGACGAGGAGTGGGCCCGCTACCTCTTCTTCCGCGCCAACCCGAAGGGCCCCTTCGCCGAACGCTGGCACCACACGGCAGGCTGCCGCAGATGGTTCAACGCGGTACGCGACACATCGACGAACGAGATCCTGACGGCATACCGCCCAGGCGAGACCCCTCCACCACCCCACCCGGTGACCCAGCAACCACCACCGCCTCCCTCAGCCGATCCGGCGCCCTCGCAACCGCCACCGCCTCCCTCAGCCGGCCCGGTGACGTCTCTGCCCGCCGCGCCCTTCTCAGCCCGTCCGGCGTTTGAGGACGAGGCCGTTGAGGCCGACGGGGGGTCTGGGGGCGCAGCCCCCAGCGGGGTCGAAGGGGCAGCGCCCCTGGAGGACGGGACGGGTAGGGGCGGCAGGGGCGACACCCCCCTCGCCCGCACCCCCCTCGCCCGCACCCCCCTCGCCGGCACCACCGCGGCCCACCCCCACCGCACCCCCACCGGCGGCCGAATCGACCGCACCACCCCCCTCACCTTCACCTTCGACGGCACCGAATACCAGGGCTACCGAGGCGACACCCTCGCCTCCGCCCTCCTCGCCAACGGCGTCGTCCAGGCCGCCACCAGCATCAGACTCGGCCGCCCCCGGGGCATCTTCACCGCCGGCCCGGAAGAACCCAACGCGGTCGTCCAGATCGAGGCCCCCTTCCCCGAACCGATGCTCCCCGCCACCACCGTCGAGCTCTACGACGGCCTGGTGGCCACCGGCCTCCCGGGCCAGGGACGCCTCGCCACCGAGCCCGACCCCGCCCGTTACGACGCCGTACACGCCCACTGCGACCTGCTGGTCGTCGGCGCGGGCCCGGCCGGCCTCGCGGCGGCGGCGGCCGCGGCCACCAGCGGCGCCCGCGTCATCCTCGCCGACGACCAGCCGGAACCCGGCGGCAGCCTGCTCGGCACCGGCGAGCACCCCGACTGGGTGGCCGCGACACACGCGCGCCTCGAAGCCGCCCCCGAGGTCCGCGTCCTGCGCCGCACCACCGTCTTCGGCCACTACGACGACAACCACCTCCTCGCCGTCGAACGCCGTACCGCCCACCTCGGCGCCGACGCCCCCGCGCACGTCTCGCGCGAACGCGTCTGGCGGATCCGCGCCCGGCACGTCGTCCTCGCCACCGGTGCCCACGAGCGGTCCCTCGCGTTCGGCGACAACGACCGTCCCGGCGTGATGCTGGCCGCCTCTGCTCGCACGTACCTCCACCGCTACGCCGTCCTGCCCGGCCGCCGCGCGGTCGTGTTCACCACCAACGACAGCGCCTACCCCGCCGCACTCGACCTGGCGGCGGCCGGCGTGGACATCGCGGCGGTCGTCGACACCCGGCCGGAGCCGGGGGAGTGGGCCGAACGCGCCCGGTCCGCCGGGATCGAGGTACTGGCCGGACAAGCGGTCACCGGCACGGCGGGCGGCGCCCGGCTCACCGCCGTGACCGTCGCACCGTACGAAGTCGCGACCGTCGCACCGTACGAAGAAGTGACCGTAGCCCCGTATCAAGGCACCGTCGGACAACGGGAGTTCGCCGCCGACCTGCTGCTCGTCTCCGGCGGCTGGAACCCGGTCGCGCACCTGTTCAGCCAGGCGGGCGGCAGGCTCCGCCACGACGAGCCGCTCGGCACGTTCGTGCCCGACGGCTGCCGTCAGGCGGTGGCGGTCGCGGGCGCCGCGAACGGGGCGTTCGACCTGGCCACGGCCCTCGCCCAGGGCGCGGCGGCCGGTGCCCGGGCGGTCGAGGCGGAGGGGTACACCGCCGAGGCCCCGAGCCTCCCCACGGCACCCGCGCGGCCGTACACCCCGCCCATGCAGGTCTTCACGATCCCCACCGCCTCCGGCGCCCCCCGCTTCGTCGACCTCCAACGCGACGTCACCGTGGCCGACCTGACCCGGGCGACCGGCGCGGGCCTGCGCTCGGTGGAGCACACCAAGCGCTACACGACGGCCGGTACCGCGAACGACCAGGGCAAGACCGGCGGGGTGCTGGCGAGCGGGGTCGTCGCCGAACTCCTCGGCGTGGACGTCTCGGCGCTCGGCCTGCCCACCTTCCGGCCGCCGTACACCCCCGTCTCCTTCGCCGCCCTCGCCGGCCGCGACCGGGGCGCGCTGCACGACCCCGTCCGTACGACCGCCCTGCACGGCCGGCACGTCGAGCACGGCGCGCTGTTCGAGAACGTCGGCCAGTGGAAGCGGCCCTGGTACTACCCGCGGGACGGCGAGGACAAAGAGACGGCCGTACTGCGCGAGTGCCGTGCCGCCCGCGAGGGCGTGGCCTTCATGGACGCCTCCACGCTCGGCAAGATCGATGTGCAGGGCCCGGACGCCGCGCTCTTCCTGGACCGGCTCTACACGAACATGATCAGCACCCTGAAGGTCGGCATGATCCGCTACGGCGTGATGTGCCGCCTGGACGGAATGGTCTTCGACGACGGCACGGTCATCCGGCTGGCCCGGGACCGGTTCCTGGTCACCACCACGACCGGCAACGCGGCGGCCGTCCTGGACTGGATGGAGGAGTGGCTGCAGACCGAGTGGCCCGACCTGCGGGTGCACTGCACCTCGGTCACCGAACACTGGGCCACCGTGGCGCTGGTCGGCCCGAGGTCGCGCGCGGTCCTGGGCTCTGTCGCCCCCCGACTGGCCCTGTCCAACGACGACTTCCCCTTCATGGCATGGCGGGAGACCACCGTCGCCGGCCTCGCCGCCAGGGTGTGCCGGATCAGCTTCTCCGGCGAACTCGCCTACGAGATCAACGTGTCGGCGTGGCAGGCCCGCGCGCTCTGGGAGGCGCTGTACGCGGCGGGGGAGCCGTACGGCATCACCCCCTACGGCACCGAGACCATGCATGTGCTGCGCGCGGAGAAGGGCTACCCGATCGTCGGCCAGGACACCGACGGCACGGTCACCCCACACGATCTCGGCATGGGCTGGGCGGTGTCCAGGAAGAAGCCCGACTTCATCGGCAAGCGCTCCTTCGCCCGTCCCGACACCGTCCGCCCCGACCGCAAACACCTGGTGGCCCTGGTCACGGACGACCCCGGCGCCCTCCTCCCGGAAGGCACCCACCTGGTCGCCGAGAGCGAGCTGCCCGCCCCGCCCGTCCCCATGCTCGGCCATGTCACCTCCAGCTACCGCAGCGCGGCGCTCGGCCGGACCTTCGCGCTGGCCCTGGTCAAGGGCGGCCGGGACCGCATCGGTGAACGCCTCTACGCACCCGTCGGCGCCCGGCTGCTGCCGGTGACCGTCGCCGGTCCCGTCCTCTACGACCCCGAGGGAGCCCGCCGCGATGGCTGACACCGCCCCGACCGCAGCGCAGCGCAGCCCCCTGGCCGACGCCGCGCACCTGCTCGCCGCCGTGACGCGCTCCTCCCGGGGCGCCATCCGGCTGGCCGAACTCCCTTTCCTGGCCCAGGTGAACGTCCGCCTGGACGCCAAGGGCCCGGCGGCGGACGCGGTCGGCCTGGCCCTCGGACTCCCACTGCCGCTGGAACCCGGCACCGTGGTGCACACGGGGAAGGTGACCGCGGTGTGGCTCGGCCCGGACGAATGGCTGGTGGTGGGCCGGCCCGGCACCGAGCGGGAGCTGGAGGACCGGATCCGGTCGGCGGCCGGGACCGAACCGGTCGCCGTCACCGATGTCTCCGCCCAGCGCACCACCCTTCTGGTCGGCGGCCCCCGCGCCCGTGATCTGCTGTCCCACGGCTGCGCGCTGGACCTGCACCCGCGTGCCTTCGGCCCCGGCCGCTGCGCCCAGACCGCACTGGCCCGCACCCAGGTGGTGCTGGTCGCCCGCGAGGAGAGCCGGGCCGGGTTCTGGGTGCTGGTGCGCTCCTCCTTCGCCGGCTACCTGGTGGACTGGCTGCTGGACGCGGCCGTGGAGTACGCCTGAGCGGCCCGGGAGCCGAGCGGTCTCAGCGGGGCCGCTCCGCGAGCTGCTCCAGATGGGCCGTGCGTGATGCGGCGGTCTGGCCCTGGACCAGGAGGAACAGGGCCTCCCGGGCCAGGCGCTGGGCGCGGGCGGTGACGGACATCGCCCGGCCGCCGCCCGTCACCACGGCCGCCGTGGTCGCCGTACGCATCAGCGTGAACGCCTCGGCCCGCAGCGCCAGCCGCTCCTTGGTGTGTTCCTGCGGCACCGGATGGTCCGCGAGCGCGTAGGCCCGGCGGCGGAGATCGTCGGTACGGGCCCGCAGCGGAGCCGCGTACTCCTCGTCCACCAGGGCCAGGGCCGCCGCCGTGATCCCGAAGACGGCCGGGTTGGCGTTGCGGGACTTCGGGCGGTCCGTCGCCGCCCACTCCTCGTACGGCATCCGGAGCGCGACCGCGTCCTCCGCCACCAGCAGGCCGTCCAGGTCCAGGGACACCGTCCGGGACGCGGTGAGCGCGGCCAGCCGCATCGGCTCCGACGGGCGCAGCCCCGGTTGCTCCCGCGCCTCGACGAAGGCGAACAGGGCCTCGTCGTCCTCGGTCACCCCGGCGAGCAGCAGCACGTCGTTCAGGCCCCAGCCGGTGTACCAGGGGACGGTGCCGTGGAAGCGCCGGCCGCCCCCCTCCCGCCGTACCCGCACCGGGACACGCGGGTACGACCGCAGATGCGCGTACGCCACCCCGGACAGCAGCTCACCTCGCGCCAGCGGGCCCAACAGGCGCTCCCGCACCGGCAGTTCGGTATTGGCCAGGGTCAGCACCGGCGTATGGTGCTGGGTCTGCACGAACCAGGTCGAGCAGCACGCCCCGGCCAGGATCTCCGCCGTCTCGCGTACGACGGCCGCGGGCGCCGCCGAGCCGCCGTACGCCACCGGTGCGTTCAGGCCGAGCAGTCCCGAGCGTCTGATCGCCTCGATGTGGCTCACCGGCACCCCCTCCTGGTCGACGCGCTCCGCGGCGGGGGAGAGGAGGCCCTCGGCGAGTTCCCGGGCGCGGGCGACGAGCGGATGTGCGGAGATGGTCATGGAGAAGATTCTTTCGGCTGTCCGGGGCGGGGTGTCGATCCGGGGGCCCGCCGTTCGTGTAGAAGGCGAGCAACCCCCACGACGACCGAGGAGAACGTCATGAAGCACTACCTGCTCAGCGTGGTCCAGCCGGCCGACGGCACCCCGCCGCCGCCCGACGAGATGGCCACGATCATGCGCGATGTCGAGGTGTTCAACGACGAGCTGCGCGCGGCCGGCGCCTGGGTCTTCTCCGGCGGACTGCACGGCCCGGAGACGGCCACGATGCTGCGCCCGAAGGACGGTGACGTGCTGGTCACCGACGGGCCCTACGCCGAGGGCAAGGAGTACCTCGGCGGGATCAGCCTGATCCGGGCGGCGGACCTGGACGCCGCCCTGGAGTGGGGACGCAAGGCCGCCCTGGCCACCCGGCTGCCGATCGAGGTGCGGCCCTTCATGGGGCAGATCTGATGGCGGACGCCGCCGACGTCGAGGCCGCCTTCCGTGCCGAGTACGGGCGCGCGGTCTCGGTTCTCGTCCGCTTCCTCGGCGACATCGACCTCGCCGAGGAAGCGGTCCAGGACGCCTTCACCACGGCGCTGGACCGATGGCCGGAGAGCGGGGTGCCGCCGAGCCCGGCCGGGTGGATCATCACCACCGCCCGCAACCGCGCGCTCGACCGGCTGCGCCGCGAGTCCTCCAGGGACGCCCGGCACGCGGAGGCCGCCCGGCTGTACGCGTCCGACCCACCGGCCGAGGAGGGCCCCGTGCGCGACGAACGGCTCCGGCTGATCTTCACCTGCTGCCACCCCGCGCTCGCCCCGCAGGCCAGGGTCGCGCTGACCCTGCGCCTGCTCGGCGGACTCAGCACCGCCCAGATCGCCCGCGCCTTCCTGGTGCCCGAGGCCACCCTCGCCCAGCGCCTGGTACGCGCCAAGGCCAAGATCCGCGACGCGGGCATCCCCTACCGGGTGCCGAAGGACGCCGACCTGCCCGACCGGCTCAGCGGTGTGCTGGCCGTCGTCTACCTGATCTTCAACGAGGGGTACGGCGGTGATCCCGCGCTGTGTGCGGAGGCCGTACGCCTGGGGCGGCTGCTGTACGGGCTGATGCCGGACGAGCCCGAGGCCGCCGGGCTGCTCGCGCTGATGCTGCTGGTCGAGGCCCGGCGGACCGCCCGGCGCCCGGCGGGCGGCGAGCTGGTGGCACTGCCCGACCAGGACCGCGGCCTGTGGGACCGGAAGCTGATCGGGGAGGGGCAGGAACTCGTACGGCGGTGTCTGCGCCGCGACCGGCCGGGGCCGTACCAGATCCAGGCCGCGATCAACGCCGTGCACAGCGACGCGCGGACCGCCGAGGCCACCGACTGGGGGCAGATCCTGCGGCTGTACGACCAGCTCACGGCCGTCGACCGCTCACCGGTGGTGGCGCTGAACCGGGCGGTCGCGGTGGCCGAGGTCGAGGGGCCGGACAAGGCCCTCGCCCTGGTCGACGCGCTCGACCTCGACCGGTATCACGTCCTGCACGCCGTCCGGGCCGACCTGCTGCGCCGCCTCGGCCGTGACGAAGAGGCGGTACGGGAGTACGACACCGCCATCGAACTCGCCGACGGGCTCCCCGAACAGGCGTACCTCCGGCGGCGACGGGCCGAGCTCGGGATCTGAGGGGCATGTCCACGGCAGGGTGAGCCGGGCAGGACGGAGAGGGGTTCCGTGGTGGCGGAATTTACTTCGGCCTCTGAAAGGTTGCATTATGCATCCGAGTGTTCGACACCCAGCCGGGCCGTCAGGCCCGTACGCACCACCAGCGAGGGATCCGTGAACCAGTCCACCCCCGAGCAGCCCGCCGACGTCGTCGCCCGGCTGCGTGCCACCTTCCGCACCGGCCGCACCAAGCCCGTCGAGTGGCGTACCGACCAGCTGCGCCGGCTGCGCGCCATGCTCACGGAGCGTGGCGACGAGCTGGCCGCCGCCCTCCACGCCGACCTGGGCAAGAGCGCCGTCGAGGCCTACCGCACGGAGATCGACTTCACCGTCCGGGAGATCGACCACAGCCTCGACCACCTGGCGGAGTGGCTGCGCCCCGAGTCCGCCCCGGTCCCGGCGCACCTGGGCGGCGACGCGAGCGCCTGGACGCAGTACGACCCGCTCGGTGTCGTCCTCGTCATCGCCCCGTGGAACTACCCCGCCCAGCTGCTGCTCGCCCCGCTGGCCGGTGCCCTCGCCGCGGGCAACGCGGTCGTCGCCAAGCCCAGTGAACTGGCTCCGGCGACCTCGGCCGCACTGGCCCGGCTGCTGCCGGCCCATCTCGACGCCGAGGCCGTGGCCGTCGTCGAGGGCGGTGTCCCGGAGACCACGGCCCTGCTCGCCGAACGCTTCGACCACATCTTCTACACCGGCAACGGCACGGTGGGCCGGATCGTCATGCGCGCCGCCGCCGAGCACCTCACCCCGGTCGCCCTCGAACTCGGCGGCAAGTCCCCGGCGTTCGTCGACCGGGACGTCGACCTGGCGGTGGTCGCGGACCGCCTGGCGCGCGGCAAGTTCCTGAACGCGGGGCAGACCTGTGTCGCACCCGACTACGTCCTGACCGACCCCGAGACCGCCGCCGCCCTGGAACCCGAGCTGGTCAGGGCCGTGCAGGCGCTGTACGGCACGGAGCCCAAGGAGTCCGGCGAGTACGGCCGGATCGTCAACGAGCGCCACTTCGACCGGCTCAGCGGACTGCTCGGCTCGGGCCGGGTGGCCCTGGGCGGCGACACCGACCGCGCCGCCAAGTACATCGCGCCCACCGTGCTCGCCGACGTCGACCCCGGGTCCCCGGTGATGCGGGAGGAGATCTTCGGCCCGATCCTGCCCATCGTCACCGTCCCGGACCTGGACGGCGCGATCGGCTTCATCAACGACCGCGACAAGCCCCTCGCGCTCTACGTCTTCAGCGAGTCCGGCGACACCCGGGACCGGATCGCCGCCGAGACCTCCTCCGGCGGGCTCGGCCTCGGCCTCCCGGTCGCCCATCTCACCGTCTCCGACCTGCCGTTCGGCGGGGTGGGGGAGAGCGGTATGGGCAGCTACCACGGCCGCTACTCCATCGAGACGTTCAGTCACCGCAAGGCGGTCCTCGCCAAGCCGCTGAGCTGATCCGCCACTCTCCGTGCCCGGCGGCGTAGCTACGCCGCCGGGCACGACCGCTGCCGCGCCGGGCGGTCGGCGAGGGGCCGACTTGCCTGTTTCCGGGAGCAATTGGGGAAGCCGTCGACCGAAGATCCACTCCTGAATGACTGGTCTACACCCTTGACTGGTACAGACCAAAGCAGTTGAGTGTGCCTCACACCCCCCACCGCGGCCGCTCCCCCTCTGTGGGGCGCGGCCGTGCTCCGCAAAGGAGTTGATCCGTGTCGAGGCGCCGTATCGCCGCACTCCTGACCTCGCTCGCCATAGGCGGCTCCGCCCTGGTGCTCCAGGCGGCCCCCACAGCCACCGCCGCCGGCTTCGTCGTCAGTGAAGCACAGTTCAACCAGATGTTCCCGAACCGGAATTCCTTCTACACCTACAGCGGCCTCACCGCCGCGCTCAGCGCCTACCCCGGCTTCGCCAACACCGGCAGTGACACCGTCAAGAAGCAGGAGGCCGCCG
>NZ_JBSFJE010000020.1:0-175373 GCF_053597895.1 Streptomyces sp. NPDC001220
AGGAAACATGCTCGACGAGCTCATACATGACGTCGAGGGTGGCCGCCCCACAACCGGGCTCAGCTCTTCCGGGGGCTGCCGACGCCCGACGACCACGCCCTCGCCGTTGTCCAGGTGGCCGAAGAAGCCTGCGGAGAAGCAACGGTCGCCGCACCGGGGGCCGTACAGCCGTCCTGGACACCGGCGGCGCTCTTGCAGGCCCGGCGCGGATTGCCGGTGCGCGGGTCGAGACGCCGAACCCGAACGCCCCCTTTCCTCCCTTTTCTTCTCCGCTCCGCGCTCCGCCCACGGCGGAACTTCCGGGGAGACTGCGGCTTTTGCCGCGCACATCTCGCACTCCCCCGCCCCTCGCGCGGTCAACTGGTGCCCGAACTGACGACTCTTGCCCGTTTTGTTCATCGACTGTTGGGCAATACGAAAGCTCTGCACAGGAGTTCAGGGCAGGGTGTGACCAGGTGGACGTCCGTATTGAGACGGACGGGCCTGCCGAGGTTCGGCTCCCGGTGATTAGGCTGGGAGGGGGGCGCGACGTCAGGACCGTGAACAAGACGTCGGTGCCCCCGCGGGGGAGAGCCGGTGGATCGGACTACCTCAAACGAATACGGATGCTGAGAACGACACGACATGGTCGTCGCGCCGGCACGGCATGAGGGTGCTCGACCACACCAGGAGGAACTGTGAGCAGCGATCGGGACGGGATCCGCGGGGGCTGGGCCACACCCGGCGAAGACCAGCCCGACGCGGAGTCACTCAACGAGATGACGGGCGAGTTCACGATCGACTACGCGCCGCCCGCCTGGTACACGCAGAACGCGGCGGGCGGCCCGGGAGCGGCCGACGGCGCCGAGGGCGCCGGCGGACCGGGGTCCGGCGACCGGTCCGGTGCGCCCGGCGGGACAGGGGCGCCGGGGTCCGCCTCCGGTACGCCGCCTGCCGCGCAGCCCCGTTCACCGTTCCCGCCGGGGGCGCCGATCCCCGGGCTGACTCCCCCGCCGCATGCCCAGCAGGGGGGCGGAACGCCGGGTCCCGGTGGTCCGTTCACTCCCGCGCCGACGTCGGCTCCGGGAGCACCCTTCACCCCGCCGCCGACGGCAACGCCCGGGGCACCGTTCACCCCGCCGCCCGCCGCGACGCCGGGAGCACCCTTCACCCCTCCGGCCACCGCCACGCCGGGCGCACCCTTCACGCCGTCGCCCACCGCCACTCCGGGAGCGCCCTTCACGCCGCCGACCGGCTCGGCGCCGGGTACGCCGTCGGCGTCCGCGCCTGCCGCCGGGCCGGGGGCGCCGTTCACGCCGCCCACGTCAACGCCCGGAGCCCCGTTCACTCCCGCCCCCGCGTCAACTCCGGGAGCACCCTTCACCCCTCCGGCGACGGCAACGCCCGGGGCACCCTTCACTCCGGCGCCCACCGCGACTCCGGGAGCACCGTTCACTCCGGCGCCCACCACCACTCCGGGTGCGCCCTTCACGCCGGCCGCCCCGAGCGCGGACGCGGGGGCGCCGGCCGCTCCGCCGGCGCCGGTCGCCGCGCCGTTCACCCCTGCCGCACCGCCCGCGGACGGCGCGGCCGCCGTGCCGAAGCTGCCGGTCGGTTTCGAACCGCAGCGGGCGGCCGCCGAGGAACCGGCGCCGGAGCCCGAACCGGACAACGGTGACCTGGAGAGCGGGGCGACGATGCGGTTCTCCGCCGGCGCGCTGAAGCGGGACATCGCCGAGGCCGCCGAGCGGGCGGCCGCGGCCGAGGACGCGGCCGCCGAACAGAGCCGCGCCGAGGACGAGGACGAGGTCCGGGCCGAAGGCGGCGCCGACGAGGAGGAGCGGTCGGCGGCCGATGTCATCGCGCTGCTGGTCGACTCCGGCGCCGAGGCCGCGGACGGCTCGCCGCACGTCGACGGCGACGAGACCGGCACCGAGGACGAGGCCCCCCTCGACGACGCCGACTCCGGCGGTACCGCCGAGACCGGCGAACCCGCCCAGGAGGCCGCCCCGGTGGACGACACCGACGAGGACGAGCCCCAGGACGCCTTCGCCGACACCGATGACGCCGATGACGCCGATGACGCCGGCGAGTACGACGGTGCCGAGGGCGAGGCGCACTCCGCGTCCGACGATGCCGCCGACGCCGTGGCCCCCGGGGACACCGCCGAGCCCGCGGACGCACACGCCGCGCCGCAGGACGCCGTAGCCGCCGTCCCGGCGCCCCAGGACGCCGTAACCACCGCGCCCGCGCCGCAGGACGCGCCCCCGGCTCCCGAGGCCGCCGCGCAGCCCGCCGCCTGGACTCCCCCGCCTACGCCGCCCACGCCCCCGACGCCGCCGGCCGTGGTGCCGCCGCTGCCGCCGTCCTACCAGCCCGCGGCCCCCGCACCGGCCGCCCACTGGCCGGCCCGGTCGGCACCGTCGGAGCCGGCGCCCGGTCAGCCGCAGCCCCCGCAGGCGCCCGCACAGGGTCCCGCGGGCGGGCCCGGGCAGCAGCCGGCGTTCCAGCCGCCGCAGGCACCGCAGCCCGCGCCCGCCGCCTGGCACCAGCCCCCGGCCCAGCAGTCGGGCGCCCCGTTGCCGCCGCAGGCGCAGGCCGGTTACGGCTTCCCGCAGCCCGCCGCCCAGCCCCCCGTCCCCCCGGCCGAACAGCCGCAGCAGCCCGACGCACCGGGCGGTTACGGCTACCCCGGCGCTCCCGTGCCCCAGGCGCCCGCGCCCGCCGGTTACGGCTTCCCGCAGCCGGCCGCGCAGCCCCCGGCGCCCCAGGCCCCGCCCGGCGCTTACGGCTTCCCGCAGCCCGGCCCGCAGCCGCAGGCCTCCCAGGACCCGCGCGCCGCCCAGCCCGTCCAGCCGCCGGCCCAGCCGCCCGCTCCGGCCCCGTACCCGGAGCAGCAGGCCCCCCAGCCCCCGGTCGACCCGCGGGTCGGTGCCGCCTGGCCGCAGCCCATGCAGCACGACCAGCGGCAGATGACCAACCCCGGTGCGGCGCCGCTGGGTTACACCGCGGCCGTGGAGCTGTCCTCCGACCGGCTGCTCAACAACAAGAAGCAGAAGGCGAAGAGCGGCCGGCCCGGTGCCGCACCCTCGCGGTTCAAGCTCGGCGGCAAGAAGGAGGAGGCCGAGCGGCAGCGGAAGCTGGACCTGATCCGTACGCCGGTGCTGTCCTGCTACCGGATAGCGGTGATCAGCCTCAAGGGCGGTGTCGGCAAGACGACCACGACGACCGCGCTCGGCTCCACCCTCGCCACCGAGCGCCAGGACAAGATCCTGGCCATCGACGCCAACCCGGACGCCGGCACGCTCGGCCGCCGGGTGCGCCGGGAGACCGGCGCCACCATCCGTGACCTGGTCCAGGCGATCCCGTACCTCAACTCCTACATGGACATCCGGCGGTTCACCTCCCAGGCCGCGTCCGGCCTGGAGATCATCGCCAACGACGTCGACCCGGCCGTCTCGACCACGTTCAACGACGAGGACTACCGGCGCGCGATCGACGTCCTGGGCAAGCAGTACCCGATCATCCTCACCGACTCGGGTACCGGTCTGCTCTACAGCGCCATGCGCGGGGTGCTGGACCTCGCCGACCAGCTGATCATCATCTCGACGCCGTCGGTGGACGGGGCGAGCAGCGCCAGTACGACCCTGGACTGGCTGTCCGCGCACGGGTACGCCGACCTGGTGTCGAGGTCGATCACGGTGATCTCCGGAGTTCGCGAGACCGGCAAGATGATCAAGGTCGAGGACATCGTGCAGCACTTCGAGACGCGCTGCCGGGGTGTCGTGGTCGTGCCCTTCGACGAGCACCTGTCCGCCGGTGCCGAGGTCGACCTCGACATGATGCGGCCGAAGGTGCGCGAGGCGTACTTCAACCTCGCGGCGATGGTCGCGGAGGACTTCGTGCGCCACCAGCAGATGCACGGCCTGTGGACCAGCGACGGCAACCCGCCGCCGGTCGCCGCCCCGCCGATGCCGGGCCAGCCGCTGTCCGCCCAGCAGTACGCCCCGCCGCAGGCCCCGGGCCAGCAGCAGCCGTACGCGCCGGGACAGCCGTACCCGCAGCAGCCGTACCCGCAGCAGCCCTATCCGCAGCAGGCGGGCCAGCCTCTCCAGCAGGAGCTCTACGGACAGCCCCAGCCCGGGGCCCAGCCCCATCCGCAGCAGCCGGGCCAGCCGTATCCCCCGCAAGGGCAGCAGCAGCCGCAGCCCGGCTACGGCTATCCGCAGCCCGGCGCCCAGCCCCCCGCCCCTCCGGCCCCGCCCGGCGGCTACGGCTTCCCGCAGCAGCCGCAGCAGGGCCGGCCCCAGCCGCCGCACCCCCAGGAGCCGCCGCAGCCTCCGCAGCAGTAGCCGAAACGCCGAAGGGCGGCCGGTGCCTCACCGCACCGGCCGCCCTTCGGCGTAGAACCGAACCCCTGGAAGAAGCCCTGGTCAGGCGTCCTCGGCCGCGACCAGCTCACGGCACTTCTTGACATCCTCGGCCATCTGCTCCAGCAGCGCGTCGAGCGAGTCGAACTTGGCCTGGCCGCGGACGAAGGCCAGGAAGTCGACGGCGACATGCAGTCCGTACAGGTCGAGGCCGACGCGGTCGATGGCGTACGCCTCCACCGTGCGCTCGGTGCCGTCGAACTGCGGGTTGGTGCCGACGGAGATCGCGGCCGGCATCACCTCGCCCTGGGCGTGCAGAAAGCCGGCGTAGACGCCGTCGGCCGGGATCGCGGTGTGCGGGAGCGTTTCGACGTTGGCCGTCGGGAAGCCCAGCTCACGGCCGCGCTGGGCGCCGCGTACGACCACGCCCTCCACCCGGTGGGGGCGGCCCAGGATCTCCCGGGCGCCCGCCATGTCACCCTCGGCGACCAGGCGCCGGGTCAGGGTCGAGGAGAACGGCTCGCCGCCGCCCGCCTCGCCGCGCACGTACAGGTCGACGACCTCGACCTCGAAGTCGTAGACCTTGCCCTGCTCGGCGAGGAACTCGACATTGCCCGCGGCCTTGTGGCCGAAGCGGAAGTTGGGACCCTCGACGACGGCCTTGGCGTGCAGCTTGTCCACCAGCACCTTGACCACGAACTCGGCAGGCGACAGCCGCGAGAACTCGGTGGTGAAGGGCAGGATCAGCACCGCGTCCACGCCCAGCTCCGCCATCAGCTCGGCGCGGGTGTGGTGCGGGGCGAGCAGCGGCGGGTGGCTGCCGGGGCGGACGACCTCGCTGGGGTGCGGGTCGAAGGTGACGACGACCGCCGGAATGCCCAGCTCACGGGCGCGGTCCACGGCATGCCGGATGATCAGCTGGTGACCGCGGTGCACCCCGTCATAAGAACCGATGGTGACGACGCTGCGCCCCCAGTCCTCGGGGATGTCCTCCAAGCCACGCCAGCGCTGCACTGTGACCGCTCCTCGAACCTGTGTCCGTTGTCCGTCTTACGCAGGTCTAAGGGTGCCATGTTTGCCGGACCCGTCTCACACCGGCACGGTCGCTGTGACCTGGCGCACGTGTCCGGCGCCTCACGCGGGCACCCGGACACCGGCCAGGTTGCCCAGCATCCGCCGGGTGCTGGGCCCCACCACGGCGGCCCATTCCTCCGGGGTGTCGGTGAGCCAGCGGGCCATCAGGGCGGCGAATCCGGGCACGTGCCGGCCCAGGTCGACCAGTCCGCGGTCGAACCGGGTCGCCCCGTCCGGGGTGCGGACCAGCAGCAGACCGGTGCGCCTGACCAGCTCACGCATCTGGTCGCCGTCGTCCTCGCGCTGTACGGCGGCCGCGTGCAGCAGCGCGTCCAGGACACCCGGATCCCGCTCGTGAGCGAGCAGGAGCTCCAGCAGTTCCCGGCGCAGCGGGCGCGAGACGGGGGTGCCGGCCGCGCCCAGGACGGTGGCCAGAGCCGCCCGGACCGGTTCGGGGCCGTCCTCGAGCAGCCCGGTGACCAGCGGCAGCAGGACGGCGCGGGCCCCAGGGCCCTGTTCGAGGCGGCGCTCGACGAACCCGGCCACCTGCCCGGCGGTCTCCGGGCGCAGCTCGACGGCCTCGAGGACCAGCTCGGTGACCCGGTGGGCGAGGGCCGGTGCGGTGACGTCGGCGAGGGCGCGCAGCACCTGTCCGGCGCCGGGCCCGCGCAGCCTGCTGCGGAAGGCCTCCAGGACGTCGTCGGGGTGGGTGGCCAGGGCGGGGACCAGGGCGCTCGGCGCGAGCTGCGGGTCGCCGGTGGCGAAGTGCCCCAACGCCTGCGGGAGATGGCGGGCCCGGGTCCGCGGGTCCCGGACCAGCAGCGCGAGGGCGCCGCCGTGCAGGGTGCAGTCGGCGGGGCGGGCGAGCAGGGCGAGCGCGGCGTAGCGGAGCAGTTCACGGTCGGGCTCGGTGCGGACGTGCGGGGCGGCGCGCAGCCCGTGGGCCACGGCGGCCACCCGGCGGGCGGGGCGCTCGTCGTGCGCCCAGCGGTCGACGGCCCGGCACACCGCGGACGGCTCGTCCTCGGCGAGCACGGCGAGCAGTTCGTCGCCCCGCCGGTGCGCGGCGTCGACCAGCACCTCGGTCAGATCGTCCAGCGCCCGGTGCCGGTGGGTGTGCAGCAGCGCCTGGGCCGCGGTCGCCACGGTGGCGTGTGGCATCGCGGGCAACGGCCGCTCGTCGTCGAACCACCGGGTGAGATACGGCTGTACGGCGGCGGGGTCGGCGGCGAGCAGCCGGGCTACGGCGTCCAGGTGGCGCGGGGCCGTGCCCTCGGGGGCCTCCCCCGTCGGCCGGGCCCCGAAGCGGCCGAGGCCCGCGGTCTCCGGGAGCGGCTCGTCCGCGCGCACCAGCCTCCGCAGCAGATCGAAGCGTTCGGCGTCGGGCAGGGTGAGCGCGGTCCAGAAGTCCGGCCCGAACTCGGTGGCCGCGGTGCGCTGCCGGCCCACGACCCGGTCGGCGAGCAGCCGCAGCACCCCGGTGTACGGCGTGGCGTCGGGCAGCCGCAGCAGGGTCTGGGCGAGCAGCCGGGCGGCCCACCAGGAGCCGGGGTCGAGGTCGAGGGCGTGCGCCAGGTCGTTGAGCCGCGGGGCGAGTTGGGCCGGCCCGTACTGGCGGTCGAGGAGCAGCAGCGCCTGGACGACCGGTCCGACCCGGTGGTGCGGCACGGGCAGGGGGTGGGCGCTCCGGGCGGTCCGGGGGCGGTGGACGAGGGCGTGCAGGGCCTCGTCCAGGTCCAGGTGCATGCCCTGGATCCAGTCGGCGAGTTCCTCGTGGGCGAAGCGGTAGCCGCCGCCCGCCGGGACCAGCAGGCCCTCGGTGAGCACGGCGGAGGCCCAGCCGGAGCCGCCGCCGAGGTGGGCGGGGACGGGCCCCCAGGGGAACACCTCCTCGAACGACTCGCGGTCCAGCTCGCCCAGGCCGGGTCCGAGGCTGCGCCGGGCGGCCTCGTGCACCTGGCCGGAGACGCGGGCGGCGAGCCGTCGTACGGCCGTACCGCGCAGGCCGTTCTCGGCGGCCAGCCGTACCGCGATGCGCAGGCACAGCAGGTCGAGGTGGGCGGCGAAGACGTCGTGCCGGTCGATCGGGCCGTCGGCGGGGGCGTCCGGGAGGGCTGCGCGGACCTCGGAGAGCAGGCGCAGGGTCAGGGGGTGGCGGGCGTCGCGGTCGGTGAGGGCGCCGTCGGGCACGCCGTAGCGGGAGCGGGCGCGGCGGGCCTCGTCGGGGGTGAGGTCGGCCAGCCGGACGCAGGAGGGGTTACCGGTGCCCCGGTGCAGCAGGTCGGGCGGGAACTCGGCACCGGCCCGCTCCCAGTACTCCTCGCGGCAGGCGACGAGGAGCCGGGCGCCGGTGTCGCGCAGCCATGCGGCGGTGCCCGCGGTCCATGCGGAGAGCCGGTGGGCGAGGACCGGTGGCATCTCCTCCGGGCCGTCCAGCAGGAGGAGGAGCGGCCGTCCGGCCCGGGTGGCGAGCCGGGCCAGCCGCTCCACGGTCAGTTCGCCCAGGTCGCCCGGGAGTTGGGAGCGGGAGGCGGCGACGATCCGGACCGCGCGCTCCAGGGCGCGGCGGGCCGCGTCGGCGACGGAGTCGTCGGCGTCCTTGAGGTCGGCGCCACGGAGCCAGAGGGTGGGGGCGGGGTGCGGTCCGCGGTTGCGGCGGGCGGCGAGGGCGGCGAGTTCGGTGGTGCGGCCGGTGCCGGGGGCGCCGACGAGGGCCAGGACGGTCCCGTTGGCCTTGTCGGTTCCGGTGTCTTCGGCGAAGGCCGCCAGCTCCTGAGCGGTTGCCGCTCGCTCGACCGGCTGAACCGGGTCTGTGTGTTCGCCGGCGAGTGCCGTGAAAGGTGGTGGAGCGTCTGCGGGCGCGTGGGGGCTGGTCGCGCAGTTCCCCGCGCCCCCGCGGGGCGCTCCGGTGCGGCCCACATGACCGGCCAGGGTGCCCGGGGGGCCGTCCTGGCCCACCGATGTGGCTGTCAGTTCCAGGATGCCCGCGAGGTTGAGGTCGGTGCCGTAGGCGGGGACCGTCGCGGCGTTGCGGCGGAGGAGGTCGGCCAGGGGGGTGCTGTCGGGGTGGTGGAGCGAGACGGCGAAGCCCACGTCCCGCTGGCCGGACTGGAGGGCGGTGCCCAGCACACCGAGGACCGCGCCGGTCTCCGCGTCGAGGACCGGGCCGCCGGCCGCCCCGCCGCCCAGGCGCAGCGCGTCCCGGCCGGCCGTGCCCATCGCCAACTCCAGGGCTTCGTGCAGGAGATGGAAGCGGTCGGTGGCGGTGTACGTCACCTGGGTCGCGGCCAGTACCCGGGCCTCGCGCCAGCGGTCGGCGGCGATCCGGACGTAGGTTCCGGCCGGGATCCGCTCCCGTACCGTGATCGGCAGCGGGTCCACGCAGAGGCCCTCGGTGCGGATCAGGGCCAGGTCGTGGGCGGGCAGCGGGGTGACCGCGTCCGAGTCGACCACGCAGGTGCGGTCCCCGGCCGCGTGCAGCACGATCCGGGCCAGCCCGTCGACGGCCTCGTGGCTGGTGACCAGGGTGCCGTGGTGGTCGGCGAGGAAGCCGGTGCCGCGCGGGCGCCCGGCGAGGTCGCGGACCCGGACCAGCCGGTCGTCGGGCTCCGGCCAGGTGTCCGGCCGTGCCTCCCGCGCACTGTCCGCCGTGCGGCGACCGCTCCCGGTCCGCGGGCCCCGTCCCGCCATGATCGAACCTCCCCGCCCGTACATCCGTGCCCTTGGGCCCTTGAGCTCGACGGTAGGCGCGAAATGATCAGCGGGACAGAGCGGGTGGCGAACGCGCCCCCCTCCGCTCCCCCGGTTCACTCCGAGCGCCTGCTCGGTCGGGTGAATAGCCCGGGACAGGTGGATACACCCTAGGGGTGGGGGAACCGAGGGGGGACCGTGGAGCGGCGGCGGCGCCAGACCCCGTGGTCGCCGCTCCACGGGCACACCGGACGGTCAGCCGAACACGGCGAGGCTCTTGGCCTTGCCCTTCTGTTCCTCGACGAGCACGAGGAAGCGCCCCTGGGGGTCGAACACGGCGACGGGACCGACGCCGGCGTACTCCTCGGGCATGTCGATCCGCACCCCGTTGGTGAGCAGACCGGCCCGTCTGGCGTCGACGTCCCAGCGCGGGAACGCGGCCGCGGCCGCCTCGGCGACCGGCATCACGGTCAGCTCCTGCTGGAGCTGGTCGAGGGTGCGCGCGGAGTCCAGCTTGTACGGTCCGACGCGCGTCCGGCGCAGAGCCGTGAGGTGGCCGCCGACGCCCAGGTCGGCGCCCAGGTCGCGGGCGAGGGCACGGATGTAGGTGCCGGAGGAGCAGACCACCGAGACGACCAGGTCGAGCACGGGGGTGCCGTCCTCGGCGACGGCGTCCCGGACGTCGTAGACCGTGAACGACGAGACGGTCACCGGCCGGGCCGGGATCTCGAAGTCCTCGCCCTCCCGGGCGCGCTTGTACGACCGGACACCGTCGATCTTGATGGCGCTGACCTTGGACGGCACCTGCATGATGCGGCCGGTCAGCTTGGCGATGCCGGTGTCGACGGCCTCGCGGGTGACCCCGGAGGCGTCGGTGGACGAGGTGATCTCGCCCTCGGCGTCGTCGGTGAGGGTGTTCTGCCCGAGGCGGACGGTCCCCAGGTACTCCTTCTCGGTGAGGGCGAGATGCCCGAGGAGCTTGGTCGCCCGCTCGATGCCGAGGACGAGGACGCCGGTGGCCATCGGGTCGAGGGTGCCGGCGTGCCCGACGCGCCGGGTGCGGGCGATCCCCCGCATCTTGGCGACGACGTCGTGCGAGGTGAAGCCCGACGGCTTGTCGACGATGACAAGGCCGTCGGGCGGGGTGGGCTTGCTGGTCATTCGGTGGCGTCGTCCGTCTCGTCGGCGTCGGCGGCGATGTCCGTCTCGTCGTCGGAACCCGGCTTCCGGTACGGGTCCGCTTCACCGGCGAAGGCGGCGCCCGCGGAGACCTCGCGGACCTTCGCGTCCGAGGCCCGTGCCTTGTCGAGCAGGTCCTCGATGGTCTTCGCGGTGTCCGGAAGGGCGTCCGCGACGAAGGTCAGGGTCGGCGTGAACTTCACGCCCGCCGCGGCGCCGACCGCCGAGCGGAGCACGCCCTTGGCGCTCTCCAGGCCCGCCGCGGCCGCTGCCCGCTCCTCGTCGTCGCCGTACACCGTGTAGAAGACGGTCGCCTCCCGGAGGTCACCCGTGACCCGGGTGTCCGTGATGGTGACGTGGGTGCCGAGCCGCGGGTCCTTGATCCCACGCTGCAGCTTCTGGGCCACCACCTCTCGGATGAGGTCCGCCAGCCTCTTGGCACGCGCGTTGTCGGCCACTGGTCCGTCTCCCGTTCTTTCTTCTGTGTCGTTCTCAGGTCTAGTCGTCGTCGCCGTGGAAGCGCCGTCGGACGGACAGCAGCTCCACCTCGGGGCGGGCGGCGACCAGCCGTTCGCACCGGTCGAGCACGTCGGTCAGGTGCGCGGCGTCGCCGGAGACCAGGGCAAGGCCGATGCCGGCCCTGCGGTGAAGGTCCAGGTGGTCCACCTCGGCCGCGCTCACGGCGAACTTCCGCTGGAGTTCGGCGACGATCGGGCGGACGACGGAGCGCTTCTCCTTCAGCGAATGGATGTCGCCGAGGAGGAGGTCGAAGGACAGAGTCCCCACGTACATGTATGTATCCGGTTCACCCGCCGGTACGGGATCGATGGCCCTGTCAGGAACGGTACCCCGTCCCCGGCGGGGGCTCGACCGACTTTCCCGGCCGCAGGCGGCCGGGAAAAGCGCCGGCCGACGGAACCGAAGTCCCGTCGGCCGGCACCAACCGTCGGGTTACACCCGCGGCTTCTCGCGCATCTCGTACGTCGCGATGACGTCGTCGATCTTGATGTCGTTGAAGTTTCCGAGGTTGATACCGCCCTCGAAGCCTTCCCGAATCTCGGTGACGTCGTCCTTGAAGCGGCGCAGACCGTCGATGTTGAGGTTCTCCGCGATGACCTTGCCGTCACGGACCAGGCGCGCCTTGGTGTTGCGCTTGACCTCGCCGGAGCGGATGAGAACACCCGCGATGTTGCCCAGCTTGGACGACTTGAAGACCTCGCGGATCTCCGCCGTACCGAGCTCGACCTCTTCGTACTCCGGCTTGAGCATGCCCTTGAGGGCCGCCTCGATCTCCTCGATCGCCTGGTAGATGACCGAGTAGTACCGGACGTCCACGCCCTCGCGCTCGGCCATCTGCGCCGCACGGCCTGCCGCGCGGACGTTGAAGCCGATCACGATGGCGTCCGAGCCCATCGCCAGGTCGATGTCCGACTCCGTGACCGCACCGACGCCGCGGTGCAGGACGCGGATGTCGACCTCTTCGCCGACGTCCAGCTGGAGCAGGGACGACTCGAGCGCCTCGACGGAACCAGAAGCGTCACCCTTGATGATGAGGTTGAGCTGCTGGACCTCGCCGGCCTTGAGCACCTTGTCCAGGTCCTCGAGGGAGACACGGCGCGTGCGCTTGGCGAAGGCCGCGTTGCGCTCACGGGCGGCACGCTTCTCGGCGATCTGACGGGCCGTACGGTCCTCGTCGACCACCAGGAAGTTGTCGCCGGCACCCGGGACGTTGGTCAGACCCAGGACCTGGACCGGCGTCGCCGGCCCGGCCTCGGCGACGTTGTTGCCGTTGTCGTCGAGCATGGCGCGGACGCGACCGTAGGCGTCGCCCACGACCATCGTGTCGCCGACCCGCAGGGTGCCTCGCTGGACGAGGACCGTCGCCACGGCACCACGGCCGCGGTCGAGGCGGGACTCGATCGAGATGCCCTGCGCGTCCTGGTTCGGGTTGGCCCGCAGGTCGAGCGAGGCGTCGGCCGTCAGGACCACGGCCTCCAGCAGGGAGTCGATGTGCAGACCCTGCTTGGCGGAGATGTCGACGAACATCGTGTCGCCGCCGTACTCCTCGGCCACCAGCCCGTACTCGGTGAGCTGACCGCGCACCTTGGTCGGGTCGGCGCCCTCGACGTCGATCTTGTTGACCGCGACGACGATCGGGACGTCGGCCGCCTTGGCGTGGTTGAGCGCCTCGACCGTCTGCGGCATGACGCCGTCGTTGGCCGCGACGACCAGGATCGCGATGTCGGTCGACTTCGCACCACGGGCACGCATGGCGGTGAACGCCTCGTGACCCGGGGTGTCGATGAAGGTGATCTTGCGCTCTTCGTCGTTGACCTCGGTGGAGACCTGGTAGGCACCGATGTGCTGGGTGATGCCGCCGGCCTCGCCCGCGATGACGTTCGTCTTGCGGATGGCGTCGAGGAGCCGGGTCTTACCGTGGTCGACGTGACCCATGACGGTGACGACCGGCGGACGGACCACCAGGTCGTCCTCGTCGCCCTCGTCCTCGCCGAACTCGATGTCGAAGGACTCGAGCAGCTCGCGGTCCTCCTCCTCGGGGCTGACGATCTGGACCGTGTAGTTCATCTCGCCGGCGAGGACCTCGAGGGTCGCGTCGGAGACGGACTGCGTGGCCGTGACCATCTCGCCGAGGTTCATCATGACCGCGACGAGGGACGCCGGGTTGGCGTTGATCTTCTCGGCGAAGTCGGTGAGCGACGCGCCGCGGGAGAGACGGATGGTCTCGCCGTTGCCGCGCGGCAGCATCACGCCGCCGACGCTCGGGGCCTGCATGGCCTCGTACTCCTGGCGCCTCTGCCGCTTCGACTTGCGACCGCGACGCGCCGGACCGCCGGGACGGCCGAAGGCGCCCTGCGTGCCACCACGGCCGCCGGGACCGCCGGGACGCCCGCCGAAGCCGGGACGACCGCCGCCGCCACCACCGGGACCGCCGCCGAAGCCGCCGCCACCGCCGCCGGGACCGCCGGGACGACCGGCGAAGCCGCCGCCGCCACCGCCCGGACGGGCGCCGCCACCGCCGCCGCCGGGACGACCGGCGAAGCCGCCGCCGCCACCGGGACGACCGGCGCCGCCGCCGGGACGACCCGCACCGCCGGGACCGCGACCGCCGCCACCGGGGCCGGGACGCGGGCCGGCAGCGGGACGCTGCGGCATCATGCCGGGGTTCGGACGCGGACCCGCGGAACCGCCGCCGGGACGCGGACCGCCCTGCGGACGGGGCATGCCGGACGGGCTCGGACGGGAACCGCCGGGAGCCTGGGGACGCGGGCCGCCGCCCTGGGCGCCGGGCGCCTGGGGACGGGGAGCACCGCCGGGACCGCCGGGGCCGGGACGCGCGCCGCCCTGCGGGCGCGGGGCCTGCGGGCGGGCCATGCCGGTGGAGCCACCGGAGGTGAAGGGGTTGTTGCCCGGACGCGGACCGGCCGGACGGGCACCGCCCGGACGGGGGGCGCGCTCACCGGGACGCTGGCCGCCCTGACCGGGACGGGCCTGGCCCTGTCCCTGACCGGGGGCGGGACGACCGCCGGGGCGCGGGGCGCCCTGACCCGGACGGGGAGCGCCACCGGGACGCTGGCCCTGTGCGGCGGCCGGGCTCTGCGCCGGGGCGGCCGGAGGGGCCGGCGGGGCGGTGAACTCGGGCGCGGCCGGGGCCGGACGCGGAGCGGGCTTCGGGCCCGGGCGCGGGCCGGAGGCGGCCGGCGCGGGGGTGACCGGAGCCGGAGCCGGAGCCGAGGGCGCCGCCGAGGCCGAGGCCGCGGGGGCGGGCGCCGCAGGGGCCGGCGGCTGCGGGGCGGCCGGACGCGGCGCGCCCGGCTTGGGTGCACCACCCGGGCGTGCCGCCTGCGCCGGAGAGGGCGCGGCGGGCCTGGGGGCAGCCTTGCGCGGGGCGGACTTGCCGTTGCCACCGCCCTGGAAGGCATCTGTCAGCTTGCGTACAACGGGCGCCTCGATCGTCGAGGACGCCGAACGGACGAATTCACCGAGTTCCTGGAGCTTGGCCATGACGACCTTGCTCTCAACCCCGAACTCCTTGGCGAGTTCGTATACCCGGACCTTAGCCACTTCGCTCCTTTTAGGTCCGGGTGTGTCCGGACCGTCGCTACTTCATGGGCGTACTCATCGCGTGCTCATCGAGTGCTCATCGCAATCTCGACCTACTTCCAACTCGCGGGGTACCAGAGCCGCACGGACGTTCCGTACGACGCTTCTTACGGTGTTACTGCTCGACGTAGGGGCGCAACGCCTTTACGTCCAGCGGACCCGGGACGCGGAGCGCCCTCGGGAGTGCCCGGCGGCGCACCGCCTGGTCCAGACAGACCTGGGCGGGGTGTACATATGCACCCCGGCCGGGCAGCGTACCGCGAGGATCGGGGACACATTCGTCCTCGACCGCCACGATCCGCAGCAGTTCGGTCTTGGCCGCTCGCTGCCTGCACCCCACACAGGTGCGCTCAGGGCATGCGCGGGCACGCGTCCGGCCAGACACTGCTAAGTCTACCTCCCCGCACCGACCTCACCCCTTCGGGGCAAAGATCGAACGGCTGTTGTCGTAATCCAAGCGACCTGCGGCTTGGAACTATTCCCCTCGTCCGGGTGAACCCCCGACGAGGGGAAGAGTGCTCTACTCGGACACCTGTTCGGTATCCGGTCGGATGTCGATCCGCCAGCCGGTGAGCCGGGCGGCGAGACGGGCGTTCTGCCCCTCTTTGCCGATCGCCAGTGACAGCTGGTAGTCGGGCACGGTCACCCGGGCGGACCGGGCCGCCAGGTCCACGACCTCCACCTTGGAGACCCGGGCCGGCGACAGCGCGTTCGCCACCATCTCGGCCGGGTCGTCCGACCAGTCGACGATGTCGATCTTCTCGCCGTTCAGCTCGCCCATGACATTGCGGACCCGGCCGCCCATGGGGCCGATGCAGGCGCCCTTGGCGTTCAGGCCCGAACGGGTGGAGCGGACCGCGATCTTCGTGCGGTGACCGGCCTCGCGGGCGATGGCGGCGATCTCGACGGACCCGTCGGCGATCTCCGGCACCTCCAGCGCGAAGAGCTTCTTCACCAGTGCCGGGTGGGTGCGGGACAGCGTGACGGAGGGTCCGCGGACGCCCTTGGCCACCCGGACGACGTACGAGCGCAGCCGCATCCCGTGCGGATAGGTCTCGCCGGGCACCTGCTCCTGCACCGGCAGGATGGCCTCCAGCTTGCCGATGTCGACGAGCACGTTCTTCGGATCGCGGCCCTGCTGGACCACACCGGTGACGATGTCGCCCTCACGGCCGGCGTACTCGCCGAGCGTGGCGTCGTCCTCGGCGTCCCGGAGCCGCTGCAGGATGACCTGCTTGGCGGTGGTGGCGGCGATCCGCCCGAAGTCCGACGGGGTGTCGTCGAACTCGCGGGGTGCCTGCCCCTCCTCCAGGTCCTCGGGGTCCTCCTTCGCCCACACGGTCACATGCCCGGTCTCCCGGTTGAGCTCCACGCGCGCGTGTCGGCGGCTTCCCTCGGTGCGGTGGTAGGCGATGAGGAGGGCCGACTCGATCGCTTCGACCAGCAGGGAGAAGGAGATCTCCTTCTCCCGAACCAAGCCCCGCAGGGCACTCATGTCGATGTCCACGGCTACGCCTCCTCTTCTTCCGTCATGTCCTTCTTGTCCTTGCGGTTGAACTCGACCTGCACACGTGCCTTCTCGATGCCGGCGAAGCCGAGTCTGCGGCTGGTGGCCTTGCGGCCCTTGACGCCGGGCACTTCGAGATCGAGGCCCTCGTCGTCGACGTCCAGGATTCTCGCGACCAGTTCCCCGCCCTCGGCCAGCTGGAATCTCACCAGGCGGTCCACGGCACGCACGTAGTGCCGGTGTTCGGTGAGGGGGCGCTCCGCGCCCGGGGTGCCGACCTCGAGGGTGTACTCGCCCTCGCCCATCGCGTCGCTCTCGTCGAGCTTCGCCGAGAGCTCACGGCTCACATCGGCGATCTGGTCCAGGTCGGCCCCGGTGTCGGAGTCGACGACCACGCGCAGCACCCTCTTGCGTCCGACGGAGTCCACGGCGATCTCTTCGAGGTCCAGGCCCTGAGAGGTGACGAGCGGTTCCAGGAGCTCTCGCAGCCTCTCGCTGTGGGTCGTGCTCATCCGGGTGACTCCTCGGCCGCGTGTGCTGTTGTGGGTTGGGTCGCGTGTCTGGTCAAAGGGTATCCGGTCGTGAGGAGTGTTGCCGTCCACCCGGGTACGGACGGTGCCGATGAGTGGCTTCGGACAGGTGCGCGGGTACGGTGATCACGGGCGGGTCCGTCCCGTGTCCCATTGCTTTCGCGTTTCTTCGTTTCCAGCTCCCCGAGGACGTCTGCCGTGCCGTTCCCCCCGCCGCCGCGTACCCCTTGGGGAGTACGCAGAAGGAGCCTGATCGTCTCGGCGGCCTCGGCCGCCGTGCTGGCGGGCTGTTCCGCCGATACCGACTCCGCCGGCCGCGGCGGCAGCACGTCGGTCACCGCGCGGGCACGCGCGCGTGCGGCCCGGGACAGCCAGGCGCTGCTCCGGCAGTACGACGCCGTCCTCGCCGCCCACCCCGGGCTCGCGGAGCGGCTGCGGCCGCTGCGGACCCAGGTGGCGGCCCACGCGGCGGCTTTCACCGAGGGTTCGGCGACCACGGCCTCGCCCACCGCGACGGGCTCCCCCTCGGCCGCGGCATCGGCCCCCGAGGCTCCGGCCGACGAGAAGTCCGCGCTCGCCTCGCTGGCCGCCGCCGAGCGCGCCCTCGCCGACCGGCGGGCCAGGGAACTGCTGGACGTGCCCGGCGAACTGGCGCGGCTGCTGGCCGGGGTGGCGGCGTCCGGGTCCGCGCACGCCTACCTGCTGACGGAGGGTGAGAAGTGAGCGACGAGGCCGAGGCCGGGATGCTGAGGGCACTCCAGGCGGCACTGGCGGCCGAGCACGCGGCGGTCTACGGGTACGGCGTCGTCGGCGGCCGGATCGGCACGCGGCGGCTGACCGAGGCCCGCTCGGCCTACGACGCGCACCGGGCCCGCCGGGACGCGCTCGCCCGCGAGGTGCGGGACCTGGGCGCCGCGCCCGTCGCCGCGAGCGCGGCCTACGCGCTGCCGTTCGCCGTCACCGACGCGGTGACGGCCGTACGGCTCGCCGCCGAGCTGGAGGAGCGGGTGGCCGACGTGTACTCCGACCTGGTCCGGGCCTCCTCCGGCGCGCGGCGCGGGTCGGCGGCCGGGGCGCTGCGGGAGGCCGCGGTGCGGGCCGTGCGGTGGAGCGGGCAGAGCGTAGCCTTCCCTGGGCTCGCCGAACGGGACGCGCCGCTGGGCCGGGCCGGCGGTCCGGCCTCGCCTTCGGCCACACCTTCGGTCACGTCAACTCCGTAGAGCACCAGAGCAGGAAAGGAACGACTCGCGTATGGCCTTCGAACCGCCGCGGCGCCTGGTGAGGGCGCTCGGTGAGACGGCGCCGGACGGTGACGAGTGGCTGGAGAAGCTGCCGGGTGCGGTGGAACACGCCCTCGCCCTACGCGAGTTGACCGTGGAGCGGGTGCAGGTGCCCGGCGGGCGCAGCAGCGTCGTCCTGCTGGTGCGACGGGCGGACGGGACACCGGCGGTGCTGAAGCTGGCGCCGCGGCGGGCCCGGCCGGAGAGCGAGGCCGCGGCGCTGGCGCACTGGGGCGGCCTGGGTGCCGTACGGCTGCTGGACGCGGACCGGGCCGACGGGGTGCTGCTGCTGGAGCGGCTGCATCCGGAGGTCTCGGTGCGGTCGCTGCCCGAGGCGAAGGCGCTGCTGGAGGCGGCGGGGACGTTGCGGCGCCTGTGGGTGGAGCCGCCGGACGGGCCCGTCTTCGAGACGGTGGCGGAGCGGACCGGGCGGCAGGCCACGGCGATGCGGGCGTCCGCCGACCTCGAGGTGACCCCGCTGGTGGACGCGGCGCTCGTGGCCCGGGACGAATTGCTGGCCGCGCCTCCCGAGCGGCGGTTGCTGCATGGCACGTTCCGGCAGAGCAAGGTGCTGGCCGGGGAGCGGCTGCCGTGGCTGGCGGTGGGGCCGGACCCGGTGGTCGGGGAGTGCGCGTTCGATCTGGCGCGGCTGGTGCGCGACCGGGTGGAGGATCTGATCGCCTCCTCGTCGGGGGCGACGATCACGCGACGGCGGATCAAGCGGCTCGCGGAGTCGCTCGAGGTGGACCAGGAGCGGTTGCGGGGGTGGACGTTGTTCCGGGCGGTGGAGTCGGGTGTGCGGGCGCTTCGGGTGGGGCGGCCGAAGGACTCCGAGCTGTTGCTCGAATTCGCCGGGTGGCTCTAGGGCGGACGGATCGGGCGGCCTCGGTCGTCCGCGGACCGCGGGGATGTCGTGACCGGTCGCGCCCGCGCGGCGGAGCCGCACATCGGCACAGCCCCGTGCCCCTTCCGGGGTGTCCGGCTGCCGGTGTTGCCCCTCGCCGTCGTGGCGGCGACCGGCTGCCGGTGTTGCCGCTCGCCGTCGTGGCGGCGTCCGCCCGCTCCGTGCCGTCCGGGGCGAACACCCTGGCCCCCGCGGAGCGGAAGAACCGTCTGAGACGTTCCTGAAAAGCCGCGGCGGCCCCCGGTGTGTCACCAGGGGCCGCCGCAGCGGGAGTTGAAGCTCAGTTCGCGGTGAGGCGGGCGATCGCCTCGTCCACCGTCAGCTCCTCGCGCTCGCCCGTCTTGCGGTCCTTCAGCTCCAGGACGCCCTCGCCGGAGCGGCGGCCCGCGACCAGGATCTGCGGCACTCCGATCAGCTCGGCGTCCGTGAACTTCACCCCCGGGGTGACCCCGGCCCGGTCGTCGACCAGGACACGCAGCCCGGCGGCGCGCAGCTTCTCGGAGACGTCCAGGGCGAGTTCGGTCTGCAGGGCCTTGCCGGCGGCGACGACGTGCACGTCGGCCGGGGCGACCTCGCGGGACCAGACCAGGCCGTGCTCGTCGGCGGTCTGCTCGGCGAGGGCGGCGACGGCGCGGGAGACGCCGATGCCGTAGGAGCCCATCGTCACGCGGACCGGCTTGCCGTGCTGGCCGAGGACGTCGAGCTTGAGCGCGTTGGTGTACTTCTGGCCCAGCTGGAAGATGTGGCCGATCTCGATGGCGCGGTCCAGCTTGAGGCCGGTGCCGCACTTCGGGCAGGGGTCGCCCTCCAGCACGACGACGACATCCACGTACTCGTCGACGGTGAAGTCACGGTCCGCCACGACGTTCTTGGCGTGCGTGCCCACCTTGTTGGCACCGGTGATCCAGGCGGTACCCGCGGCCACGCGCGGGTCGGCGATGTACTTCACCTTCTCGCCGAGACCCTGCGGGCCGACGTAACCGCGGACCAGGTCGGGACGGCCGGCGAAGTCGGACTCGGTGACCAGCTCGACGGCGGCCGGGGCGAAGTGCTCCTCGACCTTGCCCAGGTCGACCTCGCGGTCGCCCGGTACGCCCACGGCCACGATCTCGCCGTCGACCTTCACCAGGAGGTTCTTCAGGGTGGCGGAGGCCGGGACGCCGAGGTGGGCGGCGAGGGTCTCGATGGTCGGGGTGTCCGGGGTCGGGATCTCCTCGAGGGCGGGCACGCCGGAGGCGTCCACCGCCTTCAGCTCGTACGTGATCGCCTCGGTGTTGGCCGCGAAGTCGCAGTTCGGGCAGTCGGCGAAGGTGTCCTCGCCGGCCTCGGCCGGGGCCAGGAACTCCTCCGACTTCGAGCCGCCCATGGCGCCGGCGGTGGCGGCGACGATGCGGTAGTCGAGGCCGAGGCGCTCGAAGATCCGCTGGTACGCCTCGCGGTGCAGGGCGTACGACTTGGCGAGGCCTTCGTCGTCCAGGTCGAAGGAGTAGGAGTCCTTCATCAGGAACTCACGGCCGCGCAGGATGCCGGCCCGCGGGCGGGCCTCGTCCCGGTACTTGTTCTGGATCTGGTAGAGGATGACCGGCAGGTCCTTGTAGGAGGACGCCTGGTCCTTCACCAGCAGGGTGAAGATCTCCTCGTGGGTGGGGCCGAGAAGGTAGTCGCCGCCCTTGCGGTCCTGGAGACGGAACAGCTCCTGGCCGTACTCGTCCCAGCGGCCGGTCGCCTCGTACGGCTCCCGGGGCAGGAGGGCCGGGAGCAGCACCTCCTGGGCGCCGATCGCGTCCATCTCCTCGCGGACGATCCGCTCGATGTTGGACAGCACCTTCAGGCCGAGGGGCAGCCAGGACCAGATGCCGGCGGCCGTGCGGCGGACGTAGCCGGCGCGGACGAGGAGCTTGTGGCTGAGGACCTCGGCGTCCGCCGGGTCGTCACGCAGCGTCTTCGCCATCAACTTGGACATGCGTTGGACCGGTGCGTTCGCCATGGTTCTCGTACTCCTGCCGGAAAAGGTTGATGGCTAGGAGGTTAGCCGGGCTCACTGTGCCGGTGGAAATCGGTTAACGGCGTTCGGTACCCCTGCGGCGCAGCGGCAGGGGGGCGCCCATCACGGCGTACGGCCTGGGCGCGCTCGGGAAGTGGACCTGGCGGGCGAGATCCACATACCCGAGGGAGTGGTAGAGGCCGCGGGCCGGGCTGTCGGTGTCGATCGCGGAGAGGATCGAGCGGGGCTCGGCGGTGCCGTCGGTGATCGTGGTGATCAGCCGGCGGCCGATGCCGCGGTTCTGGTGACGCGGGTGCACATGCAGTTCGGTGATCACGAAGGAGTCGTCGAGCCAGCCGGCGTGGCCCTGGACGCGCAGGTAGGGCTCCACGACGGTGGACCACCAGTGGGTGCGGCTGTTCGGCATGCCGTAGACGAAGCCCACGAGCAGGCCGTCGGCGGTCGCGCCGAGGGCTCTGGCGCCGGGGTACTGCATGTGGCGCACGACGATCTGACGGCGTACGGCTACCTCGTCGGGGCCCAGGCCGAAGGCGATCGCTTGGACTGCCAGGGCCTCGTCCACGTGGGAGGAGAGGTCCAGGGGGCCGATCACGAGGTCCATGTGGGGAGGGTACAGGGGGTGGAGCGCCGTCGTCCGGGTGCGAGTGCGTTGTGGTCGCTCGCGCAGTTCCGCGCGCCCCGGGTCGGCTGCTCGTGCCGGCTGTCAGAAAGGAACTCGTGACGGCTGCCAAAACGAACTGTCAGAAAGGAGCTCGTGACGGCTGCCAAAAACGAACTGTCAGAACAGCACGCTCATGAAGGCTCCTACCTCCTGGAAGCCCACCCGCAGATACGTCCTTCTCGCCGCCGTGTTGAAGTCGTTGACGTAGAGGCTGACCACGGGGGCCACATCGGCCAGCGCGTAGCGCAGCACCGCCGCCATCCCGGGAGCCGCCAGGCCCATGCCCCGGTACTCGGGAGCCACCCACACGCCCTGGATCTGGCAGGCCTGAGAGGTCGCCGCGCCGATCTCCGCCTTGAAGACCACCCGGCCGCTGTCGTCGAGCCGGGCGAAGGAGCGGCCGGAGCCGACGAGTTCGGCGACCCGCGCCTGGTAGAGGAGGCCGCCGTCGCCGGCCAGCGGGGAGACGCCCACCTCCTCGGTGAACATCGCCACGCACGCCGGCATGATCGTCTCCATCTCGTCCTTGCGGATGCGGCGGACGTACGGATCCGGGGCGATGCCGACCGGCATCCGCTCGGTGACCATCAGGGGCTGGTGGGCGCGGACCTCGCGGGCCGGGCCCCAGTGCGGTTCGAGGAGGCGCCACAACTGGGTGGTGGCCTCGCTGGGCCCGACGATCGAGGAACAGCGGCGGCCGGCCCGGCGGGCGCGGTCGGCGAACGCGCGGACCGCGCGCGGGGTGGCACAGATCGGGACCAGGTTGGCGCCGGCGTAGCAGAGGGACGTGAGCATGCCGTCCTCGTACCAGCCCCACATCTCGCCGCCCAGGCGCCAGGGGTCGAGGCCGGCCACCTGGACGCGGGAGGTCACGAAGGCGTTCGTGACCGGCTCGCGGTCGAGTACGGCGAGCGCGGCGTCCAGGTCGCTCGGTTCGAGCACCCGAGAGGTGGTCTGCGTCAACACGTGCGGGGCCTCACGCTGAGGGGTTCTGCTGATCTCCGCACTGTACCTGCGGAAGCTTGGCGGTGCCGCCCCGTGTGGGTGACCGCCGGCCTTGCCGTACCGGTGGCCGTAGTCCCGTCGCCGGGGGCCGCCGCCCCCGGATCCCCGCTCTGTGTCGCCTGCGAGCTCGGGAGGCATGGGTGTGTGCGAGTGCGGGTCGTCGGGGGCTGGTCGCGCAGTTCCCCGCGCCCCTCTCGGGCGCCTGGACCCGGCGGGGCCGAAGGGGCTCAGCCCCTTCAGGACGGGACGGGCGGGGGCGGGTGACTCCCGCCGCCGCCCGAAGAGCTTCCTCAGCCCGCCACCGACACCGACGGCTCTCCCGATTCCTCAGCCCGCCACCGACACCGACGGCTCTCCCGACTCCGTGCCCTCCGCCTCCATCTGTTCGGCCAGCTTCATGGCCTCCTCGATGAGGGTCTCCACGATCTTCGACTCGGGGACGGTCTTGATGACCTCGCCCTTGACGAAGATCTGGCCCTTGCCGTTGCCGGAGGCGACGCCGAGGTCGGCCTCGCGGGCCTCGCCGGGGCCGTTCACGACGCAGCCCATGACGGCGACGCGCAGCGGGACCTCCATGCCGGTCAGGCCCGCCGTGACCTCCTCGGCCAGCTTGTAGACGTCGACCTGGGCGCGGCCGCAGGACGGGCAGGAGACGATCTCCAGGCCGCGCTGCTTGAGGTTCAGGGACTCCAGGATCTGGTTGCCGACCTTGACCTCCTCGACCGGAGGAGCCGACAGGGAGACCCGGATGGTGTCGCCGATGCCCTGGGAGAGCAGCGCGCCGAAGGCGACCGCCGACTTGATCGTGCCCTGGAAGGCCGGGCCGGCCTCCGTGACGCCGAGGTGCAGCGGGTAGTCGCACTGGGCGGCGAGCTGCCGGTAGGCCTCGATCATCACGACCGGGTCGTTGTGCTTGACGGAGATCTTGATGTCCCGGAAGTCGTGCTCCTCGAAGAGGGACGCCTCCCACAGGGCCGACTCGACCAGGGCCTCGGGGGTCGCCTTGCCGTACTTCTGCAGCAGCCGGCGGTCCAGGGAGCCGGCGTTGACGCCGATGCGAATCGGGGTGCCGTGGTCCTTCGCGGCCGCCGCGATCTCCTTGACCTTGTCGTCGAACTGCTTGATGTTGCCGGGGTTGACGCGGACGGCCGCGCAGCCGGCCTCGATGGCCGCGAAGACGTACTTGGGCTGGAAGTGGATGTCCGCGATGACGGGGAGCTGGGACTTCCGCGCGATGGTGGCGAGGGCGTCGGCGTCGTCCTGGGTGGGGCAGGCGACGCGGACGATCTGGCAGCCGGACGCGGTCAGCTCGGCGATCTGCTGGAGGGTGGCGCCGATGTCCGACGTACGGGTCGTGGTCATCGACTGCACCGAGACCGGGGCGTCTCCGCCGACAGCCACGGAGCCGACCTGGATCTGCCGGCTCTTCCGGCGCTCGGCGAGCTTGGTCGGAACGGACGGCATGCCGAGAGAAATCGCAGTCATCTGCTGTGCAACCCCAAGTCGTGGATCTAGGTCCAGGTCCCGTCGAAAGCGGGTTCCAGACTCCGAGATTACGGCACCGGGCCAGGCGCCAGCACATCCCCTACGGGTAAACCCACTCAATGGAAGCGACCCGGAACACAGCGTTCCGGGCCGCTTCGAACGCCGTATGGCTACGAGATTTTCACGGGGTTAACCACGTCGGCCACCAGGACGAGCAAAGTGAAGCAGATGAACACGCCCGCCACCACGTAGGCCACCGGCATCAGCTTCGCCACGTCGAAGGGGCCGGGGTCCGGGCGGCGCAGTAGCTTCGCCAGGTTCCGGCGCAGTGACTCCCACAGGGCGCCCGCGATGTGGCCGCCGTCCAGCGGGAGCAGCGGGAGCATGTTGAAGAGGAACAGCGAGAGGTTGAATCCGGCCACCAGCATCAGGGCCATGGCCAGCTGCTGGGTGGGCGGGATGTCGAGCGTGAAGATCTCGCCGCCGACCCGTGCCGCGCCGACCACGCCCATCGGGGAGTCCGGCTGCCGGGGGGCGCCGTCGAAGGCCGCGTCCCACAGGGCCGGGATCTTCCCGGGCAGACCCGCGATGGAGTCGACGGCCTCGCCGAGCCGGTCGCCCATCCACGTCACCGACTGGCCGAGGTCCTGGCGGACGATGCCGGTGGCGGCGCTGAAGCCGAGGAAGCCGGCGGTGACGTACTGGCCCTGGACGATCTGACCGCCGGAGTCCTTCTTGGCGACCTGGTTGCTGGCGATCTTCGCGTGCAGGGTGACGTCCTGGCCCTTGCGGTCGACGACGACCGCGACGTCCTTGCCGGGGGTGGCGCGGATCAGGTCGGAGAGCTGGTTCCAGCTGGTGGTCCGCACCCCGTCGAAGGAGACGATCTTGTCACCGGCCTTCAGACCCGCGGCGGCGGCCGGGGAGGCCGCGTCGGTCTTCTTGCAGGTGTCGCGGTTCTCGCTCTGGGCGATCACGCACTGGGAGACCGAGCTGACGGTGGTGGTCTGCTGGCTGATGCCGAAGCCCATCAGGACCGTGAGGAACAGTGCCACCGCGAGGATCAGGTTCATGAAGGGGCCCGCGAACATCACGATCACGCGCTTCCAGGGAGCGCGCGTGTAGAAGAGGCGGCTCTCGTCGCCGGGCTGGAGCTCCTCGAAGGCGGCCGAGCGGGCGTCCTCGATCATGCTGCGCCAGGGGGAGGTGGAGCGCGCGGTGATACGGCCTTCGGCGCCCGGCGGGAACATGCCGATCATGCGGATGTAGCCGCCGGCCGGGATGGCCTTGAAGCCGTACTCGGTGTCGCCCCTGCGCCGCGACCAGATGGTCGGGCCGAAGCCGACCATGTACTGCGGGACGCGGATGCCGAAGAGCTTGGCGGTGGAGAGATGCCCCAGCTCGTGCCAGGCGATCGAGACCAGCAGGCCGATCACGAAGACGACTATGCCGAGGATCATCATCAGGGCTGTCATGCACGCGCCTCCGCGGTCGCCGTCTGTGCTGTCAGTTCCCGGGCCCGGGCTCGTGCCCAGGTCTCCGCTTCGAGTACGTCCGGCACGGTGAGCGAAGTTCCCGTCCGGCCCGTACGGGGTGTGCCGTGTTCCTCGACGACCCGGGTGACGGTATCCATGATCCCGTTGAAGGGCAGCAGACCGCTCCGGAACGCCTCGACGCATTCCTCGTTGGCCGCATTGAACACCGCCGGGGCGGTGCCCGCGAGCTCGCCGACGTGCCGGGCGAGGTTCACCGAGGGGAAGGCCTCGTTGTCCAGCGGGAAGAACTCCCAGGTGGAGGCCTTGCTCCAGTCGAAGGCCGGGGCCGCGTCCGGGACCCGTTCGGGCCAGCCGAGACCGATGGCGATCGGCCCTCGCATGTCGGGGGGCGTCGCCTGCGCGATCGTGGATCCGTCCGTGAACTCGACCATCGAGTGGACATACGACTGCGGGTGCACGACCACCTCAATCCGATCGAAGGGAATGTCGTAGAGGAGGTGCGCCTCGATGACTTCCAGTCCCTTGTTGACCAGGGTGGCGGAGTTGATCGTGATGACCGGCCCCATCGCCCAGGTGGGGTGGGCGAGCGCTTCGTCGACGGTCACCCGGGCCAGGTCGGCCTTGGTGCGTCCCCGGAAGGGCCCCCCGGACGCCGTGACGACCAGCTTGCGGACGTCGGCCCGCGTCCCCGCGGCCAGCGACTGGAAGAGCGCCGCGTGTTCGGAGTCGACCGGGATGATCTGGCCGGGCTTGGCCAGCGCCTTGACCAGGGGGCCCCCGACGATCAGCGACTCCTTGTTGGCGAGTGCGAGGGTGCGGCCCGCCTCCAGTGCGGCGAGGGTCGGCGCGAGGCCGATGGAGCCGGTGATGCCGTTGAGGACGGTGTGGCAGTCGGACGCGGCGACCTGGGTGGCCGCGTCGGGCCCGGCGAGGATCTCGGGGAGCGGTTCACCGGTTCCGTAGAGCGCCGTCAGTGCCTCGCGCAGCGCCGGTACGACGTCCTCGCGGGCGACCGCGACGGTCCGTACCCGCAGCCGGTGCGCCTGCTCGGCGAGGAGGGCGACCCGGCCGCCGTTGGCGGACAGGGCGGTGACCCGGAAGCGGTCGGGGTTGCGCAGGACGAGGTCGATGGCCTGGGTGCCGATGGATCCGGTGGAGCCGAGGATCACCACGCCCTTGGGTCCGTCGCCCGCGAGCGGGTCGTACACCAGGTGCGGGTCGGCGAGGGGGGCCGGACTGGCAGGACTGTCGGTCATCCCCCCATTGTGGCGGCAACGGGTGGCCGGAAGGACAGGGCGTCCCCTCCATGGGCGGTGCGATACGCTATATACGCAGGGCCCGGCTTGATATACGAGGAGTGTCGCCATGGCCAAGACTCTGATCGACATCGACGAGGAACTGCTGGCGCAGGCGGCCATAGCGTTCGGGACCAAGACGAAGAAGGACACCGTCAACGCGGCCCTGCGGGATGGCGTCGAGCGCAAGAAGCGCGCTCTCGCGCTGGCCTGGCTGGCCGCAAAGGCCGACGCGGGCGACTTCGACGTCCTCCTGGACAAGGCGAACTATCGGCGATGAGCGCAGCCAAATTCCTCATCGATACAAGCGCCCTGGTCCGCATCCTCAGGGACCCGGCACGTGCCGACTGGCAGAAGCCCTTGGCCGAGGGGCTCATCGCTCGCTGCCCGATCACCGAGATCGAGTTCCTCTACAGCGCCAAGAACGCCGAGGATCGCGAGCAGACGATCCAGCGTCTGGACACCCTGTTCAGTTGGACACCGATGGACGACCGCGCGGTCACGCGGGCATGGCAGGTCCAGGAGGAGCTGACCGTCAAGGGCCAGCACCGCTCGGCGGGAGCGGTCGACCTGCTCGTCGCCGCCACCGCCGAGATACAGGGCCTCACCGTGCTGCACTACGACAACGACTTCGAGACCATCGCGTCGGTCACCGGCCAGCCCGCCCAGTGGCTCATGCCACCGGGCAGCCTGTAGCAGCAGCCGTCCTCATCCGAACGGGCGGCGGACGTTCTCCCGCGCGGACGGTCCGGGGGTCGCGTCGGCGATCCACGGGCCCTCGCCCGACGGGTCGACGATCCCCCGCTCCAGCCATTCGTAGGAGCCGCCGAGAACGCCCTTGACGACCTTGCGGTCCAGTTCGTCGGTGTTCGACCAGAGGCGGGTGAACAGCTCGTCGACGCGGACCCGGGCCTGCCGGCAGAACGCGTCGGCGAGCTGGTAGGCCTCGCGGCCGTGGTCGCCCTGGCTGCGCAGCAGTTCGGCGCGGACACAGGCCGCGCTCATCGCGAACAGCTCGGCGCCGATGTCCACGATCCGGCCCAGGAAGCCCTGCTTGGTCTCCATCCGGCCCTGCCAGCGGGACATGGCGTAGAAGGTGGACCGGGCGAGCTTGCGGGCGTGCCGCTCGACATAGCGCAGATGCGGGGAGAGGTCCACGCCGTGCTTGAAGTCGGCGTACGACGTGGGGAGCTGGCCCGGTCCCGCGACCAGCTTCGGCAGCCACTTGGCGTAGAAGACGCCCGCGTTCGCGCCCGCCTTCGCCTTGTCCTGGAGGGACTTGTCGGGGTCGATGAGGTCGCCCGCGACCGACAGGTGGGCGTCCACCGCCTCGCGCGCGATCAGCAGGTGCATGATCTCCGTGGAGCCCTCGAAGATGCGGTTGATGCGCAGGTCGCGCAGGAGCTGCTCGGCGGGGACGGCGCGTTCGCCGCGTGCCGCGAGGGACTCCGCCGTCTCGAAGCCGCGGCCGCCGCGGATCTGCACCAGCTCGTCCGCCATCAGACAGCCCATCTCGGAGCCGTAGAGCTTGGCGAGGGCGGCCTCGATACGGATGTCGTTGCGGCTCTCGTCGGCCATCTGGGAGGACAGGTCGACGACCGCCTCCAGGGCGAAGGTGGTCGCCGCGATGAAGCTGATCTTGGAGCCGACCGCCTCGTGCAGCGCGACCGGCTTGCCCCACTGCTCGCGGGCGGCCGACCACTCGCGGGCGATCTTCAGACACCACTTGCCCGCGCCCACGCACATCGCGGGGAGCGAGAGCCGGCCGGTGTTGAGGGTGGTGAGGGCGATCTTCAGACCCGCGCCCTCGGGGCCGATGCGGTTGGCCGCCGGGACCCGGACCTGGTGGAAGCGGGTGACGCCGTTCTCGAGGCCGCGCAGGCCCATGAAGGCGTTGCGGTTCTCGACGGTGATGCCCGGCGAGTCCGCCTCGACGACGAAGGCCGTGATGCCGCCCTTGGCGCCCTCGGTCCTGGGCACGCGGGCCATGACCACGAGGAGGTCGGCGACCACGCCGTTGGTGGTCCAGAGCTTCACCCCGTCCAGGACGTAGTCGTCCCCGTCCCGCACGGCGGTGGTGGCCAGACGCGCCGGGTCCGAGCCGACGTCCGGCTCGGTGAGCAGGAACGCCGAGATGTCGGTGCGGGCGCAGCGTGGCAGGAAGGCGTCCTTCTGCTCCTGGGTGCCGAAGATCTTCAGTGGCTGCGGGACGCCGATCGACTGGTGGGCGGAGAGCAGCGCGCCGACCGCCGGGTTCGCGGAGCCGGCCAGGGCGAGGGCCTTGTTGTAGTAGACCTGGGTGAGGCCGAGGCCGCCGTACTTGGTGTCGATCTTCATGCCGAGGGCGCCGATCTCCTTGAGGCCGGCGATCACCTCGTCCGGGATGCGCGCCTCGCGCTCGATGCGGGCCGAGTCGATCTTCGTCTCGCAGAACTCGCGGAGCCGGACGAGGAACTCCTCGCCGCGGCGCACGTCCTCGTCCGCGGGGAGCGGGTGCGGATGGATGAGGTCGAGCCGGAAGCGCCCGAGGAACAGTTCCTTGGCGAAGCTGGGCTTGTGCCAGTCCTGTTCCCGGGCGGCCTCCGCCACCTGACGGGCCTCGCGCTCGGTGACGGTGGGTTTCTTGGTGGTGGGGGCGGACATTGGGGCTCACCTCGCCGCGAAAGGGGATGTTGAGGACCGTTCGTTACCGACCAGTGCTACTGGATCGTTGGTACCCGAAACGGGCCGCCCCCACCAGCCCTCGCGGTCCGATCGGGTCACCCGGACCCGTCGGCGCGGTCCGCGGTGTTGCATCGGGGGGTTCTTCCGGGGGACGGTTCGGCGAGAGTGCGCCGCCAATTCGCTGTCGAAGCGCTTCGACAGCCTATGGACACCCACCCCCACTGAAGCTACTGTCGAACCACCCTCACCCACCCTTGTCAGCAATGCGCACTGTCGAAGCGCTTCACAAACTTGGAGAGCTGGATGGTCACCCTCGCCGAGGTCGCCCAGCACGCCGGAGTCTCGGCGAGCACGGTGAGCTATGTCCTCAGCGGCAAGCGGTCCATCTCCACCACCACCCGGCAGCGGGTCGAACAGAGCATCCGGGAGCTGGGCTACCACCCGAACGCGGGTGCCCGCGCCCTGGCCAGCAGCCGGTCGAACATCATCGCGCTCATGATCCCGCTGCGTACGGACATGTACGTGCCGGTGATGATGGAGATCGCGATCGCGGTGGCCACCGCGGCCCGTACGCACGGCTACGACGTCCTGCTGCTCACCGGTGAGGAGGGGCCGGACGCGGTGCGCCGGGTCACCGGCAGCGGGCTGGCCGACGCGATGATCCTGATGGACGTGGAACTGGAGGACGAACGGCTGCCGCTGCTCCGGGGGACCGACCAGCCCTCCGTGCTCATCGGACTGCCCGCCTCCACCACCGGACTGACCTGTGTCGATCTCGACTTCGGGGCGACCGGGGCGCTGTGCGTGGAGCACCTCGCCAAGCTCGGCCACCACGACATCGCTGTCATCGGCGAGGCCCCCGCGGTCTACGAGCGGCACACCGGCTTCGCCGAGCGCACCCTCGACGGACTCCGGTCCCGGGCCCGGGAGTTGGGCCTCAGGGTGCTGCACAGGCCGTGCGAGGGCGGATACGACGCGATGGCCGTCACGCTGGCCCGGATCTTCGACGAGCGCCCGGGCACCACGGGCTTCGTCGTCCAGAACGAGTCCGCGGTGGAGCCGCTGCTCGCGCTGCTGCGCCAGCAGGGCCGGGCCGTGCCCGAGGACGTGTCGGTGGTCGCGATCTGCCCGGACCAGGTCGCCGTCCAGGCCTCGGTGCGGCTGACGTCGGTCGCCATCCCCGCGCAGGAGATGGGCCGGTACGCCGTGGAGCACCTGGTCGCCAAGCTGGACGGCCGGGGCGGCGACGAAGTCGTCCTGATCGCGCCCGAGCTGACGGTACGGGCGAGCACGGGCCCGGCGCCCGCCGGGTCCTGACCCCTTCGCAGTGCCCCGCCGTTCTGGGGCACCCCCATGTCTGCACTCATTCAGGAGCCCGCCTCGTGAATCAGCCTGCCGAAATCCCGCCCGCCGGGGCACCGCCCAAGGTGAGCCTCGCGCAGTCCTCCCCCACCGTCGGCACCTTCCGTGAGCGGGACGGTGCCCTGGAGTGGACCGGCCGCCAGGAGACGCTGCGGATCGAGCCGTGGGGGCCGGACGCGGTCCGGGTACGTGCCCGGCTCGGCGGTCCGGTCCTCGACGGTATGCCGGGCGCCCTGCTCGACGAGCCGCCGGCCACCGGGTCGACCGTCAAGATCGTCGACGGCGAGGGGCGGCTGACGGTCGGCGGCCTCACCGTCGAGGTGTCCGCCGAGGGCCTGGTCCGGTTCCTGCGCACCGACGACCTCACGGAGATCCTGGCGGAGCAGCGCGCCCACTTCTGGTGGCCCGGCTCGCGGCTCTACACCGCGGTGGGCAACGGCCACCACCGGCTGGAGCAGCGGTTCGCCGCCCACGAGGACGAGCGGCTGTACGGCCTGGGCCAGCACCAGCACGGACGCCTGGACCAGAAGGGCCTGGTCCTGGACCTGGTCCAGCGCAACGCCGAGGTCTCGGTCCCGGTGCTGGTCTCCAGCCGCGGCTACACCCTGCTGTGGAACAACCCCGCCATCGGCCGCGTCGAACTCGCCGGCAACGGCACCCGCTGGGTGGCCGACTCGGCCCGCCAGCTCGACTACTGGATCACCGCCGGCGATCCGGCCGACGGGCAGCGCAACTACAGCGCGGTGACCGGCCGTTCGCCGATGCTGCCGGAGTGGGCGGCGGGCTTCTGGCAGTGCAAGCTGCGCTACCGCACCCAGGACGAACTCCTGTCCGTGGCCCGGGAGTACAAGCGGCGCGGGCTGCCCCTCTCGGCGATCGTCTGCGACTTCTTCCACTGGACCCACCTCGGCGACTGGAAGTTCGACCCGAAGGAGTGGCCCGACCCGGCCGCGATGGTCCGCGAACTCGCCGAGCTGGGCGTCAAGCTGGTGGTGAGCGTGTGGCCGTCGGTCTCCCCGCTGTCCGAGAACCATCCGGCGATGGAGCAGCACGGCTACTTCATCGGCACCCAGTACGGTCCGATGGCGCACGCCGACTGGCCGGACAAGGAGGTGGCGTCGACGGTCCAGGTCGCCTTCTACGACGCCACCAACCCCGACGCCCGCGCCTTCGTGTGGTCCCGGGTGAAGGAGAACTACCTCGACCCGTACGGCATCACGGCGTTCTGGCTGGACGCCTGCGAGCCCGAGCTGAAGCCCGGCTTCCAGGAGAACCTGCGGTACTGGACGGGCCCGGGCCTGGAGGTCGGCAACAGCTACCCCGCCGAGAACTCCCGCACCTTCTACGAGGGCCTGCGGGCCCAGGGCGAGGAGGTCGTCACCCTCAACCGTTCGGCATGGGCGGGCAGCCAGCGCTACGGCGCCGCGCTGTGGTCCGGCGACATCGGCACCGACTTCGCCACCCTGCGCCGGCAGATCGCGGCCGGCCTCAACACGGCCCTGTCCGGCATCCCCTGGTGGAACACGGACATCGGCGGCTTCCACGGCGGCGACCCGGACGACCCGGCCTACCGCGAGGTGATGGTCCGCTGGTTCCAGTTCGGCGCCCTCTCCCCGCTGATGCGGCTGCACGGCTTCCGCGACCCGGGCACGCCGCTGGGTCCGGACATGACGGGCGGCCCGAACGAGGTCTGGTCGTACGGGGCCACGGCCGGCGCGATCCTGGAGAAGTACCTGCGGCTGCGCGAGCGCCTCAGGCCCTACGTCCTCCAGGTCATGCGGGAGGCCCACGAGGAGGGCCTGCCGGTGATGCGGCCGCTGTTCCTGGAGTTCCCGCAGGACCAGACGGCCTGGACGGTCGACGACGCCTATCTGTTCGGCCGGGACCTCCTGGTGGCACCGGTGCTGACGGCGGGCGCCACGGCCCGGACGGCGTATCTGCCGGCGGGCGCCCGGTGGACGGACGCGTGGACCGGTGAGTCGTACGAGGGCGGTACGGCGGTGACGGTGGACGCGCCGCTGGATCGTATCCCGCTGTTCCTGCGGGACGGGGCGGAGCTGCCGGTCACGGAGTAGCGCCGTCAGGCCACGGTCACCGGCCGGTTAATGTCTCAACTCAACGGTGTGGTCGGGCAGTTGGAGGGGGTAGTACGTATCCCCTCTCCCTGTCCCCCGCGAAGGGCCCCGTTGCCGTGTCCTCAGGACCGCTCTCCCTCACGCTCGCCAATCTGCTGCTCGGACCCGCCTCCCGCACCCGCCGCACGCCGGACCGGGTCTTCGACCGGCTGCTCGCCGCGGCCGGGCCGGCGGAGGGCGACGAGCCGTTCGCCGACGGCTTCCGTCACCTGCTGCGATGTTGGTCCCGCGCCGGGCACCTCACCCCCGTCGGCTGGCTGTCGGCGCGCGGCCACGTCGGCCGCCACCTCGCCAACCGGGCCCGGATCCGCCGGCTGCTCGCCGAACACCCCGGGATCGAGCGGGAGCCGGTCGACCGGCCGGTGTTCGTGGTGGGCCTGCCCCGCACCGCCACCACGCTCACGCACAGCGTGCTGTCCCTCTCCGCGGACCACCGCTGCCCGCTGCTCTGGGAATTGCTCACCCCCGGCCTCGAACCCGACCCCGCGGAACGGGAGCGGGCGGTCACCACCGCCCGCCGTCTGGTCGGCGGGATCAACCTCTTCGCCCCTGGCTTCCGCCACATCCACAACCTGCGCCCGGAGGGCCCGGAGGAGTGCACCTTCGCGCTGCCGCACACGGTGATGCCGCTGTCCCAGGCCGTCGTCCCGGAGTACCTGCCCTGGCACGAGAGCCATGACTTCGTGGCCGACTACCGCTACCTCAAGCAGATCTACCAGGTGCTCCAGTACGGCCGCCCGCGCCGCCGCTGGGTGCTGAAGTCCCCGCTGCACCTGGAGAACCTGGACGCGCTGCGCGCGGTCTTCCCGGACGCCACGATCGTGTGGACGCACCGCGATCCGGCCACCGCCGTGGCCTCGTTCTGCAGCCTGGTCGAGCACGGCATGGCGGTCAACACCCGCCCCCTCGACCTGAACTGGATCGGCGCCACCTGGCTGGAGCTGCTCAGCCGCTCGGCCGCCCGCGGCCTGGCCGCCCGTGCGCACATCCCCCGCGAGGCGCTGGTGGACGTGCCGTACACCTGGCTGGGCGCCGACCCGGCGGCGGGCGCCCCGAAGCTCTACGCGGCCGTCGGCGCCCGCTGGACCGAGGCCGACGCGGCCCGCCTCCCCGCCGTCGCCGCCCGCCCCAGGGGCACCCGCGTGCACAGCTACGACCTGGCCCGCTACGGCCTCACCCGAGCGGACGTCGACACGGCCTTCGCCGACTACAACGCGCTGCGCGCGGAGGTCGACCGGGCGTGACCGCGTGGGGCCGGCCCCGCGACGCGCACGGGACCGGCCCGTCCGGCTCAGCTGCTGCTGACGGTGAGGCTGTTGGTGGTGAAGTTCAGGCCACCGGACGAGCTGGTGATCTCGTAGCCGAACTGCACGTCACCGATGGTCACGTTGCCGAACCAGCCCTTGGTGTCCTTGATCCACTTCAGGATCGGCAGGATGTCGATTGTGCCGGAGCTGGAGTTGGAGCTCCGGATGAACGAATAGACGTTGTTCGAGCCGTTGTTGCCCTTGTAGACGGTCCAGGTGTTGCTGCCCAGGGTGAGCGTGCCCTGCGAGGTGCCGAGCGGGCCGACGGCCCCGGTCTTGTTGACCCAGAGCATGATCTCGTTGGCGTATCCGGTGTCCCAGATGTCGTACGACGTGTTGTACGCGCCGGACGAGGGGACGGTCACGTTGTAGCTGCTGGTGAGCGAGGACAGCGAGGTGATCGTCTTGTTGATCACCTTCTTGGAGTTGGGGTACGACTTGATGCCGCCGGTGTTGGGGTGGTTGGCGGTGACGCCCCAGTTGGTGCCGGAGTTGGCCCAGATGCACTGGGTGCCGGCGCCGGAGCCCCAGATGTTGTTGTAGAGGGTGTAGCCGTCCAGCGTGGTGTTGCCCCACTGGTCGCAGGAGCTCCAGACGGCGGCCGAGGCGGGCGCCGAGGCGAGGCCGACGGTGGCGCCGAGGGCGAGTGCGGGGGCGATCAGGGCCGTGGCGGCCCTGCCGAGCGTGCGTGATGCCATGGTGTCCCTTCCATGGGTGGGGGGAGGTGCGGGTGGCTACCACGTCCCCAGGGTGAGGACGCGGTCTTCTCCGGCGACGAGGTCGAGCGGCTGGGTGCCGGAGGAAGTCCACAGGTCGACACGGAGCGTCCGGTGCGGCTGCAGGACGGCTCGCGCGCCGGCGGGGGTCCAGGAGAGGTCGAGTTCGGCTCCGAACCGGGTGCGGATCCCGGTCAGCCGCCCCCGGCCGAGGGCGGTCGAGGGCGCGGGGAGCAGGACCAGCCGGTCCGGGGTCGACTGGACGAGGGCCTCGATCAGGACGGCGGGCAGGGTGTGCGCGGCGTCGGCGTTGTAGACGTCCCGGTTCGGGTAGTGCGCGCTCATCAGGGAGGCGTGGAAGAAGTCGCCGTCCAGGACCCGGCCGAGGGCGGCGGCGACCCGTTCACCGTCCCGCAGCCGGGCGGCGACGAGCGCGTGGTGGAGGTGTCCGTGCGCCGAGTCGTTCTCGGCTCCGCGCAGTTCGAGCGCACGGTGGGCGGCGGCCGCCAGTTCCGGGGTGTCGTAGGGCGTGATCTCGTCGAGCGGCCAGACGCCGTAGAGGTGGCTGAGGTGGCGGTGGTCGTAGGTGTCGTCGAGGCCGGGCCGCGCCCACTCGGCGAGTGCGCCGTCGGCGTTGATCCGGTGCGGGGGCAGCCGGTCGGCGAGGGCGCGCCAGCGGTCGGCGTCCGGGCCCGGGTGGTAGTCGGCGGCCGTACGCAGGGCGTGCCGGGCGGCCGAGAGGTCCATCGCCGCGTCGACCGCACCCCAGCTGCCGTTGGCCGGCCGGTTCTCGGGCGAGTAGGACGGGACGACCACCAGGTGGCCGGCGGCGTCGGTCCGGGTGAGGAAGTCCTCGTAGAACACGGCGACCTGGGCCAGCAGCGCGGCCGTACGCGGATCGCGCTCGCCGCGGATCTCGTCGTGGTCCACGAGCGGCTTGAGCAGCCAGTCGGCGCCGGCCGTCCACAGGTGCAGGGGGTACTCCCGGCTGAAGTGGTAGGCGAGCCCGGACTCACCGTCGGTGTGCGCGGGCGCGACCATGCCCCGGGCGCCGAAGACCGTACGGGCGTTCTCCTGCCAGTCGTCGCCCTGACGCCGAATCAGAGCGGCCAGGGCGTCGGTGACTTCGGGTAGACCCGCGGCGGGCGCGGAGGCGGTCTGGAGGTTGAGGTTGGCGTCGTTGGTGAAGGCTCCGGACCAGGCGGTGTCCCACTCGCCGGTCCACAGTCCGGTCAGGCGGGGCGGGTTGAGGCCGGAGGAGGAGAGCAGGTGGTAGCGGCCGGCGGCGAAGAGCCGTTCCAGGAGGGCCGCGCTGCGCGTGCGCTTGAGCAACTCCGAGCCGGGTAGCGCTCGTTCGGCGGGATCGGCGGCCAGGTCGAGGGTGACCCGGGTGTAGGCGGTGCGGTGCGGTTCGAGGTGCCGGGCGAGCAGGGTCTCGTACGACGGCGCGTCCTCGAGCAGCCCGCGCAGTCGGCGCGCCTCGGCGGTCACGTCGAGTTCGCCGGTGTGGCGGCGGACCCGGGTGAGGAGGAGGACGGAGTCGGCGCCGGTGACGCGGACGCCGGGCGGCACGAGTCCGGTCGCGCCGCCGGTCACGGCGACGAGGGTGACACCGGTGTAGGCGCGGTCGCTGCCGGGGTAGCGGGCCTGGAGGCTGAGCAGGGCGCCCTCGGGGGTGCGGAGAGCGCCGTGGCCGATCCCCAGGCCGGAGGGGACACCTGGGAGCCGGTGATCGAGGGCGATGTCGAGAGCGGGCGTGGTGACCCGCTGCACGATCACGTCGTCGGCGCGGGAGACGAAGAGGCGGCTGGTCCAGTCGGCGGTGGTGGCGTCGACCTCGCCGGTGCCGAAGTCGACGCTCCGGCGATAGCCGTCCGCCTGGCCCTCCGGCCTGCGCAGCCGTATCCGGAAGGCCGGATGGAACGGCTGGACCCACTGGAGCGGGCGGCCGTCGGTGAAGCTCTCGGCGGCCCTGAGGTCGCCCGCGAGCAACCGGTCCTGCAGCGAGGCGAGTTCGGCGGCCAGGTGGGGCGGACGGGCGTGTTCGCCGCCGTTCGGGCGGACCAGGGTGTGCTGGGTGACGATGACACGGTCATCGTTCGGGTCGCCGAACACCAGGGCACCGTGGTGGCCGTTGCCGCTCAGGAAGGCGTCCTCCCAGCGGGCGGCCGGGGCCGGCTCCCAGGTGCCGTGGACGGGTCCGGTCGGGGTCATGGCCTGAGCACCGCCACTCCGTATCGGCCGAGGGTCACCTCGCCGGCGATCGCGGAACCGGTCAGCAGGTCGCGGTGCGTGCCCGGCACCCGGACCCGCACGGCCTCACGCCCGTGGTTGAACAGGAACAGCAGCTCACCCCTGCGCACCGCCTCGACCCCGGCCGGCAGCCCGTCGAGCACCGGACGGACCCCCGCCGCCGCGGCGATCCCGCCGACCAGCTCCCGGAGCGCCTCCGGTTCGGGGAGCGTGGAGAGGTACCAGGCACGCCCGTTGCGCAGCACGGCGGGCAGCCCGTCGAGTTCCCCGCCCCGATACGGCACGGTCTCGGAGACCCCCGGAGCGGCCTCGATCTCCTCCGACCACAGGGTCCCCCGGAAGCCCTCGCACCCGACGCTCTCCCCCGGGTCCAGCGGCCACCACTCGTGCAGCGTGCGAATGCCGAACAGCTCGCGCAGCCGGGCGTCCATGCCGCCGGGGCGGATCCGGTCGTCCTCGTCGGCGACGCCGGTCAGGAAGCCGCTGACCAGGGTGCCACCACCCCGGACGTAGCCGAGGAGGTTGCGGACAGCGGTGTCGGTGAGGAGGTACAGCTGGGGCACGACCACCAACCTGTAGGCGGACAGGTCGTGTTCGGGGTGGGCGAAGTCGGTGGCGAGGTTCGCCTCCCAGAGGGCGCGGTGCCAGGCGTGCAGGACGTCGGGGAGGTCGACCTCGCCGGAGAGCCGGCCTTCGTGGGCGCCGGCCCACCAGGAGTGCCAGTCGTGGAGGACGGCGATGTCCGAGGTGAGGTGGGTGCCGGTCACCTCGCCGCCGATGGCGGCGAGTTCGGCGCCGAGCTGCTTGACCTCCTGGTAGGTACGGCCCTCCTCCCCCGCGTGGCTGACCATCCCGGAGTGGAACTTCTCCGCGCCCTGCCGGGACTGCCGCCACTGGAAGTAGCAGACGGCGTCCGCGCCCCGGGCGACGGCCTGGAGCGACCACTGCCGGTTGAGGCCACGGGGTTTGGGGTGGTTCACGCCGCGCCAGTTGACCGGCCCGGCGGCCTGCTCCATCAGCATCCAGGGGCCGCGCGCCTGGGAGCGGGTGAGGTCGTGGACGAGCGCGCCGCGCTGCGCGCCCCGCGGATCGCGCGGGTCGGGATAGAGGTCGACGGAGACGACGTCCTCCTCCGCCGCCCAGCGCCAGGCGTCCTGGCCGATCCACAGCGGCATGAAGTTGGTGGTCACCGGGATGTGCGGGGTGTGCCGGGCGACGATGTCCCGTTCGGCCGCGTAACACTCCAGGAGCATGTCGGAGGTGAACCGGCGGAAGTCCAGCACCTGGGTGGGGTTCTTCATGTAGTGGGCGTGGCGCGGCGGCAGGACGCCCTCCCAGGTGTCGTATCCCTGGCTCCAGAAGGCCGTGCCCCAGGCGGAGTTGAGGGCGTCGAGGGTGCCGTAGCGCTCGCGCAGCCAGCGACGGAAGGCGGCGGCCGCCTCGTCGCCGTAGTCGAAGGTGCAGTACTCGTTGTTGATGTGCCACAGGGTGAGGGCGGGGTGGCCGCGGTAGCGGGCGGCGAGGTCCTCGGTGATGGCGGCGGCGTACCGGCGGTAGGTGGCGCTGGAGTGCGAGAAGTGCTGGCGGCCGCCCCACCACTCGGTGCGGCCGTCCGCGTCCCGGGGCAGGGTGTCCGGGTACAGCCGGCCCAGCCACGGTGGCGGCGCGGCGGTCGGGGTGGCGAGGACGACCCCGACGCCGTTGTCGTACATCAGGTCCATGAGCCGGTCCAGCCAGCCGAAGTCCCGCTCCCCCGGCCGGGGTTCGAGCTTCGCCCAGGAGAAGACGCCGATGGTCACGGAGTTGACGCCGGCGGCCTTCATCAGCCGGACGTCCTCGGGCCAGGTCTCCTCCGGCCACTGCTCGGGGTTGTAGTCGCCGCCGAAGAGGATGCGGCCGCGGGTGGCGTCGGAGAGGCTCGGTCGTTTCCGTTCGCCGGTCATCGAAGCGGCTCCCCGTACTGGATGCCACGCCCGTTGGTGGCGAGGTAGACGCGGCCGTACACGCGCGGGTCACCGGTGATCGCCTGTCCGGTCCACCCCCACTGGTGCCGGTCGTCGTTGATACGGATCCAGGACCCGGCCTCATCGTCGGAGCGGTGGACGGCGGTGACGGTCTCCGTGGAGCCGACGAGGTAGATCGCCGGATAGCCGGCGCCGTCGGCGGCCTTGCCGAAGCCGAGGGTGTGGGCGGCCCGGCAGCCGACGACCGCGGTGAAGCTCGCACCCCCGTCGACGGACCGGTACAACCCGTTCCACTTCACGCTCAGCCACAGGTCACCGGATCTGCCGGGGGCGGCGACCAGCTGGAACTGGCTGTCCCCGGCGGGGAGTCCGGTCGCACGCGCCGTGAACGTGCGGCCACTGTCAGTGCTGGCTTGTAGCGTTCCTGTGTCGGTGTCGTACGCGTAGAAGAGCGTCGGGTCGGCCGGGTCGGCGACCGGCGTGGCGCCCTTCGGGAAGGAGGGGATCTCGGTCCAGGTGGCGCCGTTGTCCTCCGAGCGGTGGGCGGGGTACTTCGTCCCGTCCCAGTGCACGAAGGACCACAGCAGCACGCTGCCGTCGGCGTTGGCGGCGATCGGCCCCGGCGCGTCGTGGGCGAGGGAGGGCTGGGCGGCGAAGGGCGCCCAGGTCCGGCCCCCGTCGTCCGAGAAGGCGCCGTTGCCGTTGTCGCCCCAGCCGGTGCGGACCACGTACGCCGGCCTGCCCGCGGCCTGCGCGAGTCCCGTCGCCGACCCGAACACGGGGTTCGTGGCCATACCGCGGGACGGCGACGCGGTGAGCCGCTCGTGGTACAGGACGCCGATGTCGCCCGAGCCGCTCAGCAGGTGCGCCTCCCCGACCGGTGGCGACACCAGCTGCAGTACGGACGTCTCCTCCAGACCGCGGATCCACGGCGACCAGTGGACGAGGTCACGGGTGCCGTAGAGGGTCGCGCCGGTGCCGTAGACGAGGTGCGACGAGTCGTACGGATCCAGGGCGACGGCCTGGATCCACCACCCGAACTTGGGCCGGTCACCGCCCCACTTGAGGAATGGGGTCTCCGACACGTCGAAGACGGCGGTGTCCTTCAGGGACGTCCAGGTACGGCCGCCGTCGGTGGTCCGGTAGAGGGTGTCCACGGCCGCCCACCGGTTGTTCGTCGAGACGACGACGGTACCGGGCCGACGGGCGTCGACGGCGACCCCGCCGTAGCCGAAGGTGTCGCTGCCGCCGGGATGGACGGGGGTGACCTCGGTCCAGCGGCCGGTGACGGTCGACAGCTTGTGCACACTGCCGTCGGCCTGACCGTTGGGGCCGGGGGCGTCGGCGTAGGTCACGTACAGCTCGCGCGCGTGCCGGTCGTGGGCGGCGCGCACCGGGATCCTCGCGGAGGCACCGGTGGGCTGCCCGGGGACGGCCTCCCAGGTGGTCCCGTCGGTGGTGCGGTACAGGGTGACGGCGGTCGCGCCGCCGTCACCGTCCGCCCAGCCGGCGTAGACGGCACGGCCGACGGCGACGAGAAGGCCGACGCCCTGGCCGGAGACGGAGGGGGTGGCGGGGAAGCCGGTGGCTGCCGCCCAGGTGACGCCGCGGTCGGCCGACTTGAGCAGTCCGTCGTGCCTCGTCCCCAGCCAGAGGGTGTCGCTGTCCCGCGGGTCGACGAGGAGGCGCTCGCCCATCCCCCGGCCGTCCTCGTTGGCGCCGAGTTTGACGGCGAGGTCGGTACGGGTCCAGGTGGCGCCGCGGTCCTCGGAGCGGAGGATCGCGCCGTTGCCGGCCCAGGACTGGGCGTAGGTGCCGAGGGCGAGGTAGAGCCGGTCGGGGTGGGCGGGGTCGACCGCGAGGGCCTCGACACCGAGGAGGTTCCAGTCGTCCCAGCCGAGGTGGTCGGTGAGAGGGGTCCAGCGGGCGGTGCGGGTGTCCCAGCGGTAGGCGCCGCCGATGTCGGTACGGGCGTAGGCGAGGCCGGGGGTGGTGGGGTGGAACAGCACACCGGTGACGAATCCGGTGCCGCCGATGACCGCGTTGCGCCAGCGGTACGCCTGCGGCCGGCGCTCGGCCGCGCGGGCGTTGGCGGTGAGGGCGGGAAGGGTGGTGAGCGCGGCAGCAGTGGCGGTGCCGGCCAGGACGGTTCTGCGGCTCAGGCTGGGCATGGGGACCCTTCGGTGGGCGTGGGTTGGGTGGGTGATCCTGACTGGGGGTGGGGTATGTCCCTCACCGACGCTCGGGCTCTGGGGGGGAGGCACGACTGCCCGCAGCCAAGGAGAGACGGCGGGCGAAGCGCCCCTCCAGGGGCGCGGGGAACTGCGCGACCGGCCACGAACCACCCGCAGCCGCCGACGCCCCACGGCCACCCCCGACAGAAGGCGCCGTCGGCCACCCCCCGCAGAAGGCACCATCGGCCACCCCCCAAAGAAGGCACCGTCGGCTACCCCTTCACCGCCCCCGTCAGCATGCCCTTCTTGAAGTGCTTCTGGACGAAAGGCGACAGCACCGCCACCGGCAGCAGCGCCAGCACCATCACCGCCATCTGCACCGCGAGCCCCGACAGCTGACCCGTCTTGATCGCCTGTCCCAGCCCCACCGGGGCTTCCTGCTTCTGGACCAGCTGGATCATGACGTTCTGCAGCGGCATCTTCTCCTGGTCGTTGAGGTACAGGGACGCGTTGAACCACGCGCTCCAGTACCCGACCGCGTAGAAGAGGGTGATCACGGCGAGCACCGCACGCGACAGCGGCATGACGATCTGCCACAGGATCCGGAAGTCGCCGGCGCCGTCGATGTGCGCGCTGTCGATCAGCTCCTGCGAGATGCCCATGAAGAAGCCGCGCAGGACGAGGATGTTGAAGACGCTCACCGCGCTCGGCAGGATCAGGGCGAGATAGCTGTCGGTGAGGCCGAGGGACTGGACCAGGAGGTACGTCGGGATCAGGCCCGCGCTGAAGAACATCGTCGCGAGCAGCAGCATCAGGAACCAGCGGTGGCCCAGGGAGCCGATGCGCGAGAGGCCGTACGCGCACAGCACCGACACGGCCATCGAGAACAGCGTGCCGACGACGGTGATCAGGACGCTGATGACGGTGGCCCGGGTGACCTGGCCGCCGCTGAGCAGCTCTTTGTAGGCGATGAAGGTGATGCCCTTGGGTACCATCACCAGTCCGCCGGCCTCGTCGATCGTCTTCCGCGAGGAGAGGCTGGTCACGATGATGATCCACAGAGGGAACAGGATGCCCAGGCAGGCGAGGGCGAGCACGAGCCCCTTGCCGGCCGCGCCTGCCCGGCCGGGCTCCTCCTCCCATGCCGGACGGGGTGGCGCGGCCCACCGGGAGGGTTCCCGTACGGGTGGCTCGTCGATGACGGCGGTCACTTCTTGTACACCCCCTGCTCGCCCATGAGATGGGCCACTTTGTTCGCGGCGAGGACCAGGCCGAGGCTGACCACGCCCTTGATCAGACCGGCGGCGGCCGCGTAGCCGAAGTCCTGGTTGCGGACGCCGTTCCACCAGACGAAGGTGTCGAGGACTTCGGCGGCTCCCGGGCCGACCGCGTCGCGTTGGAGGAGGATCTGTTCGAAGCCGACCGTCAGGGCGTCGCCCACCCGCAGCACCAGCAGCAGGGCGATCACCGGCCGCAGGGCGGGAAGCGTGACATGCCAGATGCGGCGCCAGCGGCCCGCCCCGTCCATCGCCGCCGCCTCGTAGAGGTCGGGGCTCACGGAGGCGAGCGCGGCCAGGAAGACGATGATCCCCCAGCCCGCGTCCTTCCAGACGCCCTCCGCCGTGACCAGGAACTTGAAGGTCGACGGGTCGGTCATGATGTCGAGGCCGTCGTAGCCGTGCTGTCTGAGCAGCTGCGACAGCACGCCCGCGCCACCGAAGATCTGCTGGAAGACGGAGATGACCAGCACCCAGGAGAAGAAGTGCGGGAGGTACAGGACCGCCTGGGAGATCGCCCGTACCCGGGGCCGGACCACGCTGTTGATGAGCAGGGCGAGCGCGATCGGGATCGGGAAGAACAGCACGAGTTGCAGGGAGAACAGCACCAGCGTGTTCTTCACCGCGTCCCAGAACGCCGAGTCGGCGAAGATCCGCTGGAAGTTCTCGAAGCCCACCCAGGGGCTGTGCAGCATGGAGACGATGCCGTTGTCGCTGACGTACGGGTCGTAGTCCTGGAAGGCGACGATGTTGCCGAGGATCGGCAGGTAGTTGAAGACCAGGATCAGCAGGACCGCCGGCAGCGTCATCAGGATCAGCGCGCGGTCGCGTCTGAATCTGAGGCGCAGGCCCGGTTTCCCGGTCTTCTCCTTCTTCCCGGTTCCGGTGGTGCCGTCGGACGCCACCGGAGTCCTCCCCGCCCTGTCGTCGTCTGCCTCGGCTCTGCTGCGAGGCACCGTGCTGTGGGACACGGCCGTTCTCCTTGCCTCGGTGCCTGGTCAGCTCGCCGAAGAACCGTTGTCGTCGAGCAGCTTGTGGTACCAGTCGCGCAGCTGGTCGCCGCCCTTGCTCTTCCAGTCGGAGACGGCCTGCTGCATGTCGCTGATCTTCTTGCGGCCGCGGGTGATGTCGTCCTCCAACGTCTCGAAGTCGTTCATGAGGTTGGTGTACCGGGACGGCTCGGTGATCATCTGGCCGAAGAAGCTGGACTTCCTGGTGAAGGAGCCCATCCGCTGCTGCCACTCGACCTGTGCCTTCGCGACGTCGGGGAAGTCGGGGTGGGCGATGGTGGCGGCGGGGCTGGCGACCATGACGTAGGCGTTGAGGACCTCGTTGTTGCCCTGGGTGGTCTTGGTGGGCACACCGTTCTTGACGGTGTAGTGGGTGCCCTCGACGCCGTAGTTGGTGGCCATGTACTCCTTGGTGCCGTACGGCGCGGCGGTGACGTTGGCGACGGCCAGCACGTCGTGGATGACGGACTCCGAGGCCTTCTTGTTGATGAAGGCGAAGATGCCGGCCGGCTGTTCGGCCCAGACCTGCGGGTCGCCGCCGTCGTGGGCGTAGACGTCCATGCCCCAGATCTTGTAGTCCGGGTTCTGGGTGGCCTGTTCGGCGGTACGGCTCCACCACTGGCTGATGTCCTGGGCGTAGATCAGGAACTCGCCGGCCGCGAACTTGGGGCCCGGGTCGGGGGCGTTCTTGCCCAGCTTGGCGTCGGGATGCACGACACCGGCGGCGAAGAGCTTGCGGGTCCACTCCAGGGCTTCGAGGTACTCGTCCGTCTCGATGCGGTTGACCAGCTTGCCGTCCACCAGGTTCCAGCCGAGCGGCTTCTCGCTGCCGGAGAGGACGCTGAACATCTGCCAGGCGGTCCACTTCATGTCCGTGCAGGCCCAGCGCTTGGCCTTGGCGTTGGTGATCTCCTTGGCCAGGGAGAGGAACTCGTCGGCCGAGCGCGGGACCTCGTAGCCCTCCTTGTCGAAGACGTCCTTACGGTAGAGGGGCACGATGTTGGTGACGTAGGAGGACGGCATCGGCAGTCCGCGCAGCCTGCCGCCGAAGATGCAGCGCCGCCAGGCGTCGGTCGGGATGGCGGCGAGGTTCGGGTAGTCCTTGACCCTGTCACCCGACAGATACGGCCCGAGGTCGGCGAACTTGCTGATGATGGCGGTGGGTATCTTGCCGCCCATGTTCCAGTTCGGGACGACGACCACGTCCGGTACGTCGCTGGAGGCGAGGACCGCGCCGAGCTTCTGGTCGTAGGTGTTGCCGTCCTGGTTCTGCCACTGGACGTCGACGCCGATCAGGTCGTTCATCGCCTGGTAGTAGGCATTGTCGTCCTTCGGCGGGGAGCCCCAGAACGGGGACATGACCGTGACCTTGCCCCCCTTGCCGAGCTTCTTGGGCACCGAGGTCTTCAGGGTCGCCAGGTCGAGCTTCGCGGTGAAGCCGATCGCCGAGCCGTTCTTCGCCGGGATGTCCGGGGTCACCACGTTGTTGGCGACGTAGGAGGGCAGCAGCTTCTTCGCGTCCTTGCCCGAGGAGGAGCCGCCCCCCGACCCGCTGTCCGACGCTCCGCAGGCGGCGAGCAGCGGCATCCCGCCCGCCACCGCTGCGGTGGCGACGGCCGTGGAGGCGAGGAAACTTCTCCGGCTCGGCCCGGAGGGGGCGGAAGTGGCGTTCGGCGTCATTGCGTCAACCCTTCATGGCGCACCAGGACACCCGGCGGTGGCCGTCGGCTGCGGTGTCTCGAGTGGAACTGGCTGAGCCGAAGCGATCCCCCGACCACGGTCGACCACCGTCGTGCGTCCCTGGGCGGACCGGCGAATCGGCTAGTCGAAGCGCTTCGATGTTGCTGCGAGGTTAAGTGAACACCCGGGGGTGCACAAGGGTCGCTCCCAAGATTCCTCCGAGGTGCCGGGGATGACCTCTTCGTATGTGCCGCTTGAATTTTTGGTGAGCGTCTCTTGACACCCGACGGTGCGTCGAATGAGCATCGAAGCGCTTCGAAAGCTCCTCGTCGCTCCATCGCAAGGGGAACCGCACGTGACCGCTCAAACGCCGCCTACGCCGCCTTTCCGCGATCAGCACCTGCCGTTCGCGAAGCGCATCGACGACCTGCTGGCACGGCTCACCCTGGACGAGAAGGTCTCCTTCCTGCACCAGTGCGCGCCCGCCGTGGAACGCCTGGGCGTCGCCGCCTTCCGCACGGGTCAGGAGGCCCTGCACGGGGTCGCCTGGATGGGCCCGGCGACGGTGTTCCCGCAGGCGGTCGGCCTCGGCGCGACCTGGAACACCGATCTCGTACGACGGGTCGGGGAGGCGGTGTCCAAGGAGGTCCGGGCGATGCGCGCCCGCGACGACCGCGTGGGCCTCAACGTCTGGGCACCGACGGTGAATCTGCTGCGCCACCCGCTCTGGGGCCGCAACGAGGAGGGCTACTCCGAGGACCCGAGGCTCACCTCCGCCATCGCCACCGCCTACACCCGCGGCCTGCGCGGCGACCACCCGGTGTACTGGCGCACCGCGCCCGTCCTCAAGCACTGGCTCGCCCACAACAACGAGACGGACCGCGCCACTTCCTCCTCCTCGGTCCGCCCGCGGGTGCTGCACGAGTACGACCTGCGCGCCTTCGAGGAGACCGTACGGGCGGGCGCGGTGGCCGGGGTGATGCCCGCGTACAACCTGGTCAACGGCCGCCCCAACCACGTCTCCCCGTATCTGCGCGAGCGGTTGCGGACCTGGACGGAGGAGGATCTGCTGGTCTGCTCGGACGCCGGCGCGCCCAGCAACCTGGTCGACCACGAGCACTACTTCGACACCCACGAGGAAGCCACCGCGGCCGCCCTGCTCGCCGGTGTCGACAGCTTCACCGACCACGGCACGGACGGTTCGCGGATCGTCGCGCGGATCAACGGGGCCTTGGAGCAGGGCCTGTTGACCGAGGCCGACATCGACACGGCCGTGCGCCGCCAGCTCTCGGTCCGCTTCCGCCTCGGCGAGTTCGACCCGCACGACGACCCGTACGCGCACACGTCCGACTTCGACACCCCGGCCCACCGCGCGCTGGCCCAGGAGGCCGCGGAACAGGCGGTGGTCCTCCTCAAGAACGACGACGACCTGCTGCCGCTCGCGCCCGACACCCGGATCGCGGTGGTCGGCCTGCTCGCCGACGAGTGCAAGCTCGACTGGTACAGCGGCACGCTGCTGCACCGCTCCACCCCGCTGGAGGGCCTGTACGAACGGTTCGGCGCGGAGCGGGTGGAGTTCGCGGAGGGCGTGGACCGGGTCCGACTGAGGCTCGCGGACGGCACCTTCCTGCAGGTGCCGCCCGCCCCCGAGGCCGCCGACGAGGCACGCGGCGCGGCGGGTGCCCTGGACCCGGCGCTGCTGGCGGGCCGTACCGACCTGCCCCCGCTGACCACCGACGCCACGGGCACCGAACTCGCCCTCGTCGACTGGGGCGAGGGCGTGCTGACGCTCCGCGCCCCCGACGGCCGTTATCTGTCGGTCGCCGACGACGGCCGGGTCCGCGCCTCCGCCGACCAGCCCGGCGGCTGGGTCGTCCAGGAGACGTTCCGCCTGGAACCCCACGAGAACGGTCACCTCCTCCGGCATCTCGGCACCGGTCACCACCTCTGTGTCGCCGCCGACGGCGTACGGGTTGCCGCCGACAACGCGTCGATCTTCGAGTTGATCATCGTCGAGCGGGGCACGGAGGCCGTCGCCAGGGTGGCCGCGGCGGCCGACGCGGTCCTGGTCGTCGCGGGCAACGACCCGCACATCAACGGCCGCGAGACCGAGGACCGTACGACCCTGGCCCTGCCCCCGCACCAGGAGCGCCTGCTGCGCGCGGCCCGGTCCGCGAACCCGCGGACGGTCCTGGCCCTGACCTCGGCCTACCCCTACGCGGTGGACGTGGGCCGCCTCCCCGCCGTCCTGTGGACGGCGCACGGCGGCCAGGCGGCCGGCTCCGCGCTCGCCCGCGTCCTGGCCGGTGACGTCTCCCCCGCCGGCCGTCTTCCGCAGACCTGGTACGCCGCCGACGCGGACCTTCCCGACCTGCTCGACTACGACGTACTGGGCGCCCGGCAGACGTACCTCTACTTCGAGGGCACCCCGCTCTTCCCGTTCGGCCACGGACTGTCGTACGCGTCCTTCTCCTACGCCGGCCTGGTCGCCGAGGCGGCGACGGGGACGCTCCACGTGTCGTTCACGGTCACCAACACCGGTGACGTGACGGCGGACGAGGTGGCCCAGCTCTACTCCCGGGCGGTCGAGCCGTCGTCGGTGCGCCCGCGCCGCGAACTCCTGGCCCACCGCAGGATCACCCTCGCCCCCGGCGAGCGGACCGGGCTGGCCTTCGAAGTCCCGCTCTCCGCCTTCGCGTTCTGGGACGTGGCGCGGGACCGACGACGCCTGGAGCAGGGGCCGTACGACGTCCTGGTCGGCGCGTCCAGCGAGGACATCCGGCTGCGTACGACGGTGGTCCTGGACGGCGAGCAGGCGGCACCGCGTGATGTCACCTCCGAACGCGGCCTGGATGCGGCCGGCTTCGACGAGCAGTCGGGGATCGCGATCGTGGACCGTACGAGGACGGCGGGCGACGCGGTCACGCCGAAGGGCGACGGCCTCGGTGAACTCGTCTACCGAGACTGCGACTTCGGTCAGGGGGTGGCGCAGGTGACCGCGCGGGTGTCGGGCGCCGGCTCGCTGGAACTCTCCCTGGACGGCGGCCCGTCGCTGGCGGTGCTGACGCTCGCCGAGCCGACGCCGGGTCCGTATGCGTACACCTCGCTCACCGCCGGCATCGTCGCCGAGGGTGTGCACGACGTCCACCTCAGACTGCGCGGCCCGCTGCGGCTCGCGCACGTCGGCTTCTCCGGTTGAGGGTCCGGAGCGGCCGGCACCGAGAAGGGGCCCGGCACCGGAAGGCATCGGCGCCGGGCCCCTTCGAGGGGACGACGATCACCCGTCGACAAAGCTCACCGGCGCCCCCACGGCTCACCGCGGCCGGAGCCCCCGCACAGTGAGCCCTCTACAGGGGGCCTGACCTGCTGGTTTGCTGTGACCAGGGCGAATCCGTCCCGTCTGAGCCCGGACTGAGCCGCTTCAGCCCGCCTGAAGCCGTCCACGCGTCGAAGGGTGTTCCCGTGGGAACACCGGCGAGAACATCCAGCCGGGCCGCCGTTCCCACCTGCGCATTCTTCACGCTGGACGGCTCACGGGGCGGGACTCCAGCAAGACGACCGAAAAGGCATCCCGCAGGGGGCGCGCGGTCGACAGGCTGCGTCCGCTTGTGCGGAGTTTCAGGCCCTCCTGCAACCAGCAAGCCTTTTCCTGCCGTAGAACGCAATGGGGCCCGGCGGCACGTCCCGCCGCCGGGCCCCACCGTGGTGCCCTCTGTCCAACTTGCGGAGCATGAACGAGGGACCACCCACCGCGTCTCAGCGCGGCAGCTTGTCAGATGTAACGGCCGTCGGCCAGAAACACGGATGACATTTAACCGCGAACTATGCACCGTGACTAGATGAATGTGAACAACGCCCCTCAGTCACCCATATGAGTTAGTCCAGGATGTTCGCTGTCGAACACGCGCCCGTAACTCCCGGGCGTGGCGGTCATGTTCCGGTCTCAGGACCCAGGGTGAGGTAGGCCCGTAGTTCAGCGGCACAGGCCGCCGCATGGATCGCCTCACGGGACTTCTCGGTGGCGGCAGTGCTGTGGCATAAGCGTGCGACAGCAGCCGCGAACGCCCGCAGCGTTGTGGGGGCTGCTTCGCGCCAGGACCACAGTTGACGCGCCCAGCTCACCGCCACTGCCACCGCCTCCCCTGCTTGCATGATCTGCAGGGCCCACAGGAATGGCTCGATCCAGGCCGCCCCCCGGGTGGAAGACGCCCAGTCGACCGGGCATGCCTGGCTGTCGGTGATGAGGATGTTGTCCGGCCGTAAGTCGGTGTGGAGCAGGGCCCGGCCGCCGAACAACTCCGCGTCGCCATCGTCCGCGCACGGGCCCCATCGCTCCTGGGCGGTCGTGTATTCGGATGGATCGCGCAGTATTACAACCGGGAGCGGATCCACTCGACCATCGGCTACCTCACCCCACACCAGGCCAGGACCCGCTACAGACAACGACTCCACCTCGCCGCATAAAACGGAAGTGTCGGACCTCAAGGGGTCACTCCACGCTGGTGCACGACCTCCCTCGACTACATACCAGCCATCGGTCCGACGGTGTTCCAGGGACTAACTCCGTGCGACATGATGACGTGCCGTGGAAGCTGAAGTGATTAGCGAATTGCTAGAGCTTGCCGAGAATCAACAGCGAGTCCCAACATCGCCGCCCAACGCGTGCCGTATCAGCTCCCCGTCCTTCCTGGGCACCGTCAGGTCATACGTCCCAGCGCCCGTGACGAGTTCGTATCGCTCGAACTTCCGGGCCAGGCGTACCTTCCCGGCCGCCGGCTTCAACCGGAACGGCGCCTGGAGGGTCGCACTCCGGCCTCCTCGCGCGTCGTTCCAGACCGGCGCCTCCCCGGCGGCGAGCCGAAGGTAGCCCTGCCTCAACCGCGCAATCTGCTTGCCCCTGCCGACCGAGACCTTGACCGTCCCACCGATACTCTGCGTGAACCCGACGACCCGCAACGGCTGCCCGCCGTCGAAGTCCACGATGTCCCGCGCCGGTGTGCGGCGCCGGATCCACGCCCAGCGCAGCAGTACGTCCACCAGAGTCTCGGTGCCTGCGGAACGGCGTTCCGCGCGTGCGCCTGTCACTTCCCACTCCCCAACCTCAGTACCGTGCCGACGAAATTCCCGCGGCGGTCCGAATTCACGCGGTGACTGATATCCGTGATCTCATCCGTCATGCCGCTGAACACGTCAGCCGACCTGCCAGGCGGTCAAGCCCAGGCGCGCCAGCGACGCGTCGACGGCCTCTGCAGGCAGCTTCCACCCTAACCCCCGCATCCGCTCGAAGAACTCCGCCGGCAGCACCACGCCGTGGCGTCCCACGTAGACGCACAAGCGACGCACCAACAAACCGGCGGACCCTCATGCAGGATTTGAGACTACGCCCTTCAGAAGAAGGCCTTGTCCCAGGTTTCAGAAATCAGAGCCTGCATGGATTGCATAAATCCGTTCCCGACGTACTGCATTCCGGCATCACCAGCGAGAAATACAGATTATTCACCAGGAAACCAGGGCGAGCCGAAGGAGATCAATTCTTCATCAGTGACTCCACCTTCGACCCAGCTCAGCAGTTCAAGCTTCTGCTTTACTGACCAGCCGTATTCCTTACCAAGGGCGGATGCTGCGTTAATTTTCCTGCCGCCGCCCTCCTCGAATTCTCGAAGGAAGCCGGCTAGGTCGACGATCGTCGCCCCGTCTTGCTGCATCCGGAGAGCTCGTACGATCCAGTCATCTAGAGTCACCACGTCCCCCTAGGGTTTTGTGAAGATCGGCTCAACCTTGGAATAATTTCCAGGCTCGCCAATAAGCTTAAGAGACTTCAGCGTACTGAACCCGCTTCTGGTGGCCAGCTTCCCTGTCCATGTCTCGAGGATCGCCTCCTCTGGCGACATACCTCCGCCCGTGAGCGCATTAAATGTAGCCCTATTCTCTTCAATGAGATTGCCATTGATAGATGTGACTCGATCGCCAAAGTGATCAAGCGCCCTGTTGAACAAGTCGATGCCTCGCACAGGGCTCTCTTTTGTCCCAGCCAGCATCGTCATTGTCCCATTTTCATCAACCTCTGCCTCGAACAGGCTTCCCGATTCCTCATGCTCCCAGGAATAGGTGTTCGGTCCAAGTGTCTCGGTTCCGCAATTGTGGACCAGGACCGGCGTCGCCCCCGCCAGCACATAGTACGTGTGCGTGACATCAACGGTCAGATCGTGTGTGAGGTGCTGGTGGTGCCAGATCTTGACCGACGACACTACGACGGTGGCGCCGGAAGCGGACAGGAGGCGCATTCCGGGCTTGAGGTGGCCGGCGTCGATCCATGCCCTCTTGGTTGCGACCCAGAAGGGGTGGGTGACCGTCGCAACGATCTTCGATGACTTGCCGCCACTGCGGACGGTTACGGTGGCGAAGTCCTTGTCGTGCTTCGTGGTGATGAGCTTCTCGACTGTGCGGGACTGGCTCTTTCCGGTTTCCGGGTCGGTGGCCAGGACCTTGTCGCCAGCCTTGATGTCCTTGATCTTCTTGTCATGACCGTCGGCCATGAGGACCTTGGTCGCGGGCAGGAAGCTGTGGTTGCAGCCGCTTGCGCCGGTCTTGGGCGCGGCAGTGTCGGCACGTTCGCCACCCTTGGCCGCACCGGAACCGGCAGTTCCCTCCGCCGCGCTGTCGGCCGCCTTGGCGCCGGATTCGGTTGCCGCCTTGGACGCGGAGGCGGTTTGGGCACCTTCTTCTATCGCACCGGCGCCCGCGCTGGCGATACTCGCCGTACCAGCGACGACAGCGCCGCCCTCAGCCGCAACTCCGGTTGAGGCACCGACCACGGCAGCAGCGAGGCTGCCTGCCTCAGCACCTTCGGCGAAGCCCGTCGCACCTGCGACCAGGACAGCTGCGCAACCTCCTGCTGTGGCCACCACGCAGGCGACCGCGCCGACCACCACCGCCGTGGCGACCACGGCCGCGATCACCGGGTGCCGCTGGACGACGTGGTAGGCCTTCTTGGCGTAGCAGGAGAAAGACCAGCCGCAGCTGTGGTGCGAGCTGCCACCGCCGCCACCACTGCTGTGGTGGGTGCCGCCTCCGTCGCCGTCACTTGTGGTGGAGGGGGCTGTGCATCCGGTGGAAGGGCAGCCGCCGTCGCCACCGGGATCCATCACGTTCATGAGGCCCGTCGGGTCGCTGCCCGTGATCGGGTTGTCCGCCGCGTACGTGTACCCGTCGATCTGCTGGGCGTCGGTCAGCTCGAGGACCGGGTCGTCCGAGACGAAGCGGCCGATCGTCGGGTCGTAGTCCCTCGCCCCGAGGTGTGTCAGCCCCGTGGTGGCGTCTACGACACCACTGACGAATCCCTTGTCACCCAGCCAGGAACCCGAGCTCGGCTGGGTGCCGCGGGCGTTACCGAACGGGTCGAGCCGCCGCCGGGTCAGCGACTGTGTCGTCGCGTCCACCGCGATCTCGGCGGTGTCGTGGGCGTCCGTGACCTGCCACTGAAGGCCGCCCGTGCTCGTGCGCACGGCAATGGTCTGGCCGGCCCACGTGTAGTAGCGCGTGCCCGTGGCCGTCGCCGCGCCCTTGGCGACGTGCAGTTCGGTGTCGCCGAGGTAGAGGGTGGTGCCGGAGTCGTCGCGAGAGAGGAGCCGGCTGCCGTCTGCGTCGTAGAGATAGGAGGCCGACGTCCCATCCGCGTTGGTCACCTTGGTGAGGTGGCCCTCGCCGTCCCAGTCCAGCGTCTGGGTCTTGCCGTCCAGCGTACGGGTGTGGGTGTTGCCCGCGGCGTCGTAGGTGTAGCTGTTCTTGGTGGTGGTCGAGCCCTTGGTCGTCGTCGACGACGACAGGGTGTGCGGCTGGGTGCCGCCCGCTGGCGGGTACCCGTACGAGGTCGACGTGTCGGAACCGCCGGCCGTGGTCGCGTGGTCGACGTCGGTCTTGCGGTTGCCCAGGTCGTCGTAGGCGTAGCTGTGCCAGTACGGTGCCGGGCCGCCGAGGACCGCCGTGGACGCCGCGGCGGCACAGCCGTCGGTGGCCGTCCAGGCCTCGGTGAGCCGGTCGTGGCCGTCGTAGCGGTAGCACTGGACGTCGTCGAGGCCGTCGGCGTGCGTGGCGACCTTCGTCGGGTTGCCCGCGTCGTCGTAGGTGTACGTCGTGTCCTGGACGGGTGCGCTCTGCGCGTCGTCGGTGACCAGTTCCCGCTGGAGGCGGCGGGTGCCGTCCTCGTAGGTGTTGGTGATCTGGAGCCACTTGGCGGTGTCCGAGGAGGAAACCCCCAGCGTGAGCTGGCTGATGTCGCTGAGCTTGGTGTAGTTGGTGTTCTGGACGTAGCCGGTGGCGCCGTTCAGCGTAGTCGGCATGCTCAGGTCGTTGTAGCCGTACTCCAGCGACTCGGCGGGAAGTCCGCCGGCCGCCGGGTCGGAGGTGACCTGGATGGTTCCGTCGAGGTTGTAGCCGGTCGTCGACGTGTACGCGCCGGCCAGCGCCTCCTCGCCGGTGACGGAGGGGATGGTGACGCGGGTCAGGGTCGGCCGGTAAAGCGAGTCGTACGCACCGACCTGGGTGACGTACGCCGAGCCCGAACTGCCGCCGACGTACCGGATCGCCGACGTGGGCAGCCCCTTGGCCACCGAGTCGTAGGTCCACTTGGCCAGTTCGTGCGCCGCGTCCTTCACCTTGCCGTCGTACATGTCGGTCTTGCGACCGAGGATGTCGTAGCTGTAGCTGAGCGTCTTCTCGTCAGCTGTGCCGAGTGCCGTGGTGGTCGAGGCGACCTGGTCCAGGTCGTCGTACGTCGTCTGCGTCGTGCCCGTGTCGGGGTCCGTCGACGTCGTCTTGCGGCCCATCAGGTCGTAGCCGTACGACCAGGTGTTGCCGTCGTCGTCGACGACCTCCTTCAGCCGGCTCTTCGCGTCGTAGTGGTACTTGATGGACGTGTAGGTGCCGGTCGGGGTGCCGTTGTCGTACTGCCGGGTCTCTATGGTGCGGCCGAGGGTGTCGGTCAGGGTCGTCGTCGCGATGCCGCCCTTGGGCGGGGTCACGGTGGTGCGGTCACCGCCGTACGCCGTGGACGTCGTCCACCGCTTGGTGCCGAGGGCGTAGAAGTCCTTCGCGGTGGCGCGGCCCGCGCCGTCGAACGTGGTCAGGGTCTGGGACGGGACCGCGGAGGTGATGTTCTCCAGGGTCCCGGACGGGGAGGTGTTGTCGGTGTAGTCGGCGTCGGACTCGACTGCCAGACCGAGGCTGTCGTACTTGGTCTCCGCGATGACCCGGCCGCCGCCCGGCGCCGGGGTCTGGGTCTGGCGAGGTCGCAGCAGCGCGTCGTACAGGGCGTACGTCGTGTCGTACGTCGTGCCGTCGTTGTTGAGCTTGCCCGTGGAGACCGCGGAGGCCGCGGTGTTGGAGATCGCGTAGGTGTAGACGAGACTCGCGGACTGTCCCGAGGACTTGCTGCGGTTGGCCAGCCACAGGCTGGTCAGCCGGCCGAGGCCGTCATACGCGTAGTCCGTGCGCTTGCTGTTGGGGTCGACGACCGAGGTGGCAAGGCCACGCGCCGGGTCGAAGGTGGTGGTGGTCGAGTAGTTCTTGGCGTCTGTGGTGACCGTGCTGGTCAACGGGCCGCCGGTGGTGGGCGTGTACTTGGTGGTGCTGACCGTGTTCTGGTCCGCGTCCTTGACCGAGTCGACCCGGCCCTGCGTGTCGTAGTGGGAGGTGGACACCGTCTGGTAGACCGGGCTGCCGTTACTGTACGACGACAGGCGCTGTGTCGACGTCTCGTCGCCGAGCGTCGGGGCGGCGCCGTAGGACTGGCTGTCGTAGAGGGTACGAACGTCGGAGACCACGTCGTCGGGGCGGGTCGTCGCCGCGTCGCAGGCCACGTCGACCGTCTCGACCCGGGTGGGGAAGGCCATCAGCCAGTCGGTGGTGTTGTTCGCGATCGTCGTGCGGGTGCACTGCTCGTCGCCCTGGACGGCCGTGTCGCCCTGGTCGTCGACCGTCAGCGCCGCACCGGTCGTCGGGTCGTACGTCGTCGAGACCAGCGTGTTGCGGGGGTCGCCGGAGGCCAGGTCGGTACGGGTGTGCACGGCCGCCGGGCGGGTGAAGTAGCTGCTGCGGGTGCCGTCCGTTGCTGTCTGGTGGGTCCACTGGTCGGTGATCGTGCCTGACACCTCGGCGGAGCCGTTGTAGGTGATCGACTCGCGGACGTTTCCGGCGAGCGGATCGTCGTCGGTCACCGAGGTCTTGGTGGAGTCGGTGACCTTGGCGCTGCGTGTGGTGCCGTCGGACTGCTTGTCGCCGTCCATGCCGCGGAAGTAGGTGGCTACGGTCTTCGTCCGTGTGGACTGCGCATCGCCCGTGGTCGTGGTGACGCTGCCGTAGCCGCGCCACTGCGACCAGGTCTTACGCTTGGCCGGGGCGGTGACGTTGTCGCTGTCGTAGTGCCAGGCCGGGGAGCCGTTGTAGGTGTAGTCGGTCTCCTTCAGCGGGGCCCCGCCGGTCGGGTCGGACTCGGTGACCTGGGTGACGACGTACTTGTGGAACCAGTCGAGTTGGGGATCGGCCGTGAACGGCGGCTGCCAGTACGTCGGAAAGCAGCGCAAGTTGTCGGAATCCGGCGCGCTCGGCATGGTCTTACCCGCCACGCACTGCGGGTCGGAGTAGTTGACGGTCAGGACCGATCCGGTCTCCGACGTGATCGTCCGCACCCGCCACTTGACCAGCGCCGCGATGTCATCGTGGGTGGTGTCGACCCGGTTGAACAACTGGACGCCGGCGAAGGTGACCGGTGGCATGTCCTTGGTGGAGCCGTCCTTGCCGGTGCGGGTGATGGACTTCAGCCACAGGCCTGCGGAGGTGCCGTCGCCGGGGTCGGGGAAGGACTGGTCAAGAGCCCAGGTGTCGACGTCCCGGTAGGCCGGGGTGGTCAGGCTCGCGTCCCAGACGCTGGTGGTCACACCGGTCAGCCGCTTGCGGGAGAAGAACGTCGGTCCGGTCGCCGTGCACACCTTTCCGGAGGCACAGACCTGGTCGAACGGCACGTCCGGCCAGTGCGAGGCGGTGCTGGAGGTGAGCGAGGAACAGTTCTCGGTGCTGGTCACCAGGCAGCGTTCGGCGGTGGTGAAGGAGACTTTCTCCGGCGCCTTGCTGAACACCGTCGAGGACGTGATCCCGTAGTCGATCCGGCTCAGGTAGCCGCCGCGGTCGTACACCGTACCGTTGTCGGTCGTGGTGCCGTTCTTGGCGTAGTAGTTGCTCTCCTTGGTGTACCAGTACGACATCGCGTTGCCGTGCGGGTCCACGACGTAGTCCAGGTTCCAGCGCCAGGCCTGGGTCAGCGCCCGGCTCGAGAAACTGCTGCCCTGGTCGTAACCCGGTTCACCGGAGTCGTCCCCGAACACCGGGGCGGTCCAGGTGGAGTTGGTGACCGCATCCCCCGTGGCCCAGCCCGGCAGACGGTTCTTGCCGAAGACGTACTGGGTGCCGTCCGGGGTGGTGACGGTCCAGTACTCGCCGTCGTCGTCGCCGTTGGTCGCGCCCGTGGAGTGGGTGACACGCTCACCGTCGTCGGCCTTGGGATGCCACTCGCCGGTCGTCGAATCCTTGATGAGCGGGCTGGACTTGCCGCCGAGGACCAGGGTGGCGTTGTCGTTCGCCCAGCACTCGTCGTTCTTGCCGGACTGGCCGTCGTCGTCGCAGGAGTCGTAAGAGCGCTCGATGTATCCGGTGGTGAGGTCGAAGCCTTCGCCGATCCAGGACGGCTGATTGTTGGTGGACGGCAGCCGTCCGTCGACGCTCTGTGCGTCGTAGGTGATGGCCAGGTTGGGGGCCGGCCCGCCGTTGGACGGCGGCACGGCCAGCGGGTACGACCAGGTGAAGTCACCGCTGGAGCCGCCCGCGCTCCAGGAAGCGGACGGGTTGAGGGAGGTCGCCTGGAAGGAGCCGGCTCCGGACTTGGCGGCGGCGGTCGCGGCGAGGGCCGTCGCAGCGGAGGCACTGACGGCGGTGGTGGCCGTAAGGGTGTGGTGTGTGACGTCGTTCTGGGTAGCAATCGGGGTCGTGGCCTGGCACTTCTTCACGCTGGGGGTGGTGAGCGCGCAGGCGGGCAGACGCATCAAGGTCAGCCGGGAGGCGTAGTCGCCACCGTAGGCGTGGGCGAAGCCGGAGTAGTCCAGGGTCACCCGGGTCTTGCCCGTTCCCTGTCTCCCGTCGGCGCGGGCGAGAGACAGTACGGTGCCGTTGATGCCGAGGGCGGCTGCGGTGCGGTGTGCAGCCACCTTGACTGCCACCTTGGCCGGGGCTGTGCCGGTGGCCGGCGCGCTCACCTCGACCGGCACACCGCCCACCGAAGTGGCTTTGGCACGGGCCTTCTCGGCTGCCACGGGTACGGTGACGGCGGACGCGGTCGGCCAGTGTGCCGGCTGCGCGATCTGCCTGGCGGTACGGGTGGCGGCCGCCTTGGCGGGGTCCTTCCTCGTGGCCTTCTTGGCCTTGAAGGGCACGGCGGTGCCGTTCTTGACATCCGGTGCGTGCACCGTGTGGTGCCCGTGTGGCTGGGTTGCCCACACCGCCGGGGCGGTGCCCAGTCCCGTGGCCACCAGGGCGCTCGTGGTGACAGCGACGACCCACAGCCGTGTCCGCCGTAGCCCATCCATGACTGCTCTCCCGTTTCGTGTGAAAGTCCGCTGAGGTTCGGTCACGCCCGCCGTGTCGGCGGGATGGTGCTACAGCGGGATGGGCGCTTCGGTGTTGTACATCTGGTTGATGTCGGTGTCGGACATGACGCCGGTCCACACCCGTACGTCGTCCACGAGACTGTGCGCGTAGTCGCTGTACGCGCCGGTGCTGATCCGCCCGCGGCCGATGTTGAAGGTGCCGGTGGCTTGCCAGGGCGTGTCGAAGACAACGCCGTCCCCGGTGTTGTTTTCGGTGTCGGTGTCGCCCTGAGCCCCCTGCCGGACTCCGTTGACGTAGAGGAACAACTGGTGGTGGGCACCGTCGTAGACGCCGGTCAAGAGCGTCCAGGAACCCGGGTCGACGAGTTGGGCGGATGCGATGTCGGCGGGCACCTTGACGACCGAGGCGCTGGTGGTGTCGGCGCTGGTGCGGCCGAACACCCACATACCCTGAGTGGAGCCCGCCGCCTGGTCGTACCACAGGCCCCAGGAGTCGCGTACGCCGCCGGACTGAGTGGCGATCCTCATGTGATGGGCCACGCTCGTGTCGGACAGGGCACCCGTGTCGAGGTTGGCCCAGGCCGCCACAGAGAAGTCGCCCTGGGAGTCCACGATCGGGCCGGAGGCTGTGACGTTGGCCGTCGAAGTGCCGTTCAGGGAAAGCACGTTGCCTTTACCGCCGTCGGTGTCCGTGGTCCAGGTTCCGCCGGAGGCGATGGTGGCGGTGTGGCCGTATCCCGAGGAGTCCGAGGCCGCCGTGCCCGAGGTCTCCCCCATGCCCCAGTCCGCGGCGAGAGCCGGCTGCGCGTGGCCCGTGCTCGCGTTCGTCATCGCCTGGAGGTCGGCGATCTCCTCCTCGGACAGGATCCGGTTCCAGGCGGTCACCTCGTCCACCTGTCCCGGGAAGTAGTCGGTGAAGGTGCCTCCTGCCTGGCCGCGGGCGATCTGCAGCCCGCCGGTGGCCTGCCAGGGAGTGGTGAAAGCGACCGGATCGCCTTGTGGCACGCCGTTGACAAAGAGCTGGATGGTCTGCTCCTGCGCGTCGTACACACCCATCAGATGCGTCCAGACGCCGACTGCCGGGGTCATCGTCGAGATGGAGCGGACGATGGTCGGCGATGCAACGTCCGAGGTATACCGGTTGAAGATCCACGCCTGATAGGCGGTCGAGTAATACAGCGCAAACGCTGACCCGTTGACTCCCGACTGCGCGACGGCCACGGCATTGTGGGCGTTGCCGGTCAGCCGGACCCAGGCGGCCACCGTGAAACTCTTCGTCGTGTCCAGCGCAGAAGAGTCCGTCGTTGCGTATGCGGCCGTGCCGTCGCCCTGAAGGGCCTTGCCGAGCCGGGCCTTGTCGCTCCAGGTTGCTCCACTTTTCAGGGTTGCGTTCTTGCCGTTCACGGAGTCAGCCGCAGTGGAGCCGGTGCCCTCGTCCATCGACCACTGATCGACTGGGCCGGCGCCCGGCGCGACCTTGAAGGAGTAGGTGTAGCTGAGCGACCCGTTGCCCGCCGAGTCCCAGGTCTGGAGGGTCAGGGTGTTCAGCCCGCGTACGTCGGGCGCCAGGGGCAGCGTGTAACTGGTGGTGGCGCTCGTGAACGTCTTGGTCCGCACAGGGTTGTCGTTCAGCTGGTACGTGAACTTCACAACGTCCGACGCCCCGTTGGCCTTGAGCGTGAATGTCGCGGGCGCGCCCACACCGCCGTAGGCCGTGCAGTCGTCCGGGCTGTCCGGGCTTGCGCACTCCTGGTACGTCGTGGAGTCGACGTCCGGCTGTACGGGGGCCAAGGAGTCAACGCGAAACCAACAGCCGCTGTTCCAGCCCGAGTACATGTAGCCGGTGGTGCCGTCGAAGGAGTACTTGTACTGACTGCGGGCGCGGAACCAGTACGTCTGCCCGTTCGTCAGCGCCGGGCTCGTCCAGGTGCCGGTCGTCCCGGAGGTCGTGTAGGCCGACGGGCTGCCCGAGCCAGCCAGCGGGTCGGTGGCGTCGGCGTCGTACTTGTAGACCTCGAAGTTGGGCCGCAGCGTCGACTGCGAACCGTCCGCCGACTTCGGCGCCGCACCCAGCGTGGGCGTCGTGTCCCGGATTACGGCGGCCGTGGCGCGGGTCGCCGCACACGCCAGGTTCGGGTTGGACAGCTTCACCCCCGTCGGTGCGGACGGCTTGGACACGAACGTCACCGACAGGGTGGGCTTGTGGTCTGACGGGGAGGCGAACTGCTTCCAGGCGATGTCGTCGCCCTCGTCGGCGGCCCGTAGCCCGAGTGTGGTGGTCGAGGACGACTGCCCAGCGGTGTAGCTCACCGCGTCTGTGGCGTCGAAGTCGACATTCCCACCGGGGCAGGAGGACGAGTAGCCCTTGGCGGTACTGACGGAGTCCACCTGGGCGGACCAGGCCGGCTGCGCCGACCACTTGGTGCTGGAGGAAATGGTTCCCGTACGCCACAGCTGCACTGCCTTGTCGGTGCAGTTCGCCGACCACACCTCAAGCGCCGTGAAGGTCGCCGAGAGGATTTTCTTGCCGCCCAGGGTGTGCGTGTCGAACTGGTACAGCGAACGCGCCTTCTTGTTGTCCACCCACGCGTCGTAGCCGACACCCAGCGCGTGCGAGGTCTTCCAGAACGAGGTGTCCGGCGAGCTCGTCCACACCGTCGTCCACCCCGACAGCGACGCACTGGTCGTCTGGGGGTCGAGCACCACGGGGTAGGTGGTGTCCGGGTCGTCGAGGAAGGCCTGGTCCGGCTTGAACGTCAGCGCGTCGTCCGAGGCGGTCACGTCCATGGCGGTCGCGCGGGCGCCGGGGACGGGTCCGTCGAGGGCGCCGGCTTCGGCGATGGCCGTACGCAGGGCGGCTGTCGAAACCGCGTACGAGGTGCGCGACGCCGTCGTGGCCGCCGCCGAGGTCCCGGAGGTGGTGGCGGCCGTCGAGGAGTCGTACATCAGCGCGCTGCCTGTGGTGAACACTGGCTGTCCCTCGGCGTCGACGAAGGCCGCGCCCCCGGAGTGGGTGTCGTACGCGGAGACGCCGTCGACCGAGACGGGGAAGCGGACGCTCGCCAGATCCGGATCGGAGGCTGCCGCGCGGGACTTGACGACCAGGTTCTCGCTGAAGCCGTCCGCCGTCGCCTTGACCACCAGGTCTGTACCGGGCATGACATCTGGATACGTGGCCGTCGAACCGGAGAGCGTGGGCGGTGGCAACGTCCAGGGTGAGCCGACGCTGTAGGTCTTGCCGTCCTTCGTGATGCGTGCCAGGGGGTCGTGGGCGCCGCCCCCGGAGAAGGAGATGTCCACGGGGACGGCCTTCGGCACAAGCTCCCCGGAGGAGGTCGTCGCGAGATCGGTGTCGACGGGCACCCAGCCCGACGCCTGCCGCACGCGCACCGCCTCGGGGTCGAACTCGACGGTGAATGTGCCGTCCGGCTGCGCCATGACCAGTTGCGTGGGCGTCGTCTCGGCATCAACCGAAACGGGCGAACTCGACAGCGCCGCCTTCTGCGACGCGGCCGCCTCGGGCGACAGGTCACTGTCGACGGCCGACGGCGCGTCACCGGGCGTCGCCTGCGCGGCAACCGCCTGCACGCCGACGGTACCGACCAACTGAACGATGAGCACGGATGCCGCCAGCCAGACCCGGCGCCCTCGCGCCCGCTCGGCACGTCGTCCCATAACAGCACGGCAAAGCATCGGAGTTGACCTCATGTCCCCCACTCCGCAGTCACACGATTTCCACAGCCGCAAGATCAAAACCCAGCAGGTTTCACCTGTCAACCACATGCAGACCGAGCAGATTTCGCCGAATCCACGCACGACGCCCGAACCGCACGCCACCTTGAGGCAAGGAGGGGAAAACTCAACCAAAGAATCAGAGATCCACTGGCCATCGAATGGAAATCTCCGCCCATGAGGAGAGGGTCTACACTCAAGCCAAACCCCGGAAATGACAAATTGAAAGAGAATTAGAGGTAAAGTGACAGGCGTGTCGGCGGGCAGCTAACTAGAAATCGCGCCTGCCCACGCACCCTTGGCTCCGGTGCCCTAGTTGGCGACCCGGCAACACCTCACCTCAGCAGTGCAGTCGTCGCTACCGCCCCAGGCGGAGCGCCTCGGCTAGGAAGTTGTTGGGGCGAGTGCCCGGGTGACGCACTAGCTTGGTGAACACGACGTCCCCGCCCACCTCGAACCGCAGGAAGTTACGGCGGCGTGGACGGATCAGGTGCGGGCGGGTGCCGTCCAGGACCGGGCGCTCCTTGGGGTGATCACAGATGATGACGCCCTGGAGGCCGCGCGGCCCCTCCTGGATGTCGGTGCTGATGAACTCGCCCATGCTGCCCGGAGCCTCCGGCGCGGCGATCCGTGCCACCCGCTCCTCGGGCTGCTTCAGCTTGCGCCGGGCGATCCCGCCACGGGCCCGCAGCAGCCGTGCCAGGGCACCCTGGTCCAGGCGTACCTCCACGGTCACGGCGTGCTATCCGAGGGGCACAGGCAGCCCTGCAGGGCCACCGTGACGCGCTGCTCCAGGCCTACGCAACCGCCCTGCGGGCCCACGGTGCGCTGCTCGCCGACGAACACCACCCGGCCGCGCCGCTGGTCGCCCGTCGTCGGCAGGCAGCGCTCGAGGGCGTTGCGCACGACCACCATGTCGATGTGCAGGATGCGGGCCGCCTCCTCCAGTGCATCGCAGGACGGCGGACAGGCGCCTTCACCGAAGGACGGGGCGCAGCGCAGCACGGTGACCACGAGTTCCATGCGCCGTCTCCAGCAGGTGCCCGTACCGGTCGGACGTCGTCTTGATGGACTCATGTCCCAGCCGCCGCTGGACGTAGGTAAGGCTGTGACCATCGGACAGCAGGGCCGCAACATGCGAGTGGCGTAGGTCGTGGACGGTCGGGTGCTTCCACTCCGGCAGTACCCCGCGCTTCTTCGCCTCCTTGATCGCCGCCAGCCACCGGTCATAGAACGTGCTGTAGGCGCGCCGTCCACCGTCGCCGTTGGTGAAGACAAGGTCGCTCGAACTCAGGTCGCCGAGACCGAAGTCGAGAATCTCCCGCCACAGCCCCGCTGTGATCTCAACTGTCCGGCGCCCAACCCGCGTCTTGGGCGGCCCGAGCCACCACACATCCGGTGGCCCTGTGTCCCGCTTCCAGGCTCGGGTGACACGCACCTCGTACCGGCCCGTCTTTGGCGAGCGCACGTGCTTGGCCGCCAGGGCGGTGACTTCCCCCCACCTCAGCCCAGTGCCGTACAGGGTGCGGACGAGCATTCGGTCACTGGCCCGGGGGAAGCAGTCCACCAGGCCCGCGACCTCCTCAGGGGTCATGAACTCCATCTCGTCCGTTGACTCGTCGTCCCCCACCCCCCGCTCGTCGTCCTTGGGCAGCCTGGTGAGGTCGCACGGGTTGCGGTCCCTGAGTGGGGGTTCCGCGATGACCGCCTCTTTCAGGACCGACGCGAGCAGTCCGTGCAGGCCGCGCAGCGTCTCCGACGACATGTTCTTGATCTCGGCACCGCGCTTGACCTTGGTGGTACGCATCCTGTTGACCCACGCACCGATGGTCGCCTTGCTGAAGTGTTCGGTACTGCGGACGTCGCAGTTGCCGAACGTCGGGAAGATGTAGACCTCCATCGCCCGGTAGCGCACGCGCTTGTACCGCTTGCTGGCGGTGCGGTTCTCGATGCTCTGCCGGGCGTAGTTGTCGAACCGGTACCGCAGTGCGTCCGTGTTCTCGGCCTGGGCGTCGATGTACCCCTCGCCCTTGACCCATCCGGCCGGCCACTGCTGCCCGGCCTCGTCCACAGCCCGGGCGAAGAGTTCGGCCGCCTCGCTGCCTGCCTCGTCCCCGTCGAATCTCTCGTGCTGCCACTCGCCGGTGCGCTTGCCGCCGGCCCTCCACTTGACCTGGTAGGTGACGATCTCGCCGGCCTTGTTCTTACGCGGTACGACGCTTGCCATGGCCGGGGAGATTAGCGGTGGTGTTCCCACCGTGTTCCCGTGTGCCTGTGGATATCAGCCAAGAATCGACCATCAGACCAGGTCACCACCTATGCAGCACACGACGGCCGGAGCCCCCGCACAGCGGGCTCCGGCCGTGGTGAGCTGTTCCTGGCAGGTCAGAGGGCGAGGCCGGTGAGGACCAGGACCCGCTCGTAGGTGTAGTCGTCCATCGCGAACTTGACGCCCTCGCGGCCCACGCCGGACTGCTTGGCGCCGCCGTACGGCATCTGGTCGGCGCGGTAGGAGGGGACGTCACCGATGACGACACCGCCGACCTCAAGGGCGCGGTGGGCGCGGAAGGCGGCCTGCAGGTCGTGGGTGAAGACGCCCGCCTGGAGGCCGTACTTGGAGTCGTTGGCGGCGGCCAGGGCCTCGGCCTCGCCGTACACCTTCTGCACGGTGAGGACGGGTCCGAAGACCTCCTCGCAGGAGATCGTGGTGTCGGCCGGGACCTCGGTGAGGACGGTCGGTGCGAAGCTGGCGCCGTCGCGGTCACCGCCGGTGACCAGGGTGGCGCCGGCCTCCACGGCCTCCTTCACCCATGCCTCGACGCGCTCCGCGGCGGCCTCGCTGACCAGCGGGCCGACGTCGGTCTTGGCGTCGGCGGGGTCACCGGTGACCTGGGCCTCCACGGCGGCGACGATGCGCGGGAGCAGCCGGTCGTACACGGACACGTCGGCGATGACCCGCTGCACGGAGATGCAGGACTGGCCGCCCTGGTAGTTGGAGAAGGTGGCGATGCGGGTGGCGGCCCAGTCGAGGTCGGCGTCGCTCGCGTAGTCGCCGAGGACGACGGCCGCGCCGTTGCCGCCCAGCTCCAGGGTGCAGTGCTTGCGGGGCACCGAGTCCATGATCGAGTAGCCGACCTTCTCGGAACCGGTGAACGAGATGACCGGGAGGCGCTCGTCCTGGACGAGGGCGGCCATCTTGTCGTTGGCGACCGGGAGGATCGACCAGGAGCCGGCCGGGAGGCCCTCGGTCTCGGCGAGCAGGTCGCCGATGATCAGGCCGGACAGCGGGGTGGCGGGCGCCGGCTTGAGGATGATCGGCGCGCCGGCGGCGATGGCCGGGGCGATCTTGTGGGCGCAGAGGTTGAGCGGGAAGTTGAAGGGTGCGATGCCGAGGACGACGCCCTTGGGGAAGCGGCGGGTCAGCGCGAGCCGGCCCTGGCCGCCGGGGTCGGTGTCGAGCCGCTGGGCCTCGCCGCCGTTGAAGCGGCGGGCCTCCTCGGCGGCGAACCGGAACACGGAGACGGCACGGCCGACCTCGCCGCGCGCCCACTTGATCGGCTTGCCGTTCTCGGCGGAGATCAGCTGGGCTATCTCCTCGGTGCGCTCGGCGAGGCGCCGGCTGACGTGGTCGAGAGCGGCGGCGCGTATGTGGGCCGGGGTGGCGGCGAACTCGTCCCGTACGGCGTACGCGGCGGCGACGGCCTCCTCGACCTGCGCGTCGGTCGGCAGGCTGACCTTGCCGACGAGGCGCCCGTCCCAGGGGCTGGTGACGTCGAAGGTGTCCTCGCCGGTGACCTGACGGCCGGCGAGCCAGAAGGCGTGGGTGGCGGTCATGAGAGTCCCGGCCCTTCCGCGTGAGGGGATTTCTTGGCTTCCAAGGTCCACCGTAGGCGCGGGAGGGAGAAGCGGCGCTTGTCCGGGGTGTAGTGGTGGCGAGCGGGGGTGCGCCTCTTTGGCAGGGGTGCACCAGCCTTCTCCCCTGAGTGCTATCGGCCCTCTCCCCTGAGTGCTCCGGAGTCCTCCCGGTTCTCCGGCGGCGGTCAGTCCGCCGAGGTCGCCTTCAGGGCCAGCCACAGCTCCATCCTGGCGTCCGGGTCGTCCAGGGAACGGCCCAGGATCTCCTCGACCCTGCGCATCCGGTACCTCAGCGTATGCCGGTGGACGCCCAGGTCGGCGGCGGCCGCGTCCCACTGGCCGTGCCGGGACAGCCAGGCCCGCAGCGAGTCGACCAGGTCGCCGCGGCCCGTGGCGTCATGCTCGTACAGCGCCCGCAGCAGGCCGTCCGCGAACGCCTTCACCGCGTCGTCGGCCAGCAGCGGGAGCACCGAACCGGCGGCCAGCTGCTCGTGCTCGACCAGCACCCGGCCGCGCCGGCGGGCCACCGACAGTGCCTGTTCGGCCTGTTTGTAGGCGGCCGCCGCGCCGATCGGGCCGGACGGGGCGGACATGCCCACGACCAGGTCGTCCTCCTCGGCGGCGTCCTGCTCCGCCCGCGCGGCCTCGCGCGCCGCCGCGTGCTCGACGCACGCGCCCACCGCCGCGCCCCCGTCCGCGGCCAGCACCACCAGGCGCTCCCCCTCCGGCACCACCAGCACCGCCTCCCCCGCACGCGCCGCGGCCGACTCGACCGCCTCCGCGAGACCGGCGAGCGGCTCGGCGCCCGCATCGGCGACGATCATCCGGAAGGGTGCGTCGAGAAGTCCGCCGTACAGGTCCCCGGCGACCCCCCGGGCGTGGTCCGGCTGCCCGGCGAGCAGCATGCGCAGCACCGCCGAGCCCACCCGCTGCTCGGCCGCGTGCAGCGACCGCGAGCGTTCCGTCGTCAGCGTGAGCAGGGCGATGGCCGAGTGGACGGCGTACCGCTCGGCGGTGCCGAGGGCGGCCGCGGTGCCGACCGCCAGGGCCGCCCGGGACCTGCGGCCGGTGCCCAGCGAGTGCAGCTCCACCCGGTCCTCGTTGTCCGGGCCGCCCACCACCGAGGAGGCCGGCGCCGGGCGCTCCCGCAGCCGTTCCACCTCGGCCGTCAGCCGGGCCGCCCGGCGCCCCGCCCACTCCGGTGCCGTGGCGACGACCGCGCCCGAGGCGTCGTACAGCGCCGCCCACCCGTTGACCTGCGCGGCGAGTGCGGCGAGCAGGCCCTCCGGCCCGGCGTTCAAAGCCTGCCTGGTCAGTTCGCGCTGGGCGGCGAAGCCCGCCGTCACCGCCCGGTACTGGTCGGCCGCGATCGCCGCGGAGACGGCCTTGCTGATGGCGAGGAAGGGGGTGCGGCGCGGGACCTCGAGGAGTGGCAGGTCCTCCTGCTCGGCCGCGTCGACCAGGGCCTTGGGGATCTCGTCGTAATTGACCCCGACGGCGAAGCCGAGACCCACCACACCCGCTTCCACCAGCCGTTTCACATACCGGCGCATCGCCTGCGGATCATCCGCGTCCAGCTTCAGGGCGGTGATCAGGAGCAGTTCCCCGCCCTCCATGTACGGCACCGGGTCGGCGAGTTCGCTGACATGGGCCCAGCGCACGGGCACGTCGAGGCGGTCCTCGCCCGCGCGCACGGTCAGTTTGAGCGCGGAATGGTGGACGAGCGAGGCGAGCGTCGGTGGCATCGGGCCGTCAGATCTTCTCTTGGGTCGGGAACACGTGAAGACGTGCACAGGGGGCAGTGGGCCTTTGGCCGTCTCGTATGAACGACCTCTGTCGATTCTGCCTCACTGTACGGTCGCGTGTACCTCCCTGTTCAAGCCCGGCCGGCGCCGCCTCTGAGGTCCACCAGCAGCGGCGGCGCGTGCTCGCCCTTGACGGTCGTCAGGGAGAGGACCGCGTGGCCCGCCGGCACACCGTGGGCCAGCTCGGAGGCCGACCAGCGCTCGCGCTCCACCTGGCGGACGGTGACCGCGCGGGCCGTGGGCGCCTTGCCGGTGATGACCTGCCGTACGACGTGCAGCGCCTTGCCCGCCGGGGTCTCGGCGATGATCTGGCGGTCAGTGACGTCCCGCGCCTCGGTCCACTCCTTGCCCCAGACCTCCGCGAAGTCCTGGCCGTCCCAGGGGGTCAGTCCGGCGAAGGCCATACGGCAGCCGGTGGCACCCAGCAGCGGGCCGCGCAGGGGACGGGGTACGTCGTCCAGGGTGCGCAGGGTCAGGGCCACGCCCGCGTTGGCCGACCGCAGACGCTGGACGGCGCGTACCGCCTCCGGCGTCACCACGCCGGTCGCGTCGTCCAGGAGCAGGCAGGCGAAGAGCGAACGGTCGTCCCGCACCGTCACGCTCGCCGTGAACTGGGCGAGCACCAGGCGGGCCAGGATGCGGGAGGCGTCCGCGTGGCCGCGCTCCGGCAGGTCGATACGGACCCGGACCGGGTGGTCGAGGGCCTTGAGGGAGAAGGGGCGGCACTGGCCGGAGGTGTCGAAGAACCCGGCGAAGGCCGGGCGGTCGAGCAGGGCGAGGCGGTCGGCCAGGACCGAGCCCACGTCTCCGGGATGGCCCATCTGCCGTTCCCGGGCGTCGAGTTCGCGCAGCAGCGACGCGTGTCCGGTGGCTGTCAGCGCCTCGCGGAGCGCGGCCATCGGGCCGGGGGCGCCGTCCAGGAGCTGGCGGAGTTCGGGTACGGAGGGGAAGCGGCCGTGGACCGCCTTGAACGGGCCGAGCAGCTGGGCGAGGACGGTGGTGGAGCGGCGGCTGTCGCTGCCGGGGTGCGGGTCGGCGAGGTCGCCGACGAGGGCCTCGGCGATTATGGCGGCGGCCTCGTCGGGGTCGGTGGTGCCGCCGTACAGGTCGAGGTCGTAGACCGACTCGGGGTGCGCGATGCGGACGACGACGTCGTAGGAGTCGGCGGGTCCGAGTCCGGCGCCGGCCGCGCCGACGACGACCACGGAGGCGCGGCCGGCGAGTGCGTGCAGGCAGAGCGACTCGGCGAGCGGGCGGACGAGCGCGCCGGTCTTGCCGGAGCCGGCCGGGCCGACGGCGAGCAGGGAGGTGCCGAGCAGCTCGGGGCCGAGGGCGAGACCGGCCCCGCGGTAGCGGTAGGCGTTGCGGGGGTCGTCGGCGGTCGTGCCGAGCCGCACCTGGCCGGTGACCAGGTCGTGGCGGGCGTGCCGGGTGGGCAGGTCGCGTTCCCCCGAGGGGTGCGGGCAGGCGGCGGCGCCGTCCTTGACCACGGCGGCGGAGAAGGACGCCATGCTGTGCCGGCCGCTGCGCACGCCCTGCCAGGCGCGGGCGATCCGGGCCTGGTCCACGTCCCCCATCAGGCCGGCCCGCGCCTCGGCGGACAGCCGGTCGGCGGCATCGTGCGCCCCGGCGGCCCGGAGGTGGGGCCACTGGGCGGGGTCCTGCTCGGGGGCGGGGGGCCGTTCGTCGGCGGAGGTGGGGGCGGCCTGGGTCCAGGCTCGCGGGCCGTAGCGGCGCCAGACCTCGCCCCAGCGGCCGAGGCGGCCGACGACGAGCATGATCGCCAGGGCGATGAGCGTGTAGTAGCCGTACCAGAGGACGGCGTTGCCGACGCGGTCGTCGCTGTGCCGCCAGGAGTCCGGGGTGAACAGCTCCAGAGGTACCACCCACCAGCCACCCAGATAGCCGTTCCACAGCAGCGACCAGAGCAGCCAGCCGACCAGGAACGCGATCAGCGCGCCGCTCAGCAGTTGCCGGGCCGGGATCCGCTCGGGTTCCTCCGCGGGCCTGGGTGTGTACCGGAACCGCCACACCCCGGGCGCGGCCTCCGGCCGCGGCGCCCGCAGCCAGCTCACGAAGGCCGAGCCGTCGGGCCTCGGAGGCGCCCCGGGCGGCAGGCTCGGCGTCCCCGGCGGCAGGCTCGGGCGCGGCGGCACGGCAGCGGCCTCGGCCGGTGTCCTGCCCGCGTCCTGCGGCCCCGCCGGACGCGGCACAGGATGCGCGTGCGTGCCCCGCGTGTCCCGGGTCCCGTCGCTGTCCATCGCCCTTTCCCCCTGACCAGCCGTTCCGTCCACCGTCAGCGAGTCAATCTAACGCCCTCCGAAGGGGAGTTCACCGCTTACACGGCCGAGGAACCGCCAGCCGGATTCCGGCGTCGCCCGGCGCCCTATGTCCACCACGGACAACGCCGCCTTCCGACAACACCCACATGGAGCATGCCCACCTCCCATACCCGGCCCTAGCCTGCGAAGAAAGAAGGAGAGCGTCCGGATACGCACCGCCGGAGCCGCCCCGGGGCCGCCGGACACGCACAGCGCCCCGGAACGCACGATTGATCAGGGAGCCCCCATGACCGCACTTCCGCAGGAGCGCCGCGTCGTCACCGCCATCCCCGGCCCCAAGTCGCAGGAGCTGCAGGCCCGCCGTACCGCCGCGGTCGCGCAGGGCGTCGGTTCCGTGCTGCCGGTGTTCACCGCCCGCGCCGGCGGCGGCATCATCGAGGACGTCGACGGCAACCGTCTGATCGACTTCGGTTCCGGTATCGCGGTCACCAGCGTGGGCGCCTCCGCCGAGGCCGTCGTCCGCCGGGCCGCCGCCCAGCTGGCCGACTTCACCCACACCTGTTTCATGGTCACCCCGTACGAGGGCTATGTGGCGGTCGCCGAGGCGCTGGCCGAGCTCACCCCGGGTGACCACGCCAAGAAGTCCGCGCTGTTCAACTCCGGCGCCGAGGCCGTCGAGAACGCCGTGAAGATCGCCCGCGCCTACACCAAGCGGCAGGCCGTCGTGGTGTTCGACCACGGCTACCACGGGCGGACCAACCTCACCATGGCGCTGACCGCGAAGAACATGCCGTACAAGCACGGCTTCGGGCCGTTCGCGCCCGAGGTCTACCGGGTGCCCGTGGCGTACGGCTACCGCTGGCTCACCGGCCCCCAGAACGCCGGTGCCGAGGCCTCCGCCCAGGCCATCGACATGATCAACAAGCAGATCGGCGCGGACAACGTGGCCGCGATCATCATCGAGCCGGTGCTCGGCGAGGGCGGCTTCATCGAGCCCGCCAGGGGCTTCCTGCCGGCGATCAGCCAGTTCGCCAAGGACAACGGGATCGTGTTCGTCGCCGACGAGATCCAGTCCGGGTTCTGCCGTACGGGTCAGTGGTTCGCGTGCGAGGACGAGGGGATCGTCCCGGACCTGATCACCACCGCCAAGGGCATCGCCGGTGGTCTGCCGCTGGCCGCCGTCACGGGCCGCGCCGAGATCATGGACGCGGCGCACTCCGGCGGCCTCGGCGGCACCTACGGCGGCAACCCGGTCGCCTGTGCCGGCGCGCTCGGTGCCATCGAGACCATGAAGGAGCTCGACCTCAACGCCAAGGCGAAGGCCATCGAGGCGATCATGAAGCCGCGGCTGTCCGCCATGGCCGAGAAGTTCGACGTCATCGGCGACGTGCGGGGCCGCGGCGCGATGATCGCCATCGAGCTGGTCAAGGACCGTACGACCAAGGAGCCGAACCCGGAGGCGACCGCCGCCCTCGCCAAGGCCTGCCACCAGGAGGGCCTGCTGGTCCTGACCTGTGGCACCTACGGCAACGTGCTGCGCTTCCTGCCGCCGCTGGTCATCGGCGAGGACCTGCTCAACGAGGGCCTCGACATCATCGAGCAGGCCTTCGCCCGGATCTGAGCCACAGGCTTCACGCAGCCGGCTCACAGGGTGTCGAACCCATGTGTCACCCCCGCCCCTCCCCTCTCACCTGGCGTGATGCGGGGGGCTGGGGCGGCCACCGGCAGGCCGTGTGAAGAAGGTGTGCGAGGTGGATGACGGGACGCGATTCCGCCTGTCGCCGCACCGCACTCTGCCGTAGGTTCTCACCAGATGAGAGATACACCCCGCCCACAGGGGACTGTGGGCGACTTCAGGCCGGGGCCTCCCCAGCTTCGACCTGGTCGTGCCCTCGCGCACACAACCGGGGCCTCCGGCTCCGGATCTCCTCACCGATCGGACGGTCGCTCGCCCCAAACCCCCCGGGGCGCGCGGCGTTCCGATCCGGACGGCCGCCCCGGAACCACCCCCCCTGTTCCGGGGCGGCCGACCTCCTTCCTTCGCTTTCCCCTCGCGGGACTCCTGGGGCTTCTGGGCCTTCCGGCCCTTCTCTTCGCGCTGATCACCTGGCAGGTCGTGGCCCATGGCCCCCTGCTCCGCCTGGACAGCCGTCTGAGCAGCGCACTCGTCCACCCGGACCGGTTCTCCGAACTGCTCTCCGATCTCGGGAACGCGCAGGTCGCGGTTCCGGTCCTGGTGATCGTCATCGGCTACGTGGTCCGGCGCGGCCGTTCCACTGGTACAGACCGCTGGTGGCTGCCGCCCGCGGCGGCCGCCGTCCTGATGGCCCTGGTCCCGGCGATCATCGTGCCGGTCAAGGAGTGGACCGCCCGTCCGGGGACCCCGGTGGTGCCCCCGGCGGTCGGCTACTTCCCCTCCGGCCACACGGCTACGGCGGCGATCGCGTACGGCTCCGCGACCCTGCTCCTCCTCCCCTGGCTCCGTAACCGCGCCGCCCGCCGCACCGTCGTCACCGGCTGCGCGGCCCTCGTCCTCGCCGTCTCCTACGGCCTGGTCCGGCGCGGCTACCACTGGCCGCTGGACGTGGCGGCCAGCTGGTGCCTGTGCACGGTCCTGCTGACCGCGCTGTGGCTGCTGCTCAGCCGAAGTACGCGTCGAAGTTCTTCTGGAACTCCCAGTTCGAGAACCGGTCCCAGTTGACCGACCAGGTCATCAGGCCGCGCATGGCCGGCCAGGTGCCGTGGGTCGCGTACGAGCCGCAGTTCGTCTTCTTCGTCAGGCAGTCCAGGGTCTTGGTGACCTCGGCCGGGGCGACATAGCCGTTGCCCGCGTTGGTCGAGGCCGGCATGCCGATCGCGATCTGGTCCGGGCGCAGCGGCGGGAAGACGTTGCCCGCGTCACCCGCCACCGGGAAGCCGGTGAGCAGCATGTCGGTCATGGCGATGTGGAAGTCGGCGCCGCCCATGGAGTGGTACTGGTTGTCGAGGCCCATGATCGGGCCCGAGTTGTAGTCCTGGACGTGCAGCAGGGTCAGGTCGTCTCGCAGGGCGTAGATGACGGGGAGGTAGGCCCCGCAGCGCGGATCCTGGCCGCCGAACTTGCCGGTGCCGTAGAACTGGTAGCCCATCTGCACGAAGAAGGTCTCGGGCGCCATGGACAGCACGAACTTCGCCCCGTACCTGGCCTTCAGCGTCTTCAGCGCGGAGATGAGATTGACGATGACCGGGGTCGTCGGGTTCTTGAAGTCGGTGTCGTTCGCGTTCAGGGACAGCGAGTGGCCCTCGAAGTCGATGTCGAGGCCGTCCAGGCCGTAGGTGTCGATGATGTTCGAGACGGAGGAGACGAAGGTGTCCCGGGCGGCGGTCGTGGTCAGCTGGACCTGGCCGTTGGCGCCGCCGATCGATATCAGCACCTTCTTGCCGGCCGCCTGCTTGGCCTTGATCGCCGCCTTGAAGTCGGCGTCGCTCTCGACGTTCGGGCACTCGGTGACCGGGCAGCGGTTGAAGCGGATGTCCCCGGAGGTGGCCGAGGTCGGTTCACCGAAGGCCAGGTCGATGACGTCCCAGCTGTCGGGGACGTCGGCGATCCGGGTGTAGCCGGAGCCGTTGGCGAAGGAGGCGTGCAGGTAGCCGACCAGGGCGTGGGTGGGCAGGTCGGTGGAGCCGCCGGAGGAGCCGGCGGTGGTGGTGGCGGTCACCGCGGCCGACTTCGCGGACTCGCCGGCGTCGTTCACGGCGGTGACCTGGAAGCTGTAGGCGGTGGAGGGCGCGAGGCCGGTGGCCGTGGCCGAGGTCCCGGTCGCCGTCTGGACCTTCGCCCCGTCCCGGTAGATCGCGTAGCCCGTGGCGCCGGTGACCGCCGTCCAGGACAGGCCCACGCTGGAGGAGGTGACCGTGCCGGCCTTCAGTCCGGTCGGCGCGGCGGGCGGCTGGCCCGTGGTGCCGCCGGGACCGACGAGGGAGATGTCGTCGGCGTAGTAGGCGCCGGTGCCGTACCAGCCGTGGGTGTAGACGGTGACCTTGGTCGTCGCGGCGCCGGTGGTGAAGGTGGTCGTGAGTTTCTGCCAGTCGGGGGCGGACTGGGTCCAGGTGGAGACGTCGGTGGTGCCGGTGCCGCTCGCACCGAGGTAGACGTAGGAGCCGCGGACGTAACCGGACAGCGTGTACTGCGAGCTCGGCTTGACGGTCACGGTCTGCGCGCACTGCGCGTTGTCGCTGCCGGCCGGGGTCGCCTGGAGCGCGGAACTTCCGCTGTGCACGGGTGAGCCGACCGTCGTACCGCTGCCCGCCGTGCAGGTCCAGCCGGAGAGGCCGGACTCGAACCCACCGTTGACGGCGAGGTCCGCGTCGGCCGCACGGGCGGCCGACGAGAGCGCGGTGATACCGGACACGGCCAGCAGCCCGGCCGTGAGCATGGTGAGAACAGGTCTCGCGCGAACCACAACAGCCTCCGAGCTTGGGGGAATTGGAGGGGTCGAGCCGCGCTCAATTTGGTCCAGACCAATCTACTTGTCAAGCCCTACGACACAGCGCCCCGCAGGGGCGCGGGGAACTGCGCGACCAGCCACGACGGACCCGCGGCCGACCAACACCCCACACGCGAACGGCGTCTAGTCATCGGCCAGGCCGGCGGCAGCCTCGTGCATGGCCAGCTCCAGCAACGCCGGATCCGTCAGCGTCCCCGACCCGTCCGGCGCCACCAGCCACCGCACCCCCTGGGTCGACCGGCCGGGATACGGCACGACGATCCAGGTGCCGGCGCCCGCCGTGCGGATCCCGGTGCCGAGCCACCGGGCGGCCGTTCCGGGCGGCACGAAGAAGCCCACCCGGTTGTCCCCGAAGTCGACCAGGACGGGCCCCGGTTGATCGAGGACGCGGGTGAGCACGTCGAGGGTGGGATAGCCGAGCTCGCCCGGCAGGATCAGTACGTCCCAGGCCCGGCCGGCGGGCAGCAGCGCGATCCCCAGGGGATTGCGCTCCCATTCCCAGCGGCACGCCTCGGGGTCAGGTGCGACGGATGCCAGCCATTCGACCGCCGTCTTCGCCCCAGTCATCAGAAGACCTCCCAGTCTCGCCTCGTCGACGCGGGCAGCGCGTCACGGGGAGAGAGGGAGGTCCTCCAGGGGCATTACGCGGGTTTCGTCACCCCGTTGGAGTGACCTGGATCACATGTCGGGAGGGTCAGCTGTCGAAGCCCAGCCCGACCCGGTCCATCGCCCTGAGCCACAGGTTGCGGCGGCCCCCATGGGCGTCGGCGCGGGCCAGCGACCACTTGGTGAGGGCGATGCCGGTCCAGGCGAACGGCTCCGGCGGGAACGGCAGCGGCTTCTTGCGGACCATCTCCAGCCGGGTGCGCTCGGTGTCCTCGCCGGCCAGCAGGTCCAGCATCACGTCGGCGCCGAACCGGGTCGCGCCGACACCGAGGCCGGTGTACCCGGCCGCGTACGCCACCCGGCCCTGATGGGCGGTGCCGAAGAACGCCGAGAAGCGGGAGCAGGTGTCGATCGCGCCGCCCCACGCGTGCGTGAAGCGGACGCCCTCCAGCTGCGGGAAGCAGGTGAAGAAGTGTCCGGCGAGCTTGGCGTAGGTCTCCGGACGGTCGTCGTACTCGGCGCGGACCCGGCCGCCGTAGTGGTGGATGGCGTCGTAGCCGCCCCAGAGGATCCGGTTGTCCGCCGACAGCCGGAAGTAGTGGAACTGGTTGGCCGAGTCGCCGAGGCCCTGCCGGTTCTTCCAGCCGATCGCGCCGAGCTGCTCGGCGGTGAGCGGTTCGGTCATCAGGGCGTAGTCGTAGACCGGGACGGTGTAGGCCCGGACCCGCTTGACCAGGTTGGGGAAGATGTTGGTGCCGAGCGCGACCCGCCGGGCCCGGACCGAGCCGTACGGGGTGCGTACGGCCATGCCGGCGCCGTACGCCTTCAGTTCGAGGGCGGGCGTGTGTTCGTACACCCGGACGCCGAGGGCGAGACAGGCCTGCTTGAGGCCCCAGGCGAGCTTGGCCGGGTTGACCATGGCCACGCCCCGGCGGTCCCACAGGCCGGCCTCGAAGGTGGGTGAGTTCACCTGCTCACGCAGCGCGTCGGCGTCGAGGAACTCGACGCCGTCCGCGAGGCCCTTCCCCTCCAGCTCCCGGTGCCAGTCGCGCAGTTCCCAGGCCTGGTAGGGCTCGGTGGCCACGTCGATCTCGCCGGTGCGCTCGAACTCGCAGTCGATGCCGTGCCGGGCGACGGCGGCCTCGATCTCGTCGAGGTTGCGCCGGCCCAGCTCCTCCAGGCGGTGGATCTCGCCGGGCCAGCGGGCGAGCCCGTTGGGCAGCCCGTGGGTGAGGGAGGAGGCGCAGAAACCGCCGTTGCGGCCGGAGGCGGCCCAGCCCACCTCGCGGCCTTCCAGCAGGACCACCTCGCGCCCGGGGTCGCGCTCCTTGGCGTTGAGCGCGGTCCACAGTCCGCTGTACCCGCCGCCGACGACCAGCAGGTCGCAGCTGTCGGCGCCGGTGAGCGCGGGCTCGGGGTGGGGCTTGCCGGGGTCTTCGAGCCAGTACGGAACCGGCTGTGCTTCAGAAAGAGACCTGGTCCAATCTGCCTGACGGCTCATGGCGCTTGGGGCCATGATTTTCAACTCCCTACAGAGCCAATTAAGGGTTATGCCTTTTGCCTGGTGCGGCGGTTGGTGATGAGCATCGATACCAGCACGAGCAGTACCGCGACCAGGAACATGGCCGTACCGATGACGTTGATCTGGACGGGCGTGCCGCGCTGTGCCGAACCCCAGACGAACATGGGGAAGGTGACGGTGGAGCCCGCGTTGAAATTGGTGATGATGAAATCGTCGAAGGAGAGCGCGAAGGACAGCAGCGCACCCGCCGCGATTCCGGGGGCCGCGATGGGGAGGGTGACCCTGACGAACGTCTGCACCGGTCCGGCATAGAGGTCCCGGGCCGCCTCCTCCAGGCGCGGGTCCATCGACATCACGCGCGCCTTGACCGCGGTGACGACGAAGCTGAGGCAGAACATGATGTGGGCGATCAGGATCGTGTAGAAGCCGAGCTGGGCACCCATGTTCAGGAAGAGGGTGAGCAGCGAGGCCGCCATGACGACCTCGGGCATCGCCATCGGCAGGAAGATCAGCGAGTTCACGGCGCCGCGGGCGCGGAACCGGTAGCGGACCAGGGCGAAGGCGATCATCGTGCCGAGGAGCGTGGCGCCGAGGGTCGCCCAGACGGCGATCTGGAGGCTGATGGAGAGCGAGCCGCACATGTCGGCGACTCCGCAGGGCTGCTTCCAGGCGTCGAGCGAGAACTGCTGCCATTCGTAGTTGAAGCGCCCCTTCGGTTTGTTGAAGGAGAACACCGTGACGATGACGTTCGGAAGCAGCAGATATCCGAGGGTGAGCAGTCCCGCGATGACGACGAGACGCTTCTTGAGCCAGTTGACGAAGGGCATTTAGACCAGATCCTCCGTCCCGGACCGGCGAATGTAGATCGTGACCATGAACAGGATCGCGGCCATGAGGATGAAGGAGAGCGCGGCCGCCGTCGGATAGTCGAGAATCCTGAGGAACTGCGTCTGGATCACGTTTCCGATCATGCGGGTGTCGGTCGAGCCGAGGAGTTCGGCGTTGACGTAGTCACCGGCCGCCGGGATGAAGGTGAGCAGCGTGCCGGAGACCACGCCCGGCATCGACAGCGGGAAGGTGACCTTGCGGAACGTCGTCCACGGCTTGGCGTACAGGTCGCCGGCCGCCTCGTGCAGCCGTCCGTCGATGCGCTCCAGCGAGGTGTAGAGCGGCAGGATCATGAACGGCAGGAAGTTGTACGTCAGACCGCAGACGACGGCGAGTGGTGTGGCCAGGACGCGGTCGCCGGCCGTCCAGCCGAGGAAGTCGGTGACGCTCAGGACGTGCAGCGAGTTCAGTACGTGCACGACCGGGCCGTTGTCGGCGAGGATCGTCTTCCAGGCCAGGGTGCGGATCAGGAAGCTGGTGAAGAACGGCGCGATCACCAGGATCATGATCAGGTTCCGCCAGCGGCCCGCCCGGAAGGCGATCAGGTACGCCAGCGGGTAGCCGAGCAGCAGGCAGAGCACGGTCGCCGCGGCCGCGTAGAAGACGGACCGCAGGAACTGCGGCCAGTACTCGCTCAGCGCGTTCCAGTAGGTCGCGAAGTGCCAGGTGACCTTGTAGCCCTCTTCCAGGGAACCCGTCTGGACGGACGTGGACGCCTGGTAGATCATCGGCAGCGCGAAGAAGATCACCAGCCAGAGCAGGCCGGGCAGCAGCAGCCAGTACGGCGTGAACCGGCCCCGCTTGCGCGGCGGCTTCTTCGTGGGTTCGGCGGGCGCCAGGGGCGGCGGCGCCTCGGAGAGCGTGGCCATCAGGCGGCTTCCTCCTCGGTGCCGGCGTCGATGTCCTGGTCGGCGTCGAGACCGAAGGTGTGGGCCGGGCTCCAGTGCAGGACGACGTCGGCGCCCGGGACGAGCCGGCCGTCGCGGTCGACGTTCTGCACGTACACCGCGAACTCGGGGCAGACCGCGCTGTCGATGACGTACTGCGTGGAGACGCCGATGAAGCTGGCGTCGGCGATCTTGCCGGTGATCCGGTTGCGCCCCTCCGGGATGGACCCGGCGTCGTCGGCGTGGGTGAGCGAGATCTTCTCGGGCCGGATGCCGACGAGCACCTTGCCGCCCGTCGCGGTCGGGGCCGAACACCGCGCCTCGGGCAGGACGAGCTTGCCGCCGCCGGCCTTGAGGATGATGTCGTCCCCGCTCTTCGTGTCGACCTCGGCCTCGATCAGGTTCGAGGTCCCGAGGAAGTTGGCGACGAAGGTGGTGTTCGGGTTCTCGTAGAGGTCGGTCGGCGAGCCGAGCTGCTCCACCCGTCCCGCGTTCATCACGGCGACCGTGTCGGCCATGGTCATGGCCTCCTCCTGGTCGTGCGTGACGTGGACGAAGGTGATGCCGACCTCGGTCTGGATCCGCTTGAGCTCCAGCTGCATCTGGCGGCGCAGCTTGAGGTCGAGGGCACCGAGCGGCTCGTCGAGGAGCAGTACCTTGGGGTGGTTGATGAGCGCCCGGGCCACCGCGACCCGCTGCTGCTGGCCGCCGGAGAGCTGGTGCGGCTTCTTGCGCGCCTGCTCGCCCAGCTGCACCAGGTCCAGCATGTCCTCGACCTGCTTCTTCACGCTCTTGATGCCGCGCCGGCGCAGGCCGAAGGCGACGTTCTCGAAGATGTCGAGGTGCGGGAAGAGGGCGTAGGACTGGAAGACCGTGTTCACCGGCCGCTTGTACGGCGGCAGATGGGTCACGTCCTGGTCGCCGAGGTGCACGGTGCCGCTGGTCGGCTCCTCGAGGCCCGCGATCATGCGCAAGGTGGTCGTCTTGCCGCAGCCGGAGGCACCGAGCAGGGCGAAGAAGGAACCCTGGGGCACGGTCAGGTCCATCGGCTTCACCGCGGTGAAGCCGTTGTCGTAGGTCTTGCCGATGCCGGTGAGGCGGACGTCGCCGCTGCTGTCTGTCGTCATGGTGTCGTCACGCCCCTGTGAGCTTCGCGAACTTCTGCTGGTATGCCGTCTCTTCCTTCGAGCTCAGCGAGCGGAAGGCATGGGACCTGGCCTGCATGGCCTTGTCGGGAACGATCAGCGGGTTGTCCGCCGCCGACTTGTCGATCTTGGCCAGGTAGGGCTTCACGTCGCCGACCGGGCTGACGTAGTTGATGTAGGCGGCGAGTTCGGCGGCCGGGCCGGGCTCGTAGTAGAAGTCGATGAGCCGCTCGGCGTTCGTCTTGTGGCGCGCCTTGTTGGGGACCAGCATGTTGTCGGTCGACGTCATGTACCCGCTGTCAGGGATGACGTAGGCGACGTCCGGGTTGTCGGACTGGAGCTGCACGATGTCACCGGCCCAGGCGACACAGGCCGCCAGGTCGCCCTTGCTGAGGTCCGAGGTGTAGTCGTTGCCGGTGAAGCGGCGGATCTGGCCGTTGTCGACGGCCTTCTGCAGCCGGGCGATCACCGCGTCGTAGTCGTCGTCGGTGAACTTCGCCGGGTCCTTGCCCATGTCGAGCATGGTCATGCCGACCGTGTCGCGCATCTCGGTCAGCAGACCGACCCGGCCCTTGAGCGCGGGGTTGTCGAGCAGGTCGGAGACCGACTTCACCTCGACGCCGTCGAGGGCCTTCTTGTTGAAGGCGACGACGGTCGAGATGCCCTGCCAGGGGTAGGAGTAGGCCCGGCCCGGATCCCAGTCGGGGCTGCGGAACTGGTCCGACAGGTTGGCGAAGGCGTGCGGCAGGTTCGACGGGTCCAGTTTCTGGACGTAGCCGAGCCGGATCATGCGGGCGGCCAGCCAGTCGGTGAGGACGATCAGGTCCCGGCCGGTGTCCTGGCCCGCGGCGAGCTGCGGCTGGATCTTGCCGAAGAACTCGTCGTTGTCGTTGATGTCCTCGGTGTACTTCACCGTGATGCCGGTCCGCTTGCGGAACTCGTCCAGCGTCGGATGGTGCTTCCCGCTGTCGTCCACGTCGATGTACTCGGGCCAGTTGGAGAAGTTGACGACCTTCTCCTTCGCCGAGTGGTCGTCGGCGGAGACGCCGCCCTGGGACTTGCCGGCCGCGGGGATACCGCAGGCGCTCAGTGCCCCGACGCCGCCCACCGCGAGCGCACCGCCCAGGAACGACCGGCGGGCCAGGGCGGCCCGGCCGGTGCGGAGGCTGCGCCGGATGGCGGCCACTTCGACCGGCGAAGGGCGGTCGGGCTCGTACTGCCTCATGCGCTTGATGCCCTTTCGGGAAGAGGGCCGTGATGAGCGGCCGCAGGTATGACTATCGGTCCCCGAAGATCGTGCGGTGCCAGTCCTTCCGGGCAACCGCCGTATTGTCGAACATTACGTGCTTGACCTGGGTGTACTCCTCGAACGAGTACACCGACATGTCCTTGCCGAAGCCGGACGCCTTGTAGCCGCCGTGCGGCATCTCGCTGATGATCGGAATGTGGTCGTTGACCCACACGCACCCCGCCTTGATCTCGCGGGTGGCGCGGTTCGCCCGGTAGACGCTGCTGCTCCACGCGGAGGCGGCCAGACCGTACGGGGTGTCGTTGGCCAGCCGGATCCCCTCATCATCACTGTCGAACGGCAGAACGACCAGCACCGGCCCGAAGATCTCGGCCTGGACGATCTCGCTGTCCTGCGGCGCGTCGGCGATCAGCGTGGGCCGGTAGTACGCGCCGCTCTTCAGCTCGTCCTGCGGCGGCTCGCCACCGGTCACCACGCGCGCGTAGCCGCGCGCCCGCTCGACGAACCCGGCGACCCGGTCCCGCTGGGCGTGCGAGATCAGCGGCCCGAGGTCGGTACCGGGGGCGAACGGGTCGCCCAGCCGCACGGTCTCCATCAGGGCGGCCGTCTGCTCGACGAAGGCCTCGTAGAGCGGCCGCTGCACATACGCGCGGGTGGCGGCGGTGCAGTCCTGCCCGGTGTTGATGAGCGCCCCCGCGACGGCCCCGTTGACGGCCGCCTCCAGGTCGGCGTCGTCGAAGACGACGAACGGCGCCTTGCCGCCGAGTTCCAGATGCAGCCGCTTCACGGTCGCCGTGGCGACCTCCGCCACCCGCTTCCCGACACCGGTGGAGCCGGTGAAGGAGGTCATGGCGACGTCGGGGTGCCCGACGAGATGCTCACCGGCCACCTTCCCGGTCCCGGTGACGATGTTGATCACACCGTCGGGGATACCGGCGTGGGTGGCCGCCTCGGCGAAGAGCAGCGAGGTCAGCGGGGTCAGCTCGGCCGGCTTGAGCACGATGGTGTTGCCGGCCGCGATCGCCGGGAGGATCTTCCAGGCGGCCATCTGGAGGGGGTAGTTCCAGGGCGCGATCGACCCGACGACACCGATGGGCTCGCGGCGGACGTACGACGTGTGGTCGCCGGAGTACTCACCGGCCGCCTGTCCCTGCAGATGCCGGGCGGCCCCCGCGAAGAACGCGGTGTTGTCGATGGTCCCCGGCACGTCGAACTCACGCGTCAGCTTGAGCGGCTTGCCGCACTGGAGGGACTCGGCGCGGGCGAATTCCTCCGCGCGGTCGGCGAGCACGGCGGCGAACCGGTGCAGCGCGTCCGACCGCTCGCCGGGGGTCGCCCCCGCCCACCCGGGAAAGGCGTCCCGCGCGGCGGCGACGGCCCGGTCGACGTCGTCCGTCCCGGCCAGTTCGTAGGTGTACACGTCCGCGCCGGTGGCCGGGTCCACGACGGCGTGCGTACGGCCTGACGTGCCCTTGCTGAACCGTCCCGCGATGTACTGCGCGCCGCCCGCGAGCCGCTCCTGCGCGGGGAAGGTCTCCGGGGTGGCGGTGCCCGGGTTGTCCATGTCGCTTCTCCTCCGCCGTCACCCCGCCCCGAGAGGCGGGTGGCGTAGCTCCAGCTCGATTTGACTGCCGATCCTGACAGAGCAGAGGGAGTCCAACAAGTGATTCCGTTGTTGCCTTTTGGTTACGCGACGGAATCTGTCGACCAGGTGTCGAGTCAGGAAGGAAAAGGCAGGACGGAGTGTCAGTGGTGCCTGCCAGACTGGCGTGCATGGCGAAGATCGATTCTGCGGAAGCCCTGATCAGGGCCGTCCGGGCGGGGGCCGGGATCAAGTACCTGCACTTCTGGGGACACCGGCCGAGGCCGGACGGACAGCTCTCGGCGAGCTGCCTGAGCCAGTGGTGGCCGTCACGCTTCGTGGTCGACGGTGTGGAATACGCGACCGCCGAGCACTGGATGATGGCAGGAAAGGCCCGGCTGTTCGGGGACGCGGAGGCGGAGCGCCGGGTGGTGGCGGCCGGGCATCCGGCCGAGGCGAAGAAGGCGGGCCGGCTGGTCCGGAACTTCGACGAGGCGACATGGGAGCGGGAGCGCTTCGAGATCGTGGCGCGCGGCAGCGTGCACAAGTTCGCGGCCGACCCGCACCTGCGCGCGTACCTGCTCGGCACCGGCGAGCGGGTACTGGTGGAGGCGAGCCCGGTGGACCGGGTATGGGGCATCGGCCTGGCGGCCACGGACGAGAGAGCGGCGGACCCGTCCCGTTGGAGGGGGCTGAACCTGCTGGGGTTCGCACTGATGGAGGCGCGGGAGCGGCTGCGGGCGGCGGGGGTGTAGGTCTACAGGCGGGGGCGCTTCCGGCCGACGGAAACTGGTCCCACCTACAGGGCGGAAGACCGAGCACTCCCGGCCGACGGAAACTGGTCCCACCCAAAGGGGCGCGGGGAACTGCGCGACCCGCCCACGTCCACCCGCACCCGGCCACCGGCCGCACCCGCCCCCCGGCGCCCCCCTTACCGCGTGCTCGCCACCACGATCACCACGATGAACCCGACGGCAAGCAGCAGCCCCGCCGACCCGCAGATGATCCCCGCCAGCGCCTGCCCCGCGTTCGTGGCCTCCCCGCGCCGGACCCGGGCCCGCCCGATCGAACCGAAGACGATGGCCAGCACCCCCATCACCAGCGCGACCGGCCACGCACAGAACCCGACCACACTGATGATCCCGGTGACGAGACCGGCCGTGCCCAGCCCGTTGTTGGGCATCGGCTGCATACCGGGCCAGCCGCCGTACCCGCCGGGGCCGCCGGGGTACGACGGAAAGGGCTGCCCCGGGTAGCCGTACCCCGGCCCGGGAGCCGGTGCGGCCGGGTAGCCGTAGGGAACCTGACCGGGCCCGTCCGGAGCCATCGGCGGCGGAGGCACCGCCGCACTCTGCGGATACGGCGGAAGCGCGGGCGGGGCATAGGGACCCGGCGCCGCGTACGCGCCCGGCGCACCCGGCGCACCCGGCGCGGCGAACGGGTTGGCGGGCGCGGCCGGAGCCGCGTCCGACGGCGCCGCATAGGGGTTCGCCCAGCCCTGGGGCGGCGCCCCGTCCTCCGCCCCCGGCATCGCCGCGACCGTCCGCTGGTCGTGGATCGGGGGCGGCGGCGCCTGATCCTGGATCGGGGGCGACGCCGCTGCCCCGGCCCCCGCCCCCTCCCCCGCGTCGGCCGTCTTGTCCAGCCGTATCTTCGGAGCTTCCGGCGCCTCGTCAGCCATCTCGCGATGTCCCCTCTCCCGCACGCGTGCCGCCGTCATGCTAAGGCCCGTCCACCTCGAACGCCGGTCCGGCCTACGATGGCCCCGAATCACCGATCAGCCGATCACCGCGCAAGGGGCCAGCTCACGGCCGTACCACCGCCGAAGGCGGCCCCGCGCCGTTCCGGGGAGGAACCCTTGACCGACCGCCACGCCGAACCCGCCCTCCGCGACGTGCACGCCTTCATCGCCGGGCTGCCCAAGGCCGAACTGCATGTCCACCACGTCGGCTCCGCCTCCCCCCGGATCGTGTCGGAACTGGCCGCACGGCACCCCGACTCCAAGGTGCCCACCGACCCCGAGGCCCTGGCCGACTACTTCACGTTCACGGACTTCGCCCACTTCATCGAGGTCTATCTGTCGGTCGTCGACCTGATCCGCACGCCCGAGGACGTCCGGCTGCTCACCTACGAGGTGGCCCGCGAGCTGGCCCGCCAGCAGGTGCGCTACGCCGAGCTGACCATCACCCCCTTCTCCTCCACCCGGCGCGGGATCGACGCACGGGCCTTCATGGACGCGATCGAGGACGCGCGGAAGGCGGCGGAGAGCGAGTTCGGGACCGTGCTGCGGTGGTGCTTCGACATCCCCGGCGAGGCGGGCCTGGAGGCCGCCGAGGAGACGGTCCGGCTCGCGACCGACGACCGGCTCCGTCCGGAGGGCCTGGTCTCCTTCGGTCTCGGCGGCCCCGAGATCGGCGTGCCCCGGCCGCAGTTCAAGCCGTACTTCGACCGGGCCGTCGCGGCCGGCCTGCACTCCGTCCCGCACGCCGGCGAGACGACGGGCCCCCAGACGGTCTGGGACGCCCTGGTCGACCTGCATGCCGAGCGCATCGGTCACGGCACCAGCTCCGCGCAGGACCCGAAGCTCCTCGCGCACCTCGCCGAGCGGCGCATCGCCCTGGAGGTGTGCCCGACCTCCAACATCGCCACGCGCGCGGTCCGCACCCTGGACGAGCACCCGATCAAGGAGTTCGTGGACGCGGGCGTGCTGGTCACGGTCAACTCCGACGACCCGCCGATGTTCGGCACCGACCTGAACAACGAGTACGCGGTCGCCGCCCGGCTCCTCGGCCTCGACGAGCGCGGTGTGGCCGACCTCGCCAGGAACGCGGTGGAGGCGTCCTTCCTGGACCGGACGGGCAAGGCGAGGATCTCGGCCGAGATCGACGCGTACACGAAGGCATGGCTCGCCCCCTGAAAAACCCCTGCGCGGCCCTGAGAACATGGGCCCATGCAGACCGTGACCGCCGTGGCCCACCGCGGCGACCCCTACCGCTTCCGCGAGAACACGTCCGCCTCCCTGCGTTCCGCGCTCCAACAGGGCGCGGACGCGGTGGAGATCGACGTACGGCTGACGCGTGACGGCGTCCCCGTCCTCCTGCACGACGAGACCCTGAAGCGCCTCTGGGGAGTCGACCGCCCGCTGGGCGCGCTCTCCGCCGACGAGGTGCGCGGCCTCACGGACGACGGGGTACCGACGCTCGCGGAGGCGCTGGCGGCGGCGGAGGACAGCCGGGTGATGATCGACCTGCCCGGCGCTCCGAGCGAGCGGGCGGTGGCCAGGATCGTGGCCGTGGCCCGCGAGTGCGGTGCCGCCGACCGTGTCTACTACACGGGGGACGCGGCGGCGATGCTGGCGGTACGGGCGGCGGACGCGGCGGCGGAGATCGCCCTGACCCGCAAGACGCTGGCGCCCGTGCGCCCGGCGCTCCTGGACGTGATCCGCCCCCGCTACCTCAACTACCGCTTCACCCTGCTCGACCACGCCCTGACCGAGCACGTCCACCGCGGCGGCCACCTGGTGTCCTGCTGGACCCCGGACACCCGCCGGTCGATGCGCCGCCTGCTGGACATGGGCGTCGACTCGATCACCACGAACCGGGTGGACGTGCTCGACGAGCTCCGGCGCTACACCACCGAGCGCTGAGCGACCGTCGCCGGATCGACGGGCGTCCCCCGTGTCACGTACTGCGGAACCGGCGCCGAGTCCTTCCCGTCGTCCCGGACGAGCCCGTAGCGGATGGCTCCGTCCGGCGGCCCGTACCGGACGTCCTTCTCCACCGCGTCCCAGGTCGAGGGGAAGACGCTCACCCCGTAGTCCGCTCCCCGCTCGTTCACCGTGAGCGTCACGCCGCCGTCGACGTAGAAGTACTCGTTCTGCCACATCTGCTGGGTGCCGGCCGGCAGGACCGCATAGCCGGTGGCCGAGCTGCCCATGCCGGTGGCGGTGGCGTCCGTGCTGCTGATGCGGTCGTCCATCCGGCGGCCGCCACCCGACGCCACGTGGAAGAGCCTGCCCTTCAGGCCGGTCCAGCTCGGCATGACGAGGCTGCCGGCCCGGGACAGCGGGGCGATCTGCCAGCGGACCAGGACATAGCCCCGCCCGGTCAGTGTCACGGTGTCCCCGCGATGGTTCAGCACCGCGTGCGCCCCGCCCGTGCTGGTGATCCCCGTCTCCGGCCGGTGCGGCAGCGTGCCGGGCCTGGTGTCCGGGTCCGGCGCCCTGTCGACCGCGTCGACGACCGAGCCGTACCGGGCGGTGCTCGCCGACGGGGAAGGTGACGGCGAGGCGGACGGCGAGGCCGGCGGGGACGGCGGGGCAGTGGTCGCCGGGGTCGGTGCCGGCACCGGCGCGCCGGTGATCGACGCCGTGGGCGCGGTGGCCGTGTGCGGTGCCGGACGGTTCGGGGTCTGTACGACGACGTACGCGCCGCCCGCCACGATCGTCGCGCCCGCCGTGACCGCCACCGCGGGCTTGGTCAGCGCGCCCAGCACCTTCGCCGACCAGCCGGCGGCGGTCGCCGCGGCCGCCGTCTTGCCGCCGAACGCCAGCGACAGCGTGAAGCCGACCGGGACCGGCACCAGGGCGATGCCGGCCAGCAGCCGTTGCGCCGGTACGACGGAGTCGCGGGTGTCGCCGCAGTAGCCGCAGCCCCGGACGTGCCGGGCCAGCCGCTTGCGCCAGACGGAGTCGGGATGCCCGTCCCAGCGGGCGGTCAGCTCGCGCAGCTCGGGGCAGGCACCGTCCAGCGCGCGCACGATGCCCCGCGAGATCTCCAGCCGCTCCTTCATCCGCTGCACGCGGACGGCGGCGTGCTGCCGGCTGATGCCGACGGCCGCCGCCAGCTCACGCCGGGTGAGTTCGCCCGAGACCTCCAGCCACCACAGGGACACCAGCTGCCGGTCCTCCGCGTCCAGCCAGCGCACCGCCTCCGCGACCTCCCGCCGCTGGCCCTCCAACTGGAGCCGCAGCACGGTGAGTTCGGCGAAGTCCGCAGCGCCGTCCGGGACCCTCTCGTCCAGCTTCCGCTCCTGCCTGCGGCGCGCCCGGTCCCGTATCTGCCGCATGGCGATGGCCACCAGCCAGGACCGGAAGCTGTCCGGGTCGCGGAGGGTGCCGAGGTGGTCGACGGCACGCAGCATGGTCTCCTGGACGACGTCGTCGACGTCGGCATGGCCGTTGAGGGCGCGGCCGACCACGTTGTAGACCAAGGGCAGCCAGCCCTCGACCAGTTCGTCCAGCGCTCGCCGGTCGCCCGCCTGCGCCGCCGCGATGGTGGTGCGCCACTGCCGCGACACGTGTACGTCCGTCCTCATGACCGCACCTTCTCAGCCGGGGCGGTGAGCTTGGCAATGTCGGGGATCACAGCGACGGAGACGGAGCACGGGGCTCCGCGATAACACTTTTTCCGTTTCGGGGTGACCTCGCTCGTGAGCAGAGGCCGTGCGCGAGACGAGTGAGCGGACCCACTCTCCCCCGGCCGTCGATCCAGGCGTAGCATGTGAACGAAACTGTTTCGTTCACGGAACGGACCTCGCATGGAGAAGACAGGCATGGTCTCCGTACTCGTCGTCAACGACCAATCCCTCCAACGCCTCGCCCTGCGCATGCTCCTCGCCGCCGAGCCCGGCCTGACGGTCGCCGGGGAGGCGACGGACGGGGACGGGGCGATCCGTGCGAGCGCCGCGCTCCGCCCCGACGTCGTCCTCATGGACAGTCGGCTGTCCGGGGCGGCCGGCACCGAGACCATCCGGCACCTCACCCACCCAGCCCTGCGGACGACCCGCACCCCCGGATTCCCCGCCGCCGCCGAGGACGCCTACGCCCCCCGGGTTCTGGTGCTGACCGCCGCCGAGCAGGAGGCGGAGGCCTGGGCCGCCCTGCGGGCGGGCGCCGGCGGCTTCCTGCTCGACGACGCCGACCCGGCCGAACTGACCGCGGCCATCAGGGTGGTGGCCGCCGGGGACGCCGTCATCACGCCCGGCCTGACGCGCGCGCTCATCGACGCCGTCCGCCAGCAGCACACCGTCCGCCCACTCCCCCGGACCACGGGGCTCGGCGCCCTCACCGAGCGCGAGCGCGACGTCCTGGTCGCCGTGGCCTCCGGCTGGTCCAACGCGGAGATCGCCCAGTGGCTGTCCATCGCCCCGACCACCGTGAAGACCCACGTCAGCAACGTCCTGGCGAAGATCGGCGCCCGTGCCCGGGTGCAGGCGGTGGCCTTCGCCTACGAGTCGGGGCTGATCCGGCCCGCGGCCTAGAAGCTCTCGCCGCCCAGCGCCTTGATGAACGCGAGCGGGTTCCAGTACTCGCGGTACTTGACGATCCTGCCGTCCTTGAACGTCACGAACGTCGCGTAACTCATGTCGTACGGGTTCCCGTTGGCCAGGACCCGGCCGGTGACGCTCCAGTCGGCGACGGCCGTGTCCGGGTCGTCGGTGCCGCGGATGGTCGCCGACGTGATCTGCTGCACGTCGATGAGGTCGGGGTAACCGCGCAGGTACTCGTAGACGGCGGTCCGGCCCTCCAGCCGGGCGGGGCTGCCCTCGGGGGCGAAGGGGAACTCGACGACCACGTTCTCGTCGCACAGGTCCGCCCAGGCCTTCATGTCCTTGGCGAGGAAGGTGTCGAGGCTGCGCCGCACCAGGTCGGCGGCGGTAAGGGTCTCGCTCATGGTTCGTTTCCCATCATGCTGAGGAGTGGGCCGCGTGCGCAGTGACCCACGCATTAATGTGGCTAGCCACATAATTACTTGGCTAGCCACACAAGTCAAGCGGTCCGACGGCTCACGTGAAGACTCCACCGCCGTCCACGGTCAGGATCTGGCCGGTCAGCGCCTCGGCGGCGTCGCTCGCCAGGAAGCCGACCGTCGCCGACACGTCCTCGGGCGTCAGCGCACGGGGCAGCGCCTGCCCGGCCTGCGAGGCTTCGAAGGCGGCGTCCGGCTGGTAGGCGGTGGACGCGGTCCGGGTCAGCCCCGGCGCCACTCCGGTCACCGAGATCCCGTGCCGCCCGAGCGACGCCGCGAGCGCGCGGGTGACGGCCACCAGCGCGCCCTTGCTGGTCACGTACGCCAGCAGGTCCGGGCTCGGGGGCCGCCAGAAGGTGTCGGAGAGGATGTGCACGATCCGGCCGAAGCCGCGCTCCCGCATCCCGGGCACGAAGGCCTGGGCGAGCAGCACCGCGGACTCGACGTTGACCGCCTGGACCCGGCGCCAGGCGTCCAGGTCCACGGTCTCCACGTCCATCAGGTCGGTGGCGGCGGCCGCGTGCACCAGCACGTCGCACCGCCCGTTCTCGGTCAGCACGCGGCGCGCCGCCGCCCGTACGTCCCCGGCGTCGGCCAGGTCGCAGGCGATGTCGCCGGCGCGGTCCAGGACCCGTACGGTGTGGCCGCGTGCGGCCAGCTCGCGGACGATGGCGCCGCCGATGGCCCCGGCCCCGCCCACGACGACGGCGACCCTGGGTGCGATGGGTTTCTCGGACATCAGGTGCTCCCACTGGTAGGGCCGGTGCGGCAGGACGACGACTTCCCGACGTCACCCACGTACCGCACCGGCCGTCATATTTGCTTGTTCCAGCAATGAAATGGTGAGGCAAGAACCTGTCAGGGGTGGATGGCGCTGCCCAGACCGAGGTCCAGCCGCAGGGACTCCACGAGCGAGAAGGCGCTGCTCTCGGTGAAGACGTCGGCGGCCGCGAGCGTCCCGGTGTACTTGGCCGCGACCGGGGCGGCCGCCTGCCGGCAGACCTCGTCGAGCCAGGTCTTCACGACGGCCCAGATGTTGTTCCCGTACTTCGCCGCGTAGACCCCGTAGTCCACGGTCCCGAGCGCCTGCTCGAGCGAGGCGGTCAGGTCGTCGATGTACTGCTGGTGCACGGTGACGTCGGCACGCCTGCCGAGCCGTCCCATGTGACCGGCGATGTGGTACTTCCAGGGGTACGACAGCGCCTTGGCCGGGGCCGCGAGGTAACCCTGGATGTCCTCGCTGTAGTTGAGCGCGCCGAACGGGGCCCAGCCCGGGATGGTGATGTCGACCAGCATCAGCGCGTCGTGGTGCGGGAACCGGATGTAGATGTTGTCCGGCGAGTGGTTACTGCCGTGGTGCGCGAGTTCGACCCGCTCGCCGCCGACGTGCAGGGTGTAGCGGTCGGCGAAGGTGACCTCGGGCGCGGGCTTGTCCGGGTCGTTGTCGCGCCGCAGCAGCCGGCGGTTCTCCTCGTGCCCGATCCGGACCACGTCGCGGCCGAAGAGCCCGGACGCGCCGACGTGGTCGGAGTGGTGGTGGGAGTGGACGATGTGGGTGACCTTGTTGCTGGTGCCGTTGGCGGCGGCCATCTCGTCGACGGCGCGCTGCAGGTTGTGGCCGATGGTCGGCGGGGCGTCGAACAGGACGACACCCTCCCGGGTGGTGAGGAAGGCGGCCTGGTAGTCGCCGTCGGTCACCCAGTAGAGGTTGTTCTTCACGCGGCCGACGTAGTAGCCCTGGCTGTTGACCGCCGGGCCGAGGGATCCCGCGGGCACCGGAGCGTAGTCCGGCAGACCCGCGCCGGCGGATCCGGCGGCCGAGGTGCGGGAGGCGGCCGCCGAGGCCGGCGTCGCGGCTCCCCCGGCGACCAGGGCCGCGGCAGCCGGTACGGCGGTGGCCGCGGCGACTCTGGCGAGGAACGAACGGCGATCGGTTCCGGATTCGGAGCTGGCTGACATGTCGATTCCCTTCGGAACGGTCCCGGGAGGGCCAGGGGCGATCCGCCCCTGCGACTCCCGCCCGGCGCAACGGGCTCACCGTAGCCTTAATTAGCTTGCGCAGGCAAGTAATTATCCACCTGTTCCGCAGCGGAGCCGAACGCATGCCGCCCCTCGGGAGCCGGCCACGACCCGGCTCCCGGCATCCGCCGCGACTAAGGTGTTCGCAGCCCCGGAAGCGGCGGAACAGCGAGTCTCCGCCCCCTATCGCCCGCCAGACGAGGAGCGCCATGCCAGCCGCGAAGCCCGATCCGGTGATGCCTCGGCCCAGCCTCGTCGAGCGCGCCCCGGTCAGCTTCGGGCTCTTCGCCCTCTCCCGGGAACTGCACGGTTACGGCGCCGAACTCCTCCTCAGGCTCGGCCTGCACCCCGGCCAGGAACTGATCCTGATGCGGCTCTTCGACCGGGACGGCCAGACCCAGGCCGAGTTGCAGCAGGCGGTCGGACTCGACCACTCCACGGTCTCGCGGTCGATCCGCCGTATGGAGGACGCGGGCCTGGTCGCCCGGGCCCGCGCCGAACACGACCGCCGGGCCTTCGTGGTCTCGCTCGCCGAGGGCGGGGAGGCGCTCCGCGAGCCGCTCGCCGACCTCTGGACCACCCTCGACCGGCTCGCCACCGACACCCTGCGCCGGCTGGAGGGCGCCGACTTCCTCAGCACGGTCGCGGAGCTGGAGCGCGCCTACGCCACCGCGCGCCGCGGCTGACCCACCACTCCGTCACCGCGGGTCCGCCCCGCCCCGGGCACCGCCACGCCCCGCCGAACGCCGAGGTGACTCGGCATACATGCACCGTGCTCATGGTTCGCTTCTTTTCCAGGCATTGGACGCATGCATATCCGGCTGCGAGGCTTCCGGAGAGCGCGTTCCCCCGGAGGCGCGAGGCACCGGAACACGCCTCGAAGCGACCCGGACGCGCTCAGGAAGCACCCTGGAAGCAACGCGGAAAACGGAGAAGGAGCCGATCATGGGGACCCAGTGGAACGCCGACGAGGGGCACATCGAGACGACCGCCCGTGGCCGTGCCGTGCTCTCCCAGCCCCGTCTCAACCGGGGCACGGCCTTCACCCGGGAGGAACGGGAGTCACTGGGTCTGGTGGGTCTGGTGCCGCCCGCGGTGCTGACCCTGGAGCAGCAGGCCGAGCGGGCGTACCAGCAGTACGCGGCCCAGCCCACCGACCTGGCCAAGAACGTCAACCTCACCGCGCTGCACGACCGCAACCAGGTGCTCTTCTACCGGCTGCTCGGCGACCACCTCGACGAGATGCTGCCCATCGTCTACACCCCGACCGTCGGCAGGGCGATCCAGCGCTACAGCAACGAGTACCGGCGCCCGGCCGGCGTGTACCTGTCGGTGGACGCGCCGGAGGAGATCGAGGGGGCGCTCACCGCCACCGGCCTGGGCCCGGACGACCTCGACCTGATCGTCGCCACGGACGGCGAGGCGATCCTCGGCATCGGCGACTGGGGGGTGGGCGGTATCGACATCTCGGTGGGCAAGCTCGCCGTCTACACCGCCGCCGCCGGCATCGACCCGAACCGCACCCTGGCGGTCATGCTGGACGTCGGCACCAACCGCCAGGAACTCCTGGAGAACCCGCTCTACCTGGGCAACCGGCACCCGCGGGCGGACCGGGAGACGTACGACGCCTTCATCGACGCCTATGTCACCACCGCCCGCCGGCTCTTCCCGGACGCCCTGCTGCACTGGGAGGACTTCGGTCCGGCCAACGCCCGCCGCATCCTGGAGCGTTACCGTCCGACCGAGTTCACCTTCAACGACGACGTGCAGGGCACCGGCGCCGTCAACCTCGCCGCCGTGCTGTCCGGGGTGAAGGCCAGCGGGATCCGACTGCGCGACCACCGCGCGGTGATCTTCGGCGCGGGCACCGCCGGCATCGGCATCGCCGACCAGCTGCGCGACGCCATGGTCGCCGACGGACTGACCGTCGAGGAGGCCACCGCCCGCATCTTCGGCGTGGACCGCTACGGCCTGCTCACCGAGGACCAGGAGGGGCTGCGCGACTTCCAGGTCCGCTACGCCCGCCCGGCCGCCGAGGTCGCCGACTGGCGCCGGGACGAGAAGGTGGGCGGCATCGCGCTGGCCGAGGTCGTCGAACGGGTACGGCCGACGGTCCTGATCGGCACCTCCGGCCAGGGCGGCTCCTTCACCGAGGACATCGTCCGTACGATGGCCGCCCACGCCGAGCGTCCGATCATCCTGCCGATGTCCAACCCGACGGACCTGGCCGAGGCGGTCCCGGCGGACCTGCTGGCCTGGACGGACGGCCGCGCCCTGATCGCCACCGGGAGCCCGTTCCGCCCGGTCGAGCAGGACGGGGTCAGGTACGCGATCGGGCAGGCCAACAACGCGCTGATCTTCCCGGGCCTCGGGCTCGGCGCGATCGTCGCCCGGGCCACCCGGGTCACCGACGGCATGCTGGCCGCCGCCGCGCACGCCGTCGCCGGCCAGACCGACGCCACCGGCCCCGGCGCGCCGATCCTGCCCCTCACCGACCAGCTGCGCGAGACGTCGGTGGCCGTGGCGGTCGCGGTGGCCCGCGCCGCGGCCGCCGACGGGGTGGCCCGCACGACGGTGGACGACTCCGTCGAGGACCGGGTGCGGGCCGCGATATGGCAGCCGGTGTACCCGCCGATCAAGGCCGTCTGAGGCAGACGCGGCTCCACGCGACGACCGGGGCGCCTTCCTCATGCCCTCACGGCCTGCATCCGGCCCGTCCGATGCGGCGGGAGAATAGGAGCATGGATCTCCAGGTACTGCGCTCCTTCCAGGCCGTCGCCGAGGGCGTGACCGTCACCGAGGCCGCGGCCGCCGCGCACATCACCCAGCCCGCCCTCTCCCGGGCCCTGAACCGGCTGGAGGGCGAGATCGGCGCGGAACTCCTCCAGCGGGTCGGACGAGTACTGCAACTCACCCCGGCCGGGCGGGTGTTCAAGGAGTACGTCGACACCGTGCTGGACGGTTACGACCGGGGGCGGCGGGCGGTGGCCGAGGTCGTCGACCCCGACACGGGCGTGGTGTCGCTGGCCTTCCTGCACACCCTGGGCACCTGGCTCGTACCCAGACTGGTCACCGGCTTCCGGCAGCGCTTCGCCGCCGTCCGGTTCGAACTGCACCAGGCGGACGAGAACGGCCTGACCCAGCACCTCCTGGACGCCACCGCGGACCTGATCATCACCGGCAAGGACCCCGGCCATCCGCTGATCACCTGGCGGCGGCTCCTGGTCGAGCCGCTCTGGCTGGCCGTGCCGGCCCGCCACCGGCTCGCGCAGCGCCGGCGGGTGCGGCTGGCCGAGGTGGCCGACGAACAGTTCATCGTGCTCAAGCCCGGATACGGCCTGCGCAGTGTCACCGAGACCCTCTGCCGCCAGGCCGGGTTCAGCCCTCTGGTCGGCTTCGAGGGCGAGGAGGTGGAGACGCTGCGCGGGCTGGTCGCGTCGGGACTCGGCGTCTCCCTGATCCCGGCCGCCCCGGACGCCACCGCGGCCCCGGAAACCAACCCCGACCTCCCCATCCGCTACCTCGCGGTCACCGACGTCCGGGCCGCCCGGGACATCGGCGTCGCCTGTCTGGCCGCCCGCACGCTGCCCCCGGCCACCCGGCGCTTCCTCGACCACGCCCTGAACACGCCGGCCGGGACGGACGGGGTGCCGCGACTCCCCTGAGCACCCGAGCACCCGAGCACCCGAGCACCCGAGCACCCGAGCACCCGAGCACCCGAGGCATTTAACACAACGCGGTTGCGCTAATAACGAAACCGTGTTGTGCTGTCGGTATGAGTACCCACACCTGGTTCATCACCGGCTCGTCCCGCGGCTTCGGCCGCAGCCTCGCGATCGCGGCCCTGGAGGCCGACGACCACGTCGTGGCCACCGCCCGCAGGCCCGAGCAGCTCGACGACCTGGTCGAGAAGTACGGTGACCGCGTGCTGCCCGTCGCGCTCGACGTCACCGACCGGACGGCCGCCGTGGCCGCACTCCGGGCGGCCGTCGACCGCTTCGGCCGGATCGACGTCGTGGTCAACAACGCCGGATACGCCAACCTCGACGCCGTGGAGACGACCCCCGAGGACGACTTCCGCCGTCAGTTCGACACCAACTTCTGGGGCGTCTACCACGTCTCCACCGCGGCGCTCCCGATCCTCAGGGCCCAGGGCGGCGGCACCATCGTGCAGTTCTCCTCCATCGGCGGTCGCGTCGGCGGCACACCCGGCCTCGGCTCGTACCAGGCCGCCAAGTTCGCCGTCGACGGCTTCACCCGGGTGCTCGCCGCCGAGACCGCGCCCTTCGGTATCCGCTGCCTGGTCGTGGAGCCCAGCGGCTTCGCCACCGACTGGGCCGGCCCCTCGATGCGGATCCCCGAGGTCGCGCCGGAGTACGACCCCACGGTCGGGGAGATGGCCCGCCTGCTCGGCGGTTCCGTCGCCGCCGCCGGCGACCCCGGGCGCGCCGGCGAGATCCTGGTCCGGGTCGTCAAGGCGAAGAACCCGCCCACCCACCTGCTCCTCGGCGTCGGCGCCGTGCAGATGGCGCAGAGCTACTCGCGCGGCCAGCTGGCGGAGGCCGCCGCCTGGGAGCAGGTGAGCCGATCGGCCGACTTCGGCCAGGACTACCCGGCCGAACTCCCCGACCAGGCCCCGCCGATGGGCTAGTTCACGAACAGGCCGGACAGGACGGCCGCGGCTCCCCCGGCCTCCGCTGCTTCCGCGCCACGGCCCGGACCTCCCGGGCCGCGTCGGCGGCGGAGCAGGAGGAGACGAAGGTGCAGGCGCCCGTACGGGCCGTGCGTGCGCGGGTCCAGGCCTCAGCCCGTGGACGGCCCGGGAGAGACGTCGGGCGGCAGATTGAAGGGTGTGACCACCTGGATCGCCGAGGGGAGGGTCGGGCCGTCGTCCGGCAGTGCCTTGTGGGCCCGCATGACCGTCTGGCAGGCGCGGCGCACGTCCTGGCGCAGGTCGTGGTGGAGGACGGCGGAGAGGCGGCGTTCCCGCAGCAGCCGTGTGTTGTCGTGGTCGAGGTCGTGTGCGATGAAGACGGCACACGGCCTGTCGAGGTCGTCGAACGCGCCCAGCGTGGCGAGGTTGCCCCCGCCCATGGAGTAGACCGCCACGATGTCCTGGTCACGCTTGAGCGCGTCGAGAACGAGGTCGTGCTGGGTGGCGTCCAGGCCGTCGCTGTCGGTGACCTCGACCAGGGCACGCTTGGCGCCGGCGAGCCGCATGGCGCTGCGGAAGCCCATGTCGCGCTCCTCCTCGCCCCGGAAGGAACCGCGGCTGATCGTGGTGAGCACGTTGCCCGGCCGGTCGCCGAGCCATTGCTGGAGGAGGTAGGCGGCGGTGGCGCCCGCCGCGCGGTTGTCGATGCCGACGTACGCCCGGCGCGGGCTGTGCGGCAGGTCGGTCACCAGGGTGACGACCGGGATGCCGGCCGCGACCAGCCGGCCGACGGCGGCGGCGATCTCCGGCAGGTCGGGGGCCTTGAGGATCACGCCCTGCGAACCGCGCTTGGCGACCTTGTCGAGGGTGCCGGTCAGCTCCGCCGCCGAGCAGGTCTCACGGAAGTGGAAGCGTGAGCGCACGACGGCGGGATGCAGGGAGGGGAGTTCGGCCTCCAGCGCCTCGCGTACGGCGGTGGAGAACCGCTCCGGTGTCTGCATGACGATGTCGATCATGAAGGTCCGGCCCGCGATCCGGACCTGGGTCTGCTGACGGTCCAGGTCCTTGATGGCTTCCTGTACCTCACGGATGGTGCTCTCCCGCACGTTGCCCCTGCGGTTGAGGACCCGGTCGACCGTGGCGGTGCTCAGCCCTGCCTGCCGGGCGATTTCCCTGATCGGATAGGGGTGATGCATCGCTGATCCCAAGGAATGATGATGGATTTTTGATTCACGGCTGAGCATTGATTGATGGGTCCGGGTTCTCAAGACTGGCAGAAAAGCAGGTACTGCGAAAGGACCCGGATGCCTTCCCCAGCAACGAAGCGGACATGGCTCACCGAGGCCGACTGCGATCTCGACGCGCTCCGCTCACTCGTCGAGCAGAAGACCGACATCGGGGACTACCCGTCGGCCGCGGGCGTGGAGCAGAACGTGTTGCTCTACGACGGCGCCCGGCTCCGGGGCCGCACGGCCACGGACCAAGGGCGTCGGGACGTACAGGAGGAGCTGATCCGGGCGCTGCTCGACGGACCCGGCATCGTGGTCCTCAAGGGCGCGTTCGCCCGGGCGCAGGTCGTGGACCGGGTGTCGGAGGCCTTCGCCGCGCTCATCGAGGAGGAACGCCGCGAAGGCACGGCCCGCGGCGACCACTTCGCCCGGGCCGGCGCCAACGACCGGGTCTGGAACGCCCTGGACAAGATCGCCGTACGGGCGCCGGAGGTGTTCGCCGACTACTACGCCAACGACCTGCTGGCGCTGGTCGCCGAGGCCTGGCTGGGCCCCGCCTACCAGGTGACCTCCCAGGTCAACGTCGTCAATCCCGGCGGCGCCGCGCAGAGCGTGCACCGCGACTACCACCTCGGTTTCCTCTCCCAGGAGCGCGCCGCCGCGTACCCGGCGCACGTCCACCGCCTCTCCCCCGTCCTCACCCTGCAGGGCGCGGTGGCCCACTGCGACATGCCCGTCGAGTCCGGCCCGACCCTGTACCTGCCGCACTCGCAGAAGTACGAGCCGGGCTACCTCGCCTGGCGACTGCCCCGGTTCGTCGAGTACTTCGACGCCCAGCACGTCCAACTCCCCCTGGACAAGGGCGACGCCGTCTTCTTCAACCCCGCGCTCTTCCACGCCGCCGGGCACAACCGGTCCACCGGCATCCGCCGGATGGCCAACCTGCTGCAGATCTCCTCCGCCTTCGGCCGCGCGATGGAGACGGTGGACCGCGCGGCGATGGCCAACGCCCTCTTCCCGGTGCTGCTGCGCCGCAGGGCCGAAGGCGCCCCGGAGGACTGGCTGCGCCGCCTGGTCGCCGCCACCGCCGAGGGCTACCCCTTCCCCACGAACCTGGACCTCGACCCGCCGGTGGACGGTCTGGCTCCGCCCTCGCAGGCGGACGTCCTCTGGCAGGCCGTGGCCGAGGGCTGGACCCCCGTGCGGCTGCGCGAGGAACTGGACTCGGCCGCCGCGCGCCGCGGGAACTGAACCGGACAGCGCGCCCGTGGGACTTCTCGAGGCCGAGGTCGCGGCGAGGCCACGGCGATGAACTTCGTCCAACCGCACCTGGACGACGGGGTGGTGGTGCGGGTGGCGGGCGGTGAGCGCACGGAGGAGCTCGGCCGCCGGTCGTCGTACACGTACCAACTGGAGGCGTTCGCCGCGCATCTGCGGCACGGCGCGCCGCCGGCGCTCGACGCCGACGACGCGCCGACCACCATGAGGTTGATCGACGAGTGCTACCAGGCGGCCGGATTCCCCGTCCGGCCGCGTACGGTGCCGCCGACCACGGTGTGACACACGAAAAAAGGGTGCCGCGAGCTGGTCGATCGTGTTCTGCACCAGGCTGGCCTGGTTGGGGCCGCTGGGGTCACCGGAGTGGACGAGCTTGCCGTTGTCCTCGGGGCAAGCATCGCGGCTCTACCCCAGCACCGCGGCGGCCGTCCGGTACGCCGCCTGGGCGGCCTCGTGGACCGGCAGCGCGCGATGCGCGTCGGACAGGATCTCCACTCCCCAGGGCCCTGACCAGCCGGTCGCGCGGAGAGCGGTGATGATCCCTCGCAGATCGAAGGAGCCCTCTCCGCACAGCCGGCGCCGCCGGACGGTGTCCTCGAACAAGGTGCCCACGACAAGGGCGTCGGCGTCGTTGAGTTCCACGCCCACGATGCGGGAGCCGGGGACCTCCGCCAGTTCGGCCGGCGGGGTGTGGGCGCGCTCGGTGTGCCAGACGTCGACGATGAGGCCGCCGGCCGGGTGCCCGGCCGCCTCGACGAGCCGGAGGCCGTCGTGCACGGTCCTGAGGTTGGACCAGGGCAGGAACTCGATGGCGAGCCGGGCGCCCGCACCGTCGGCCTGGGCCGCGAGCGTGGCGAACTCCTCGGCCCAGACATCGAAGTCCCACGGCCCGTCCTCGACATCGGGTCCGATCTTGAGGTGGTGCGCACCGAGCGCCTCGGCGGCCCGGAGGAGGTCTCGCCGTACCGCGTCCGAGGCGGTACGCCGGGGTCCGTCGGCCCACCAGTCGGTGAGCAGCTCCAGCTCGATGTGGTCGAGTCCGTTGTCCGCGAAGAGGGCGCGGACGCCCGCGAGCCCGTACTGCTCCTCGGCCGCCACGAGATCCGCGTACAACAGGCCGAAACCCCTGAATCCCGCGGCGGCCGCGGCCTCCACCCGTTCCCGCAGGCTCAGCGGGCTGCGCTGGTCACCACGGCCGGGCGCGGCGTCGCCGGCGGTGGTCCAGCAGGTGGCGAGCAGATCCTCAGCGGTCATTTCTCCTCATTCCCTTCCTCGCACGCCCGTGCTACCCAGCCGCGACGGCACGGCCGGAAAAAGGGATTCCGAGCCGGCCGGAACGAGCGCGGCCAATGCCCGGACCCGCGTGACTTCGACCCGGAATCAGTGGCACAGACCGTGGGCTGTAAACCGTTACGCGGTGACGCGCAGCACCGAACGCAGATGCTCGGCGCTTTCCCACACCTGGTCGACGGGTCCCTTTTCCTTGGGCTCCGCCGTGAGAATGGTGTCCTGTTCCAGGACGTACCAGCCGTCGTATCCGCAGGCGGCGAGACGGGTGACGATGGCCCGCACATCGACGTCGCCGGCGCCGAGCGGGCGGTACATGCCTTCGCGAACGGCCTCGGTGTAGGTGAGACGGCCGGACCGGACCTTGGCGGCGAGGGAGGCGTCCACGTCCTTCATGTGGGTGTGGGCGATGCGCTCGGGTGCCTGCCGGGTCAGTTCGGCGGGGTCGGTGCCGCCGATGAGCAGGTGCCCGGTGTCGAGGCAGAGGGAGATCGACGAGTGCTCCAGGACGCGCCGGACCTCCTCGCCGTTCTCGATCATCGTGCCGACGTGCGGGTGCAGGACGGCTCGTACCCCGCGCTCGGCGGCCAGCGCCGTCAGCCGGTCGAGGTGGGACAGCAGCAGCTTCCAGCCGTCGGCGTCGAGTTCGGGCCGGGAGTCGTAGCCGTCCTGGCCGGTGATGGCCGACAGGACGAGGACCTCCGCGTGGGAGGCGGCGTAGCTCTCCAGGAGCCGTTCCGCCTCGGGCAGCGGGTCGTGGCCCGGGACGTGCAGCAGCAGCGGGGTGAAGCCGCCGACGGCGTGCAGGTCATGGTGGGCGAGGACCTGGGCCATGGCGTCCGGCTCCGCGGGCAGGAAACCCTCGGGGCCGATCTCGGTGGCGGCCAGGCCGACCTCGCGCATCTCCTTCAGCACCCGTTCGGGCGTCAACTGGTAGCCCCAGCCGGGCACTTCGCACACGCCCCAGGAGATGGGCGCGCCGGCGATCCGGTCGAGCGGTGAGGTGGTCATGCCGTGGCCTTTCGGTGGTGGTGGTCGGAGTCCGGGCCGGGGTCGGCGACCGCGGCCCTGGCGAGCGCCACGGTGCCGACCGCCGAGCCGTCGAACGGCGACGTGCCCCCCGGAGTCCGCGCGGTTCCCCCGGCCGCCTGCCGGCGACTGCCGTTCAGCGGTTCCACGGGCGCCATTGCCCTCTCCCTTCAGGAAGCCGACGCCTCCGCGGAAACCGGTGGTGTCGCTCAGCCCACGGCCAGGCCGTCTACGTGCCCGCAACGCTAGGTCCGCCGGGGGAAGGTTGCGAAGCCCCCGAACCAATCAATTCGCCATCATCGCGGCCGTCATTTATCCATCATCGCGGAGAAGGCCCGAGCCGATCGGGGGTCGCGCACCTGCTGGACACCGCCATCGAGGGAGGCCGGGACGACCTGGCCTCGATGACGGCATCCGGGCCGACCCGCCTACCGTCCGCCGCCCGCCGGACGGCCCGGCCTCACATCAGGTGTCGGTCCAGGAACCGGCACCCGTCCTCCAGTTCGAACCACGGGGTGCCGGTGTGCCCTCCCAGATTGGCGTGCAGCGTCTTCTCCTTGCTGCCGAAGGCGTCGAACAGGTCCAGGGCCCGTTGCCGGGGGTTGCCCTCGTCGTCCCACTGCAGCAGGTACAGCAGCGGGATGGTGACCTGGCGGGCCTCCTCGCGCTGGGCCCGGGGCACGTACCCCCCGGCGAAGAAGCCCGCGGCCGCGATACGCGGCTCGGCCACCGCCAGCCGGATGCCGAGGGCGGTCCATCCCCCGGAGTACCCGACCGGGCCGCCGATCTCGGGCAGTTCGAGGAGGGCGTCCAGAGTGGTCCGCCATTCCGGGACGGCGTTCTCGACCAGCGGGCCGATGAAGGACTCGAAGATCTCGTCGACCGGCTCGCCGGCCCGCATCGCCCGCCGGAGGTCGGCACGGGCCTGCTCGTCGGCGGCGGAACGGGGACGGTCACCGCATCCGGCGGCGTCGATGGTGGCCACCGCGTAGCCGCGCGCCGCGGTGTACCGGGCCCGGGCCACCAGCCGGGGTTCCGCCTTGGGCAGGCCGTTGTTGTGGGCCATCAGGACCAGCGGGGCCGGTGCGGATCCAGTCGTCCACAGGGTGCCGGGGATCTCGCCGAGGGTGAATTCGCGCTCGAGGACGCCGTCGTCGAGGCGCTGTTCGGAAGTGAATTGCACGATCGTGCCTTTCGGGAGTGCGCTTGAACGGCGCTCCCGGACGACCTATCGCCCGACCGTGACCCCGGAGGGGAGCACCCATGTCGATACTGCGTTCACGGGTACCACCTCCTCGTTCTCTCGCACGGCCTCCGGGAAACTAGCAGCGGCCGCCGCGGTCCGCCAACAGGTTTTCGCGACCACCGAGGAGGCGCCGGCCTCGATCGGACCACTCACCTGTCCCCCCCCCCGGCCCGATGGGCTCCGCATCCGCTGCCGGTCCCGGAAGGGCTCGTCGGCGTTTTGGTACGGCGCAGGTCACGGTACCCATGGCGGCCGCGCTTCCGACATCGTTGTCGGAAGCGCGGCCTGCCCGAGGCGCGGCCCTACGGGATGCGGCAAGGCCCGAGGGGGCACCGGACGCCGGGGAGTGTGGTCGGTCTACGGCGTGTAGTGGGCGTCACTGCCGTACAGCTCCCTGGTGAACGCGGAGACATCGGCGCTGCGATCGGCGCCGTCGAGGTTGTACGTCAGGTAGACGCCGTACCCCTCGCTGACCGTGCGGCGGGCGAGGTCGGCGGCCGTGCTTTGCGAGGTTCCGCCGATCTCGACGGCCGCCGGCGACAGCTTCGACTTGGGCAGTGCGATGCCGGGGACCTGCCAGGTGCCGTAGTACGGGTTCCAGGCGTAGTCGAACTTGGACGAGACGTCGACGCCGCCGTAGGACAGGCGCGACGCGGCCGGGCCGATGTTGTAGAGGCTGATGATCTTGTCCGGCATGTCGGCGCGCAGTGCCGACACCAGGTACACGAACGAACTGCCGTTGGGCTGGCCGGTGCCGTTGTTGCCGTACTCGGCGTACTCGTCGTCGAAGTCGATGCCGTCGAGGCCGTACTTGGCCACGGTGTCCGACAGTTGTTTCGCGAAGGCCGAAGCCGCCTGCTGGGACGGGAAGTTGGCGAAGCCCGCACCCTGGTGGTTGCCGAGCACCGAGAGGACGACCTTGATGCCCTTCTGCTGCAGCGGCCGTATCTGCGTTGCGGCGTTGTCGAGGACGCGTTGCACGTTCTCGTTGAAATACAGGGTCGCCGCCTTCGCGCCCGTGTCGTAGTTGATGTTCGCCGCGAAGATCACGGCGACGTCGAAGACGTTGCCGCCGCCGTTGGCGAGGGTGTACTTGCCGACGTTCAGCATGCTGTTGTTGTTCACCTCGACGTACGCCACCGAGGTTGGTCCTTGTTTGGCGGAAGCGGGGGCCGCTGCCGCGCCGGTCGTGGCGGTCGCGCCTAAGGCGAGGGCCATAACAGCCGAGAGCGCGAGCGCGGCCGTCCGCACTCTGCTCCGCACCGGAGTGAACATCGTTGATCGGTCTCCCATCGCGTGGAGCGGCGCCCGACCTGTTCGCGGGCGCCGGGAAAGCCCCCCGGATCCTTCCGTTCCCGTGACCGCATCCCCAGAACCATGCGGGAACTCTTCACGACTCCCACGCACGCACGTCGCACCGTAACCCTGGGCCCCGGCAAGGGAGTTACCAGAGCGCCGCGCTGCCGCGCCGGCCCAGGCCGGCGACCCACAGAACCCATGGAGATCGGCATCGACGCGATCACCGCCGGCGCGGACGAACCAGGCATGCACGCCGCGGGTCCGCCGCAGTGGAGCAAACGGTCGGCGGCGCCTCTCCGGCAAACCTCGGGCTCGCTCCTCGCGGAGCGAACGTCCGACCGGTGTCGGCCATCCCTCTCTTGTGCCGACCAAAATCCTCGTCATGCACCGGTGCACCGCCGGCTACAACCCCACGATCTGGTTCCACCGCTTCGCGAAGTCCACGCGTTCGGTCGAGGTGATGTCACGGGCGATGGCCAGGCGCCTGCGCATCGTCGTGTTCGGGAAGATCAGGGGGTTCTCGGCGAGGGCCGCGGTGTCCTTGTCCTTGGAGGCGGCGAGGACCTGCTGGGCCGCCGGGACGGGGCAGACGTAGTTGACCCAGGCGGCCAGTTCGGCGGCCACCTCCGGCTCGTAGTAGTAGTCGACGAGACGTTCCGCGTTGGTCTTGTGGTCGGCCCGGTCCGGGATCATCAGGGAGTCCGACCAGAGCTCCGCGCCCTCCTCGGGGACGAGGAAGCGGATGTCGGGGTTGTCGGCCTGGAGCTGGATGACGTCGCCGGAGTACGCCTGGCAGGCCAGGACGTCGCCGCTGACCAGGTCCTTGGTGTAGTCGTTGCCGGTGAAGCGGCGGATCTGGCCGCGGGCGACCTGCTTCTCCACCTCGTCGCAGACGTCGTAGAAGTCGTCGGCCGTCCACTTCGTGATGTCCACGCCGTTGCCCTGCATCAGCAGCGCGAACGCCTCGTCGAGGCCGGAGAGCAGGGTCACCCGGCCCTTGAGGTCGCTCGCCCACAGGTCCTTGACGTGCCGGATCTCGCGGCCCAGCTTCCGGCGGTTGTACGCGATGCCGGTGATGCCCGACTGCCACGGCACCGTGTACAGGCGGCCCGGGTCGAAGGCGGGCGAGCGCAGCAGCGGGTCCAGGTACTTCGCCACGTTCGGCTGGTGGGCGCGGTCCATCTTCTGGACCCAGCCCAGGCGGACGAACCGCGCGCACATCCAGTCGCTGATGACGATCAGGTCCCGGCCGGTGGACTGGTGGTTCATCAGCGCCGGGCTGATCTTGCCGAAGAACTCGTCGTTGTCGTTGATCTCCTCGATGTAGTCGACGGAGATCCCGGTCCGCTTCTCGAAGGCGTCGAGGGTGGGCCGCTTGTTCGGGTTGTCGTCGTCGACGTCGATGTACAGCGGCCAGTTCGCGAAGACCAGCTTGCGGTCCTGGGCGGACAGGTCGGTCACCGTGCGGTCGCCGGCCTTGACGTACGCGGCGGGCACCCCGCAGCCGGCCAGGGCGCCGAACGCGGCGGTGCCGCCGAGCGCGCGCAGCAGGGAGCGACGGGACAGCTCGGGCGTTCGCGAAGGATTCTGGGGCACACCTGAAGCATGTCCCGCCTCCCCGTGGCCGGGCAATCGACGCTGCGTCGAGCCCCCTGACACGGACCGGACACCTTGTCGATGACCTAGGTCAACACGGCGTTACGCACCCGGTGACGGTGACCGGGGGCCGACAGCAAAGCGCTGCCCGGGGGCTCCTCGCCCCCGGGCAGCGCCATGTACGCGTCGTCCCTGTCGATGTGCGGCTCCGCCGCGTGGGCGCGACCAGCCCCCACGCACCGGCACCGGCACCCGCACCCGCACCCGCACCCGCACCCGCACCGGCACCGGCACCGGCACCGGCGATACGACCTACGCGTCCAGCGACGTCATCACGTGCTTGATCCGCGTGTAGTCCTCGAACCCGTAGCCCGACAGGTCCTTGCCGTAGCCCGACTTCTTGAACCCGCCGTGCGGCATCTCCGCGACCAGCGGGATGTGCGTGTTGATCCACACGCAGCCGAAGTCCAGCTTCTTGGACATCCGCATCGCCCGCCCGTGGTCCTTGGTCCACACGGAAGACGCCAGCGCGTACTCCACGCCGTTGGCCCACTCGGTGGCCTGGTCCTCGTCCGTGAAGGACTGGACGGTGATGACCGGTCCGAAGACCTCGTTCTGGATGATCTCGTCGTCCTGCTTGAGCCCGGAGACGACGGTCGCGGCGTAGAAGTAGCCCTTGTCGCCGACCCGCTGCCCGCCGGCCTCGACCTTGGCGTGGGCGGGGAGCCGCTCGATGAAGCCGGAGACCTGCTTCAGCTGGTTCGGGTTGTTCAACGGCCCGTACAGCACGTCCTCGTCGTCCGGCTGGCCCGTCTTCGTCTCGGCCGCGGCCTTCGCGAGCGCGGCGACGAACTCGTCGTGGATGGACTCCTGGACGAGGACGCGGGTGGCGGCCGTACAGTCCTGGCCGGCGTTGAAGAAGCCGGCGACGGAGATGTCCTCGACGGCCTTGGCGATGTCGGTGTCCTCGAAGACGACGACCGGCGCCTTGCCGCCCAGCTCCAGGTGGACCCGCTTGAGGTCCTTGGACGCGGACTCGGCGACCTGCATGCCGGCGCGTACGGAGCCGGTGATGGAGGCCATCGCCGGAGTCGGGTGCTCGACCATCAGACGGCCGGTGTCACGGTCGCCGGTGACGACGTTGAAGACACCCTTGGGGAGGATCCCGCCGATGATCTCGGCCATCAGGACGCTCGACGCCGGGGTGGTGTCGGACGGCTTGAGCACGACGGTGTTGCCCGCCGCGATCGCCGGGGCGAACTTCCACACGGCCATCATCATCGGGTAGTTCCACGGCGCGACCTGCGCGCAGACGCCGACCGGCTCGCGGCGGACGATGGAGGTCATCCCCTCCATGTACTCGCCGGCCGACCGGCCCTCCAGCATCCGCGCCGCGCCCGCGAAGAAGCGGATCTGGTCGACCATCGGCGGGATCTCCTCGGAGCGGGTGAGCCCGACGGGCTTGCCCGTGTTCTCCACCTCGGCCGCGATGAGTTCCTCGGCGCGCTCCTCGAACGCGTCGGCGATCTTCAGGAGGTGCTTCTGGCGCTCGGCGGGCGTGGTGTCCCGCCACGCCGGGAAGGCCGCGGCGGCGGCCGCCATGGCCGCGTCGACGTCCGCCGCCCCGGACAGTGGCGCCGTCGCGTACGCCTCGCCCGTCGCCGGGTTGACCACCTCGGTGGTCCGTCCGTCGGCGGCGTCCCGGAACTCACCGTCGATGTAATTGCGCAGACGACGCAGCTCGGTGCTCACTGCCGGCCCTCCAAGTTCGGGTGTCCATTGACTGAGACACCCACAGTAATCCGAGATCCCACGTTTTCAACACCCCCGCGGCCGCCGCGTCTGCGAAATCCGCAATACCGGGCACCCCAAACAACGAATTTCATCGATGCGGCCTTGCGGAACCGCGGAGACGTCGTGCACAGTGAGGTCGTGGCCAGTCGAAGCGCAGACCAGAGGGACTCGTCCCGCGAGTCCAGGAACGGCACCCCCCAGTTGGACGCCGTTTCCCTCGCCATCATCCAGCAGCTCCAGGAGGACGGCCGCCGGCCGTACGCCGCGATCGGCAAGGCCGTCGGCCTGTCGGAGGCGGCCGTGCGCCAGCGCGTCCAGAAGCTGCTGGACCAGGGCGTGATGCAGATCGTCGCCGTCACGGACCCGCTCACCGTGGGCTTCCGCCGGCAGGCGATGGTCGGCGTCAACGTCGAGGGCGATGTCGAGTCGATCGCGGACGCGCTGACCGCCATGTCGGAAGTCGAGTACGTGGTGATGACCGCGGGCTCGTTCGACATCCTCGCGGAGATCGTCTGCGAGGACGACGACCACCTGCTGGACGTCATCAACAAACGCATCCGGTCACTGCCCGGAGTGCGCTCCACCGAAAGCTTCGTCTACCTGAAGCTGAAGAAGCAGACCTACATGTGGGGAACCCGATAACCGTGAGCCAGAAGGACCTCAGCAAGACCGCGTACGACCACCTGTGGATGCACTTCACCCGCATGTCCTCGTACGAGAACTCCCCCGTCCCGACCATCGTCCGGGGTGAGGGCACCTACATCTACGACGACAAGGGCAAGCGCTACCTCGACGGTCTCGCGGGGCTGTTCGTGGTCCAGGCCGGTCACGGCCGCGTCGAACTCGCCGAGGCGGCCTTCAAGCAGGCCCAGGAGCTGGCGTTCTTCCCGGTGTGGTCCTACGCCCACCCGAAGGCCGTCGAGCTCGCGGAGCGCCTGGCCGACTACGCCCCCGGCGACCTGAACAAGGTCTTCTTCACCACCGGCGGCGGCGAGGCCGTGGAGACCGCCTGGAAGCTCGCCAAGCAGTACTTCAAGCTCAAGGGCAAGCCGACCAAGTACAAGGTCATCTCCCGCGCGGTCGCCTACCACGGCACCCCGCAGGGCGCCCTGTCCATCACCGGTCTGCCGGCCCTCAAGGCGCCGTTCGAGCCCCTCGTCCCGGGCGCGCACAAGGTGCCGAACACCAACATCTACCGCGCCCCGCTCTTCGGCGACGACCCGGAGGCCTTCGGCCGCTGGGCCGCCGACCAGATCGAGCAGCAGATCCTCTTCGAGGGCCCCGACACCGTCGCCGCGGTCTTCCTGGAGCCCGTGCAGAACGCGGGTGGCTGCTTCCCGCCCCCGCCCGGCTACTTCCAGCGGGTCCGTGAGATCTGCGACCAGTACGACGTGCTGCTCGTCTCCGACGAGGTCATCTGCGCCTTCGGCCGCCTCGGCACGATGTTCGCCTGTGACAAGTTCGGCTACGTCCCGGACATGATCACCTGCGCCAAGGGCATGACCTCGGGCTACTCCCCGATCGGCGCCTGCATCATCTCCGACAAGCTCGCCGAGCCGTTCTACAAGGGCGACAACACCTTCCTGCACGGCTACACCTTCGGCGGCCACCCGGTGTCGGCGGCGGTGGGCCTCGCCAACCTCGACCTGTTCGAGCGCGAGGGCATCAACCAGCACGTGCTCGACAACGAGGGCGCGTTCCTGTCCACCCTGCAGAAGCTGCACGACCTGCCGATCGTCGGCGACGTCCGCGGCAACGGCTTCTTCTACGGCATCGAGCTGGTCAAGGACAAGGCCACGAAGGAGTCCTTCAACGACGAGGAGACCGAGCGCGTCCTGTACGGCTTCCTCTCCAAGGCCCTGTTCGACAACGGCCTGTACTGCCGTGCCGACGACCGCGGCGACCCGGTCGTCCAGCTGGCCCCGCCGCTGATCTCCAACCAGGAGACCTTCGACGAGATCGAGCAGATCCTGCGCGCCACGCTGACGGAGGCGTGGACGAAGCTCTGATCATCCGATCAGCAGCATGATCCGGCCCCGGCGCCGTCCGTTCGAGTGAGAACGGCGGCCCGGGGCCGTGTGCTGTCCGGGCTCGGCTCCCCGACCTGCCTAGCGTGCACGTGACCGATCGGCCCAGCCTTCGTTCCCCCGGACGGGGGATCGGACGCGGGAAAACGGATCAGAACCGAGGTGTACGCCCATGGAGGCCCCGCCGGACAACGACGTGCTGTGGGCACGCTCTCTGCACTTCTGCCACCAGGACGGCTCCCCCGGGGTCACCGGTGTCTCGCTCGGCGTGCGGGAGGGCGAGATCCTCGCCGTCAGCGGGCCGCGCGGCAGCGGCAAGACCACGCTGCTGAGGTGCCTGTCCGGTCTGGTCCCGGCGCAGCACGGCGAGGTCTGGTTCAACAGCACGGCCGTACACCGGATGGGCCCGCTCACCCGCGAACGGCTCCGCCGCGACCGCTTCGGCTGGATCGACCCGGCCCCGGCACTGGTCCCCGAGCTGAACGTCTGGGAGAACACCGCGCTGCCCCTGATGCTGCGCGGCACCGGCCGCCGCCGGGCCAAGGTGGCCGCCCTGGAATGGCTGGAGCGCCTCGACGTCGGCGACAAGGCCCGCAGCCACCCGGCGGAGCTCCGGCAGGCCGAACGCCAGCGCGTCTGCATCGCCCGCGCCCTCGCGCCCGCGCCCACGGTCCTGTTCGCCGACGAGCCGACGGCACCGCTGCACCGCGCCGACCGCGCCCATGTGCTGCGCACCCTCACCACGGCGGCCCGCTCGCACGGGATCACGGTCGTCCTCGCCACACACGACGCGGAGACGGCGGCCGTCGCCGACCGCACGGTCTCGCTCCTGGACGGGCGCCGGGTGAACACGGTCCACCTGCCGCCGGTCCCCGAGACGGAGGGCCGGGCCGAGTGCTCGCTCTCCGTCTGACCCGCGCCGCCCGCCCGGCCGTCCACCTGCGTCGCCTCCTGGTGGCCACGGCGGCCGCCGGCACGGGCTTCCTGCTGCTGTCCGCCCTCGGCTACGCGATGGTCCACCCGACCCACTCGACGGCCGCGCTGCTGCGCCTGTCGTGGTGCGCGATCCCGCTGGCCGCCACGGTCTACCTGGCGATCGCGGTGGCCCGCACCGACCCCGGCACCAGGCCGCGCCCGGGCCTGTCCGCGCTGGGCCTGGGCCCGGGCCGGCTGATGGCCATCGCCGCCCTGAACACGGCGCTGGCCTGCACTCTGGGCTCGCTGCTGGCCCTGCTGGTCTTCCTTCACCTGCGCGGCGACCTCACGGGCATGCCCTTCGACGGCGCGGCGAAGGACTTCCTGGCGGCGAACAGGTCCCTGCCGGTCCCGGCGGCCCTGACCCTCCTGGCCGTCCTCCCCGTGCTCGCGTCCACGGCGGTGGCGGTGACCCTCCGGCCGAGGGATCTGCCGGGGCCGGCGGGCCGGGCCCGGGTGTACGGCCGTTCCGGGTCCTACGGGAGATCGGCGAAGCGCGAGACCTTCGGCACCTACGGCCGCTTCGGAGCCCGGTTCTTCCGCGCGCCCGCGGGCGGCCCCCAGCCGACGACCGGCACCCGACCGCTTCCGTCCGCGGGCGGTCGTGCCGCTGGGACGGCGCGACCGCCCACTGAGGACACCTCCTCCGCGGGAGGCACCCCGCAGGCGCCGGGAAGCGACGCCCCGCCCACCCCGAACCCGGAGGACGGCGCGCTGGCGGCCCCGGACCACGGCCCCGGCCTCCCGGCCTTCGGCACCGCTCCCACCGGCCTGCCCTGGGGCATCGCCGTGTTCGCGGCGGGTCTCGCCGTGGAGTCCTACGCCGGCGCCACCGAAGCCACCCCCCGGACCAGCCTCCCCGGCGGCCTGGCCGTGGGCCCCGTCGGCGTCCTCGCCGGGTGGGCGCTCACCGCTCTCGGCCTGATCCTGGCCGCCCCCGGCCTCACCCATCTCTGCGGCCGCCTCCTCCAGACCGTCCGCCCCGGCGCCCTCCGCCTCCTGGCCGGCCGCTTCCTGATGGCCGAGGCCACCCGTATCGGCCGCCCCCTCGGTGTCGTCTGCGCGGTGGCGTCCGCGGCCTTCGCGGCCCGCACGCTCTACGACGACGGCGACGCCCTCGTCCCCGGCCCGCTCACCACCCTCGGCGGTGCCGTGGTCGCCGGCTGCGCGCTGGCCACCCTCCTGACCGCGGCCGTGGAGGCCCGCCAGTCCCGTACCGACACCACCGAGGCCCTGCTCCGCATGGGCGCCCCGGCCACCGTGCTGCGCGGCGCCGCGGCCCTGCGCAGCGGCGCCCTGCTGGTCCTCTTCACCCCTCTCACCCTGCTCGTCGCCGACCTGGCCGCGCTGCCGCTGGCCCGCTGAGACGCCGCAGGGACATCGCGGCAGAAGAATCCGAACCCACCGATGACTTTCGCACCTCCCTTCGGTCTGTCCCCCCGAACGGCACGACACCCGAGGGAGAGGTCCCCATGTACCAGCAGATGATCTTCGTGAACCTGGCCACCAACGACGTCGCCGCGTCGCGGAAGTTCTTCACGGAGCTCGGCTACTCGATCAACCCGCAGTTCAGCACCGACGACTGCACCTGTGTCGTGATCAGCGACACGATCATCGCGATGCTCCTCGGCAGGCAGCGCTACGCCGACTTCACGAAGAAGGAGATCGCCGACTCGACGAAGACCAGCGAGGTGCTGATCTGTCTGAGCGCGGAGAGCCGCGAGAAGGTCGACGAACTGGTGGAGAAGGCGGTCGCGGCCGGCGGCACGGCGAACGAGGACGTCCAGGACCAGGGCTTCATGTACGGCCGTTCCTTCGACGACCTCGACGGCCACAGCTGGGAGGTCACGTGGATGGACCCGGCGGTGGTCCAGGGCTGACCGTCCCGGCCCCCGACCGCTCCACCTCCACGCGCCCCTGCGAATCCCTTCGAATCCCTTCGAATCCCTCTCAATCCGTACGAACAGCTGTGCCAGCATGGGCGGGTGCATCCGACACCCGCCCAGCCGCAGCCCAACCGCGCCGCCCGCGACCGCGAGATCGAGTCCCTCGCCGAGTTCGACGAGGTCGTCGCCGCGCACGGCTCGCTCGCCCAGTACCGCGTCCAGGCCGTCGACCTGACGGACCGTACGGACGCCCTGCTCACCACCGACACCACCGGCGCCGTCTTCCTCGGCTGCCCGATGTCGGCCGAGGCCGCCGCCCGGGTCCGCGCCTCGGGCGCCCTGGTGTTCCCGCCCGTCCCCGACCTCCCCTTCGACCCCTACCGCGCCTTCGTCTACACGCCCGACGAACTGTTCGACGCGCTCGGCGAGGGCTACGAGGCGACCCCGGACGCCCGTTCGTACGCCTGGTTCCAGCGGACCAAGGCGGACGGCGACATATTCGCCTCGATGCTCCGCTCCATCCATGACGACGCGGTCTCCGACGCGCTCGACGAACTCCTCGCCGGCGCCCGGGTGGTGGGCGTCATGGGCGGGCACGCGATGGCCCGCGGTACGCGGGAGTACGCGGGCGCCGCCCGGCTCGGCCGGGAGCTGGCCCGCGCCGGCCTCACGGTGGCGACCGGGGGCGGCCCGGGGGCGATGGAGGCGGCGAACCTGGGCGCGTACGCGGCGCCCTTCGACGACGGGATGCTGGAGGAGGCGCTGGGGCTCCTGGCCAAGGCGCCGTCGTTCCGGCCGTCGATCACCGACTGGGCGCGGGCCGCCTTCGAGGTCCGCGAGCGCTGGCCGGACGGCGGCCCCTCGGTCGGCATCCCCACCTGGTTCTACGGCCACGAGCCGCCGAACGCCTTCGCCGCGCACATCGCCAAGTACTTCGCCAACGCCACCCGCGAGGACGGCCTGCTGGCCCGCTCCAACGCCGGTGTGGTGTTCCTGCCGGGCGCCGCCGGGACCGTACAGGAGATCTTCGACAACGCGACGCCCAACTACTACGAGTCGCGGGGCGAGCCGACCCCGATGGTGCTCGTGAACGAGGCGCACTGGAGCGAGCGGCTGCCGGCTTGGCAGCTGCTGACCTCGCTTGCCCGGGAGCGGTCGATGGAGTCCCGTATCGCCCTGGTTGACCGGATCGAGCAGGCTTCCGCGGCGCTGAAACGTCTCGGCAGTTAACAAGCAGGTAAAGTCAACGCCCGTGGACCGCATATGCATTGACACTACTTACGGCGCACTTATAGACCTGTGAGCCTCTTGGGGTTGCTGATGCCTCACCTCGCGTTGCGTCAACTCCCCCGCAAGCCCCCCGCAGTTATGCACCCAGTAAGGACAAACGTGTCCATATCCCGCCGCAGTGCACGTCGTTCCGTGCGCATCCTGGGAGTTGCCGCTGCGTCGGCCGCGCTGACGCTCGGCGTCTCCGGTTCCGCCCTCGCATGCAACATCTCTGAATTCTCCGCCGAAGCCACCTGCGACGGCGCCAATGGCGTCATCACGGTCACCGACACCGACGCCTCCGGTACTCCGGCAACGATCACCGTCTTCCTCGAGAGCAACGGCAGCGACGCGAAGCAGATCGGCGACGCCCAGACCGTCAAGGGCTCCAAGGCCGGCACGCCGGTCACCTTCTCCGAGGACTGGCAGCCGAACGCGGTGTACCGCGTCCACGTCAAGGTCGACAGTGGCAGGATCCAGATCGACAAGGACATCACGCCCAACCTGACGACCTCGTCCACCGCCTGCAAGGGCGAGGAGAGCTCCAGCCCGTCCCCGTCGGATTCGGCCACGCCGGCGCCGTCGGAGTCCGCGTCCACCCCGGCCGAGTCGGACTCCCCGACCCCGTCGGCCACGGAGAGCAGCAGCACCGCCCCGGCGTCCACGTCGAGCAACGCCCCGTCCCCGGCGGTCGGTGAGTCGAACCTCGCCGAGACCGGTGCCAACTCCAACACCGGTCTGATCGCGGGCATCGCCGGCGCGCTGGTCGTGGTCGGCGGCGGCGCCGTGTGGTTCGGCATGCGCCGTCGTGGGGCGAACAGCGGAAGCTGACGCACCCGCCCAGTACACCGTCGAGGCCCGTCCCCGTATCCCCGGGGGACGGGCCTCGGCCATGTCCTGCGGCGTTCAGTCCAGGACGACGGCTCCGCCGCCCAGTCCAGTACGAGGTCTCCGCCGCCCAGTCCAGTACGAGGTCTCCGCCGCTCAGTCCAGTACGAGGTCTCCGCCGCTCAGTCCAGTACGACGGTCTCCGCCGCGTCGAACTCGACGCCCACCGTGTCCCCGGCCGCCGGCGCCTCCCGCAGCGCGCAGGCCGCCTCCAGCCGCGGGCCGTCCTGGGGCTGGAGGTGGACGGTGACATGGGTGCCCTGGAAGGTGCGGGCGGTCACCGTGCAGGGCAGCCCCGCTTCGGCGGCGACGATTCGTACGCCCGCGGGTCGCACCAGCAGCGTCCGCGCGCCCTGCCCCGATCCTTCGGGCACCGGCAGCTTCCCCCAGGGCGTCACCGCGGCCGAGCCCTCGACGGTCGCCTGGACCACGTTGCCGAAGCCGAGGAAGCGCGCCACGAACTCGTCGGCCGGCCGCTGCCAGACGTCGAGGGGGGAGCCGGACTGGGCGATCCGTCCGTCCCGCATCACCACGACCCGGTCGGCCAGCGCGAAGGCCTCGCCCTGGTCGTGGGTGACCGCGAGCACGGTCGTACCCAACCGCCCGAACAGCTCCCGCAGTTCGACCACCAGCCGCTCCCGCAGCGAGCGGTCGAGCTGTCCCAGCGGTTCGTCGAGCATCAGCAGCCGGGGCCGGGGCGCCAGCGCCCGCGCGAGCGCGACCCGCTGCTGCTCGCCCCCGGAGAGCCCGGCCACCGCCCGCCGGGCGGCCCCCGGCAGCCCGACCAGCTCCAGCAACTCGGTCACCCGTTCGGCCTGTTGCCCCTTGCCCGCACCACGCATCCGGAGCCCGAAGGCCACGTTCCCGCCCACGTCCCGCTGCGGGAAAAGCTGATGATCCTGGAACATCAGCCCGACCCCGCGCTGATGGGCCGGCACCCGAACCTGGTCCCGTCCGTCGAGCGACACCCGCCCCGCGTCCGGCGGTTGCAGCCCCGCCACCACCCGCAGCAGCGTCGACTTGCCGCTTCCGCTCGGCCCGAGCACGCACACCACCTCGTGCTCGGCGACCTGGAGGTCCACGGCGTCCAGCACGGGCCGGCCGCCGAACCGCACGGTGGCCTGCTCCAGTTCGAGAAGCGGCATCAGAACTCCCCCGTCCGGTCGGTCCGCAGTCGCTCCAGTACCAGCAGCGCCACCGCGCACACCACCATCAGAATCGTGGAAAGGGCCATCGCCTGGCCGTAGTTGAGATCACCCGGGCGGGACAGCAACCGCGCCACGGCCACCGGCAGCGTCGGATTGTCCGGCCGGGCGATGAAGACCGTGGCCCCGAACTCCCCGAGCGACACCGCGAAGGCGAAGCCCGCCGCGACCAGCAACGCCCGTCGCACCATCGGCAGATCGACCTCCCGCCACACCCGCCACGGCGAGGCCCCGAGCACGGCCGCCGCCTCCCGCAGCCGTTCGTCCACGGCACGCAGCACGGGCAGCATGGTCCGCACGACGAACGGCACCCCGACCAGCGCCTGCGCGAGCGGCACCAGGATCCAGGACTGCCGCAGATCCAGCGGTGGCTTGTCGAGCGCGATCAGGAACCCGAAGCCGACGGTCACCGCGGACACCCCGAGCGGCAGCATCAGCAGCGCGTCGAAGCCCCGTACCAGCCGCCCCGCGTCCCGCCGGGCCAGCGCGGCGGCGGCGAGCCCGCCGATCACCACGGCGATGGCGGTCGCGGCGGCGGCGTATTCGAGCGAATTGACCACCGACTGAATCGGCGCGACCAGGAAGGTGCCCCCGTCGGCGTCACCCAGCGCCCGGTAGTAGCCGAACCCCCCGTCGAGCGACCGCCGTACCAGCACGGCCAGCGGCAGCACGAGGAGCACGGCGATGGTGGCCAGGACCGTGCCGAGCAGCGCCCACTGCCCGGTGCCGCGCGGCCGGCGTGCCGTCACCGACGGGTCCACCAGCCGCAGCGCGCTCTCCCGCCGCCGTACCGTCCACGCGTGCACGGCGAGGATCGCGCCGACCGCGACGAACTGCACGATCGTGAGGACGGCGGCCGTGGAGAGGTCGAAGATCTCGGAGGTCTGCCGGTAGATCTCCACTTCGAGGGTGGAGAAGGTGGGCCCGCCGAGGATCTGCACCACTCCGAAGGAGGTGAAGGTGAACAGGAAGACCATCAGCGCCGCGGCGGCCACGGCGGGCACCAGCGCGGGCAGGGTGACCTTCCGCCAGGCGCCCAGCGGCGAGACGCCGAGCATCCGCGCGGCCTCCTCCTGCCGCGGGTCCAGTTGGGCCCACAGCCCGCCCACGGTCCGTACGACGACCGCGTAGTTGAAGAAGACATGCGCGAGCAGGATGGCCCAGACGGTGGTGTCCAGCCGTACGCCCCACAGCTCGTCCAGCAGTCCGCCGCGGCCGACCAGCGCCAGGAACGCCGTACCGACCACCACCGTCGGCAGCACGAAGGGCACCGTCACCACGGCCCGCAGCACCTGCTTGCCCGGGAAGTCCAGGCGGGCGAAGACGTAGGCGGCCGGCAGCGCGGCCAGCAGGGTGAGCGCGGTGGAGGCGAGCGCCTGCCAGGTGGTGAACCACAGGACGTGCCGGATGTCGGACTGGCCGACGACGTCGGCGATCCGCCCGAACCGCCACACCCCGTCGGCCTTCAGCCCGCGCGTGACGATCGCCGCGACCGGCCACGCGAAGAAGACGGCGAAGAACGCGACGGGCACGGCCATCAGGCCGAGCCGCGCCACGCTCCCGCGCCTGCCGGCTGCTCGAGTACCGGCTACTTGAGTACGAGTGAGGTCCACGTCTTGACCCACTGGTCACGGTTGGCGGCGATCTTGTCGGGCGCCATGGTCTCGGGGTCCTTCGCGGCGGGACCGTACTTCGTGAACTCGGCGGGCACGCTCGCTCCCTCGACCACCGGATACACGAACATGCTCAACGGCATGTCCTCCTGGAACTCCTTGGAGACCAGGAAGTCGATGAGCGCCTTGCCGCCCTTGGTGTTCCCGGCGTTGCTCAGCAGCCCGGCGAACTCGATCTGCCGGAAGCAGGTGCCGGTCGCGACACCGGTGGGCGCGGTGCTCGGCTTCGGGTCGGCGTAGATGACCTCGGCGGGCGGGGAGGAGGCGTACGACACGACGAGCGGCCGGTCGCCCTTCGCCTTCTTGCCGCCGGCCGAGCCGGAGAACTCCTCGTTGTAGGCCTGCTCCCAGCCGTCGACGACCTTGACGCCGTTGTCCTTGAGCTTCTTCCAGTAGTCCTGCCAGCCGCCGTCGTACCGGGCGGCGCTCCCGAGCAGGAATCCCAGCCCCGGCGAGGAGGTGGCCGCGTTCTCGGTGACGAGGAGGTTCTTGTACTGCGGCTTGACGAGATCGGCGTAGGACGTGGGCGGGGTCAGCTTGTGCTTGCTGAAGTAGGCCTTGTCGTAGTTGACGCAGATGTCGCCGTAGTCGATGGGCGTGACCCGGTGCTTGCCGGCGTCGAGCTGGTAGTCCGTGCCGACCTGGTCGAGGCCCTTGGCCTGGTACGGCTGGAAGAGGCCGTTGTCGAGGGCCCGGGAGAGCAGGGTGTTGTCGACGCCGAAGAAGACGTCGCCCTGCGGGTTGTCCTTGGTCAGGATCGCCTTGTTGACGGCCTGGCCGGCGTCGCCGTCCTTGAGGACCTTCACCTGGTAGCCGGACTGCTTCTCGAAGTCCTGGAGCACGCTCTTGGAGACGGCCCACGAGTCGTGGCTGACCAGGGTGACGGTCTTGGAGTCCGCTGCCGAGCCGCCGGACGACCCACACGCGGACAGCGTGACGAGACCGAGCCCGACGGCCGCGGCCAAGAAGGTCTTGGTGTGCACTGGTGTTTTCCTCCTGGGGTGGACCAGGAAGAGACGCGGCCCCACCCGGTGGAACCACCCGGGCAGGGCACAACAGCTTGAGTGATGACCGAACTTCCTACCCAGAATGACCTGGGCGAGGTTCAGAGGGTCTGCGGCCCGATTGCCGCACTCTCAGCGCTGTGGCGCTCCCCTGTCGGAATATGAAGATGTCGATATGAAGATGCCAGTGTACGAAGACGTCAGTGTACGAAGGTAGTGACGTACGAAGGTAGTGACGTACGAAGGTAGTGACGTACGAAGGTATCGCCGTAAGACGATGCCGACATAGGACGATGCCGACGTAGGACGATGCCCCTCGTGCGACAATCCCGCCGTACGACGATATGGCTGGACGGCCTCAGATTACCGCTCGGTGGCCGCGAGCTGACCGCACGCTCCGTCGATCTCCTGCCCGCGGGTGTCCCGGACGGTGACGGGCACACCGTGCGCGGCGATCGCCTCGACGAACGCCTTCTCGTCCTCGGGCCGCGAGGCGGTCCACTTCGAGCCCGGCGTCGGGTTCAGCGGGATGAGGTTGACATGCACGGGCTTGCCCTTGAGCAGGCGGCCCAGCCGGTCGCCCCGCCACGCCTGGTCGTTGATGTCGCGGATGAGGGCGTACTCGATCGACAACCGTCGCCCGCTCTTCTCCACGTACTCGAACCCGGCGTCGAGGACCTCGCGCACCTTCCACCGCGTGTTCACGGGGACGAGGGTGTCGCGCAGCTCGTCGTCGGGGGCGTGCAGGGAGATCGCGAGCCGGCACTTGAGGCCTTCGTCGGCGAGCCGGTGGATGGCCGGCACGAGCCCGACCGTCGACACGGTGATCCCGCGCTGCGACAGGCCCAGCCCGTCCGGGGCCGGGTCGGTCAGCGCGCGGATGGCGGTGACGACCCTCTTGTAGTTGGCGAGGGGCTCGCCCATGCCCATGAAGACGATGTTGGAGAGCCGCGCGGGACCGCCGGGCACCTCGCCGTCCCTGAGCGCCCGCATCCCGTCCACGATCTGGTGGACGATCTCCGCGGTGGAGAGGTTCCGGTCCAGGCCCGCCTGCCCGGTCGCGCAGAACGGGCAGTTCATCCCGCACCCCGCCTGTGAGCTGATGCACATGGTCACCCGGTCCGGGTAGCGCATCAGCACGGACTCGACGAGCGTGCCGTCGAAGAGCCGCCACAGCGTCTTGCGGGTCGTGCCCTCGTCCGTCGACAGATGCCGGACCACGGTCATCAGCTCGGGAAACAGCGCGTCCCGCAGCCGGTCCCGGGAGCCGGACGGGATGTCCGTCCACTGCTCGGGGTCGTGCGCGTACCGCGCGAAGTAGTGCTGCGAGAGCTGCTTGGCACGGAACGGCTTCTCACCGATCTCGGCCACCGCGTCCTTGCGCTCGGCAGGCGTGAGATCGGCAAGATGCCGCGGCGGCTTCTTGGCTCCGCGCGGCGCGACAAAAGTAAGTTCTCCGGGCTTGGGCATGGTGGTACCAGTGTCGCAGATCCACTTGGGTGACCTGCGGCTGTCGCTTCCGGCACCTGTCGTCGCAGGTCGTCACCGATCACCCGTGGACACCCACGGACGGACCGGCCGGCGGGCCGCGTCCTCGCGTCAGGTTCGGTGCGGTGCGTCGCCGTTGTTCTCGTCACCACGTCACGGGCAGGGTGCGTGGTCCGCGGATCAGGCCCTGGCGCTGGAACTCGACCTCCTCGGCGGGCACGGCCAGGCGGATGCCGGGGAAGCGGGTGAGGACCGAGCCGATCATGATCTCGGCCTCCAGACGGGCCATGATGGCGGCCATGCAGTGGTGCGGACCGTGGCCGAAGGCCAGGTGGGGGCCGTCGGTGCGGTCGAAGTCCAGCTCGTCGGGGTCCGCGAAGACCGCGGGGTCGCGGTTGGCGGCGACGTACGCGTTGTAGATGACCTCACCGGCGCGGATCAGCTGGCCGCCGACCTCGACGTCCTCGATGGCGACCCGCGGGATGCCGACGCCGTTGCGGTGCGGGACGTAGCGGAAGAGTTCGTCCACGGCCTTCGGGAGCAGCTCCGGCTCGCGGCGCAGCCGCTCCAGGTGGCGGGGGTGGGTGAGCAGCGCGTACATCATCGAGCCGCTGTTGTTGCGGACCGCGTGGCCGCCGCTGACCTGGATGGCGGTGGCCAGGGAAATCGCCTCGTCGTCGGTGATCTCACCGGACTCGGTGGCCAGTGCCAGCACTCCCGCGAGGTCCTCGCGGGGCTCCTCGCGGCGGTGCTGGAGCAGCTCGGCGATCCGGGCCCGGGTGGTCCGGGCGGCCTCCTTGGCGCGCTCCTCGGAGTCGGGCCCGGCGGACAGCAGGGCCTCACCGGTCGCCGCCCAGCGGTGCCAGTCCTTCTCGTCGACGCCGAGGAAGTCACGGATCACGGCGATCGGGAAGGGACCGTGGAGATGCTCCATGAGGTCGGCCGGCGGCCCGGCGGCCGCCATCGCGTCGAGCAGTTCGGCGGCCCGGCGCTCGGCCACCGGCCGCAGCCGCTGCATGGCCCGCCCGGTGAACGCGCGGGCGACGACCCGGCGCAGCCGGTTGTGCCGGGGCGGGTCGATGTACTGCAGGCCCGCCGTCTGCGAGGCAACGGGCTCCGGGCGCATGCTGGTGACGTCGCGGCCGACGACCTGTTCCCGGGAGAAACGGGGGTCGGAGGTGACGAAGCGGCAGTCCTCGTACCGGGTGATCAGCCAGGCGTGTCCCTCGCCGTGCGCGAGTTTGATCCGGGTGACCGGCTCGTCCCGCAGCATCTCGTCGAGGAACGGGTCGGGGTCGAGGGCGGGCAGATCGTCGACGGGCCAGACCCGCACCGGAGGAGGCGGGGTCTGGGGCGGGGCGGAGGCCGGGGCCGGGTCGAGGGGCATGGGCACACTCCTGCGCGTCGGAGACACAGCGTCCTCACAGGGAGTCTGCCTCCCACCGGACTGACCATGCGATTTCTGCTGCGTCATCCGGGGCCGACAAGCCGTCGAGCCCCCGCCCTGCGAAGGGCGGGGGCTCGACTACGACAGGTGTACGTCACCCGCTGCCGACGAACAGCACCATCAGCAACCACACCACCGGAGCCGTGGGCAGCAGGGAGTCCAGTCGGTCCATGATGCCGCCGTGGCCCGGGAGCAGGGTGCCCATGTCCTTGATGCCCAGGTCCCGCTTGATCATGGACTCGCCGAGGTCGCCGAGGGTGGCGCTGGCCGCGACCGCGAGGCCCAGCAGCAGGCCCTGCCACCAGGTGCCGTCGTCGATCAGGAACTGCATGCACAGCGCGCCCGCCGCCATGGCGAACAGGACCGCGCCGACCAGGCCCTCGCGGGTCTTGCCGGGACTGATGCGCGGGGCGAGCTTGTGGGTGCCGAACCGCCAGCCGACCGCGTAGGCCCCGGTGTCGCTGACCACCGTGAGGAGGAGGAAGGTGATCACCCGGCGGGGGCCGTCGTCGGCGGTGAGCATCATCGAGACGAAGGTCGCCAGGAACGGCACGTAGAACGCCGCGAAGAGACCCGCCGTGACGTCCCTGAGATAGCCCTCCGGCGGTTCCGTCATCCGCCAGACCAGAACCGCGAGCCCGGTGAGCGCCAGGGCGACCCAGGCACCCTCGGCACCGCGGGCGTAGCCGGCGACCACCATCGCCGCGCCGCCCAGTGCCAGCGGGACCAGGGGCGCCTTGATGTTCTTGCGCTCCTGGAGCCGGCTGGTCAGCTCCCACAGGCCCACCACGACCGCGACCGCCACCACGCCGACGAAGACGGCCTTGACGACGAACAGGGATGCCACGATCACGACACCCAGTCCGACGCCGACCCCTATCGCCGCACCCAGGTCCCGACCCGCGCTCTTCTTCTGCGGCGCGGGCGCCGGCTGCGGGGCGTCGGGCATGGGCTCCGGATTCTGCGGCGCCGCCGCATGCGGCAGGGGCTGCGCCGACGGGGTGTCGTTGCGGTACGTCCCGTCGCGAGACATACCGTCCTGGAACGTCTCGTCTCGGAACAGGGGGCCGCTCAGCCGAGAGGCCCCCCGGTCGTCGTCCTGGTCTCCGCCGTACGCGGGTACGTCGTCGGGCACGATCGGCATGGGGCGAGTCTGCTGCGCGTCATGCGCATCGTACGCGGGACCCGCCGGGGCGGCTCCCTGGACATGCCCCCGGCCATAGCCATGGGCGTAGCCCTGGTCGTACCCCTGGCCGGGAGCCTGCTGGTACCCCTGGCCGTGGCCGGAACCGTTGGCGTGACCATGGCCCTGGACAGGACCCTGGTCGTACCCCTGGCCTTGGACGGGACCCTGGTCGTCGTACCCCCGGCCCTCGGCAGGACCCTGGTCGTACCCCTGGCCGGTGCCCTGATCGGTCGGCCCCCAGTACCCGGCCGGTGATCCGGCCTGCGGACCGGCGTGCGGCGGCGCTCCCCAGGATGAGTCGTTCATCAGACTTCGAGAAGCTCCGCTTCCTTGTGCTTGAGGAGCTCGTCCACCTGCGCGACGTACTTCGCGGTGGTGTCGTCGAGCTCCTTCTCGGCGCGACGGCCCTCGTCCTCGCCGACCTCGCCGTCCTTGATCAGCTTGTCGATGGCGTCCTTGGCCTTGCGGCGCACGGAACGGATGGAGACCTTGGAGTCCTCCGCCTTGCTCTTGGCGACCTTGATGTAGTCGCGGCGGCGCTCCTCGGTGAGCTCCGGGAACACCACCCGGATGATGTTGCCGTCGTTGCTCGGGTTGACGCCCAGGTCCGAGTCGCGGATCGCCTGCTCGATGTTGCGCAGCGCGCTCTTGTCGAACGGGGTCACGACCGCCATGCGCGGTTCCGGCACGGAGAACGAGGCCAGCTGGTTGATCGGCGTCGGCGCGCCGTAGTAGTCGGCCACGATCTTGTTGAACATCGCCGGGTGCGCACGGCCGGTGCGGATCGCGGCGAAGTCCTCCTTGGCGACCACGACGGCCTTCTCCATCTTCTCCTCGGCCTCGAGGAGGGTCTCTTCGATCACCACTTGCTCCTGCGTGTCTTGAGTAAGGCCCGGCTGCGGTTCCTGTGCGGGCGGCGGCCGGCTGCGTCGCGTCTTCTTTCCTGCACGGTTCCCGACCGGCAGGACATTGTCCATCCCCCGGTCAGGGTGCGTCAGGCGGTGCCGGTCAGGCCCGGCCGCCCTGGTCACCCACCAGCGTGCCGATCTTCTCACCCTTGACGGCCCGCGCGATATTGCCCTCCACGAGCAGCTCGAACACCAGGATCGGCAGCCTGTTGTCGCGGCAGAGCGTGATCGCCGTGGCGTCGGCGACCTTGAGCTCGCGGGTGATGACCTCGCCGTAGCCGAGGGAGTCGAACTTGACGGCGTCCGGGTTCTTCTTCGGGTCGGAGTCGTAGACCCCGTCCACGCCGTTCTTGCCCATGAGCAGTGCCTCGGCGTCGATCTCCAGGGCGCGCTGGGCGGCGGTGGTGTCGGTGGAGAAGTACGGCATGCCCATACCGGCGCCGAAGATGACCACGCGGCCCTTCTCCAGGTGGCGCACGGCGCGCAGCGGGATGTACGGCTCGGCGACCTGGCCCATGGTGATCGCGGTCTGCACCCGGCTGTCGATGCCCTCCTTCTCCAGGAAGTCCTGGAGGGCCAGGCAGTTCATCACCGTGCCGAGCATGCCCATGTAGTCCGAGCGGGCCCGGTCCATGCCGCGCTGCTGGAGCTCGGCGCCGCGGAAGAAGTTGCCGCCGCCGATGACGACGGCGACCTCGGCGCCGTCGCGGACGACGGCCGCGATCTCACGGGCGATCTTGTGCACCACGTCCGGGTCCACGCCCAGGCCGCCGCCACCGGCGAACGCCTCTCCGGACAGCTTCAGCAGAAACCGGCCGCGTACTTTGCCGTCGTCGCTCTTCTGAGCCTTGGTGGTCATGGAGATCCCGCCTCTTTCACGTGGTGCACATACGAAGAAGGCCATTGCCGGTGGGGTCGCTTTTCGCTGCCCATGCGCGGCAATGGCCTCCTCGTCAGATCTGCTGCCGTCCGTCACGACCCTGGGTCTGGCCGGGTACCCGGACGACTGCTGTCGACCGACCCTATCGGGATTTCCCCACGGGTCGCGCGTCGATCGCGGTACGGACTCAGATGCCGACCTTGATGCGCGTGAAGCGCTTCAGGGTGACACCGGCCTCGTCCAGAACCTTCTGGACCGACTTCTTGTTGTCGAGCGCGTACGGCTGGCCGAGCAGCGTGGCGTCCTTGAAGAAGCCGTTGAGGCGACCCTCGACGATCTTCGGCAGGGCGGCCTCGGGCTTGCCCTCGGCGCGGGTGGTCTCCTCGGCGATACGACGCTCGGACTCGACGACGTCGGCCGGCACGTCCTCCTTGGAGAGGTACTTCGGCGCGAAGGCGGCGATGTGCTGGGCGACGCCCTTGGCGATCTCGGCGTTCGGCTTGTCGAGCTCGACGAGGACACCGATCTGCGGGGGCAGGTCGGGCATCGTGCGGTGCATGTACGCGAGCACGAAACCGTCGGCGTACTGCGCGAAGCGCTCCAGGACGATCTTCTCGCCGAGGTTGGCGTTGGCCTCGTCCACGAACGCCTGGACGGTCTTGCCCGGCTCGATCTCGGAGGCGAGCAGGGCGCCCAGGTCCGCGTAGGAGGACTTGGTGACGTGCTCGGCGATGGCCTTCGCGGCGGCCTGGAACTTCTCGCCCTTGGCGACGAAGTCCGTCTCGCACTTCAGCTCGACGAGGACGCCGGAGGAGTTGTCGTCGGCGATGATCGAGACCACGGCGCCGTTCTCGGCGGAGCGGCCCTCGCGCTTGGCGACGCCCTTCTGGCCCTTGATGCGGAGCGCCTCGACAGCCTTGTCGACATCGCCCTCGGCCTCGTCCAGGGCCTTCTTGCAGTCCATCATGCCGGCGCCGGTGAGCTCGCGGAGCTTCTTGACGTCAGCGGCGGTGTAGTTCGCCATGAGTCGTTAAGTCTTTCTCGAAGTCGGGAGATCTGCCCGATCCACGATCCACACGTAGATGTAGAGCGTGAATCTATGGGTGAACGGCGGGGGCGTTCGGGATGTCGCCGCCCCCGCCGTCAACGCTGACGGGTCAGGCCTGCTCGGCGTCCGCGGCGGGCGCCTCGGCCGCGGGGGCCTCGACAGCGGCCTCGGCGGCAGCCGGAGCCTCGGCCTGCTCGGCGTCGGCGACCTTCTCGGTCTCGGCGGAGGTCTGGACCTCGGGCTCGTCGGCCTTCTTCTCGCCCTCGAGCAGGTCGCGCTCCCAGGCGGCCAGCGGCTCGCCGGCGGCCTTGTCGCCCTTGCCCTCGGTGGCGACACCGGAGCGGGAGATGAGGCCCTCGGCCACGGCGTCGGCGATCACGCGGGTGAGCAGGGTGACGGAGCGGATCGCGTCGTCGTTGCCCGGGATCTTGTAGTCGACCTCGTCGGGGTCGCAGTTGGTGTCGAGGATCGCGACGACCGGGATGTTGAGCTTCCGGGCCTCACCGACCGCGATGTGCTCCTTCTTGGTGTCCACGATCCAGACGGCGCTGGGCACCTTCTGCATCTCGCGGATACCGCCGAGGGTCTTCTCCAGCTTGGCCTTCTCGCGCGACAGCACGAGAAGCTCCTTCTTGGTCAGACCGGACGCGGCGACGTCCTCGAAGTCGATCTGCTCGAGCTCCTTGAGGCGCTGCAGACGCTTGTAGACGGTCGAGAAGTTGGTGAGCATGCCGCCCAGCCAGCGCTGGTTGACGTAGGGCATGCCGACGCGGGTGGCCTGCTCCGCGATGGCCTCCTGCGCCTGCTTCTTCGTGCCGACGAACATGACCGTGCCGCCGTGGGCGACGGTCTCCTTGACGAACTCGTAGGCGCGGTCGATGTACGACAGCGACTGGAGCAGGTCGATGATGTAGATGCCGTTGCGCTCCGTGAAGATGAAGCGCTTCATCTTCGGGTTCCAACGACGGGTCTGGTGACCGAAGTGGACGCCGCTCTCCAGCAGCTCCCGCATCGTGACGACGGCCATGGCCGTATCTCCTTGAATTTCTCGGTTGTGCCGCGGGTACCGGACGGCTCCCGCGCCTGACGCCCGTTTGCGCTGTGCCACGAAGGACCGAGAAGCGCTGACTCAGATCGTTGTGCTGACCTGATGTCGGGGCGTGCGAAGTCGACCCGGTGACCCGGATCGCCAAAGGAAGTGTACGGGACCCGCGAGGCACCGGGTGACGCCGCTGTCCACAACGGGTGAGTAATCCACAGGTACCGGCCATGATCGGCGGTTTACGGGATGGTCCGGTCATGTGGGCGATGCGACGAACGATGCGGTGGGTGGGCGCGGCGGCGGTGCTGCCGCTGCTCCTGGCGGTGACCGGGACCCTGACGGCGACCGGGGCCTGGGGCCGGGCCCGGGCTCTGGCCCGGGCGGACGACTCCCCGGCCCTTCCGGGGACGGTTCCGGCGATCGGCCGCGCCTGGCCGGTGGGGGTACGACCGCCGGTCCTGCGGGGCTGGGAGCCGCCGGCGACGGTGTACGGCCCCGGGCACCGCGGGGTCGATCTGGGCGCCGCGCCCGGCGCGGAGGTCCGGGCGGTGGCGGCGGGCCGGGTCTCTTTCGCGGGGCGGGTGGCCGGGCGGGGCGTGGTGTCGGTGCGACTCGCCGGGACGGACCTGCGCACCACGTACGAACCGGTGACGGCGCAGGTCGAGAAGGGGGAGGAGGTGGCGGCGGGGCAGGTGGTGGGGACGGTGGAGCCGGCGGGTGCGCACTGTGGTGCAGGTGCGTGCGTGCACTGGGGTCTGCTCCGGGGGGACGTGTACGTGAACCCCTTGCTACTGTTGCCGCCGTGGTTGCTGAACGGCGGTCCGTCAAGACTGCTGCCGGTACTGGGGGTGCCGCTCCCGGAGGGGTGATCCCGGGGCGGAGGACGGTTGTGTGCGTGCGGGTGGGTGGGTGGGTGGGGGCTGGTCACGCGGTCTCCCGCGCCCCGGAAAGGGCGTCGGGGCTGGTCACACGGTTCCCCGCGCCCCTGAGGAGGGACTCCACTCGCGCCGACCACCCGGAAGGCCCCCGTCTCAGCCCCGCACACCCCGCAGGGCCATGGCGACGGCCGCGTCCGTGATGACCGTCGGATCCTCTGCCGCGCCCAGCTCGATGCGCCGTACCGCCGCGTCCACGACGCCCTGCACCAGCATCGCCGCCAGCCGGGGCTGCTCATGCCCCAGCTCCCCCAGCGCCTCCACGATCATCGCGACCAGCCCGCCGTGCGCGGCCCGGATCTTCTCCCGCGCCCCGGCGTCCAGCTCGCTCGCCGAGATCGCGACCACCGCCCGGTGCCGCCGGTCCCCGACCAGAGCCAGCTGCTGCCGCACATAGGCCTCGACCTTGCCCTCGCCGGAAGCCGCCCGCTCCATCGCCGCCTCGACCTCCGCCGCCCACACCGGGAAGTCGACCGCGCACAGCTCCTCGACCACCGCGGCCCGGGAACGGAAGTACTCGTACACGGACGAGCGTGCGAGTCCCGTCCGCTCGGCGAGCGCCGGGAACGTCAGCGCCTCCGTCCCGCCCTCCGACAGGAGGGACCGCGCCGCGTCCAGCAGGGCGGCTCGCTGCATCGACCGGTGCTCGGCCACGGAGGCCGCTCGAATCCTTGGCACGTCAACCACTCTACGGACGCGCCGCGCCGGACGGGAGACAGCACCACCGGGACACCGGTCACTCCCGGCCGAGACGCCCTGGAAGCTCCAGCTCAGCGGCTGAGAGTCGCCGCTCAGCGACCGAAACTCGCCAGCTTCGCGCGCAGCTGCAGCACGGACTTCGTGTGGATCTGGCTGACCCGGCTCTCGGTGACCCCGAGTACGTTGCCGATCTCGGCGAGCGTGAGCCCCTCGTAGTAGTAGAGGGTCACCACGGTCTTCTCCCGTTCCGGCAGCGTGTTGATGGCGCGCGCCAGGAACCGCCGCAGCTCCCGGTCCTCGGCCACCTCCACGGGGTTGTCCGCGGCGGTGTCCTCCAGCGTGTCCATGACGCTCAGCCCGTCGCCACCCTCACCCCCGACGTGCAGCAGCTCCTCCAGCGCCACCACGTTGGCCAGCGACAACTGGCTGAAGACGGCATGGAGTTCGTCGACCTCGATGCCCAGCTCGGCGGCCACCTCGCCCTCCGAGGGCGTCCTGCGCAGCCGGGCCTCCAGCGTGGCGTACGCCCGCTCGACGTTGCGCGCCTTCTGCCGTACGGACCGGGGGATCCAGTCCAGCGCCCGCAGCTCGTCGATCATCGCGCCCCGGATCCGGGTGATCGCGTACGTCTCGAACTTGATCTCCCGGTCGACGTCGAACTTCTCGATCGCGTCGATGAGCCCGAACACCCCGGAGGAGACGAAGTCGGCCTGCTCCACATTGGGCGGCAGACCGACGCTCACCCGCCCCGCCACGTACTTCACCAGCGGTGAGTAGTGCAGGATCAGCTGTTCCCGCAGCCGGTCGTCCCCCGTCGCCTTGTACGACCGCCACAGCTCGTCGAGCGTCGAGGGAGCCGGCGGCCGCACGCTGCCACCGTCGCGGGCGGCTGGGGGGATCGCCGCCCGGTCGGACCCGGAGGTGTGCTGGGGCATTCGTCGCCTTGTGCCGTTCTGCCGTGAAGTGCCAGGAAGTGCTGTGATGTGCCGTGAAGGGGGTGAGCAGGGGTGAAGGGTGCTGGTTGGGCGGGGTGTCGGTCTGGTGCCGGTTGGCGCGGTCTGCGCCAGGGCTTTCGTGAGCGTAGCGTGACTGAGGAGTCGCGGTGCGCGAACCTTGAGGCTCCACCCCTGCGCGGACCCCCTGCACGGCACGTCCGGCCGCGCCCGACGTGTCGCTCTGCGTGATCGGACGGAGGTGTCAACTCCGGGAATTCCCAAGGGCGTCGGGGGTTCCCCCGGACGGCCGAACACGCTCGGTCAGCGCCGACTCCGACCCTCTCGGACCGAGATCATCGCCTGGCGTGTCAACTTCCAGCCGTCGCCGTGTCGTTCGACGTAACCAAGTGCTCGGAGTTCGTACAGCCTCGCGACGGCCTCGTCCTCGGACGTCTGAGCGCCCCGTGCCACCTCTTCGGGTGACGCCGGCCGGTTCCCCGGCAGCGCGGCCAGGACCCGCCGGGCGCCGGGTTCCAGCAGGTCACGCGGGAGGACGGGACCGCGTCTGGCCGGTGCCAGCTCACCCATGTCGCCCACGAGTTCGACGACTTCCGCGGCGTCGGTGACGAGGGCGGCCTCCCCTCTCAGCAGTTCGTGCACCCCCGCCGAGAGGCCGCTGGTGGCGGGGCCGGGCACGCCCATGGTGAACCGGCCGAGCCGCTGTGCCGCCCGCGCGGTGACCAGCGACCCGCTGCGGTGGGCGGCCTCCACGACGACGGTCCCCCTGGTCAGCGCCGCGATCACCCGGTTGCGGAGCACGAACCTGCTCTGTGTCGGATGCTCACCGGGCGGCAACTCCCCCACCACCAGGCCCTGTTCCGCGATCCTGCCGATCAACTCGGTGTGCCCGCGCGGGTAGGGCCGGTCGACCCCGCAGGCCAGCACCGCGACGGTGGCGCCACCGGCGCCGAGCGCACCGCGGTGGGCGGCGCCGTCCACGCCGTAGGCGCCGCCGGACACCACCACCCAGCCGCGCTCGGCGAGCCCCGCGGCGAGGGTGGCCGCCATGTGCGCCCCGTACTCGGTGCAGGCCCGCGCCCCGACGACCGCGACGGCCCGGAGCGCCCACATCCGCAGACTGGGCCGCCCCCGCACCCACAGCCCGAGGGGACGGGCGTCCCCGAGGTCGTCGAGCTGGGTGGGCCACTCGGTGTCGCCGGGGGCGACGAAACGCACGCCGGCCTGCCGCGCCATGCCGAGGTCCCGCGCCGGGTCGGCGTGCCCGGCCCTGGCGCGGAGGCCCTCCCAGCGCGTCTCGCTCACCCCGGGCAGTGCCGTCGCCCCGCTCGCGCGCAGCCGCCGGGCCACCTCCTGGACCCCGTACTCCCGCAGCCATCGCCCGCCGGTCTCGTCGCCGGGCTCGATGACCCGGGTGAGAAGGATCCGGTCGAGCGGCCCGCCGTCGCTCATGACCCGGTCCGTTCCAGGACCGCACCGCGCCGGACGCCGGTGCGCAGCTCCAGTGCCAGGTTGACGTCGTTCCCCGACGGCCGGTCGTGGCCCGCGAGGTCGGCAAGGGTCCAGGCAACGCGGAGCACCCGGTCCAGGCCACGGGCGGTGAGCAGGCCCTGGTCGAGATCAAGTTCGGCCTTGGCGAGCGCGCCGGGCTGTACGTGCCAGCGGGTGCGCAGCTCATGGCCGGGCACCTCGCTGTTGGTGTGCCAGGGCAGCCCCTGGTAGCGGCGGGCGGCTCGCTCCCGGGCCGTGCGCACCCGGTCGGCCACGGCCGCGGAGGGTTCGGCGCCGGTGTGGAGCCGCAGCAGTTCCTCCCGGGCGACCGGCTCGACGGTCACCCTGAGGTCCACGCGGTCCAGCAGGGGGCCGGAGAGCCGGGCCCGGTACCGCCTGATCGAGGAGGGCCGGCACTCGCAGGCGTCACCGGGGGTGCCGTGCCGGCCGCAGGGACAGGGGTTGGCGGCCAGGTTGTAGACGCTGTTTAGAACTGACCACTGACCGCCAGCAGGCGAACCTGCAGCAAGTCCGGGCCATTTATCACGTCTCAGCCCCCGGCCGCGCATCTGACCGAGGGCTGCTTCGACGATCGAGGGTTGGGTCAGAATCCAGCGTGCTGAAGCAGCCTTCGGACGATGCTGGTGATGATCAGCATTCTGAAGCGCGCCTCGTCCGCGTTGGATCGGCCAGGGTGGGGCCCATCGGGGTGCGAGATGTCCCAGGCCCCCTGCATGAGTCGGCCCCACTTCTCCGGGACGACCTTCTTCTGGTCGACCATGAAGTTGATGGCGTTGCCACCCGAGGTGCCCGTGTAGCCGTACTTCTGCGCGACTCGAAAGGTCACGTCTTCGAGCATCGGTCGGAGGGCGCCGTTGCTTGCCTCGTAGTTGTGATGGTTGAGGTTGTCGACAGCCTGCTTGTAGTGATTGAGGGCGATATGAAAGCCGGCGGCGCCGAGTTGCGCCTCCAGGCCGCTGATCTCCTTCGCCATCTCGACGCCCGGCGCTTCAGTCGGGCGGATGTGATAGACGACGGGCCCCCTGTCGATCTCGATCCAGCTGTCAGGGCCGGTGTCCGTCCGGATGGTCGGGTCGTCCCACTGGAGGTCGTAGCCGTCCGCAAGAAGGGCGTCCTTGAGCTGGAACAGCAGAGTCTCTGGACCCAACTCGTCGGGGTGTCGGAAGCCGCTCGTCTGCTCCTTGGCGAACGCGAGCAGGCCGCGGTGGGCGTCCTTGTCGCCCTTCTGCGCCGCCCGCCGGGCGTCCATCAAGACCGTCTGGACGAGCCTCTCTTTGGAGGATGTCTCTGTGATGAACCGGTCCAGATTGGCGGCGAGCAAGCTGGTGTGGATCTCCTTCGCCGTTCGCGTGACAGCGATCTTGATCAGGACAGCCAGAGTGGGGCTCGAGAGGGTCTGCATCACAGTGAGACATCTTCGGTGGCCAACCACCGTTCCGTCCTGTGGTTTCCGAGATCAGCGCTCGGGCTTGTTAGACATGTTGTGAACTCTGTTTCTGGTTGACCATTGACTGCCTGACGTGGACCTGCCGCCGCCCCCCTACTGCGGAGACAGCCGGGGGTGGCGGCAGTGGCTGATCGTTACTCAGTCCCGCTCAGCGTGCCTGAGCCTTGTCAATCAGGGTCTGAGCGATCAGTCGTATCGGTTCCCAAGACTCGTCGAGCGGATCGCCTGTCTCGGCCGCAGTCAGGAGAGCGTCGATCCTGGTTTGGACGTATTGCTTGTTGGTGAGTTCCCCTTGGTAATCCTGGACCGACTCTTTATATGCCTTCCACTGAACTGGAACAGGGACACCTTTCGGACCTTGCAAACTATTCAGGCCGAAGTAGAACTCAAGGGAGCATGCCCGGCCGTTGATGTTGTCGTTGACCTCTCCTGACGGCCCGAGAGTGGGATAGGACTTCGCGTATTCGAGATCGGGAAGTAGACATGCACTATAGTGATTCGGGAGCGTGATGCCCGCGATCTGCTTGATCGCCTCCCGTCCAGCGGTGTCGTTGTCGAGGAGTCCGATCACCCGGTTCATCACCCCGGCTGCGGCGAAGCTCTTGAGATTTGCAACGACTTTATCGGTTCCCCCTTGCGCCCTTGCGGTGTCAAAGTCCATAAATTTGAAGTACCCAGCGATATCCGGTCTGACCAGTTTCAGCGCCCGGGGAAGGACACGGGAATCAAACTTGCCCTCTGTGAGCACGATGATGGGGCCGGTGCTGGCCGTCTCCTCCCGTAGGTCCTGAAGTGCCTGCGTCGAGATCTGATCAGTACTCTTGAAGGCGCCGCCTGACAGTAGGTCGCTGAGATCGAGGCGGAGGGTCGCCTGAGGGTTCTGCTCATGCAGGAGGCCTGCGATGAGCAAGCGGTGGTCAAGGTCCCCCTCGAAGAAGAACTCAAGCTTGTCTAGGCAGAGCTTCTCCAACTCGGTTAGCTTCGTCTCCATGTATGCAGGGCCGCGCTTGAGGTATGCCTGGAGGCCGATCTCCGCAATGTCGTCGTCGGTGACCTTTCGTGCAGGGTCCGAACCGGGAACAACATGCTCATGAACATCGTCCGGCCCGTCCCATGCCGTTAGGTCTCTGAAGCACTCCGTCATCTCCCGGCGGCATCGCTCTGCGGTAAATCCCATCAGATCGAGTCGCGCGGTGGCCGTTGCAACAGTTGTCTTGTAACCAAAACGCTCATCTGCGTCAACGGATTCGAATTGGTAGTCCTCGGGGTCGAGGTCGGGGTAGTCACGAAAGGTCTCAGGGTCATCGAAGTCAAAAGGTTCGGGCAGACCAGCGTTCCCTCTGTCGACCATCGTCGCCCAGCCCCAGTGCATGTATTTGTCTTCCTCTTGAAAGACGGTCATGAGTCTGGCAGGCGCATCCCACTTCCCTTCGAATATCTGGAGGTCCTCCAGGAACAGGTGCCATCTACTACCCACGTACTTCTCCGATCACGTAATGCTGCTCCCGCGGCTCGTGGGCATCCTGGCTCCACGCTTTGACATTGACGGCGTCCGCGACCAAGCGCAAGATCTTTCTCGTCCCGGGTTCACCGACGTGGTGGTCGGCTGTTGAGGCTCGTGACGTTCGCTGCCGACTTCAGGGCTTCCTGAAGCTTCTCGTTGCGGAGGGCAAGGTGCTGGATATGGGCTGCAGCGAGGGCAAGCTGGGTGCTCAGCTCACGGTTGCGTCGGCGGAGCTTCGCGTTGCGGGCGACGAGTCTGTCGTGCTCGGTCGGACCGCTGCGCAAAGCGGTGGGGGCTGCCCGGTGGTCGGCGATCTCTCGGGCGATCTCGGGGTAGCGCCGGCGGAAGGTGGTGTTCGTCAGACCGAGCCGGCGGGCCAGCATGAGGACGCTGGGGGCGGTGCTGGTCTCACGGCAGCTCTCGAGCACCTCTTGGAGGTGCTTGCGGACCAGCCCCTCGGGGAGGTCTGGGACTCTGCGGGTCATGCGGGGGCGGTCTCCTGTCCGTTGGCCGTCAGGAACTCCAGGACCTCGGCCCGCCGATGCTGGAGTCGCTGCCGGAGGCGGGGAGCCAGGGTCGGTCGAGAAGCGAGCCGTCTGTCGATGCGGGCGATCTCTCGTTGCCAGGCGGCGGTGTTCTCGGCGGTCAGCGCGACATTGCGGCAGGCCAGCGGCAGGCAGCCACCGTGCGAGGGAAGTCCCTCGCTGTTGCCGCGCCGGGCCTTCTCGCAGAGGGCTTTGACCGGGTCGTTGACGCAGGTGATGTATTCGCCGGGATAGACCGCGGGATCGTGGCGTTTCATGATCCTTTTCAGGCGGTGCTTGTCCAGGGCGACCTGGCCCTGGAACTGCGCGCGCTCGCCGAAATCCTGAAGCCGTCGGGCGGCTTCTTCGGCCGAGGGGCCGGCGAGGTCGAGGTGCTGGTGGGCTTCGATCATCTCCATGTAGCCCTCACCGCGGGCGATGGCCTGCTCGCTTTCGACCTCAGCCCGGAAGCCGGAGTCGCTGGTCCCGGCATAGCCCTCGAACATCTGGATGCTGTGGTGGCGGTATTGGATGGCGCCTGCGATGACGCCGCCGGGGCGCCGTGCGATGAACCAGGCGAGGGTTCGTCTGAATTGCCGGGTCTGGACTCTGGGCTGGCGGCCGCGCCCGGTCGCGATGGCGTCGGTGCGGTCGTGCTCGGTGCAGAGGCGGTTGACGAAGTCGACGAACTCGTTGAGCTGGTCGTTGGTGCTGTTGTTGCTCAGGGCCGGGTTGGTGCCCTTGTGGCTGCCGCCGCTGTGGGGCAGCTTGCCGAAGAGGTAGTCCTGAAGCGACGGCTGGAGCTGCTCGAGGACGTTGATCGCGCGGGCGACGGCTTCATGGACGACCCAGGTCGCGGGGACGCCGGCGACGTCGTTCTCGCCCTTGAACGCGAGACTGTTCAGTTTCCGCCGATAGGGGCGGCCGTCGGCGTCGCACTTGATGTGCAGGGATCCGCGTTTGATGTGCTTGACCTCGCAGTCCCTCATGCCGCTGAGGAAGGCGATCACGATGTAGCAGGCGGACTGCAGGTGGCGGGCGAGGGCGGCGAGGCTGTTGGTCGCGTTGTGGTTAGTGGTGATCGACTCGACCCAGGGCGCCCCGTCCAGCCGTCCCTGAACGTTGTCGACGAATGCGCTGTCGGCGACGCCGACGATGGCTGCGACCTCGTCGATGGCTTGGCGCTGCAGGCTGACGGAGTATCGGTGACAGCCCAGAACGCGTGCGAGGTAGAGGTGGTTGGGCTGTCCTTGATAGCCCGGAAGTGGACGTCCTTCAGCGACATGATCATCGAGCAGCTTCTGCAGCCTGTCTCTGGGGCGGCTGCGGTCGCGGCTCGGGGCGGGCTTGGAGCTCTGGGCTTCGCGCCACTGACGGTCGGCTTCGAGGACGTCGGAGGCGAAGTCGTCGATGAACCGCAGGGCCCAGACCAGTAAGGGCCCTAGGACTTCTTCGGGGAGTCGGTCGGTGGTGTTCTCCTGACGCCGGGCCGGCCGGGACTCGCCCCAGCCGTCGAGATGGAGAGGGTCGAAACGGAGGGCGTCCTCGCCCAGGTGCCGCCGCCAGCGCCAGAACAGCCGCAGGGGCGCCCGGGAGCGTTCGCGTTGGGCCTGGTTGTTCGGGAAGCGGGCCAGGAGGTACTTCCGGTAGTCATCGAGGTCGCCGGGCGACAGCTCGGAGAGTTCGGTTCGCTCCGGGAGCCACCTGCGGTCGAGCCACTTCAGGAACCGTTTGATCTCCGTGAACTTGCCGCGGATGGTCGCGATGCCAGGGGCGTCCTCGCCGTCCGGCAGTTCCAGGGACAGCAGGGCATAGAAGAGCCGCTTGGCCGCGGGACGGAACCGTAGCGGCAAGGTGGGGAAATTCAGGATCAGCGAACACTCGTGGGCCTGGAGCCGGGCCGGAGTGAGGATCCAGACGTCGTGGCTGTAGCGGGAGGTGTCCTCCAGGCGAGTGCCAGGCCTCAGTTCGCGGCCGTGCAGGACGTACGGATCCTTGAGCGTGACGGCCGTGGGGTTGGCGGCGAAGGTGGCGATACTCATGGTTGTTCCCAGGGGGCTTCGACCAGGTCTAGGAGGGCGTCGGGGAGAGGCTGCTGGCGTACTTTGTCGACTTCTGCCGGGGTGAACTTGGTGAGGATGTCGTGCCGGATGGCGAACCAGGCGGGGCCGTAGCGTCTCCACCAGTCGTCCTCACTCATGCGCTCGCGCAAGGCGCCCAGCCCGTTCAGCAGGCCCAGGAGCCTCGGCAGGTGAGTGCGGGTGACCAGGCAGTTTCCGCAGTGGAAGCACGCCAGGAACGAGTCGCCGCAAAGGGCTCCGGTCTCCGGATGGTGCTGGTAGTCCTCGCAGGCCGTCCAAGCAGTGTCGAGCTCGCCGTCGGCGAGTGCCCGTGCGGTCTGCGATGCCAGGCCGGCGTCTTCGAGCTGCTGCGATGACTCGGCGTCGGGAATCACGGTGGGTGCGCCGCGGCGGCCGATGGCGGCGGCATGTGCGTCCCGGGCTGCTTGCTCGGCGTCTTCAAGGGCCTCGGTGATCACTTCCTCGGCCCACTCGCGGGTGGTCTCGTCCGGCTTGAGGTAGTTCTTGAAGAGCACCTGGGCGGTATTGCTTTTCGCGGAGGACGGCAGATGGCCGCCGAGCTGCTTGGTGCGGCGCGCGTCGACACTGGTCTTGATCTTGTTGAAGGTCACCTTGAGCGGCTGCGGCCGACGGGGGGCCGGATCCTCGTCCTGCTTCTCGGCCGTGTCCTTCTGCGCCTGCCGGGGAGGAGGCAAATCTGCGAGCACGGGCTTCGGCCGGTCGGCCGCCCACTGGGACAGCTCGATGGCGGCCGCGCTATGAAGGCTGATCTCGAAGGGGGCCCAGTGCTCGTCCCGGCCGGTGATCTTTTTCTTCTGGCCGTTGCGCCAGAAGCAGATGGCTGCGGAGGAGCCGCAGAATCCGCGACTGCGGGCCGTCAGTTCCAGCAGCAGGAGGTAGAGACCGCCAGGGGTGTGCAGTTCGCGCTCCTTCGGGCCGATCTCCCAGGTCACCGTCTCGGTCCACCGTTTGGTGCCGTGTCGGCGCTTGACCGTGATGAGCTCGACGGCGCGGTCCTCCAGGACTCGGTGCTTGGCCGGAAGCTCCTTGATCGTCTCGCCGTTGCGCTCGGTGACCAGTGCCAGCAAGACCGTCAGCGGAGCCAGATCCCGCCAGGTCAGGAACAGCTGAGAGGCGAGTTCGATCCGCCAGGTCTGTTGGCCGATGCAATGGACGGACTCCGGCCAGGGGACCTCTCCGGTGGCAGCCACTGCAGCCAGGACCTCAGCCCGCTCCCTTTCCTGGGGGGACAGCTTGCCGGGGTCGTCGTGGAACTGGCGGACCAGTTGTTCGCCAGCGCGGATCCGGCGAGCGATGCGGGCGGTGTCTGCTCTCGCGGCGGCCGTCAGGCGGTCAAGCTCGCCGTGTGAGTAGCCGCCGACCGATTCGGGTTCGATGTCGCTCAAGCGCCGGTTGAAGGCGTCCCAGGCGTCAGTGGGTAACTGGTCCTTCAGACGCAGATCACGGAACTGGAGCCGCATCTCGATCATGTCCCGGTGCCGCGTGCGCGGTGACGAGTCGGGGCGGGCATAGAAGGCGTCGACGTGGGCCCGGGTGAGCTCGCCAGGAACGGTCGGCGCCGAGAACGCCTTCGCGAGGAAGCGGGCCCATCTGCTGACCGCCGCCCAACTGCCGCGGGCGCCCTCCAAGGTCCGCAGGCCGCTGGGGCCGATCCGCAGGGCCAACGATTCGGCCAGCAGCGGGTGCCAGCCCGGCATCGGGAGATCACCGAGGTCGAAGCTCGCGCGACGGTTGTCATCGCCGTGGAAGTCGACCACCAGTCCGCCCGCCCGACTCTCCCGGACCGGCGAAGGCGCCTCGTAGCCGTTCGGCGGCAGGTTGGACGGGCGGCCGGGTCCGGTGCTGCCGCGGCCCCTGCGGGTCACGCCATCACCTCGCTCTCCGGGAGGTCGCTTGGTGGCTTCTCGTCCCCGAGGGTGCCGATCGGCGTGTCGCGGGGGTCCTCCCAGGTGTCGGGGACGAGGGCCATGCGGGTCTCCATCTCCAGTTCCTGCAAGGCGTGCAGATAGATCAAGGTCGACAGTTGCGAGGCGTGTCCGAGCCTTCGGCGGACCCAGTCCATGGGGTCACCGAAGATCCGCTGGTAGTGCAGTCGCTGGGCCGGGTTCATGTCACCGAGCGCTGCGATGTGCCCGCGCTGCAGCTGTTCGAGAGTGATGACCGCGAACGTGTGCCGAAGGAGATGCGCGTGGGCGTAGAAGTCCAGGCCCTGCTCCTGGCACCGCCGGTTGGCGTCGGTGAACATGTCCTTCCAGGTCGACAAAGACAACGGCATGCCGCCCTCACCGAGCCAGAACATCGCCGGCTCCAGGCCGTCCTCGGTGTCGATCAACAGTCGCTGACGCTCGCGCGGGCCGAGGAGCCGAACGTCGACCGTCTCGCCCCGGTTGATGCCGCTCGTGTACTGAGCCATGTGAGGCCTCCGCGGATCGGAGATCACGATCGGCCGCCGGATCTTGCCGTAGCGGCCGGCGTTCCGAGCCTCCTCGATGACCCACCGCCGGTCCTCAGCCGCGTAGGCCGTCAGGTCCCGGCGGACCGAGGCCGGCTCATAGACCCAGCGGGCCGAATTGCGCTTCGCGATCGCCGCGGGCAGCCAGGACTTGCTGTAGCCCGCAGGGCCCGGCCCGGTCGGCACTTCTGTGATGAGACGGCTGGCCTGTTCCTCCAGCCGCAGGCCGGTGCGCACCGTTGAGTCGGTGAAGGTTCCGTTGCGTGAGGCCCACCGGCCGCGAAAGTTGTCCCGGGGCAGGCCCTCCCGGTCGTAGCCGAGGACACCGACATCCCGCCAGCGCCGATAGGACGGTGCAGGAAGCCACTCCATAACTTGACCGCCCACGTCGTGGGCGTAGGTCGCCGGCACCGTCTTCTCCGCGCCGCCCGACTTTCGGCGTTGTTGCCTGCCCCTCTTCTGGTCCTGGTGCTCATCGCGCGGTGGCCGCTGCGGGATCGGCACCTCCGGCACCCACAGCTTCTTCTTCGCATAGACGTAGAACTGCTGAAGGTGGGAGAGCTCCTGGCTCCACGTGTCGCCGTCAACTCGCGGCCCTCGAAGATCACGGCGCCGCCAGTAGTAGTAGGCCGTGTGATCAGCTTCAGTCGCGTCCCGCCAGTCCTTCCCGCCTCGGCTCTGGTGCAGGAAGTTCAGCTTCCGGCAGAGGGCCGACGCTCGGTTGAGTTGGCTGTTCAGCGGTCCTTCCATCAGATTCACCTGATGGAAGTACGAATTCAGGTCCGTGTCGTAGACGAAGCACGGCGACAACAGGTACGGCGTCCCGTCAGGAATCCCCAGGTCATCGAGCCACAGCTCCCACTCATCCGGGGAAACCTGCAGGTGCCAGGGCTGCGGCTCAGGCTGCGGCAGATCCCGCGAGCTGTAGTGGACTGACCAGGCACCTTGTCTCAACACCTGCGGACCGTACAGCTACTTGGTCACTGACCGAATGTGCACAAGCGAGCACCATGAGGAACTTCGCCGGCATCCGCAGCATCCCGGCGGCCCGGGCGACCACGACGTGACCGGACTCCAGAGGCTGGCGCAGGGCGTCCAGGACGCTGCTGTGGAACTCGGCGGCCTCGTCCAGGAAGAGCACGCCGTGGTGGGCCAGGGACACCGCTCCGGGGCGTGGCAGGCCGGTTCCGCCGCCGACCAGCGAGGCCATGGTGGCCGAGTGGTGCGGAGCGCAGTAGGGCGCCCGGTCGACGAGTGGATGGCCCGGCGGCAGTATCCCGGCGACCGAGTGGACGGCGGTGACCTCCAGGGACTCCTGGCGGCTCAGCTCGGGCAGCAGCCCCGGCAGCCGCTCGGCCAGCATGGTCTTGCCGGCTCCGGGCGGGCCCTTGAAGAAGACGTGATGGCGTCCGGCCGCCGCCACCTCCAGGGCGGCCCGGGCCACCGGCTGCCCGGCGACGTCGGCCAGGTCGGGTGCGTGTTCGCCGGTCGCCATGCCGGTGCCGAGCCCCATGCCGGGGAGGGCCAGCCCCGCGAGGAAGGGGTCGGAGCGGATCTCGCCGGGAACGGGCTCCTCGTCCGGCACCGGTTCGTCGGTGAGGACCGCGATCAGCTGGCGCAGGCTCCGTACGCCGAGCACCGACACGCCCGGCACCAGCGAGGCCTCCGGCGCCGCGCTCTCGGGTACGACCACCTGCTCGTATCCGGCGTCGGCGGCGGCCAGTACGGCCGGCAGGATGCCCCGGACCGGCCGCACCCGCCCGTCCAGGCCCAGCTCGCCGATCATCACGATCTCGGCGAGCACCCGGGGATCGATACGTTCGGCCGCGCCGAGCACCGCCGCGGCGACCGCCAGATCGAAGCCGCTGCCGCTCTTCGGCACCGACGCCGGGCTCAGCCCCACCGTGAGCTTCTTCGAGGGCCAGGCCGCCCCCGAGTTCACCACTTCCCTGATGATGTGATCTGTTCAAGCGCGCAAGGAGGGGCTCGGGTTGAGAGAGTGGCACGTGGTGTGGGTTCCAGACTCGGGGCAGTGGGGAACGCCGCCCACGGACGGCAGCTTCGGGGTGCATGACCTGCCGGGGGCGGTGGCCCGTATCGGTCTAAAGCCCGGCGATCCCGTGTACGTCAGGCCGGACGGCATGGTGGACCGGGATTTCTTGGATCTCGTACGATCCACGGTTTTCCGAAACCTGGAACGGGAGACGAAGAGAAACTATGGGACGGACTACCGGCTACTGCTGAATTATCTGTCCTCGCGCGGGCTGTCATGGAGGGAAGCGACGCCGCGGGTTTTGGAGGATTACCGGGACTGGCGGTGCGATGCCCCAGAGAATCCCACCCTGATCAGCGGCACAAAGTGGGACCGCGAGGCTGCGGCGTTCACGAAACTGTTCAAGTGGGGCAAGGTCTACCCCTTGCCGGTGGATGTCTCGCGAAGCGAAGACCGAGCGGCGGACTCCGTCAGCTCGCGAGTGTCGTGGGGGACCCCGCGGACCTGGGGCTTGTGGTCAGACATCGGGTTGCGCGGTCACACCCGCGCCGGTCTCGCAGCGCCGATGTGGGAATCACGGACTGAGCTGCGGAACACGAGCTTCGTGCAGCTCCTGCTGAGCTCGGGCCTGCGGCGACAAGAAGGCGGTTCGCTGCTCCTTTTCGAGCTGCCGACTCAGCGCCTGCGCCATGGCCGCTACATGCATGGCCGCATCGCTGGCGCGGTGACCAGGTCCAAGAACAGTCGGACGTTCTACGCGTCAGTGGATTCCGTCGGCCAGGCCGAGGCGTACGTCGAATCGGAGCGGGCGTGGGCAGTGCAACGCGCCCAAGAGGCAGGCCGCTATCAGCGTCTGCCGATGATGCGGCTGGTCACACGGGTGACGCATGGTCTGAGACCGAAGGTCGAGTGGGTGGATTCGGACGGTGTTGTCGGCGGCAAGGAGCTCAGCCGTCTGGGCTGGCGTGAGCGGCAGTGGTTGTTCGTCGAGGGACCGGAGGGGCCGGAGCCAGCGTGGTTGTGGCTGACGGAACAGGGTTTGCCGATGGCCCCTGACCGATGGAACGGTGTATTCCGGATAGCCAATCTGCGCTGCGAGATGACCCTCCTGACAGAGGAAGAGCGGAAGATCCGGCGGCAGTTCAGGCTGGCAGAGGTACAGGGCAAGACCCCGTACATGACGCCCCACTCCTGCCGGCACTCGATGGCGCTCTACATGCTGATCTTGCTGAACGAGCTGTTCGAAAAGCGCTACGGGCTCACCAAGAAGGACCGGCGGGACTTCGCCCTGCTGTTCGGCGACCCGTGGTGGCTGGTCAAGACGTTGCTGGGGCATGCGGACGTGGAGACGACGAAGCGGCACTACCTCGCGCCGGTCGCGCATCTGCAACTCGAGTCGATCCTCGCTGCTGCAGAGACCACCGATGAGGGCGAGGATGTCGAGGATCTAGATGGCGTGTTCGCCCGGCTGGCCCGGGAGACGGCGGGTATCCAGGACATCGACCTGCTCCTCGGGGCAGTGTCGTGAGCAGGCGGGGACACAGGGCCCAGCCACCGCCTCCCGACCATCGTGTCGAGCCGGCGCTGGTCCCAGGGTCTGTCGTCGTGACGGTCACCAACAAGGCCGGCCGCAGGGCTGAGTACGACTTCGGCGGCCTTGAGGTGGCTGGACCGATGCAGCGGTCGCTGGCCGCAGCGTTTGCCGCCCAGTCGCGCAACTGGACCAGTCACCGAACGGCAAACACCTGCTGGAGCAAGATCGGGCTGTTCGCCCAGTTCGTCGGCTCGTTGGAGTGCCCGCCTGATGACCTTGACGGTCTGACGGTCGCCGCGCTTCAGAGTTGGCGGGATAAGCACGTTGGCACGAATAGCGGTAGAGGCCTGCTCAGCATGGTGCGTACCTTGCTGCGGCAGGATCCGCGGCTGGCTGTCGGGCCGGTAGCGGAAGAACTGGCCCGCCGGATTCCATCGCCAGCACCGAGTAAGCAGTCCTATGAGCAGGCCGAGCGGGAGCGGGTGGTGCTTGCCGCTCGGCGCCAGTTCCGCGCGGCCTTTCTCCGGATCAGTGAGAACACTCGACTGCTGGAAGAGTGGCGGGCGGGTCATCTTGTTGCGGGCAGCCGCGAGTGGAAGATCGGGAAAATTCTCGATCACACCGCCCGCATGGGAGACGTGCCGCGCACGACCTATCCGGGCGGGCAGGTCCACGTGACGCATCGCAAGCTGCTGGGGGGCAACCGTTCGGAGAAGACCTGGGGCCGGTTGTTCCTCGACCGCTCGGAGCTCACGGCGCTAGCAGTGCTGCTGACCGACCAGTTCGGATGGAATCTGTCCCAGTACGACCGCATGCCAGTGCCGACTGCGGCGCCGTCGGCCGGTGAGACGACCTCGGTGACCTACCAGATTCAGGTCGAAAAGCACCGCGCCGGTAAGGGGCGGTGGTTCTCCACCGAGAACGTGACCGATTCAGGGGCCGATTCCCCCGGGAGGCTGGTTACCCAGGCTCTGGCGGCCACGGCTCACGGCCGTGCGCTCGCCAACACGCTGGTGCCGGGTACTGACCTGCTGATGGTCGCTCGCAGCCACCGACCCGAGAAGGAGCACGGGGACTTGGACCGGCCCGCCTCGCTGGGCCCTCTGGATTTCGGGATCCCGGACGATCTGGCGTCGTGGTGGGCGCGCGGCCAGGGGCTGGGCGGGTCGCCGTTCCAGCGGGCTCGCCGGACCACGGTGACTCATGTGGGCCGTCCGTTGCAGCACACGCAAGGCACCCACGAGAGCATCTACGTTCTGCCCGACCCGCAGGTTCAAAAGGCCTCTCGTGGTGTCTTCGAAGCTGGTGCTCTGGAGGCTCTGGCTCAAGCCCGCTCCACCGTCTTCGGCGGGAAGATCGCGGACTCGCCGGACCCGAGCCATCAAGAGACGGCAACAGCGGACTGCGAGGACGAGGACTCCAGTCCTTGGCCAGCTCCCGAGGGCGGTTGCGGGGCAGACTTTCTGCTCTGTCTGGCCTGTCCCAACGCCCATGTCCACCCTGGCCATCACCCGCGGCTCGCGTACCTGTACGAGCAGATCCTGAGTCTGCGGTCCGTTACGGACGATCGCAGGTTCCGTGAGCGCTGGGGCGATCACGTGCTGCGGCTTGAGAACCTCCGCGACAAGATCGGTCTGACCGCCTGGACGGCGGACCCGGGCCGGGTCAGCGACAACGACCGCACGATTGTCCGGCTTCTGCTGAAGGAAGGACTCGCGCCATGACCAGCCTTGCCGAAGCCGACCCCTACGTCCTGTCTCTACCCGGACCGGACAGCCCAGCGATCCTGCCGCAGTGGATCAAGCCCGGCAATGTGCACGCTAATGCCCGCTACGGCGCAGCCATCTGGCCTCTGGCTCCGCTCATCGACAATCCCGGCACCAGTCTGTTCACGATCTACTGGAGGGGCTGCCCGGCCCCCTTCCTCGATCAGGTCAAACTTGCCACCTGGACGATGATCAACGGCCGGCTCCGGCCGACCTACCTCCAGGACCGAGGGACCCGTGCCCGAGCCAGGACATCCGCCGCTGATATGCGGGACACCTGCTACGAGTGGCTGAGGCTGGCGCGCTGGCTGCACGTACGCCGCATCACGAGCCTCGACGCCTGCACCGAGGATGTGTGGCGCGCCTATATATCCGAGCGCTTGACCGACGGCGTGATCCGTGGCAGCGCGGAAAAGATCTGCGCGCGCTTGACGGATCTGTGGGCATTCGATCAGCTCAGTGCCAGCCCTGCGGGCATCATCCGGCCTCCCTGGGAGGAGGAGGGGGTTGACGACTATCTCCCCTCGGCTGATGGCTCGCGCGCAGAGAACAGCATGGAACCGCTCGACCCGAAGGTCCTCGGTCCCCTGTTGGTCTGGGCGATCCGGTTTGTTGACGACTTCGCCGACGACATCCTCGCGTCCTGGCAGGCGCGTGAGCGCCTGCTCGCCACGGCCGCGAACAACGAGGCCGGCCCAGAGGGCTTGGCAGCTCTCGCCCAGCTTCTGCTTCCTGCGGCGCGGTCAGGCGAGCCGCTCCCCTCCGTGCAGATGCACGGCCGGCGCAGTCTGGCGCGAACATACGTGGCCGCCCTCACCGGTGCGAGCCTGAGCCAGGTCGACCGGTTCAACGAGCGGCATCGCCTCTCGGAGTTGGCCAACGCACGGCCGGGTCCCTGTCCTTTGCCGGTGCCGGTCACCGGGCAGATCAACGGGAAACCCTGGCGCGAGCACATGGACTTCGACGAGGCTGGCGAGCTCATGCGGCACCTCGGCACCGCAGCGGTGATCATCTGCCTCTACCTGACAGGTATGCGTCCGCAGGAAGTGCAGGGTCTGCGGTCTGGCTGCTGCCCTGACCCGGAGCCTGCCGCCGACGGCACGCCCGGTCGTCACCTGATCCGCAGCCGTCATTACAAGAACGTCACCGACGAGGACGGCAACCACATCTCAGCAGGCGAGGAACGGGAAGTTCCATGGGTTGCCATCACGCCCGTCGTGCACTCCATCCGTGTCCTCGAACGCATGGTGCCTCCGGGGGAAATGCTGCTGAGCTCCTCCCACCACGACTACATCTACCGGCGCAGCCTTCCCGGAGTGCTGAAAGGTTCGTCATTGAGGGACCGGATTGAAGACTTCGTGGCATGGGCGAACCACGAGGCGCACGTCCATCACCTGCCCGACCAGGTCATCCCCGAAGATCCGCAGGGAGCCATCGGTATGGCGCGGTTCAGAAGGACTCTGGCCTGGCACATCGCCCGCCGCCCGGGCGGGTTGATCGCGCTGGCGATTCAGTACGGGCATATGCGCACCGTGCTGAACGCCCGCACGTCCAGTGCCTACGGTTCCCGTAGCCGGGGCGGCATCCACAGCGTCCTCGACGTCGAAACTGCGCTGGCTGCCGCAGACACCGCCGCTCACCTGCGCGACCGTCTCGCCGACGGGGAGAAGATCTCTGGCCCTGCCGCCCGCCGGGCCATCACCGCTGCTGCGTCGACCCCCCGGTTCGAAGGGCGGATCGTGCCCCGCACGTTCGCGAAGAAAGCGGCCAAGTTCCTGGCCCGTGACGGTGTCGTGCTCTACGACAACCCGGACGCTTTCCTGATCTGCGCATTCAAGCATGACAACGCGCTTTGCGAGCCCGAACCGGACGCCACTGCACCGAGGCAGTACGCCTGTCAGACAGGCTGCGGAAACACCGTCCGCACCGATGGCCACGCCCGTGACATGCGGGAACGAGCCGATGAAATCGACCAGTTGGCCGCCACTGGACCGGAGAAGATCGCCAGGCGCCTTCGACGCAACGCCGACAACCTGCGCGTCGCCGCCGACGCCCACGACGCCACCGCCCAGAGCGCCGAGGACTTCACATGAACCCACAGCACCACGACGAGCGCACCCGCATTCGCGAGGCAATGAACCGGCTCCTTGCCGGACAGGCCGCCCTTTCCAACGGCGGCCTCACCGCCACTGCGCTCGCAGTAGAGGCGGGCGTCCACCGCATGGCCCTGCTCAAGCGCCACGTCGACCTGAAGAATGAGTTCTACCAGCGTGTCCGCGTCGAGACCCAGCAGGTGCCGGAGCCAGAACAGCGGCTGCGGGAGACGGTCGCCAAGCTCAAGAAGACGCTCAACAACAAGGAGAAGGAACTCAAAGAACTCCGTCAGCTGGTGACCAATCTGACGCTGGCCAACGCCGTCCTCACCCACCAACAACACACACCACTGCCCTCGTCGCCGGACCTCCTGGCTGCGGACAACGTCATCCCCTTCCGCCCACTCGACTCCTGACGCGGTCCGGGGATCGACATCGGCACGCCAACCCAGCTCAGAGACCTCCCCCGCGGTGCACGACTACGTCGCGCTCGCCGGGGGTGTCCTGTAGTTAGAGGGCGTCTGAAAAGCCGGTCAGCGGGCAAGTCACCTGACAGCGGGGCAGTGACGCACGTGCGGGGGCTGGGGTGTGCGCGCTGCGTACCCGTTACCCGACGGATCTTTACGATCTGGAGTGGGAGATCCTCCGTCCGCTGGTTCCGGCGGTCAAGCCCGGTGGGCGACCGGCGAAACACACGCGACGGGAGATCATCAACGCGTTGGCGTACTGGCTGCGGGCCGGCTGCGCCTGGAGGCTGCTGCCGCATGACCTGCCGCCGTGGCAGACCGTCTACCACTACTGGCGACAGTGGCAGCACGAAGGCGTGTGGGAGCGCATGTTGACGGCGCTCCGCGAACGCGAGCGGGTGCAACTCGGCCGGGAACCCACTCCCAGCGCGGCCATCGTGGACAGTCAGAGCGTGAGGGCCAGTGAGCGCGGCGGCCTGCACGGGTACGACGGCGGCAAGAAGGTCAGCGGCATCAAGCGCCACCTGCTCGTCGACACCCGCGGCACCGTCCTGGCGGCCTGCGTGAGCCCGGCGAACGTCGGCGATCGCGACGGAGCTGCAGTCCTGTTCGCGCGGGCTGCCGATGCCCTCCCGCGCCTTCGGCACGTGTGGGCGGACCAGGGCTATCGTGGCGCCGACTTCCATGCCTGGGCACGCGAAACCACCGGCATCACCGTGCAGGTCGTGCAGCGCCGCGACGGAGGGGGCCGCTCGACCTGGGCGAAGGTAGGAACACCGCCTCCGGAAGTACCCCTATTTGCGGTGGTCCCGCGCCGGTGGGTCGTAGAGCGGACGTTCGCCTGGCTGGGACGGTGCCGCCGCCTGTCGAAGAACTACGAGTACCTGCGCGTCTGCTCGGAGAACGCCATCTACTTCACCATGGCCATGCTCCTCGCGCGCCGCCTGGCAAAACCAGCCCGCTGACCGGCTTTTCAGACGCCCTCTAGGAATCAGTGCCCAAAAAGTAGTCACAAACAGTGGGCTATGTCGTCCCCGTCCACGCGATAGTGCGTTTTCCCAAGAATGCTGTTTATTATCTTTGCGCTACGCCAGGCGGCAAGACTGATATTCGCGTCAGCCACCCCATGGGTCTCGAGCGCAGCATTCTGGACATAAATCCTACCCCTTCCACCCCCCCGCCGTTCCACTCGAAAGTCAGCACTTACTTCATATGAGCTGCCGTTGCATGATATGGCGCCAATGAGCGGCTCGAAAAAACTAGGCACCTTGCGCGCCAATCCGGTTCCCAGGACAACGAGATCACATAAGACGCTCTCTTCTTCACCCGAAACATAGTCTCGCAAAACCGCATCGAAGTCACCGGCTCGACCCGACAGGTTCTTCATTTCAAAGCCGGTCAAGATGCGATGCACAAAGGAGACCTGAACCAGATAGTCAAGTTCATAAAAACGCCGATACAGCCGATCAAGGAGATCTCTACTGATTCCAAAATAGGCACCTTTTTGCGATGCGAGAAGTGATTTCCGCTGGTCCTCACCGAGTTTGAAGAAGTAGTCAACGTAGGCAGGGTTAAACCACTCGTTCGAAAATGGGGAATCATCCAAGGGCGAAAGTCCTTTTCGCCCTGTTGCCCACGTCAATGCACGAGGTAGCCCGGTCCTCCCGGACAGCAGGTCAAGAGCTACTTCTGCGCTGCTCTGTCCCCCTCCGACGAGAAGAACGTGTTTCCCTTCGACCGGCAGGCCGTATCGCAAATGGTCAACGGCATGCCAGGCGCCTTCTCCTATTGCTTCGCGCGCGCAGGCGGGCACGTATGGGACTTGACCGACCCCAACGACGATATCTTCCGCTTCCCAGATTCCGTCGCTGGTTTCCACGACGAAACACTTACCGTCGTGATTCACTGAGATGACGCCGGTATCAAGTCGCACATCCAGCCGAGCGGCCGCCCATGCAAAATATTGGTCGAATTCCGCTCGACTAACATACTCTTTTGCTGCGATCAGGTGGCGATAGAGCCTGCCTTCCTCGTGCAGGAAGTTCATGAAGCTGAACTCACTGCGCGGGTCGACAAGCGAAACCAGATCTTTAGCACCATCGATTTGAAGCCGCGAGCTGCTCCACAGGAGTCCGGGATGCCAGGAAACGGAATCTCGGGATTCGAGTAGCGTGACAGAAAGGTCATCGAGCGGTTCAGCCAAAGCCGCGAGGCTCAAGTTTGCCGGGCCTGCACCGATCCCTAGAACTTGTGCATAGTGCCTCCGGCTCATTTCGGCAAACACGCCTTCCGCTGGAATCGTTGTTTCATTGCATCTCCAGTTTCCCTCATCCCCTGGCGTTGTTCCTGTCCGCTCACGAAGCGCGTCTCCCGATGCTGCGTGCCGGTGCGTCGTCATATCCGCTCTTCAAAGAGACGTCGACCGGAGTGGGATTGGATATGAGGCTGCGGACGATGGAACTTTTGACGGCCTTGGCCACGATCGTGCGGAGGGTCTCTGGGCGAGCAGATTCGTTACCCCGATACGAGATGTGGCATGCAGTGTCCTGCAGGCCGACGAGCGACTCACCGGTGTCGAGCATTCCGGCTGCGTCGACACGTGCCGTGGATGTGATGTCCCAGGCCTGGCTGCCTCCCAATTCCTTCACGGTGAAGTAATTGAGATACGCAGCGATATCCGCAGAGAGACCCATGAGTAGATATTCTTGTGCATTGGGCCCCCAATCGGCTCCGGTCAGCTGCTTGGGTGAGTCGATGAAGGAATGCGAAGTCGACGTGCGTCCAGGAGTCCACGAATCGAACTGTGGTCCAGTGATCCAGGCGAGACGCCTCTCGACGGCCGGAGACATCAGAGGGGTCGCACTCGTCGCATCTGTCTTCTCAACATCCTGCCGCAGGTCGTCTCCCTGATAGTTCACTGCGAGGGGAATTTGGTCGGTCAGGGTGCGGTGATTCGGGCTGTACTCCTGTACCTGCTCCAGCATCTCCATTAGGAGTGATTGCTCAGAGGAGGTACCGACTTGGAACAGACAGTCGACTCGATATCGGGTTTCGTTGTGAGTGGGTGCCTCGATGGTTCCTCGCTCGTTTAGGGCGGCAAGCATTTCTACCGACTCGAAGGTGACTCCCCGGGCGCTGCCGCCACCAATCAAGGTTTTCATTGAGCAGGAACCAAGCCCGGTGAGAGCCAGTTCAACCGGCGAGAGTTCGCAGCCCCCCTCGCCGTCGCAGAAGTCGTGGCCGACCAGGTAGTCGTGTACTGCGAAGGAGTACTTGCGTGCGGACTTCAGGGTCCCGAACATGGCGGGTCCGATACGGGCGGACAGGCCACGCCCTGGGGAGAAGCTGGCCTTTCCCACGTAACTGAACCAGCCTTCTGCAGGATCATCGCGAATTTCGAATGCCAGTTCACTGAAAGCACTGGTATTGAAGTTATTCCTCATCGGGCGTCCCCCTCGTCAAGTGCGGTGTACAAATCCTGGAGCAAGTCGTGTACATTTTCAATACCAACGGAAAAGCGCACCAGGCCGGGATTGATTCCGATGGCGGAGCGCTGCTTCTCTGTGAGTGAGCTGTGTGACGTGTTGGCCGGCATGCTGACCAGAGATTCGACGCCCCCCAGGCTGGTGGCGACATAGGGGATTTTAAGTCTCCGCATAAAACGTTCCGCGGCGTCGTCCCCGCCTTCAATCTCGAAGCTCACCATTCCGCCGAATCCGCCGTACGCCTTGGCATCAAGTGCCGAGTACTGTGAGCCGGCAACCGACGGATGGTAAACCCGACGGACACGCGGATGCGCGGAGAGCCGTCGCGCGATTTCGGTGGCGTTGTCGTTTTGCGCCTTTATCCGCAAAGGGAGAGTCTTTATGCCGCGTTCGAGGAGGAAGCAGCAGAATGGATCGAGAGTTCCACCGAATCGCAGCGTCTGCGCCCATATTCGGTCAAGATACTTTCGACGGCCTGCCACTGCTCCTGCAGTCAGATCGCTATGACCTCCCAGGTATTTTGTCGCACTGTGCAAGACAATGTCAGCCCCGAGCGAAAGAGGTTGCATGTTGATCGGGGTGAGGAAGGTATTGTCGATGACCAGGAGTGCTCCTGCTTCTTTCGCAACTCTCACGAGCTCCCGAATATTGGGGGCCTTCAGCATGGGGTTGGTGAGACTCTCAAAGAACAGGAGCTGGGTTTCCGGCTTGATGGCCGCCTCGATGGCCGCGATGTCCATGGGGTCGACGAAAGATACGGTGCGCCCGGCCGATGGCAGATCTTCTCGGAGGAGGTTGTACGACCCGCCATAGACGTCATAGGCCGAAATAAGGTGGCTTCCTGCGTTCGTCAAGGCATAGATGGTGTTGGCGATGGCGCTCATTCCCGACGCCGTCACCAGTCCGCTCTCAGCGCCTTCCAGGGCAGCGACCTTCTCCTGTACCGACCATTGAGAAGGATTCCCGTAACGACTGTAGATCGGAACATCTCGCAGGGTGCCATCTTCAAAAGCCGTGTAGCTAGCGTCGTCGAGGACAAAGGTACTCGACTGAAAGATAGGGGTGCCTACGCTGCCTGTTATCGGATCCTCGTAGGTGCCTGCATGAACAGCTGTCGTTTCGGGGGAAGTTCCTCGAGGCAGTACACGGTGGTGTGGCGAAACCGGCCCAGAACTGCGTTTGCGCGTCAATTCATTGAACCATGTCGCTTCTGGCGCGAGGCCTTGCTCAAAACCAAGTGCCGATCGCTGCTCGGACATTCAACCTCCATTGTATACTATTTCTGCAATAACTCGGACTTATGAGCTCGTTATGCCAGCTCTAGGGGCCACCCTCGCCGTCTTTGTCGGGCCGCACGGCGGGCCGACGGCCGTTGAACCCCGCACCTCACCTGTTGTGAAGACCCGGCCGCCGGCACCGCTACGGGTTGTCGGTGTTCAAACACGCCGGACCACTCGCTGTCCGAACCGGAAGAACTTTGGCTCGGGCTCGGTCCCGGTCCAGATGGGTGTCACGGATCCCCGACGCATGCGCTTGCCCATTCGTGCGGCAAATCCCCCGGTGCCGGATGGTATGAGATCGCCAGTTTCGGCGTGTTGCCAATTATCGTCAGCCCCCCGCTCGAAGAACTCGTAGCGAAGATTCTTGGTTCCTTGGGCTACGACTAGCTTGTATCCGTCGGATACATAGGTTCCGATGCACAGCTTCGGTTCCACCCGTTGGATCTCGCGATCCTTCCATGAGGCGTCCTGAAGTGCACGAACAACGTCGTAGTACAGCACCAGCGCTGGGTAGGCATTCGCCATCACTACCAACGCCTGACGTTGCTTAGGAAAGATCTGTACGAAGTTCTCGTGACCCTCCCCTGCCGACTCAAAACCGAAGGTCTCCTCGTCGAAGAACATCCAGCCCAGGCCCCAGGCGTGGATCAGGTGATGTCCGGGCACATCGATCTGTGGCGTGTGCATCTCCCGTGCCAGTTCCAGAGACAACAGCCGCTCGCCCTGACGCGTGACGCCGTCCGCAAGCGCGAACTCGGCCAGGACTGCGATCTCCTCGATGGTGAAGCAAGTTGACCGCTCGGCGAGCGTGTCGGCCATGGCCGGCCCCAAGTTTGAGGGCGCAGGCTCGAAAGTCTGTGATGCCTCGTCCCACGTGTGACCGGTTGCCACCGCGCCGTTGTAGTACGCGGGGTTGGATCCGTCGGGAATGTCCTTGATACCCAGCGGATGCAGCAGCATGGTGTTGACAGCATCTCGCCACGGCACGTCGAGAAGGCGCTCTATGAGCAAGGCCGCGATCGCGGTGCCGGCGTCGGAGTAGACGAACACTTCACCAGGCTCAGCGATCTGCGAGTACTGCTCGAAGCGTCGTGCGCGGCGCGCTTCGTCCATTGCGCGTTCGGGAGCCCACTCTTCGAAGGATTCGTCTATCCCGCTGGAGTGTGACAGCAACTGTCGCAGGGTGATGTCCACATGTTTGTCTCCCCTGCGCCTGACTGCTTCGGGAAGGAGGGTGTTCAGCGGTTCATCCAGCGTGACGAGGCCTCGATCGACGAGCATCAAGGCAACGTAGGCGATCAGAACCTTGTTGAGGCAGGTGCCGTGTTGCCGCGAGGTCTCGTCGCGGGGCCGTGCGGTCTGGCGATCGTCGACGCCGTAGTGGGAGATTTGCCAGTGCCCTTCGACCAGTGCGGCGCAAGATGCGCCGGGCACCTTCTCGGCCTTCGCCGAGGATACGAGCGCCTCCCCGGCAGCGGTGAGACGGTGCTCTGCCTCCTTTGAGAGCATCGGGCCGTGGGGACTCTCTCCTACCGCTTGACTCACCATCGCTGTTCAGTCTCCTGGGATACTCAGAACTCGGGCGGTTGTCCGTTGACGAGGCTATTCGCTGGGGATGTCGAGTGAGGGCAGCAGTGCGTCGACCTGCTCGTCGAGTACGGTCTCGCGGATGACAGCCAGGAAGTCCGAGGCGACGCCTTCGTCGTCTCGATATCCAGGAGCTTTGGTTGCGAGGAGGTCGAGCAGCCCCCGAACGGAGGGGCTGAACTTGTTGATCCCGGTGATCGTGGCCGCCTGATAGCAGGCCGCGACCAGAACGGAGACGATGGTGTTGACGTTTTCAAGGAGACGCACTGACTTGCGGGCCGCGATGAGGCCCATGCTGACCACGTCTTGGTTCTGCCCGTTTGACGGGATCGTCTTGATGGAGGCAGGGGCCGCCAGGTCGAGGTTCTCGGAGGCAATGCTCGTGGCCAGGTACTGCGATCCCTGCAGTCCTGAGAAGAGGCCTTCGTCTCCCAGAGCTAGGAAGGCGGGGTATGCCTTGTTCAAGTGCGGGTCGAGAATGCGGTTGAGCTGCCGCTCCGCCAGAACACCGATTTCCGTAATGGCAATGTTCAGATAGTCACTGGCCATGGCGACGTACTGGCCGTGGAAGTGGCCGCCGTGGAAGATCGTCTCCGGGGACTCAAAGATCAGCGGGTTGTCGTTGGCGGAGTTGAGTTCCTCCTCCACCAGACGACGACAGTAGGACATGGAGTCGAGGACTGGGCCGAGGATTTGAGGTATGCAGCGCAGTGTGTACGCGTTCTGGAGATATTCTTTCCCCCGGGTGACTTCGCCGCTGCCGCCACTCTCCTCGCTGATCAGTCGCATGACGTGCTCGTGTTCACGAGTCAGTTCGCTGCCTACCAGCAGGTCAGTGATGACTTGAGCGATCTTACTCTGTCCGCGGTGGTTCTTGAGTGAATGTCCGCGCTCGTCGAAGGCTCGGGTGGATCCTTGCATGACCTGGACGAATGCGGCCGAAGCCCACAGTGCAAGACGCAGCAGTCGCCGTGCCCTGACCAGGGACACAGCCGCCACACCGGTCATGCCGGAGGTGCCATTGATCAAGGCGAGGCCGTCCTTGTAACCCAGGCTCACCGGTTCCAGACCTTCTTCGCGCAGGACTTCGTCCGATGGACGAGTCTCGCCGCGGAAGCGAACCTTGCCGGCCGCGATGAGCGGCAGCGCCAGATGGGACAGCGGCGCCAGATCGCCACTGGCTCCGAGCGAACCCTGCTCGGGTACCACTGGGTGAATTCCGCGGTTGAGGAATTCACCCATGAGACGCAGGGTGTCCGGGCCAATACCTGAGTAGCCCTTGATCAGACAGTTGAGGCGGGACACCTGGATAGCACGAACGAGCTCGTCGGCAAAGAGGGGACCGCCGCCCGCTGCATGAGTGCGCAACAGGTTTTCCTGCAGGGGCTTCTCAAAGCGAGCAGGGATCCGCATGAAGACCATCTCACCGAACCCTGTGGTCACGCCGTAGATAGGGTGGCCCTCGGCTCCCCAGCGCTGGAGTCGGTCGCACGTCTCGCTAACCACCTTCAACTGTGCGACGTCGAGCTCAACTTCTTCTCGAGCCACGGCCACTGCGTAGAGATCGTCGATGGTGAGGTTCTCGCCGCGGATAAGCAAAACGTCTCCTTAAGTGTATTGGACGTAGCGATATAGCTCGTCCAGATGATCTCTACGGTCGGGGCGTCTATGACTGGCGTCCTTCAGATTCTGAGGGTGTTGCAATCTCTCCGGACCAGGCACGGAAGCGTGCTGCCCGTGAGCCGCTTCTCGGTGCTCTCCGAGCACCGGTCGACTCTCCCAGGCCGGGGAGAGCGCTTGTGTCGATTTTCCCTCCGGCGTTTCGGGGAAGCGCCGCCATCGTCACGAATGACGACGGAATGAACTGCTCGCCGAGTCGCTCTTTCAGATGGGCTCGCCACGTTCGGATGGAGTGTATTTCTTGCGCAGGGACCACGTAGGCGACGAGCTGCTCCACCAGCTCGTCCTGTCCGTCCTGTGGAATCACAACGCAATCCACAACAGACGGGTGACTGATCAAAGCGTCCTCGATGGCGGTGAGTTCAACGCGAATCCCTCGAAGCTTGACCTGGCGGTCGCGTCGTCCTCTAAACTCGAGAAGACCGTCGTCGCGCCAGCATCCCTGGTCGCCGGTGCGGTAGCAGCGGACCTCGGGGGCATCCGCGTGGCCGGCCGGGCGCCTGATCGTGTCATAGCGAGGCCCCGTTGAGGGGGCCACACCCACGTAGCGCGAGGGAAGTACCTCGCTGCAGACCACGATCTCGCCGGTGGTGCCGGGTGGGCACAGCGTGTCCGTGGAATCTAGGACCAGAACCTCCCGTCCGGGGATGGCTTTCCCTACCGGCACGGGATTATCGCCCAGGTGATCCGTGACATCCGCCCACGTCGCCAGAATGGTCTCGGTCGGGCCGTACAGATTAATCAGTCGTACACCGGAAACGGCCTTCGACATCTCCTGACCGAGGACACCGGGAAAGGTCTCCCCCGCGAACAGCATGTGGTCCACTGCGCTCAAATCTGGAGCTGCAGTCGTGGAGTTGAGAGCGTGCAGAATCTCGCGACCAAAGCTCGGCACCGACTGGAACAGGTTGACCCGTTGTTCAGCGAGCCACGCGGCCGTCTGCCCGGCATCGAAACGTATGTGATCGGGCACCGGACACAGCGTTCCGCCCGCGATGAGTGTGGCGAAGACCTCACAAATACTGGCGTCGTAGTTGGTGGCCGCCCATTGAGCGATCCTACGTCCGGGACCCATGCGGAATTCCGCGCCCATCCAGCAGACCAGTTGGGCCAGAGCGCTGTGTGACTGCACAACCCCTTTCGGCTTGCCAGTGCTTCCGGAGGTGTAGACCACGTAAGCCGGCGCATCCGGATCAACTGGGACTTTGTGGTGATCGGTGGTTTCGGGTTCAGCTGGACTGACCGTGACCTCACCCCAAGGTGATACCGCTACCACGGCACCGGATCCGGTACCACGGAACCAAGAATTTAAGTCATCCCGGGGTAAGTCAGCTGCGCCCAAGAGTCCGGCTGGCTGGACTTCTCGCAGGATTTCCACGCACCGTTCCAAAGAGTCGCTTGTGCTGACTGGCACGAAGTAGCATCCGGCTTTGAGGATTCCCAACAACGCCGCGACGTGCGGTCCGCCAGGTGGAAGGCATACCGCTATTGGCTTTCCGTATTCGATTCCGGTCTCTTTCAGAGCGTGCGCAATGCGTGCGGCCCAGGCATCGAGTTCTCGATACGAAAGTCCGTCTAGCGCGGGTGCATCCGGTTGAGCGCAGGCTCGTTGCTGGAAAAGCTCGTGCAATAGCGGCAACGTCTCTGTCCCAGCCGGTGTTTCAGTGCTGCGTGAGGGGCCGATGAGGTTCTGTCGTCCGGTCATCGCTGCCCTTCAGTGTCGGCATTGGCTTTCCCCTGGGCGTCACCGCCGGTTGCGGAAACGTCGATCGACAGTTCGCTTATTCGGTGCTCCGGGCCGGCTATGGCTGACTGCAGCGCGCGGATGAGCCCTTGCGCGAGGAGCCTGGCGGTTTCGGCACTGAACAGTTGTGCCGCGTAGCGGAGTGTTCCGGATAGTCCACTCGGCTCTCCGTTCGGCGCATAGTGCTCTATGAAGTCGAATTGGAGGTCGAGATCGAAGTCCGTGTCGACTTGAAGGTCCGTCACCGCGATGCCGGGGAACACAATCTCTTCCCCGTGATCTCGGTTGAAGTCGAGCGCTACCTGGAAGAGCGCATGCCCCGTCTCTCCCACGCTTTGGTGAACCTCCGCGGCAAGCCGAGCGAAGGGCACGTCTCGATGTGCGTCTGCGGCCAGTGCGACATCTCTCACCCTTGATACCAGGTCCGTGAAGGTCGGATCACCTGATGTGTCGACGCGGAGGACCAGGTCGTTGCTGAGGGATCCCACGATCCCGTTCCAGGCAGATTGTGTCCTTCCGTTGCTGCGTGCTCCCAGAGGCAGATCGCAGCCGGCTCCCAGACCCGTAAGGAACGCGGCCAGTGCGGTCTGGAGCACCATGCGAGGCGTTGCTTGGCTCCGTCTCGCCATGGTTCGCAGCCCTACGTGCAGGTCATCAGGCAGCGTCAGTGCGATCGAACGCGCGGTGCGTCGCGCCTGGGTCGAACTCTTACTCCGATAGGGAAGGGCCAATTCGCGCGGCATGTCCTTGAGGACAGTTCGCCAGTAGTCCATCGGGCGCTGCGGTCTCTGAAGGGCGGGTGGGAGCGATGCCGAGTGCTGCGACTGCCAACTGAGGTAGTCGGTGTACTGCAGCGGCAGCCGTTCCCAGGCGGGTGCACGACCTGCCGCACGGGCCGTGTATGCCTGACCCAGATCGCGCCACAGGATGAGGGCGGAGTCCTTGTCGCATGCCGTTTTATCGTTCGTGAGCAGGAGGACGTGATTCGCAGGGCCGAATTGGAACAGCACTGCACGCAATGGCGGTTCGAGGCGTCGGTCGAAAGGGCGTGATACCTCGTTCTTCAGTAGGTTCGCGAACTCCGCTGTACTGGTAGGAATCGTTGTCAGCGTTGCATGGTGCCCGAGACCTTCGACTGTCACCTGACGCAGGGTGCCGTCGTCGTGGTGGAGCATGCGCAGTGCCGCGTGCCGGCGAAACAGATCTGTCACCGCTTGGGATAGGGCGTGCGTCGCCAGCGGTCCGAGCAGACGTCGGGCACTGCTTTGCTGACCGGGTAGCGATTTGTTCTCGAGGCTATGGGCAGTGGGCGTGTGAGCCTCGGCTTTGTTTGGTTTTGCACCCCTCGTTTCGATGCCCTCGACTAACGATCCGAGGCTCTCGGCGTCAATGATGTCCCGGACGCTCACTTCGATGTCGAGTAGGGAACGCAACAATGTCGCCAGCCTGCTGGCAAGGAGGGATGTACCCCCGAGATCGAAGAAGTTGTCGGCCGATTCGATCGACGGGACGCCGAACACTGACGCGGCGAGCTGAAAGATCAACTCGGCGCGCGCCGAACCCGAGGGATCAAACGTGCTCCTGCGCGGTATCGGTAACAGGGCTTTGTCGATGTCTCCGTTGTCGGCTCGCGGAAACTCCTCAAGGAAAACGACCGAATCGGGCACGGCGAACTCGGAGAGTCCAATCGCCAGTGACCCCTGGAGGTCTTCCGCGGTGGTATGCGCCGCCTCCTGATCGTTCAGGGTTACGTAGATCCAAAGCCGCTCTTCGTCGTCACTGTCGAGATGGAGGACTGCCACAGCTTTGTCGATGCCCGGCTGTTGCTCCACGAACTGCTCAACCGCCAGGAGACCGGCTGTCTCCGGATCACCCGCTTCTCGCGCTTCTGCCACGGCCCCTCCACCTAGGTTTCGCTCCCCTGTGGCAGGGGAGCGGGCTTCTTCCAGCGATGAGGCTCAAGGGTGTGCCTCATCCCCGTTGAACGCGGCTCCCGACGACCGGAGCCCAGTACGCAAGGCGTTCATGACGTGTAGCCGGCGACTCTCCAACGGCCGGGCCGAGTATGTGGTTGCGGCGGTGGCCCGTCCCCGGTGTGGGAACCAACTCTGTCGATCATTCTGCGTACGTGTACTTGATCTTCAAGCGGTCATCGATTGCCTTGACGGCGTCCTTCACTCCGTCGTGATCGCTGGCGCTGCCGTAGACGATCCCGACATAAGCCCTTGTGCCCTCGCTCCAGTGCACGTTCCTGCCGGGTTCTGCGAGCACTTCCATGTAGGCAACGCCGGGGACTTGCTCCAGTTCGTCCATGCCCTGGATCGAAACAAGCCGTTGAGCGTCAACCGGCGGCTCGATGAAGTACTGGTACACCACCTGCCGGCAGCGAATCCGGGGCACGCGCACAGTTCTGTTCAACGCGAGCATGATGGCTGCTCGGACCAGGTCATACCCTGCACCGCGCTGCAGCAGGTCGCCGACGTATCCACCGTGTCGGCCGTTGACCTCGATGACCCGCGGACCTTGGGGGGTTAGTTTGATCTCCGTGTGAGTCACCCCGTCCCGGACGCCGATCGCGCGCAGTGCGGCCCTCTCAATCTCTTCTATCTGTTCAGCCAAAGCGCCGGACACGGTGGCCGGCAGAACGCAGCCCGCCTCCCGGAAGGGCTCCACCAAGGGAAGTTTCCCTGTGATGCAGACAAGTTGCGTATGCCCGTTTTGTGTCACGGACTCAACCGAGACGTAGTCGCCCCAGCCCTCGCCAGCGGCAGAGGGGTCGCCGAGCAGAAGCTCCTCGACCACGAACTCGCAGTCATCGGAGTTGCGCGACGAGGCGAGGAACTCCGTCACGATCTTTGCGCATTGGTCTGCCGTATCAACTCGGCAAGTGTTGACACTACCCGCGCCGCTCCTCGGTTTGACCACCGCAGGCAGACCTACCTGAAGCGCGGCCGCGGCGGCCTCTTGCGGTGTGCGCACACCAACGCAGCGCGTGGCTTGGACTCCGGCCGCAGCCATCGCCTCACGCTGCAGCAGCTTGTCCGTGAGGATCCGGCTGGTCTCAGGATCGTGGAAGGTAAGGCCGCAGTGTTCTGCGATGGCTGCGGCGAGAACGATCTGATGCTCGCTCAGCGTGAGTACACCGGAGGGGGCGTGAGCGGCGACTGCGTCGCAAGCTTCTGCCGAGTTCATGCCTGTGATGTCGACAATACGTGCTAGTGACTCGATCCTGCTGATTGCCTCCGCCACGTGCGGTCTGCTGCGGTCACAAACGAAGAGTAGGTCGCAGAGAGGCTTGGCCGAGGCATAGATGCGGACCGGGTCTGCGGCTCCAAGATCGTAAATCAGTGCCAGTAAGGGTTTGCCAGACCTCTCAGCACCCGAAAAGCCCATTCTGCCCCATTCCTCATCGCCCGGAATCTGCACTTATGGTGTGTGGCGTCGCTGACTCATGAGTATGGGGACCAGTGCGCGTGCCGCCAGGGGCCCCCACTTGGCAATCACGCCTGCTTTGCCAGTACTTGACCGGTCTCATGGACAGTTCGCACTTACGCACAGGCGCGAATCCCACCCCTGAAGATCACTGGCAGCTTAGCCATGAGGCCACTGCTCCCGAAAGGGGGCATTGCATCGGTTCGTCTAAGCCACCCAGTGCTGACACCCAGTCAGCGGGCGCTTCTTGCAGGCCGCAGTTCCCCTATCGCCGACCAGATCCAGGATCCTCTCCGGGCCCTGAGCCCATGACGGGGGATTCCCACCCGGAGCAGATCAATACGGCAGAATGCGAAACCAACGCGGCTTTTCTGCCCGTGGGTTGAGACTCCGAAGATCTCCACCACCGGGACGCGAGTCTTGCGTTGCGTACACCACCGGTACCACCCGCTCCGCGGCTGAGAAGGCTCAGTTGGTGGCGCTCGCGTTGGCTTCCAGGATGTAGTCCACGAGCCGTCGCTCGCCACTGAGCACAGTCTTTCGGGACTGACCAATCACCAGCGCCTCGGTCTCGCTGGATACCTCGGGGTCGCACACAACAAGCACGTTGCCGGACTCCGTTTCGTGTGAGAACTGCAGTTCACTCTCCGTAAAGCAGGGGTACAAAACCGACGCCGATGCCGTCGGCAAAAGCCGATAAGACGCGAGGTGGCTGTTCTCGTAGTTTGCGCCGAGAAGGCGAGAACCGATCTTATGCAGCACCGTCCCACCGCTCCAGCGCGCATTCGTTTCATTGAACAGAATGCGCCCATCGTGGAGCTGGATGCCGTCGAGGTGGATGTAGCCGCGATACCCCATGTCTGCTGCCAGGCGGAACATCTTCTCGGAATGCTTGCGCACGATCTCCTGCTTGTCGAGGGGCAGGTTGGCCGGCATCTGAAGACCCATCCAGTCCATGCGCCACCATTCATCCGGCCCGCCGGCGGGTCGGTGCTTCATGTCATATGACTGTAGAAGTCGAGCCTTCCCATCCTCCTCGATAAAGTACTCGAAGAAGAACGCGCTCGTGAAGTCGTAGTAGGCCTCCACGATGAGGACCTCGGACCCGAGCATCAGCATGTCCGAGTAGATAGACTCAATGAATTCACGAGTGGGGTTCTTCTCGGTGTACCCCTTGTTGACTCCCTGAAGCGGACGTGGAGCCTCACTGGAGATGGCCACATTCCCCAGGCCTGCATAAGCGTTGTCTCGCTTGATGATCACCGTGCCTGTGATGGGCATCAACTCGAGAACCGCCTCATGCAGCGCCGCTGCCCCCTGCACGACCCTGCCTTCCGGAAGAGGAATGCCTTGTCCTGCAGCGAGCTTCCGGAAGACCACTTTTCGATTGAAAAGCTCATTGCCGCCCTCGGCGAGGAAGGCATCCGACGCGCTCAGGTCACCGCCGAATATTTTTCTCTTGAGCTCGATTACGCCGCGAGTGTGAAAACATGACTCGACGTTGACGATTTCTCCGCCCAGCTCCTTGCGGGCGGCCTCGATATCGGTCCATATTCGCTCACTCATCAGCACATCGTCCCACAGGAGCGACTCGGCGAATATGATTCGGATCGACTCTGGATCAATGCCCAATGTGCCCGTGACCTGGTTGATGTAATCGACTTCAACCTGGTACGGGCAGACAATTATGCAGTCCTCCGTCATGTGCCAAAGTGACCGCGCTGTGGATTTCGCGATGGGAAAGGAATCTCCCAGAGACAAGTCCTTGGGCAAGTCAACGCGAATGTTGAGAAGAAGAAGTTTGATGCCCATCAGTCATTTACCTCCAACTCGACTGTGATGTCTATGGCTGCTTGGAGCGCATGGTATGTTCTGTCCAGCTCATCTGTTGACGCTGCAGTGAAGAGAGCCAGACCCACTCCTTGCTTCGCTAGCGGTGGCGCTGTGACGAAGTCACCTTTGTTGCAGTACATATCCATCATGACCACGCCGTTCAGCTCGCGTGCAAGGTCTTCCCCCTTGACTTCTTTCACGTATCCCGATCGCTTCGGAAAGAAATAGCAAAAGCCGACGTGCTTGCCTGCATGCCTGAGTTCAACATCAGGTTTTTCACCCATTGCGAGCGAGGCGGCGGAAGTGATCATGTCGATTCCCGTCGCCTCGTACACGGATTGATAAACGCCCATGCCGCCCACGCGAGCGCCCACTTCGACCAAGAAGACCGTGTGGCCGCTAATGCGTACTTCAGTGTGTGTGGCCCCAAGCGATACCCCAAGGGAGCCAATGGCACGCCCCACCTGATCATGGACCTGTCGTTCCAGCTCGGGGGAGAGCCCAGCAGGAGTGCGGTAGTAGTACTCGAGGAAATAGGGCCCAGTCATCGGAAGAGGCTTGCGATGTATTGCCACTGGATGGACCTCGCCATCCACGACGAGTGCTTCATAACTCAGCTCGTAGCCGTCGATGTACTCCTCGACGAGCACTGCATCGCCGTACTCTTCTCGCAACCTATGACACAGTGGATCGTTCTTCAGGTCTTCCCAGCCATACCGCTGGAGCGACGCGAAGTCTTTGCGAAGCTCCTCGGCTGAGTCAAAACGGCGCACCCACATGCTGGCGGCGCCGATAACAGGCTTCACAACCACCGGAAAACCGATGTCATCTGCAATGGTGATGGCCTCATCGCAGTCTGCGGCCAGAGCAAAACGCGGCTGTCGAACCCCGCCGGCCGCAAGGGCCTTGCGCATCGCGAACTTGTCACGGCATCGACGAGATGCCGCATGCGAGATGTGAGGTAACTTCCACTCGGAAGCAATGCGCGATGCAAGCGGAACCGCGTACTCGACAAAGGTGAACACTCCGTCGATAATTTCACTCGAGGTGGAACACCAAGAATGCAGCGCAGCTACGGTCAAGTCCTCACTGGAGGTGTCGGCATCGATTACTTGATGTGCAAGTTCATGCTCCCAAGTTGCGCCACGCATCAGAATTATGAGATTCCAGTCTTTTGCAATGCAAAAACCGGCAAGGGCTTGTAGATGCCGCCGCCTGTTCTCGTTCTTGAAATGAACGAGCAGAAGGTTCTTCAACTGATAAGTCTCCATTCTTGTCGATCAAGCGCGAGCGGTGGAACTTCTGATTCGTTGCGAGTGTGAGACGCCGAGATGATTCAGGAATACGACGGGCCCTCGGCGTCTCACACCTTGCGACTAGCCGGGGCGGTGCTCCTGCGCCTTGAACTCCAGCAACCAGTGAGGATGGTTGCCCTGATTGTCCTTCGCGACGATCACGCTTGCAAAACCGGCCGCAGACGCCTTTCCCTCGAGCAGGGGAAGATTCCCCTTCCCGCAGAAGCCCAGCGTCAAGCGGCCAGAGTCAGTCAATCGGTTCGACCCCTCCGCGATGTAGCGAATATGGGTCGCATACCCAGGATCGAAAATCGAACGCTCATGCGCAGACAGTGAAGCGTCCTCTTCGATGTACACTCCCGGAGAGTTCCAGAAAATAAGATCAAAGCGGTCGTCTTTTTCGAGTGGATCGTAAAGATCCCCTCGAAGGGCCGTCAGTCCATCCTGGACGCCATGACGCCGTGCATTGATCTGGGTATTCTCGACTGCTGCCGGATTGATGTCGACAGCCGTTGCTGCACGGCAGACCTTTGTTTGAAGCGCAAGGACCGAGAAGGCGCCAGATCCGCATCCCATGTCGAGGAATCGGTTCACAGGTCCCATCGCAGCGAGCTGTTCCCAGAAGAACTCACTCGACCTGACCCGCTGCATCGGGTAGACGCTTGGGAGCAGTTTCCATGTTCTGCCAAGGAAAGGAACTTCCTGCTCCTCCCGCACCTCCCATGAGTTGACGCCGAGTCGGTCATCCGGGCCTTTGGGAGTGTCAGTTGGCATAGCTACCTCTTCCGCGTGGGTGGCAGGCCGAGTGAGGGCGGTCAGGAAGAGACGGCTTCGTTGCCGTCTGTGTCCAGGACCGATGAGCTCAACGTGCGGTCGCCCAGCGCGTACGACGCGACGTGAACACGGGTGCCGATAGGCGCGAAGCCGGCCATCGCGCCGGTCGTCATGACAACACCGGGTGGCATGGGCACGGCGTACGTCTCCGTACAACCTCCGGACGATGCGTTGAACACGGTCACCATGGTGTGGCGAGACATGCCAACCTGGTCCATGAGGCCTCCGGGAATTTCGGCGCTTCCCAGGAGACAGTTCTCATTCGTGTCATTGACGACTAGATTGGTGATCAGGTTGCGCAGCATGATCCGGGGCATCAGAGATTCACGCAGCGCGGAGTCCTCGTTGGAGATTTTCTCCTCTTCATCCGGCCGGCCCAGGCGCTCGTGTTTGAGAGTTCCGCCATGGAAGTCGTCGCCCGGAACGATGCCGTAGTCGACAATGTGCAGGTCGCCGGACTGGTGCAGCCGCTGACCGGCTTCATCGAGTCGTGTCTCGGAGATAACGCATACAAGATCACCTTCGGCGAGGAAATGCCCAAGGCTTCCACGGGCCTCGACCGCTTCACTCGTGGCGGGTACGACAAAAGTGCGAACCCGGTTCTGCAGGTTATCGCCCTGGATGCGAGCGACGATGACGGCCTCGCCGATTGCGATATCACTGGCGATCCGAAGCGCCTCCGGAAGCGCCAAACCCTCGTTTATGCCGTTCTCCGCCTTACGGTCGGGGTTGGAGCCGCCGATGTCGATCCGAAGGTTGTGAATAGCGCTGCGCTTGCAAGGCGTGATGGTTTCCATGATAGGACTCCTCCATTTGAGTCGCCGGGAAATGTAAACATGGCGGGGAATTCACATGCTCGATCTCACATGATTCAGGGCGTTATGTCCGTTGAGGCTCCAGCGGGTGGCCCATGCCGAACCAATCGACGTGATGGGTGGTAGGTCGACAATGAACCCGCTGATCGCGGCATCGCGCGTCGCTCGGTGAGCGCTCATCCAACATGGCCAGGTCACCGCGCGAAAACCCAAAAGGCGTGAGCAAAGCACACTCCTGCCGGTTGGGCCTAGGGGGCGATCGGCAGTCCTTCCGTTGTTCTTCACACTGACCAACCGAGGCAGGAGTCGTCCATCTCATTATTTCTGCAGGGCTGGGCGTCTAAACCATCCGAAACAAAGAGGTGCCCCGACAGCATGAGCGTGCAACTCCCCTGTTGAGAGCCGTAGTTGGCGATGGGCGACAAGCACCGAGCCGCCCTCAAGGTACCTGCAACTTTCCCATCCGAAAAGCCCCCAGCAGTTGAGGCAGTATGCCTACTTCGCCTGATTCCATACGGTTTATAGCGCGCAATCGGGACATTCGAGTTGGTGTCAACCGCCCTTCATCGCAAGGTTCTTAACTAGTCAAATCCGGCTTCGCGTTCCTTGACGTCAATTCGGAGCCATGGGTAGCGTGCGCGAGTCCGCATGATCGACTCTCGCTGCTGCACCGTGTCTGGCAGCGGGCATTGCGCCTGCTCTCGCGTTGGGTTGCCGACCTGGCTCAGCGAGCCAACCGCGTTGGGGTTCAGCACGTCGAAATCGCTCCTCCTAACGGCCGAGTCGTCGCGGCCGAGTGCTGTGCGCAGTCCCTAACGCATCGGCTCGGTCGGAAACGATCTGGAGCGGCGTCCTGCTGTGATCATCGCCGGGCGTGTTGCGGAACGGGGCGCGGAGCAGGGTAACTAGTAGAGCGATCTGGGAGGGGACTCGGTGACCACCGCAGAGCATCAGGGGCGACGGCGTTCAGCCGGGCTACGCAAGAATCTGGCGGTGCTGCGAATCAGCCAATTTCGCTCCCAGCTCACTGCGCAAGCAAGCTCTGAGTTCGGTAGCGCGCTGAGCCCGGTCGCCCTGTCGGTTGGCGTGCTTGAACTCACCGGTTCCAGTGGCGACGTGGGCACCCTGCTAGCGGCCCGAAGCATCCCAACCGTGCTCTTCCTTCTTGTCGGAGGCGTTGTCGCTGACCGCCTTCCTCGTCACCGCGTCATGCTGCTGAGCAACCTCGTATGTGCAGTGGCGCAGCTCGTCGTCGGAACCATGTTGATCACGGGTTTCTTCAACCTGGCGATCGCTGCCTGCTCCCAGTTCGCCACGGGTACGGCGCTGGCCTTCTACTTTCCAAGCGTCAACGGGCTGACTGCGCAGACCGTGCCGGCCGAGCAGCGGCAACAAGCCAACGCTCTGCTGTCGTTGAGTAGGAGCGTCTCGCTCAGCATCGGGCCGATGCTGGCCAGTCTGCTCGTGATCGGCGGCCTGGCGGGGGTCGCGCTTGTCTTCGATGCACTGACATTCATCGTCAGCGCTGTCCTGCTGACGAGGCTGCGTGATCTTCCACCTGTTGCCGTCGGCAAAGGCCGGAAGGGCTTCGTCCGCGAACTGCGTGAGGGATTCGGCGAGGTTGTCGGCCGCTCATGGATTTGGTCGGGGATCACTTCGTTCATGATCGGTAACCTGACGGTTGCACTCCTCCTCGTGTTGGGCCCGGTCACGACGTTGGCGGAGGGACGAGGCCCAGCAGCATGGGGGGCGGTCGTCTCGGCCATCAGCATCGGCATGATCATCGGTGACCTTCTGGCGGTACGCACCACGGTCCACAAGCCGCTCGTCGTCTCAAAGTTTGTCGAGATGTTGCAGGCCGGCCTGCCCATCGCCATGGCAATCAGCGCACCGACGCCTGTAATTGTGGTCGCGGCTATCCCCTTTGGTATCGCCGTTTCGTTCCCCGATTCGCTCTGGCACACTACATTGCAAACTCATCTCAAGCCGACGGTCGTGGCGCGAGTCTCGTCCTACGACTGGTTGGGCTCCATCGCGTTGCGCCCCTTCGGCTACTTGTTTGCAGTTGCGCTCCTCGAAGGGCTGGGTGGAAGAGAGACGTTCACCCTGATCGCGATCACCGTCGTGGTTGTGCGGTTTGCGTGCGTCTTCGCGTCCCGATTGCCGGCAGAGCCGAAGGCAGGCTCAACGCAGGCTGAGTCTTAGCTTGGCTCCGCCAGGGAGAGTTTGCCAGTGCGGCAGCAAGATCAACGGGCATGCTCGGGTAGTTCCGCCGATCTATGCAGCTTGCGAGGCCCGTTGTCCCTTCGCCACCGTTCGGGTGAGCAGGTCCCGTCTCTGACTGGCAGATTGCCCGGGCGAGCAACTCGGGCGGCACGACGGCGATATGGGTGCGTGACCGGCTCGATGGGCTGGGGTGGACGTGCACCACCTCGTACGGATGAGAGTGCGCCATTGTTGATGCACTGAGGGACTGGTGCCGGGAGTCGGGTCTGTGTAGCGAACGGTGGAACTCGGTCGGTTTTGTTCAGCGGCGTCCGGCGGTGAGCCGGCCGTCGAAGGTGATGTCGAAGGCTTGGAGTGCGGCCTTCCAGCGCATGGTCCAGCGTTTGCGTCCGGTGCCGGTCGGGTCCAGGCTCACGACGGCCAGGTAGACGCACTTGAGGGCGGCCTGGTCAGTGGGGAAGTGCCCCCGGGCCCGGACGGCCTTGCGGATCCGTGCGTTGATGCTCTCAATCGCGTTGGTAGTGCAGACGATCTTGCGGATCTCCACGTCGAACCGGAGGAAGGGCACGAACTCCGCCCAGGCCGCCTCCCAGAGCCGGACGATCGCCGGATACTTCCCGCCCCAGGCATCGGTGAACTCCACGAACCGCTCCAGCGCGGCCTCCTCGGTCGGCGCGGTGTAGACGGGCCTGAGCGCCTTCGCGATCTTCTCCCAGTCCTGCCGGGCCGCGTAACGGAAGCTGTTCCTCAGCAGGTGAACGACACAGGTCTGGACGATCGTCGCAGGCCAGACGGTATTCACGGCGTCCGGGAGGCCGGTCAGGCCGTCGCAGACCAGCATCAGGACATCGGCCGCGCCGCGGTTCTTGATCTCGGTCAGGACCTGCTACCAGTACTTCGCGCCCTCCCCGCCGTCACCGATCCACAGGCCCAGGGTGTCCCGGTGTCCCTCGGCGGTGACCGCGACCGCCATGTAGACGGGCCGGTTGGCGACCTGCCCGTCCCTGACCTTCACGTTCACACAGTCGATGAAGACGACCGGATAGACGCTGTCCAGCGGACGGTTCTGCCATTCCGTCATGCCGGCCATCACGCTGTCGGTGATCGTGGAGATCATGGACTTGGAAACTTCCGCGCCGTACACCTCCGCGAGATGCGCGGAGATCTCCCCGTGCGTGAGCCCTTTCGCCGACAGAGACAGGACCATCTAATAGCTCGTCGGTGGGCCCGTGCGTGAGAGTGCAAGGGCTCCCGACCCGTGCGATGCAGGCCTACCGCCGTTCCGGGACGAAGATCCCCAGGGCTAGACCGGCCACATCCACGGCGGCGTCGCCTGGCGGAGGCCTGAGGACCATTCGGGACGTGATCCCCGAGACGAGACAGACCCTGCCCGGCGCCGCTTGCTGCGGCGGTTTCATGTCCTCAGCCCGCCGACAGGGGCCGACCTCTCAGACGTTCGCGAGCCGAGAGCTCTCCAGTAGACCGAGGTCCCTGCCGGTCGCTGGAGACACGAACGGCTCATGAGATGGCGTGCCACGAGCACTTCTATTAGAGCGCCGCGTGCTCCGCACGGACTCGCGCACATGCGCCGACGAGCGAGGAGAGAGGGAACGATGACCAGGATGTTCTGCGGCATCGACTGGGCGGAGAGCCACCACGACATAGCGCTGGTCGACGAGGCCGGCGACCAGGTGGCCAAACTGCGGATCAGCGACGACAGTGCAGGCTTCCACGCCCTGCTGGAACTGCTGGCTCGCCACGGCGACTGCCCCGAGGATCCAATCCCCGTGGCAATCGAGACGCCCCGGGGCCTGCTGGTCGCCTGCCTGCGCGCCACCGGCCGCAAGGTCTATGCGATCAACCCGCTGGCCGCGGCCCGCTACCGGGACCGCGGCAGCGTCTCCCGCGCGAAGTCTGACGCCGCCGACGCCCGCGTCCTGGCCAACATCCTGCGTACCGACATCAGGACTCACCGCCCGCTGCCCGCCGACAGCGAGCTCGGCCAGGCCATCGCCGTGCTCGCCCGCGCCCACCAGGACGCGATCTGGGACAAGGGACAGCTGGTCAACCGGCTCCGCTCCCACCTGCGCGAGTACTACCCGGCCGCGCTCATGGCCTTCCACGGCAGCGGCAAGCTTGGCCTGGACTCCGCTCATGCCCGCGCTGTGCTGGCCGCGGCACCAACCCCGGCCGACGCTGCCAAGCTCACCCGAAGCCAGTTCCGCGCGCTGCTGAACCGGGCCGGCCGCCTACGCCGCTCGCTCGACGAGGAGGTCGAACGCCTGCGGGAGGTCTTCCGTTCGGAGCAGATGCGGCAGCTGCCGCTGGTAGAGCAGGCCATGGGCCACCAAACCACGGCCCTCCTGCAGCAGCTCAATGCCGCCTGCAGGAGCGGCGACGACCTCGCCGACGCCACCGAGGCAGCCTTCCTGTCCCACCCGGACGCTCAGATCATCACTAGCCTGCCTGGCCTGTCGGTCATGTCCGGTGCGCGGGTGCTGGCCGAGATCGGCGACGACCGCACGCGCTTCACCGATGCCAAGGCCCTCAAGGCCTACGCCGGCGCCGCACCGGTGACGCGTGCTTCAGGTCGTAGCCGCGTCGTGGTCGCTCGCACCGTCAAGAACCGGCGTCTGGCCGCCGTCGGCTACATGTGGGCCTTCGCTGCCCTGCGATCGGCAGAGCCACGTACCCACTACGACCGCCGCCGGGACACCGGTGAGCGACACACCGCAGCCCTCCGGAACCTGTTCAACAAGCTCCTGGGCTGCCTCTACCACTGCTTGCAGGCGCGCACGCTCTACGACCCCGAGCGCGCTTTCGGACGCTCCCTCGCGCTGGCCGCATAGCGACCCGTTCGACCTGCACGACGCACCTGCCCGCGTCGTTGACGAGCGCGCGGTCAGCAGACCCACGGCCCAGGAAGCTCAGCACGAATGGTTTCGAGATCGGCAGGCGTGCGACCACGCACGTGAATCCACGACTGGTCCTCGATGCCGTCCCGGCGCATCAGCCGACCCGGAGCCGCGTACCAGCGCACCGGCGAGTCGTCCTTGCTCGCCCACATGGGATGGTCAGGCAGGTCCACCCGCGCATAGCGAGCGTGGAGGCTCGGCACCAGCGCGTCCGGGAGCTCGCAGGCGTCGGAGTGGCTGTCCGCCCCGAAGAGCGACTCGCTCAGCACGAGTTCCACCCAGGCCAAGGACATCCGATCGAGGAAGGGAATCCAGCCCTCGCGTGCTTCCACCACCACCGGCGGATCCTCCTGCTCGATCGCGTCCAGCGGAATCCCCCAGTACGCGCAGTCCTGGTTCTCGCGCCGGAAGATCAGAACACCGTTCAAGGCGTCATCGACGTAGAGCTCAGTCGGCCGGACCAGAGGGTCCTGCTGTCGGGTCAGGTCGTCCCGTCGGCCGAAGAGCTCAAACCCCTCACGCAGGGCAGCAGGAAGCTCGAAGCCCAGATCAGCCTCCGCAGCCGCCAACTCCTGCTCGGCGCACCCGTCTTCCAACCGCAGGGGGCAACCCATCCATGCATCGGCGTACCAGCGCACGAAGTCCCACGCTTGCGAGCGAGTTTGCACCCCGCCTCGCAGCACCACCGACACGTCAAGGCCATCCAGCATGCCGGGGACGTTACCGCCTCTCTCGACCTCCCGACCGCGCGGGAGGTACGAGCCGCCCAGCCTCGTGCTCGTTCACGGATCGACTTGACCCGCCAACGACATGAGATGTCTCGTCCACGCCGCCCAGACGCCGCTGCCGCTTCCTGACCAGCTGCGGTTCGAACGATCCGGCCCTGTCCCGCGGCACCGCGATCTCGACCGGCCCCGACTCGGTGATCACCGTCTTGGACCGGTGCCCGTTACGGTAGTTCTCCCGACCGCCCTCGGCCCGCTCACCGGGCTCGTGCCCCAGATAATCAGTGAGCTCACCCTCCAGCGCGGACTCCAGCACCCGCTTGGTCAGCTGCTGCAGGAGGCCGCCCTCCCCGGTGAGCTTCACGCCACCGGCCTGAGCCCGGGCAACCAACTCGGCGACCAGCCCGTCATCCACGGCGCCTGTCCCGCTCGCAGCGGCCTTCCCGGCCTCGGTATCACTCGTCACGTCAGTCATCAACTGTCGCTTCCAGCTCGGGAGTTACACCACTCACCGTACAGACCCGGTTTCACGATGCACGGGTCTCATTGAGTGCCGGGTCGCTTGCGACCGCCTCCAGCGCTTGGCCGAGCAGCCTGAGTCCGATCTTCACATGCTCCTCGGTGATGACGAGTGGTGGCGAGATGCGAATTGACTGGTCTCCGCAGTCCAGCACGAGCAGGCCTCGTTCAAATGTCTCACGCTGTACTGCGGCTGCGATTGCGGGAGTTGCGTATTCCGTGCCGATCATGAGGCCGACGCCTCGCACATCGACCAACAGCGAGCTGAACTGCCGTTGCAGGTCTCGCAGACCGGCGAGGATCAACTTGCCCTGTTTGGTGGCGTTGTCGAGAAGCCCTTCACTGCGGATGACCTCAAGCGTGGCCAGCCCTGCCGCGCATGGCACCGGACTGCCTCCATAGGTCGACCCGTGAGCACCGGCGGGCCAGCGCTCCATAAGCTCTGCGCGTGCCACAATCGCGCCGAGAGGAAGCCCGGAAGCAAGGCCCTTGGCACTGATTAGAATGTCGGGACGCACGCCGGTGTGCTCTATCGCCCACAGCTTTCCCGTCCGCCCCGCGCCGGATTGCACCTCGTCGGCGACCAACAGGATGCCGTGCCGGTCGCACAGTTCCCGCAGCCGTACCATCCAATCTTTAGGGGGGACGATGTACCCCCCCTCCCCCTGGATGGGTTCGACGAAGACGGCGGCGACCTCGGACGGAGGGGTTACGTATCGGAACAGGGTGTGTTCCAGGTAATCGAATGTGTGGTCGGCGTCGTAGTCCAGTTCTCTGGTAACCGGGTGACGTTCTCGTTGCGCGTAGGGCGCGTGCAGAACACCAGGAAGTAGCGGACCGAACCCGGCGTGATACTTCGCCTTAGACGCGGTCAGGCTCACCGCGCCATAGCTGCGTCCGTGGAACGAGCCGAAGAAGCTGATCACGTAGGGGCGTCCTGTGGCATTGCGCGCCACCTTCAGAGCGCCCTCTACCGCTTCCGTGCCTGAGTTGGCAAGGAATACTCGGACTGGACCATCGATCGGTGCGCTCTCGGCCAGCGCTTTGCACATCTCGGAGTAAATAGGCAGGTAGAAATCACTGGCGGAATAGTGCAGAAGCTTCTCAGCCTGGCGCTGGACCGCAGCCACCACAGTGGGGTGTGCGTGGCCGGTGGAGTTGACGGCGATGCCTGCGTTGAAGTCGAGAAACAAGTTGCCGTCCGCGTCCTCGAGTACCGATCCGTACCCGCGCTGCGGTACGAAAGGGTAAGCACGGGGCAGCGATTTGCTGGTTACTGCCAGGTCTTCCTCACAGATCTTGCTGGCCACCGGGCCGGGCAGCTGGGTGCGGATGTCCGGAACCGTTCGGTCTGCCAGCCAATCGGGAGTCGGGCTCTGCGCCGTCGTAGTCATGAAACCACCGTTCTAGATTGTTCCCGCATGAAGAGCTGTACGTACTCGAGACCGCCACCGGCCTTACCAGAACTACCCGACCCCTTCCAGCCCCCAAATGGCTGTACGCCCGGCCAGGCACCGGTGGTTGCTCCTGCGGCACGGTTTACATAGACCACCCCGGCCTCGATGTTCTCCAGGAAGTGGCTCACCTCCGCTTCATCGGTGGAGAAGAAGCCCGCGCTGAGCCCGAAGTCGCTTTTGTTGGCCAGAGCGAGGGCCTCGTCGAGGGTATCCACCGGCGTGATAGCGACGAACGGAAGAAACAGTTCGTCACGCAGCAATGGGTCACCTACGGGCAGGTCCGCAACCACTGTCGGTTGCACATAGTGACCAGGTGTTGCGGTACGGTGCAGTCCGCCGCCTGCCACAATCCTGCCCCTGTCGCGGGCAGCGGAGGCGGATTCCGTGAAACGCTCGAGGGCCTGGGCGTCGATCACTGGGCCCATGAAGACGGAGCGATCGGTGGGATCGCCGACAACTACATTGCGGGCCCGCTCAGCCAGCTTCTCCAGGAAGATGTCGTAGACTTGGCGCTGGACGTAGACCCGCGAACAGGACGAGCATTTCTGTCCGGTGAAGCCGAATGCGGAGCGGGCGATGCCGTCGGCAGCAGTGTCCAGGTCAGCTCGCTCCGACACGATCGCCGGATTCTTGCCTCCCATTTCGCATATCACTGGCTTTGGATACGCCGGAGAGAACGCGCGATGAATCTCCATCCCGACCGCGTGCGAACCGGTGAAGGTCAAGCCATCGACGTCAGGGTGGTTCACGATTGCGGCACCCACCTCGTCGCCACCGGGAAGCACGTGAAAGGCGCCCGAGGGTATCCCGGCGTCGCGCAGACACTCATGGAGCTTGACGGCGCTGTACGAGGCCTGCGGGCTGGGCTTGAGCACGACTGTGTTTCCTGCCGCCAGCGCGGCACCCACGGGGCCGGCGGCCAGCGCCATGGGAAAGTTGAAGGGGCTGACAACTCCCCAGATTCCGTACGGTCGCAGGACGCTGGTGGTGCATTCTTTGTCAGAGAACGAGTCCATGGCCCTCACGAACCCATCGTTGTTCTCCATCTGCGTGCAGTAGTAGCGGATCAGATCTGCGGCTTCCTCCACATCGCCGAGCGCTTCCAGGCGATTCTTTCCGACTTCCAGCGTGACCAACGCAGCCAGTTGGGAGGCGCGTTCGCTGATCAGGTCCGCCGCCAGCCGAAGAAGGGCGATTCGCTCTTGCCACGGTGTGCTCCGCCACGGCGCAGCGGCGGCTCTTGCATGCGCGAGGGCGTCTCCAATGTCCGCAGGGGTCGCCGAATGCACGACACACACCTTCAGGGTTGAGTCCACAGGGCTCGTCACGTCGAACGTCGCGCCCGTCGTCCGGGCTTCGCCATTCACATAAGCAGGCACGGTCGCGCCGCACCACGCCCGAGCGACCTCTAGCCCTGCCTCGTATTCTGTGTGCAGCTGTTCATTGTCCGCAGATAGCGTCGCGTATGTAACGCGAAATCTCTCCGCCACCGACCTCACTCCTCATCAATCGTCAGCGTTCAGCAACTCAGCTACTGCGACGGCTTGTTGACTGTCGGCTACTCATGCCGCATCTCGACCCACCAAGGGGACACCCCCGCGCGACCTCCCGTCAATAACCCAGCCATTTGCTACCGCGTAGCGTTAGTTACGCGACAACGCCACATATGACCGGATCGCCCAGACGGAGGGGGTGGGGGACGTATGACGAATCTCACCGCACGAACGCGTCTCGACTGATGGGTGATTCGGTGCAACCCGTACCGACTCGCGACAAGTTTCCCGTGCATGGTCACGACTTGCAGCCCTTGATCGAAAGCGCGCTGCGAGCCGAGAGTAGGATCACCTGGCAGCAAGAGCTTCAGGTCTACGCGAGGGAGGGACTGATGTACCGCACTAGCCCGCAACCCTACGTATACCGCCGTCAAGAACTCAGCGAACCCGACTGGACCCGCCTTCCGGGCTGGCGGCACATCACGCGTGCCGAGTGGGAGTCGGCACAGTGGCAACGCGCCCACTGCGTCAAGAACGCCCGTCAACTGATGGATGTCCTGGGCGACTTGGTAGACGATCGTTTCTACGCAGACCTTGAGCGCGATCAAACACAAAATGCAACCATGTCACTGCTGGTGACGCCTCAAATGCTCAACACGATGGTGCCCGACAAGGCCCCGGACACGGACACGTTCTACGCCGACCCCATACGCCGGTACATGTTGCCCGTGGCCTCTGACCGGCATCCGCGCTGGCCTTCTCACCCCCTGGCGAGTCGAGACTCACTGCACGAACAGGATATGTGGGTCACCGAAGGCCTTACACATCGCTACCCGACGAAAGTTCTCGCGGAGTTACTCTCCACCTGCCCTCAGTACTGTGGTCACTGCACCCGGATGGATTTGGTGGGCAACTCCACCCCATCGGTGGAGAAGCTGCGTCTGACACGCAAACCCATTGAGCGCGGTGAGGCCATCCTCGCCTACTTGCGGACACATCCCGGCGTTCGGGACATCGTTGTCTCCGGCGGCGACGTAGGTAACATCCCCTGGCGCACGCTGGAAACATTCCTGATGCAGGTGCTGGAAATAGACACCGTCCGCGACATCCGGCTTGCGACGAAGGCACTGGCAGGCTTGCCTCAGCACTGGCTTCAGCCGGTCGTTACCGAAGGATTGGAACGGGTGGCTCGCGTGGCGGCGCGGCGCGGGGTCAACCTTGCCATCCACACCCACGTTAACCACGCGCAATCACTCACGCCTCTTGTGGCTCGAGCCGCCAGAGTGGCACTCGATACCGGTGTGCGGGATGTACGCAATCAGGGCGTGTTGTTGCGCGGCGTCAACGCAACTATGGAGGACCTGCTCGATTTGTGCTTCGGCCTGCAGGGAGAGGCAAACATACTCCCCTACTACTTCTATCTCTGCGACATGATCCCCAATGCCGAGCACTGGCGGACAGCGGTGTGGCAGGCGGAACGACTCCAGCACGACATCATGGGATATCTACCCGGCTACGCCACGCCCCGAATTGTGTGCGACGTGCCCATGGTCGGCAAGCGGTGGGTGCACATGGTCACGGAGTACGATCGAGAACGCGGCGTCACCTACTGGACGAAGAACTATCGCACTCCGCTGGAGCACGACGATCCGGATACCCTCACCCGCCGCCACCCCTACTACGACCCGATTGACACACTCCCGCCCGAGGGTCAGGAGTATTGGCTCAGGGAGTCGAGATCGGCGTGAGGCTCGGACTCCGGGCCGAGATGACGTCCAGCCCATGCGAACTGTCTGCTGCGCACGTCCCATATCAGCACGTGAAGCAGGCCATCTGCGGCCCATCGTGACGGCTTGATCGCTGCTCACGGCGCGGCGCCGTGAGCAGCGATCTCGTTAGCCGGCCAGGCAGGACGGCCCGAGCAGCACCTTCAGGTCGCCGAACAGCGCCGGAGACGGCTGCACCCGGTGCCGGTCCAGGCGCAGGACCGTCGTCTTGTGGGGACCGCGCACCTTGATCCGGACCTCGCTGTCGCCCTTGTGGTGGCTGAGGATCTCGCCGAGCCGGCTGACCATCGGCGGGGTGACCCGGGTCGCCGGGATGGTCAGGATCACGGGCGCGTTGGCACCGGCGTTGGACAGGTCCGGGACCGTCAGCTCCATGCCGACCAGCCGCGGCACGTCCTCGCGCTTGTCGAGCCGCCCCTTGACGAACACCACGGCGTCCTCGACGAGTTGGGTCGAGATCAGCTGGTAGCTCGCCGGGAAGAACATGCACTCGATGGAGCCCGCGAGGTCCTCCACGGTGGCGATCGCCCAGGCGTTGCCCTGCTTGGTCATCTTGCGCTGGAGACCCGAGATGATGCCGCCGATCGTCACCACCGCGCCGTCGGCGTGCTCACCGCCGGTCAGCTGGGCGATGCCCGCGTCGGCCTTGTCCGAGAGCACGTGCTCCAGGCCGAACAGCGGGTGGTCGGAGACGTACAGACCGAGCATCTCCCGCTCCTGGGCGAGCAGATAGGTCTTGTCCCACTCCTCGTCGGTGAAGACGACGTCCAGGCCGAAGCCGGGCTCGTCGCTCTCCTCCTCGCCCATCCCGCCGAACAGGTCGAACTGCCCCTCGGCCTCCTTGCGCTTGACCGCGACCACGTTGTCGATCATCGAGTCGAAGTGCGCGGTGAGGCCCTTGCGGGTGTGCCCCAGGGAGTCGAAGGCGCCCGCCTTGATCAGCGATTCCGTGGTGCGCTTGTTGCACGCGACCGCCTCGACCTTGTCGAGGTAGTCGGGGAAGGAGCTGTACTTGCCCTTGGCCTTGCGGCTCCGGATGATCGACTCCACCACGTTCGTACCGACGTTGCGGACGGCCTCCAGGCCGAACAGGATCACGTCGTCGCCCTGCGCGGCGAAGTTGTGCACCGACTCGTTCACGTTCGGCGGGAGCACCTTGATGCCCATGCGCCGGCACTCGTTGAGGTAGACCGCCGACTTGTCCTTGTCGTCCTTGACCGAGGTGAGCAGGCCCGCCATGTACTCGGCGGGGTGGTTCGCCTTCAGGTAGGCGGTCCAGTACGAGACCAGGCCGTACGCGGCGGAGTGCGCCTTGTTGAACGCGTATCCGGCGAACGGGACCAGCACGTCCCACAGCGCCTG
>NZ_JBSFJE010000021.1:0-9823 GCF_053597895.1 Streptomyces sp. NPDC001220
AGCACCAGGTCACGGAAGAGGCCGCCACCGAGGCCTGCCGCCTCGCTGAGGATGACCGCCCCGAAGATGTCGAAGTCCTTGCGCACTGCGAGGAATGCCCCTGAGAGGGCGAAGGCGAAGATGCCGAAGAGATCCATCACGTACTGGACAGCACCAGTCAGTTCCTCTATTTGCATGAGGCAAGCACTTTCTGAAGGCTGGCGAGGATGCAGGCTCTTGAATGCCTTGGGCATGCGAACGATTTCGCGGTACTTTGGGGGTGTTTTGCGCACGGAGGTTGCCGGGTGCGACATCTTGCCTGTTGAGCGGTCGCCACATGCGTGGACGGTGTGCTTCTGCGGCTGGCTGGTTGGCGAGAAATACCGAGCGCGCTTGCTGGGATCCAAAACACCGCGTTAGAACGACGTCGAGTGGTGGTTGTCGGCGACGAGGGAGGCCGGGACGCGGGCCGGTTCCTGCCGACCGCGGTCCATTCCCGCCCATCGCTTCGCGCCGGACCGGCGCTACGGATGCCGGCGGATCGGGCCGGGGCTGACCGATCTCGCCGCCGAGACCGGCCTGGAGATCACCGTGCGTCACCTGCCGCCCGGCACCTCGACCCTGGCGGTGCAGTCGCGTTCGGCGAGCAGCGGACGCACTCAGCGATGGCGCGGGTGATGACGGGCATCGTTGCGTGGGTCGTCTCGGGTTGTTCGGGCCGTCGGGGAGCCATGTCAGCCTCGCTCCCACAGCGGCAACCGGAACATGGCGTAGGTGAACTTGCCGCTGATACGTCCTGCGGTGTCGAAGTGGAACACGTCTACGCCGTGCCATTGCATGCGGCCGCCGTAGCGCGCACGGGCGAACAGACGCAGTGGCAACGGCACATGACGGCCGAACTCTCCGCTCATGTCGAGGCGGCAGGCCCAGCGGATCGTGGCGCGGCGGTTCGACTCGTCGATGATCTTGTCGTACACGGCAAAGTGCATGGCCCCGTAGCGCCCGGCGAAGTGCGGCTCGAACTCCTTGCGGATCGCCGCGATGCCACGTCGTTCTGGGAGGTGGCCGGGCAGGTACACGGCGTCGTCGGCGAAGAAGGACATGACCTTGCCGAGATCGGGGCTGGGCTCGTTGAAGGCGGCAACGAAGTCGTCAACGGTCTGGCTGAGGTTGGTCGGGGTGGCGGAGATGGTCTTTCACTCCCAGAGCGCGATGGGGCTGGCGGTTGTCGGGACGATAACAGAACACTCGTTCCTTAACAAGAGAATGGTGTTCTGATAGCCCTGGGCTAGGATGAACGGTGATGTCAGCGCCATTCCAGCGGGCTCGACGCCCTGATCAGAAGGAGCAGCGCCGCGAGGCCATCCTCACCGCGGCTCGGGAGCTCGCCGAGCGCTCCGGCGTGGCCAGGGTCAGCCTGCAGGACATCGCCACCGCGGTCGGACTCGCCAAGTCCAACGTGTTGCGCTACTTCGGCACGCGTGAGGAGATCTACCTGCACCTGATGATGAGCGCGGGCTCCGAGTGGGCAAGCGCGGTAGGTGCCCGGTTGGAGGAGGTGAGTGGGACCGAGGCAACAGCGGGCGTTCTCGCGGATGCCTTCGTGGACAGGCCGCTCTACTGTGATTTGACCACGCACGCAGAGACGATGCTCGAGCACAACGTGTCCGTGGAGGTATTGAAGGTCTTCAAAAGGTGGGCCATCGATACCTACTGGACGATCGGCCAACGCATCTCGGCCGCCTGCCCAGAACTGACCCCTGCCGATGGCGCCGCGCTGGTGATGACAGCCAGCGCTTTCGTGGCGAAGCTGTTTCCCATCACCCGCCCCCCCGAGGCACTGCGTGAACTGTACGCGCGCGAGCCGGAAATCGCGGGAGCTTTCCCGCCGTTCCGCCCGACACTGAAGCGCATGGTGGCGGCCACTGCAGCCGGCCTGCCCCTGGTGGTGCGTCAGTAGTGCTTCGTTAGGTTCTGGTTCTGCTGGTTTTGAGGGGGCGACCGCTTCTGATCTGGGTCTTCAGGTCGACGATGTGATCGTCATCCACAACTCGGATCGCGTCGCGCTGCGCCTGGTCCCTTGCTGTGTTCTGGCTCGGGTTGCACCTTTGGGGCATCTGGCCGGGCTCGACCTCGCGGGACGCGCGAGCGTACTCCAGCGTGGTCAGGACCAAGTCGGCGTCCGCTCGGGCGGAGGTCTCCCACGCGACCACCCGGCGGGAGAAGGCGTCCCGGATCGCGGAGAGCCACAACGGCCCCTCGCCGGTCGGGATCATCGTGAGGTCGGTGACCCACAGCCGGTTCGGCGCCTTCGCGGTGAAGTCCCGCTCCACCAGGTCCGGGGCCGACGTGGCCTTCGGGTCGCGGCGCGTGAAGCCCTTCCGCCTCGGGCTCACGCCCGCGATGTCGGCCTCGCGCATCAGCCGCTCGACGCGCTTGCGCCCGACGTGGACGCCCTCCCGCTTGAGGAGGGCGTGCACGCGCGGTGAGCCGTAGACGCCACCGGATTCCGTGTGGATCTCCTTGATCCGCTCGGTCAGCTCGACGTCGCGGCGCCGCCGTTCGCACGGTTCACGCTCGGCCCGGCGCCACCGGTACTAGGTGGAGGAGGCGATGTGCAGTTGCCGAAGTACGCATTCGACTCCCAGGCGGGGACGCTCGTCGAGGAGCGCCGTCACCTGGGCCGGGTCGGGTCGAGTTGCTCGGCTTCCATCCGCCGACTCACCATGTCACCGGAACCTCCCGCAGCCCGTGCACCACCGAACCGACCTTGAACCTCAGCGCGCTCGGCTCCACGGCCAGTGCAAGCTCGGGGAAGCGGTTCAGCAGCATGGGCAGCCCGAGGGTGAGCTCGAGGCGTGCCAGAGGTGCTCCCAGGCAATGGTGGATGCCGTGCCCGAAGGCGAGGTGATGGGTGGTATTCCGGGTGATATCGAGTTGGCCGGGCCTGTCGACGAGAGCGGCGTCGTGGTTGGCGGCGGGCAGCGCGACCAGCAGTAGATCGCCGCTGCTGATGGGCTGGCCGCCGACGATCGTGTCCCGGGTGGCGCGACGTGGTGGGTTGATCTGTACCACTGAGAGGTAGCGCAGCAACTCCTCCACGGCCTTGTCGATCAGGGTCGGGTCCGCACGCAGCTGCGCCAGTTGGTCCGGGTTTGCGAGCAACGCGACCACAGACGACGCCATCATGTCCGCCGTCGTCTCGTGGCCGGCCTGCAGCAGGGTGGCTCCGATGGCGGCGAGGTTCTTCGGTGTCAGTTCATCGCCGTGTTCGACGACCAGTTCGCTGAGCAGGTCGGCACCGGGGTTGGCGCGCGCCCGCAGGGCGAGTTCGTGGATATAGGTGTTGATCCCCTCGTTCGCGGTGGCCCGTTCGGCTTCCGAAATCGTGAAGTCGAAGCTCGCGTCGAGCAGCTTCTGGACCCGTTCGCGCTCGTCCAGCGGAGCGCCGAGCATCTCGCAGATGACCTGAGAGGGCACCTGCCAGGTGAAGTGACTCATCAGGTCGGCAGGCGGGCCCGCCTGCTCCAACGCGTCGAGATGTTCCTCGATGATCTCCACGATCCGCGGTTGCCAGCGTGCGAGCGCTCGGCCGGTGAACCTGGGGGCCAGCATCTTACGAAGGATCGTGTGCTCGGGCGGGTCCATGAACAGCAGCGCCCCGGGCATGTCGAGGATGTCCGGGTCGCCGCTGCGGAACATCGGTACCGAGTCGCCCGTGGTGAACAGCGAAGAATCACCCAGGACAGTACGTACGTCCTCGGCGGCAGTGACCAGCCATGCCTCCTGTCCGAACACCGTCGTGGTTCGGGTCAGGCGCGCCTGGTCTCTCGCTGCGAGCAGCGCCGGGGCGGGTAGCAGCCCGTCGCGTTGAAGGAAGACGGGAAGTTCATCGAAGCCCGGGACCGTCATGACGTCACTCCTTCCCAGGATGAGACGGACGAGACCGGACTCACATAGAAGCGAGTCCAATTTATGCGATCGTCGCGGACGGTCATTACTACAGGTCCGGCCAAGAGGGCGGGTAGCCCCTCAGGAGAAGTTCCACTCATTTCCCATTCGGACCACACCTCGGACCCCGAAATTGCTGTCCGTAGAACTCTTGCTTTCAGATCGGGCACTCGGGTAAATATCAAGGACCAGTTCGTCAGCACTTGCTCCTGCCCGGTAAAACTTTCTGCAGGACGGTGCGGCACCTCCGCCGCGTAGTCGGCAGTGAAGCAGTCGGCGACTCGTTGCGCTGAATGCGAATTGATGGCGCCACAAAGGCGATCTACCGCGTCAATTAGGTGCACGGAACTACTCCTTCTCAAGGATTCCATGTCATTCGATCCCGGCCCGGCCGCATCGGAATGTCTGGCCAGGTCCTCACCGAGCCGGTGCCGTAACCAGCGTAAAAGTTATCGAGGGGTGATTGCGTCACGACCGGCAGGTGCCGTGTGCCTTGCTACGTATACCTGCCGGTCATGACGTGCTGATCAGTCGTTCGCGCCGGCGCCGCGAAATTCTGGGACGTCCGAAAGCATGCCGGGAATCTCCGGGTTCAGGGCGCTGCGGCGGCGGTGCAGTTCCTCGATTTTCGCGTACAGGTCAGGGTCGTCGTCGTCGCTGATGTCGAAGATGTCGAGGCGTTCGAGTAGCGCCAGGCCCAGATGGTCGGTCCCGATAGTCGCGGGGTGGGTCAGGTACTCGTAGAGGCCGTCGAGGTCCTCAACGACGAAGACACAGCTGTAGTCGAATTCCCCGCCGAGATCGCGGCCAACCATGAAAGACTTCACGGCCGGGTTGGACCGTCCCTGGTTGCGCCAACTTTCCAAGGCGGCCTCGATTTGCTCGGGGGTGACTTCGGCCTTGGCCTTCGCGCGGTTGATGTGGTAGATCATGGCTACTCCTGTCATTGTTTATTACTGCCGAAGAGGGATGCCTTACACGACACAGCCCAGATGGTGGGCCTCATCGCAGGATTGACTCAAATGCGATAAGGGCCGATTCACCGGACGTGTCATGACGAAGCGCGGTGCCGGAATCGCTGTTTGCTGTCGAACCCGGGAGGCGGGATCAAGCCGCCGCCGCGCTCACCTGATCATTGATAACGATGTCCAGGTCGGTGGCGGTGAGACCGAAGGTGTCAGCCGTTTTCGAGGCGTCCATGAGGAACGGCGAGTACCACTGATAGTCCATTTCGGCCATTTCACGGGCTGCCGGTACCAAAAGCCCAGCTGTACGCATTGCCGCGCGTGGCAACGGGATCAGCTTGACCGGGGGCCGGCCTGCAGCGGCGGCGTAGCGCCGCGCCAGTTCACGGATGCTGATGGCCGGTGGCGACGGCACATGCCACGCCTGACCCCACGCACGCTCATCGTTTCCAAGCGTGACCAGGGCCCGAGCCATGTCTCCGTTGAAGGTGAAGGTATGTGGCGCGTCCAGATCGGCAGGCACCCAGGCTGCTCGGCCCGCCTTCATTGCCGGCTCAATGATTATGGAAAATACGCCATTCGAGTCCCTGCCGATGTAGTCGCACCCGCGAACCTCCACGGTGCGGACTCCGGAGTCAAGGGCCTGCTCCCACAGCCGTTTACGGAGAAGACCTTTAGACCCAGTGGCGGCCATGGGGGTGAATTCGTTCATCACACCGCCAGGCTGCGGGCCGTAAGCGTACATGCTGCCAGTAATTGCCAGCACCGCCCCGTTTGCTTTCGCGGCTGCGATGACCGCATTCTGCATGGGCGGCAACACCTGTTCCCACATTGTGTAGGAAGGCGGGTTCGCACAGTGATAGATTACCTTTGCGCCGCGAGACAGCTCGGTCAGGCGGCCGGGGTCGGAAGCGTCTGCGGCGACCCGTTCGACCAGCGGATACTCCGGGCCCGAGCCGCTGCGCGTGACAATGCGGACGCTTTCACCGCGGTCGGCGAGCAGGCGAGCGACATTCGTGCCGATGGAACCGGCGCCGATAACGACATGCATGGCCATGATGGGCTCTTTCATATAGAGAGGTGTCCTGGGTTCGTCAAAGACTCAGAACAAAGTTCGTCGATGGCCGTTGCGGAAACTAATCGGCCTGGGCTTGGGCCGCAGTCCAGACCTCGGATCGGCCGCTCTTCACGTCGCCGTATGCCGCCGCCGGTCAGTCAGCCAAGGGCTCGTACAATCTCGTCGTCCGTCTTCGTACTTGGTCACCGGTGGTGTCGCACGAGTCGTGACGCTAGCCGGGCCTCGCTGCGATTTGGCAGAGATAGATTTTTCTAACACTGTCAGGCACTACCGCGGATCTTGTGACTGATGATCGGTGCTGACCGTTGTCCGGTCATGCTGATGGAGTGTGAGGGTGGAGCCGCGGGAGGTGTTCGCCGATCTGATCGAGGGGCTGCTGTCTGACCTGGGCCGGAAGAACGGTTGGACGATGGCAGGGCGAGCCGGGCATGCCACCCCGCACCGGATCCAGAGGTTTCTGGGCGAGGCGTCCTGGAGCGCGGACGGACTGCCGGCCAAGGTGCAGGCTTACGCGGCACGGGAGTTGGGGGATCCGGGCGCGACGCTGGTGCTGGACGACACCCAGGTGATCAAGAAGGCGCCGGGAGGCCGGAGTCCCCGACGAGGCCGCCTTCGCCACCAAGCCGCAGCTGGGCATCGCCATGCTGCAGGGCGCGGTGGCCGGTGGGCTGCCGTTCTCCTGGGTGGCTATCGACGCGGACTACGGCAAGGACCCCGCTCTGAGGTCCTGGCTGCACGGGCAGAGGATCCGCCACGTGCTCGCGGTGCCGGTTCAGGGCCCGCCGGACAAGCCGTACCTGCCGAAGGTCGCGGCGGCCGGTGACCTGCTGCACCACGCCACGGTGCACCCGCAGTGGGAACGCCGCAGCCAGGGCGAGGGCTCCAAGGGACAGCGAGCCTACGACTGGACCTGGTTCGAGGTCCCCCTGCCCGGACAGATACCGGCCGACGGCTTCGTCCACCAGCTGCTGATCCGCCGCAGCACCGAGAAGAAGCAACTGGCCGGCGGCCGCGTCGACTTCGAGTACGCGTACTTCCTCATCCATGCCCCGGCCGCCGACCCGGTCACCGAGGCGATCGTGAGGGCCGGGGTCCGCTGGAAGATCGAGGAGAACAACGAACTCGCCAAACAGATCACCGGCCTCGGCCAGTACCAGGTCCGCCGCTGGACCTCCTGGCACCGGCACGTCACCTGCGCGATGCTCGCCCTGGCCTTCCTAACCGTCCAGCGCGCCCGCCACCCAGAACCAGAACCCGATCTCCCGGGGAGCGCGCCAGCCCTCGCCTGTCTCCTCGCGGCCACCGCCCTGACCGCCCACCACAGCGACGCCTACCTCTCCAGCAGCATCACTGGCGAGCCCTGCACCAGCCCCGGGCCACCGTCAGCCACTACAACCGGCGCGGCGACCAGCTCCCAGCCCGTCTCCGCCCCTGGCGACAACCCGAGCAGAACCGATCACAACCTCAAGATCTGAGACTGTCGTACAAGGGGAGGTTTCGTCGGATGCGTGGTCGCGTACCCCCGCACATGGCACAGATTCTCGCCGTACAGGGTGATGTGCTGGGCCGGGTTGGGGCCGAACTGCAGGGCGTCGGGACGCAGCCGGCCGTTGGTCAGCCACGGCCAGTGCAGACGGGAGTTCTGTGCGTGCGAGAGCAGCAGGACGCGGCGGTCGCGCAGGCTATAGAGCAGCGCCCGGATGAACTGGGCCGTCTCGGCCCGTTGATCGTCCAGATCGGGAACCCCGCACAGAGCGCAGTAGCGACCGCTACGAGCAACGCGGCAAGGTGAACTCGGAGTGCCGCCACCGCACGCACCACGTGTCGCCGTGCCAGAGAAATCCAGCGTGCCGGGACCTTGGGCCGCCATCACCCACCAGTTGCGCCGCGCGCCTGACTACAACGTGACCCCAGGGCTTCCACTCCCGCTCCACATGGCGGCAAAGACCGCACAATACGTCCTGCCACACGACGGCGACTCCGACGAGTCCTCCGGAGAGGAAGGTTCCCCACCGAGTCAGTGACTTGCAGGCTCATCCCGCACGGGCATGCGCGGCGGTCCGGCGTCGTCACCTCGCGGAACTCGGCTCCGGCCGCCCGGCGGCTGAGGTCTTGGTCTTGCCCGCCGACCCACGGTCGGATCGGCACACCGTCCGCCTCGACGTAGTCGGACCATCGGTCTACCCAGCCGGGACACTGCTCGGGGAGCTTTTCCCGCAGTTGCTTCTCGACGGGCGACAGCGTCGGGCGGACCCATACGCTGCTGGCTGTGGCCCGTCCGCTTATGCGCACAGACCTGACATCCCATCAGAACGAGCGTCAAATGAGCGTCATTTCAGCGTCAAGATGTCGCCCGTAACGCCCACACCGCACATAGCGCGCACGCTCAAACCCGCAGGTCAAGAGCCCTTTGCCACCGGCTCAAGGATCGCGACGCACTCCACATGATGCGTCATCGGAAACAGATCGAACGCCCGCAGTGTGCGTACCCGGTATCCGCCGTCCCGGAAGTACGCCAGGTCGCGGGCCAGTGCCGCCGGGTCGCAGGCGACGTAGGCGATCCGGCGGGCGGCCAGGGACGCCAGGTGCTCCACCGTCTTGCGGCCCGCGCCCGCGCGGGGCGGGTCGAGGACGACGAGGTCGACCTCGGTGATGCCGGTGCGCGGAAGGACCGTCTCGACCTTGCCCTGCTCGACGCGGACCCGCGGGAAGCCGGCGAGGTTGTGGCGGGCGTCCTCCACCGCCCGCTTGCCGGACTCGATGCCCAGCACCGCGCCCTTCTCCCCGAGGCGGTCGGCGAGGGCGCCGGCGAACAGGCCGACACCGCAGTAGAGGTCCAGCGCCATCTCGCCCTTGCGCGGCAGCAGACCCTGCATCACCGCCGTCACCAGGGTGTCCGCCGCCTTCGGGTGGACCTGCCAGAAGCCGCCGTTGCCCACGCGGTGGGTGCGGCCGTCGGCCCGTTCGCGGACGAAGGCGCGGCCGTGGACGCGGTGGATGCCACCGTCGTTCTCGTCCACCCGCAGGACGGACACCGGCTTGTCGAGTTCGACGAGGGGCAGGCGGGCGCCGGGGCGGGGCTCCAGGATCACCATGCGGTCCTGGGAACCGGTCGCGGCGATCGCGTCCACCGACACCATGCCCGACCAGTCGCGCTCCTCGATGCCGAGTTCGCTGACGCCCGGCGCCGCGATCATGCAGTGCTCGATCGGCTCCACCTCGTGCGAGCGGTGCCGGCGCAGTCCCGCGTTGCCGTCGGCGTCGACCGCGTACTGCACGCGGGTGCGCCACTGCGGCACCTCGCCGGCCGGCAGCTTGTCGCCCTCGGCGGGCATCACCGTGCCGTCCCAGCCGACCTCCTCCGGCGTCAGGCCGGCCAGCCGCCGCAGCTGCTCGGCGATCACCTCGCCCTTCAGCCGGCGCTGGGCGCCCGGCTTGGCGTGCTGCCAGTCGCAGCCGCCGCAGCGGCCGGGGCCGGCGTAGGGGCAGGGGGCCTCCACGCGGTCCTTGGACGCGTCCAGGATGTCGACCGCGTCGGCGCGCAGGAAGCGGGCCCCCTCCTCGCCCTCGGTCACCCGGGCCACCACCCGCTCGCCGGGCAGCGCGTGCCGGACGAACAGCACCTGGCCCTCGGTGGTCCGAGCGATGCAGTGCCCGCCGTGCGCGACCGGGCCCACCTCGACCTCGTACTCCGTCCCCACCAGAGATTTCTTCGGTTCTGCCTGCATGGCGGGGTGACTCCAGATCAGCGAGAGGGGGCTCGGCCGCGCATGGGCCGACGACAGCCCACCAGTCTACGTGCTCGCCGGGGCGCCCCGGCGACCACGTGATCGCCGGGACCTCCGGGCCG
>NZ_JBSFJE010000021.1:9921-35694 GCF_053597895.1 Streptomyces sp. NPDC001220
CGCCCCGGCGAACCGTGATCGCCAGGACCTCCGCGCCGCCCCGGCGAACCGTGATCGCCAGGACCTCCGCGCCGCCCCGGCGAACCGTGATCGCCAGGACCTCCGCGCCGCCCCGGCGAACCGTGATCGCCGGGACCTCCGCGCCGCGCTCAGCCCCCGCTGTGCTCCTTCGGCCGGTGTTCGGCCGGCCCGCGCCGGACCGCGCCCGGTGCGTTCCAGTCCTGCCGCTTGCGGGCCCGGTTCCTGGCTGCCTCCGAGGACGCCAGCTGGTAGGGCACCGAGGTCACCATGACACCCGGTGTGAACAGCAGCCGGCCCTTGAGGCGCAGGGCGCTCTGGTTGTGCAGCAGATGCTCGTACCAGTGGCCGACCACGTACTCCGGGATGATCACGGAGACGGCGTCCCGCGGGGACTGGGCGCGCAGGCCCTTGACGTACTCGATGATCGGCCGGGTGATCTCGCGGTAGGGCGAGTCGAGGACCTTCAGCGGGACGTCTATCCCGCGCCGCTCCCACTCCTCGCGCAGCGCCTTCGTCTCGGCCGGGTCGACGTTGACGGTGAGCGCCTCCAGGGTGTCCGAGCGCATCAGCTTGGCGTAGGCGAGGGCGCGCAGGGTGGGGCGGTGGATCTTGGAGATCAGGACGACCGAGTGCACGCGGGACGGCCGTACCAGGTCGTCGTCCGGTTCCTCGGGGGCCGAGATCTCCTCGGAGACCCGGTCGTAGTGCTTACGGATCGCGGTCATCGTGGCGTAGAAGATGCACATGCCGAGCAGCGCCACCCAGGCGCCGTGGGTGAACTTCGTGACCAGCACGACGACCAGCACCAGGCCGGTGAAGAAGGCGCCGAAGGTGTTGATCGCGCGGGAGCGGATCATGTGGCTGCGCTTGGCCGGGTCCTTCTCGGTCGCCAGGTGGCGGTTCCAGTGCCGGACCATGCCGGTCTGGCTGAGCGTGAAGGACACGAACACGCCGACGATGTACAGCTGGATCAGGCGGGTCGAGTCGGCACCGTAGATCACCGTCAGCAGGGCGGCGGCGCCGGCGAGCAGCACGATGCCGTTGGAGAAGGCGAGGCGGTCGCCGCGGGTGTGCAGCTGGCGCGGCAGGTAGCGGTCCTGGGCGAGGATCGAGCCGAGGAGCGGGAAGCCGTTGTACGCCGTGTTCGCCGCCAGGAAGAGGACCAGGGCGGTGGCCGCGGCGAGCACGATGAACAGGAAGCTGCCCTTGCCGAAGACGGCCTCGGCGACCTGGGAGATCACCGGGTTCTGGACGTAGCCGGAGCCGATCGCGACGCCGTTGTGGATCAGGTCGGTGGCCGGGTTCTCGGCCATGCGGACCTTGGTGGCCATGGCGAGCGCGATGATGCCGCAGAACATGGTGACCGCCAGCAGCCCCATCGCGGCGAGCGTGGTCGCAGCGTTCTTCGACTTCGGCTTGCGGAAGGCCGGGACGCCGTTGGAGATCGCCTCGACACCGGTGAGCGCGGCACAGCCGGAGGAGAAGGCGCGCAGCAGGAGGAAGACGAGCGCGAAGCCCGCCAGGCCCTGGTGCTCGGCCTTGATGTGGTAGTCGGCGGTCGGTGCGCGCATGGTGTCGCCGAGGACCAGGCCCCGGAACGCACCCCACACGATCATGATGAAGACGCCGCCGACGAACACGTACGTCGGGATCGCGAAGAGCTTGCCGGACTCCTTCACCCCGCGCAGGTTCATCAGCGTCAGCAGCACGATCACGGTGACCGCGCAGAGCACCTTGTGCTCGACGACGAAGGGGATGGCCGAGCCGAGGTTCTCGATGCCGGAGGCGATGGAGACGGCGACGGTCAGGACGTAGTCGACGAGCAGCGCGCTGGCGACGGTGAGGCCGGCCTTGGGGCCGAGGTTGGTGGTGGCGACCTCGTAGTCGCCGCCGCCGCTCGGGTAGGCGTGCACGTTCTGCCGGTAGGAGGCGACCACCGTGAACATCAGCACGACGACCGCGACGGCGATCCACGGGCTGAAGTGGTACGCCGACACGCCCGCGATGGACAGGACCAGCAGGACCTCCCCCGGCGCGTAGGCGACGGAGGACAGCGGGTCGGAGGCGAAGACGGGGAGGGCGATGCGCTTCGGCAGGAGCGTTTCGCCCAGCCGGTCACTGCGCAGCGCCCGCCCGATCAGGATCCGTTTGGGCACGTCGGTCAGTTTGGACACGAGAGAGGATCGTAGGCCTTCCACCTGGCAGGTCTCCAGCCGCAGTACGGGATCTGCCTCCCGAGTGAAAAAGGTGATGGCTGGAACTGCGGATTCCGCAGCCTACGCCCGATCCGTGCCTAGATGGCAGACCCCGCCTGTCCTCGCACTTCGGAGGTCTCATGCCCGCGACCGCAGAACTGATCGGTGCCACGGTGACGCTCGTGGTCCTCGGAATCCTCACTGCCTGGAGCGTGCGCAGCATCACTCGCCGATGAGCACGACCGAGGGGTGCCCAGCTCGGACCGTGCGTGTGTAGCTTGGGCCTCGGTCTGAGACCCTGATGGGGCTGAGCAGTAACTTTTGGACACCGGAAGGACGGTCGTGCACATCGTCATCATGGGCTGCGGCAGAGTGGGTTCCGCTCTCGCCCAGACCCTGGAGCAACAGGGGCACACGGTCGCCGTGATCGACCAGGACCCCACCGCCTTCCGCAGGCTGGGACCGGGGTTCGGCGGCCGCCGGGTCACCGGGGTCGGCTTCGACCAGGACACCCTGCGCGAAGCGGGCATCGAGGAGGCGGGCGCCTTCGCCGCCGTCTCCAGCGGTGACAACTCGAACATCATCTCGGCCCGGGTGGCCCGCGAGATGTTCGGTGTCGAGAACGTCGCGGCCCGCATCTACGACCCGCGCCGTGCCGAGGTCTACCAGCGCCTCGGCATCCCGACCGTCGCCACGGTCCGCTGGACCGCCGACCAGATGCTGCGCCGGCTGCTGCCCTCGGGCGCGGAGCCGCTGTGGCGCGACCCCACCGGCGGGGTCCAGCTCGCCGAGGTGCACGCCTCCCCGAAGTGGGTCGGCCACAAGATCAGCACGCTGCAGGAGGAGACCGGCGTCCGGGTCGCGTTCCTCACCCGGCTCGGTGAGGCGATGCTGCCCACCTCGCAGACGGTGCTGCAGGAGGGCGACCTGGTCCATGTGATGATGCGCGCGGACGACGTCGACAAGGTCGAGGCCGCCTTCGCCGGGGGTCCGGAAGAGGAGAGCGGTCACTGATGAGGGTCGCCATTGCCGGAGCCGGCGCCGTCGGCCGCTCGATCGCGGGCGAGCTGCTGGAGAACGGCCACGAGGTCCTGCTGATCGACAAGGCCCCGACCGCCATCTCGGTGGAGCGGGTCCCGCAGGCGGAGTGGCTGCTCGCCGACGCCTGTGAGATCACCTCCCTGGACGAGGCGGCGCTGCAGCGCTGCAACGTCGTGATCGCCGCGACGGGCGACGACAAGGTGAACCTGGTCGTCTCGCTCCTCGCGAAGACGGAGTACGGCGTTCCGCGCGTCGTCGCCCGGGTCAACAACCCCAAGAACGAGTGGCTCTTCAACGAGTCCTGGGGCGTGGACGTGGCCGTCTCGACGCCCCGTCTGATGTCCGCCCTGGTCGAGGAGGCGGTGAGCGTCGGCGACCTGGTCCGGCTGCTCCGCTTCAGCCACGGCGACGCCAACCTGGTGGAGCTGACCCTGCCCGAGGAGTCGGCCCTGGCCGGCACCCAGGTCGGCGACGTCGAGTGGCCCGAGGACACCTCGCTGGTCACGATCATCCGCGGTACCCGGGTCCTCACCCCCTCCCGCGAGGACTCCCTGGAGGCCGGCGACGAACTCCTGTTCGTGGCGGCCCAGGCCCGCGAGGAGCAGCTGGAGGACCTGCTGTCGGTACGGCGGGAAGACGTCTGACGCAGCGCGCGAAGAAGGGCGCCCTCCGGTGCGGAGGGCGCCCTTCTGTCGTACGCGTGCGGCCGTCTACTTGCGGTGGCGTCCGGCGGAGGGCTCGCCGCTCTCCGCGGCCAGCGCGGCCTTGCGCTCCTCCTCGGCCTTCTCCTCCGCCTCCATCTCGGCGAAGACGTCGATCGGGGCCGGGGCCTTCGCCAGGAAGACCCAGGTGAGCCAGACCGCGAGCAGGAACGGCGGGATCTTCAGGGCGACCAGCACCCAGCCGAGCTGGGCCGTGTTGGCCCACCAGTACAGCGGGAAGAGGATCGCGCACTTGGCGAGCAGGATCAGGCCCCAGGCCCAGCTGGCCTTGGCGTACGCCTTCTTGCGGCCGGGGTTGCGGGTGCGCCAGGAGAGGTTCTCCTTGAAGACCGGGCCGAGAATCAGGCCGATCAGCGGCACCCCGCACAGCGTGGTGACGATGTAGGCCACCGCCAGGCCCAGCGTGTAGAGCATGCCGGGCAGGTAGAAGTCCTTGGCGTTGCCGGTCATCATCGCGAAGACGACACCGAAGGCGACGCCGAAGACCCCGCTGAAGGCGTGCTTGACGGTGTCCCTCATCGCCAGGCGGACCACGACCAGCACCACGGAGACCGCGAGGGCGGCGATCGCCGACCAGTGCAGGTCCTTGTTGATGGTGAAGATCGTGACGAACAGCAGGCCGGGCAGCACCGTCTCGACCATGCCGCGCACGCCGCCGAAGGCCTCGAACAGCGCGGCCTCGGTCACCGCCCGCGCATCGTCCTTGGCCTGAGTGTCTTCGGTCGGCTTGTCGAGCGACGTCACCGGCTACTCCCTACCGAGGGGTCTCAGTTCGTACTTGGGGTTGAAAAGCACCCGGCGGCCCCGGCTCAGCGAGATCCGGCCCGATGCGATCAGCCTGCGCCCCGGTTCTATGCCCACGATGGAGCGCCTGCCGAGCCACACCACGTCCAGCGCCGCGGAGCCGTCGAACAGCTCGGCCTCCAGGGCCGGGACTCCGGCGCGCGGCCGCAGGGTGACCGTGCGCAAGGTACCAGTAACGGTGACGATCTGCCGGTCCTGGCAGTCGCCGATCCGTATGCAGCCCGCCGTGTCGGCGTCCTCGCGCAGCTCCTCGGACTCCAGGTCCTCCTGCGACGAGGACAGCCGGCCCAGCATGCGCCGGAACCGGCCGGCCGGCTTTTCGGAACGAGGAACAGCACTCATGTCTGAAGCGTACCGGGGCTCACCGACACCGCCGTAGTCCAGCTCACGCCCCGGCCCGTTTCCCGAACCGAACGCCCGGTTCACTCCTCGAACATCCGGTTCACTTCTCGGCCTGACGCCCGGTTCACTTCTCGAACCGGTAGCCCATGCCCGGCTCCGTGATGAAGTGCTTGGGGTGCGAGGGGTCCGCCTCCAGCTTCCGGCGCAGCTGTGCCATGTACACGCGCAGGTAGTTGGTCTCCGTCCCGTACGACGGCCCCCACACCTCCTGCAACAGCTGCTTCTGGCTGACCAGCCGGCCGGTGTTGCGGACCAGCACCTCCAGCAGATGCCACTCGGTGGGGGTCAGCCGGACGTCCCGGCCGGCCCGGTTGACCTTCTTCGCGGCCAGGTCGACGGTGAACCCCTCGGTCTCCACCAGCACGTCGTCCTCGCCGGTCCCGGCGACCGGCTCGGCGCGGCGGACGGCGGCCCGCAGCCGGGCCAGCAGCTCGTCCATGCCGAAGGGCTTGGTGACGTAGTCGTCGGCGCCTGCGTCGAGCGCGTCGACCTTCTCGTCGGAGGAGTGACGGGCGGACAGCACCAGGATCGGCACCCGGGTCCAGCCGCGCAGCCCCCTGATCACCTCGACGCCGTCCATGTCGGGCAGGCCGAGGTCGAGGACGACCACGTCGGGGTGGCGGGAGGCGGCCAGTTCGAGGGCGGTACGGCCGTCGGGGGCCGCGTCGACCTCGTACTTGCGCGCCTTGAGGTTGATCACGAGGGCACGCACGATCTGCGGCTCGTCGTCGACCACGAGCACACGGGTCATGAGGCCTGCCTTTCCGGTTCTGCCACGGCCTGTGCTGCTGCTTCAGCCACGGGTTCTGCTACTGCGGTGACCGATCCTGCCGCGCGGAGGGTGAGGACCATGGTGAGGCCCCCACCGGGCGTGTCCTCGGCGTTGAGCGTGCCGCCCATCGCCTCGGTGAAGCCCCGGGCGACCGCGAGCCCCAGTCCGACCCCGGCGCCGCGCGGAGCGTCACCGTAGCGCTGGAAGGGCTCGAATATGCGCTCTTTGGCCTCGTCGGGCACGCCGGGCCCGCGGTCCACGACCCGCAGCTCCACGCGGTCCGCGATGGCGCTGGCGGACACGACGACCACAGGGCCGGTCCGGTCGGGCGGGCTGTACTTGACGGCGTTCTCGACCAGGTTGGCCACCGACCGCTCCAGGAGCCCTGCGTCGGCCTCCACCATGGGCAGGGTCTCGGGGACGTCCAGCTCGACGCTGCCCTCGTCCACCCCGACCAGCGCCATCGGGACCACCTCGTCGAGGTCGATCTCCCGGACGATCGGGGCGACGGTGCCGGTCTGCAGGCGGGACATGTCGAGCAGGTTGCCGACCAGGTGGTCGAGGCGGTCGGCGCCCTCCTCGATGCCCTGCAGCAGTTCGGCCCGGTCCTCCTCGGACCAGGCCACGTCGTCGGAGCGCAGCGACGACACCGCCGCCTTGATCCCGGCGAGCGGGGTGCGCAGATCATGGCTGACGGCGGCCAGCAGGGCCGTCCGGATCCGGTTGCCCTCGGCGAGCGCGCGGGCCTGATCGGCCTCCTCCTGGAGCCGCCTGCGGTCCAGTACGACGGCCGCCTGGGCGGCGAAGGCGGCGAGCACCCGGCGGTTCTCGGCGGGCAGTACCCGGCCGGTCAGCGCGAGGGCCATGTGGTCGCCTATGGGCACGTCGACGTCGGCGTCCTCGGGGCGCGCCAGGGCGGGTCCGACGCCGGCCCGGCCCGCGCAGCTCCACGGCTGGACGTCGCCCGCCCGCTCCAGGAGGGCGGCCGACTCCATGCCGAAGGTCTCCCGGACCCGCTCGAGCAGCTCCTCCAGGCTGGTCTCGCCGCGCAGCACGTTGCCGGCGAGGAAGGAGAGGATCTCCGACTCGGCGCGCAGCCGGGCGGCCTGGTGGGTGCGGCGGGCGGCGAGGTCCACGACCGAGGCGACGGACAGCGCGACCCCGAAGAAGATCACGATGGCCACGATGTTCTTCGGATCGGCGATGGTGAGCCGGTGCAGGGGCGGGGTGTAGAAGTAGTTCAGCAGCAGGGACCCGAAGGCCGCCGAGGCCAGCGCCGGGAAGAGCCCGCCGAGCAGCGCGGCCGCGACCGTGAGGGTCAGGAAGAGCAGCATGTCGTTGGCGAGGCCGAGGTCGACGGTGTTCAGCAGCACCGCCATGACGGCCGGGCCGACCAGGCCGACCAGCCAGCCCGCGATGATCCGGCCGCGCCCGAGCCGGGCGCCCCTCGCCACCGGCAGTCCGCGCCCCTTGGCCACCTCTTCGTGGGTGACGATGTGGACGTCCAGGTCGGGTCCCGACTCGCGGGCGACCGTGGCGCCGACGCCGGGCCCGAGCACGTACTGCCAGGCCTTGCGGCGGGAGGAGCCGAGCACGATCTGGGTGGCGTTGACCCCGCGTGCGAAGTCGAGCAGGGCGGCGGGGATGTCCTCGCCGACGACCTGGTGGAAGGTGCCGCCGAGGTCCTCGACCAGGGTGCGCTGGACGGCGAGTTCCTTCGGGGAGGCCGAGGTCAGGCCGTCGCTGCGGGATATGTAGACGGCGAGGACCTCGCCGCCGGCGCCCTTCTCGGCGAGCCGCGCGGCCCGCCGGATCAGCGTGCGCCCCTCGGGCCCGCCGGTCAGCCCGACGACGATCCGCTCCCGCGAGCCCCAGATCGCCGAGACCCGGTGCTCGCTGCGGTACTGCTTCAGGTACTCGTCGACCCGGTCGGCCACCCACAGCAGCGCCAGTTCGCGCAGGGCGGTGAGGTTGCCGGGCCGGAAGTAGTTCGACAGGGCCGCGTCGACCTTGTCCGGCTGGTAGATGTTGCCGTGCGCCATGCGCCGGCGCAGCGCCTGGGGCGACATGTCGACCAGCTCTATCTGGTCCGCGCGCCGTACCACCTCGTCGGGCACGGTCTCGCGCTGGCGCACCCCCGTGATGGACTCGACGACGTCGCCGAGGGACTCCAGGTGCTGGATGTTGACGGTGGAGACGACGTCGATCCCGGCGGCCAGCAGTTCCTCGACGTCCTGCCAGCGCTTGGCGTTGCGGGAGCCGGGGATGTTGGTGTGGGCGAGTTCGTCCACCAGGGCGACGGCGGGGGCGCGGTGCAGCACCGCGTCCACGTCCATCTCCGTGAAGGTGGCGTCCCGGTACTCCAGCTCCCTGCGCGGGACCTGCTCCAGGCCGTGCAGCATCACCTCGGTGCGCTGCCGGTCGTGGTGCTCGACGAAGGCGACCACGCAGTCGGTGCCGCGCTCCACGCGCCGGTGGGCCTCGGAGAGCATGGCGTAGGTCTTGCCCACGCCCGGTGCCGCACCGAGATAGATCCGAAGCTTGCCGCGTGCCATGGTCCCATTGTCTTCCGCTTACCGCCGCCTACGCAGCGTCGACCCTACGGCCAACAATCCGGACGAACGGGTCAGGCGGTTCGGGGGCGGGCATCTTTGACGCAACCCTGATGTGCCCCGCGGGCCTCTCCGAGGAGGTCACGGGGCACCGGCGACTCAGTTGGGGTTGTCGCCGTGGGTGAGGGTCTCCCAGGCGACGAAGAGGTTGTTGCTGCCCGCGGGACGGTTGTTCTGGGTGAGCGTCTGGGTGTTGGTCATGGCGATGCCCAGCCGGTTGTGGAGGGCGTTGTAGCCGACCTCGGTGACGGGCCCGAGGCCGAGGGTCAGGGAGCCGCCGCAGAGCCAGCTGGGGACGGCGGTGCCCAGCTGGTACTTGGACTGGAAGCCGAGCGCCTGCCGCAGCCGTTCGCCGACGTCCGTGCCGTAGAGGTCCTGGCCCTGGATCCGGCTGGTCTCGGCGATGTGCGAGATCGAGGAGATGCCGTAGCCGGTGTGCGTGAAGTCCCGGCAGGTCTCCTGGGTGAGTCCGGTGACGAAGGTGGACTGGCCCTGCCAGTAGGAGACGATCTTGGCGGTGGTGTCGAGGTTCTGGCTGGGCACGGTCTTCGGCACCGACCCGTCGGAGGCCAGGTACACGTAAGCGGCCGTGCGGGTGCGGAACTTGGCCATGGCCGTGTCGTACGACGCCTTGTCCTCGAGGAAGACGGCGATGCCGACGGCCGCCTCCATCATCGTCAGCTCCCAGTTGCCGTTGGAGTTGGAGCCCTTGATGACGGTCGGGAGGTAGACGTTGCGCAGCATGGTGGCGAAGCGGGCCTCGTTCGCCCAGGTTCCCGTGTACGTGTACCTGATGATCTCGGCGGCCTTGGGCCAGGAGGAGCCGGCCCAGCCGGTCTGCAGGGGCGCGTTGCTGTTGGTGTGACTGGTGATCGTGGCCGACCAGGCGTCCATGATCTGGATCGCCTTCTGCGCGTAGCGGGCGTCCTTGGTGATGTACCAGGCGAGGGCGTCGGTGTAGGCGGCGATCGCGTCCTCGCGCTCGTCGGTGCAGCCGTAGTTGGGGTTCGAGTACGACCCGCACTCGACCGTCGCCCGGGGCGCGGGCGTCCGGTTCAGGTCGGCGTACTTGCTCGCCATCATCTGGTCGTAGGCCGCCTTCCAGGGCTGGGCGCCGGCCAGTACCTCGGTGCGGGCGAAGTCCAGCTGGGCCTTGGAGACGGTGACTCCGGGGTGCACGAAGGTGCTGGGGGCCGAGCGGGCGACGGGGGCCGTGAAGACGCCCAGGAGCAGGGCTCCCACGGCCGCGAGCAGGGGGATGCGACGCACAGCGACTCCGTTCTCGTACGTTCTCATATGTGAACTTGGAGCGCCTCTGTGAACTTAGGCGTGCCGAGACCGTAGGTACGGACCAGACTTCCGTCAAGGTGTGAAGTAAGCCGGAGCCGTTCACACCGGAATCCCCGCGCATGTGAAAGGGCCGCACCCCGGTGCGGGGTACGGCCCTTGTCGCTGCCTGTCGTGCTACCGGACCTCGGTGATCTCCGGTCCGCGCTGGAGCTGGCCCATGCCGCCGGAGAAGCGCGACGACTCCTCCTGCTGGACACCCTCGGGGACCATCTGGGCGTCGTTCGGCAGCTTCAGGACGATCGGGTCACGGGGGGCCATCGGACCCTCGCCGCGGACCACGACGGTGTCCCGGAAGATCTGCTCCAGGAGCCCGGCGGCCTGCGGCTGCACCGCGCCCTGCCCGGAGATCACCCCGCGCAGGAACCAGCGCGGACCGTCCACACCGACGAACCGCACGACCTGGAAACCGCCCGTGCCGTCCGGCAGTTGGACCGGCACCTGGGCGCGCAGCTCCCAGCCCAGCGGACCCTCGACCTCGTCGACGATGCCGCCCTGCTGGGTGATGCCGGAGCCGATCTCCTCCCGCACCTCACCCCAGATGCCCTCGCGCTTGGGCGCGGCGAAGGCCTGCAACTGCACGGCGCTGTCCTTGAGCACCACGGTCGCCGCGACGATCGCGTCACCCGCGACCTCGACCCGCAGCTCCATGCCGTCGACGCCGGGCACGAACAGCCCGCCGAGGTCCACCCGGCCCTCGCCCGGCTCCCGCACCTCGGAGTCGTCCCACGGCCCGTCGGGCCGGGGCTCCGGTTCCAGGCGTACGCGCTCGCGTTCGCCCTCTTCCTCGTCCGCCTCGGTGCCGATGCTGTCGACGACCTGCTCGGCCTCGCCGGCCGCGTCCTCGGCGGCACCCTTCTTGTTGCGACGTCCGAACACGTCACTGTCCTTCCCGGTCGGATACGACCGAAGCGTATCGATTCCCACCCGTCCGGCCACCGTCGGCGGCCTGACCGCTTGTGCCGCTCCCGTCACCCACCGCGGCATGCCCGCCGGTGGACCCGAAGCCCCCCTCGGCCCGTGCCGAGCCGGGAAGTTCCGCCACCTCCTGGAAGCGGACCCTCTCGACCTGCTGGACGACCAGTTGGGCAATCCGGTCGAAGCGCTCGAACCGCACGGCCTCGCGCGGATCGAGATTCACCACGATCACCTTGATCTCCCCACGGTACCCGGCATCAATCGTCCCCGGGGCATTCACGAGGGCCACACCGCACCGGGCGGCGAGCCCCGAACGAGGGTGCACGAAGGCCGCGTACCCGTCCGGGAGGGCGATCGACACCCCTGTGGGCAGTACGGCCCGTTCGCCGGGCTTCAGCTCGCACGCCTCGGTGGTCCGCAGATCGGCTCCGGCGTCACCGGGGTGCTCGTACGCCGGAAGCGGTACGTCCGGATCGACGCGCCGGATGAGGACGTCGAGAGGGCTCACGCAGGATGCGGGGTTCACGGGTTCACCTCGAAGGCGCGGCTGCGCCGGATCTGGTCCGGGTCGTTCATGACGGCCTTGATCTCTTCCTTGCGGCCGTTGTCGACGAAGTGCTCGACCGGCACCTCCACGAAGAGGGCGTCGGCACGGACGGCGACGGGTCCGTCGGGTCCGTCCAGGCGCCCGGTGGCGGTCGAGTAGATCTTCCGGCCGGCCACCGCGGCGACCTCGGCCGCCAGGTACAGCGTGGTGCCCACCGGCACCGGCCGTACGAAGTCGGTCTCCAGCCGTCCGGTGACGGCGATCTTCCGCAGCAGCCAGTTCAGCGAACCGAGCGTCTCGTCGAGGGCGCTGGCGAGCACACCGCCGTGCGCGAGGCCCGGGGCGCCCTGGTGGGCGGCCCGCACGGTGAACTCGGCGGTGAGGGAGACCCCCTCGCCGGCCCGCACCTCCAGATGCAGCCCGTGCGACTGCTCGTGGCCGCACCCGAAACACTGTTCGTAGTGGGCGCCGATGAGCTCGCCGGGCGCGGGAGCGTCGGGATGCCGCACCGGTTTCCGGGCACTGGCGGGAGGCTGAAGAGCTGCGGAACTACCACTCACAGCCGCAGACCTTACCCGCGCGTCCGGTGAATCCGGACACCGTGCCAAGCTTGACGCCATGCAGCTCTCCGCCACCCCGTACGAAGAACGCCTCACGGCCCCCTGGTCGTGGTGGTTCCTCAGCTTCCTGATCGGCGTCTCGTGCGCCCTGGTCCTGCTTCCCTTCGGCACTCTGCCGACGCTGGGCGGCCTGGTGGGCGGCACGGCGGCGGCAGCGGTGGTGGCCAGTTCGTACGGCTCCCCGCGCATCCGCGTGGTGGGCGACTCGCTGATCGCGGGCGAGGCGAAGATCCCGGTGTCCGCCCTGGGCGCGTCAGAGGTCCTGGACCCGGAGGAGGCGCGCGCCTGGCGCACGTACAAGGCCGACGTCCGCGCCTTCCTCCTGCTGCGCGCCTACATCCCCAGGGCGCTGCGCGTGGAGGTCACGGACCCGGCGGACCCGACGCCGTACCTGTACCTGTCGACGCGGGAGCCGGAGGCCCTGGCGGCGGCGATCGAGGCGGCGAAGAAGGCCCAGTAGGTCTCGCCCGGTTCGCACCGCCGGCCGTCAGCCTCCGAAGTCCTCCGGCAGCTCGGCGATCGGCAGCGGCTCCGCCGGCTTCTCCAGCGGCGGCAGCTCCGGCAGTTCCGCCCACGGCACCTGGATCTTTCTCAGGTCCGTCCGGATCCGCGCCGCGAGCTTCTTGGTGTCCCGGCGGTTCATGACCGCGCCCACGGCGGCACCCACCATGAACGGCATCAGGTTGGGCAGGTCGCGCACCATCCGCTTCATGATCTGCTGGCGCAGCTCGCGCTTCATGTGCCCGCCGAGGGCGTTGTTGACCGTCGACGGCTTCATCACGTCGATCCCGCGCTCCCCCGACCAGGAGGACAGATACGCGGTGCTGCGGGCCTTCAGGTTCCCCGGCGGCCGTACGCCGTAGACCTCGTGGAGTTCGGCGATCAGCTTCAGCTCGATCGCCGCGACCCCGGTGATCTCCGCGGCGAGCTCGGTCGGCATCGCCGGCGGCACCGGCAGCATCGCCGCCGCGCCGACCCCGGCCCCGACGGCCGAGGTCGCGCCCGCCGCGCCCGCCACCAGTTTGTCGGCGAGCTGCTCGGGCCCGAGGTCCGGGAACTGCCGACGCAGGGTCTCGAGGTCGCGTACGGGGACACGAGGGGCGATCTCGATGATCCGGTCCGCGAGGTAGGCCAGCCCCGCTCTCGCCCGGCCACCGCCCTTGCGGGCGCCTTCCCGGGCCAGATGCACGGCCTTGTCACGGATGACCCCGGCCCGTCGCCGTGCGACGGGCGCGGGCTGGTCCGCCGGCGCCGGGAGGTCACCCCGGTCGGCCGCCGGTTCGAGCGAGGCTCCCGGATCGGATGAGCCTCGCCCGTCGTCGTCACGCGCGCGTGGGCCGTCGGACGGCCCCGAGTCCGCTCCCGGCAGGGGGAAGCGGCGCTTCCGGGGTGGGGTCGAGCCAGTCATGCCCGACCCCTCCTCAGTCGCAGTCGCGGCAGATCGGCTGACCGTTCTTCTCCCGGGCCAGCTGGCTGCGGTGGTGCACCAGGAAGCAGCTCATGCAGGTGAACTCGTCCTGCTGCTTGGGCAGCACCCGGACGGCCAGCTCCTCGTTCGAGAGGTCCGCGCCGGGCAGCTCCAGGCCTTCGGCGGCCTCGAACTCGTCTACGTCCACCGAGGACGTGGACTTGTCGTTCCTCCGAGCCTTCAGCTCTTCAAGGCTGTCCGAGTCGACGTCATCGTCGGTCTTGCGTGGAGTGTCGTAATCGGTTGCCATGTCGCTCTCCCCCTCTGGGTGTCTGCGGTGTCTCCAGCGCACGTAACGCGTGAGAGGCCGGACTTGTGCCCGACCTGAGGCGGAGATTTTGCCTCACATCAAGGTCTGTTACTCAATCGACACCCAACCGGATCCCTCGAGAGTGATCAGGTTGAATGGCGATGGGGACCGTACACGGTCCTCACGAGACACCTCAAAGGCGCCTCACCCTGTACTTCCCGTGATCAAGACCCGTGAAAACAGGGATTTTCCCGGCTTTATTCCCCCAGCCATGATCACGGAGAGTATATGGCCGGAAATCCGCCCTTGTGATCGATCACACATGGGGTACCACGCCACGCCGACAGAAAATTCCGCGCAAAGCGAACATCCTCCGCGTGTGTCGTGATCTTGTAACGGCATCAGACCGGCAAGGTGACCCTCATCACGAGACCACCGCCCTCGCGGGGTCGGGCCGCGATGTGGCCGCCGTGCGCCCGGGCCACGGACCGGACGATGGACAGGCCGAGCCCGACTCCCTTGTCGCTGCCCGTGCGCTCGGTACGGAGCCGCCGGAAGGGCTCGAACAGGTTGTCGATCTCATACGCGGGCACCACCGGACCGGTGTTCGAGACCGACAGTACCGCCTGGCCGTGCCGGATCTCGGTGTCGACCTCGACCCAGCCGTCCTCGGGCACGTTGTAGCGCACTGCGTTCTGCACCAGGTTCAGCGCGATCCGCTCCAGCAGCACGCCGTTGCCCTGTACGACCGCCGGCTTCCGTACGCCCCGGATGGTCACGCCCTTGGCCGCCGCCTCGGCGTGCACCTGGTCGACGGCCTGGGTGGCGACCTCGGCCAGGTCGACCGGTTTGCGCTCGACGATCTGGTTGTCGCTGCGGGCGAGCAGCAGCAGGCCCTCCACGAGCTGCTCGCTGCGTTCGTTGGTGGCCAGCAGGGTCTTGCCGAGCTGTTGCAGCTCCATCGGCGCGCCCGGGTCCGAGAGATGGACCTCCAGCAGCGTGCGGTTGATCGCCAGCGGCGTGCGCAGTTCGTGGGAGGCGTTGCCGACGAAGCGCTGCTGGGCGGTGAAGGCCCGCTGCAGCCGCTCCAGCATGTCGTCGAAGGTGTCCGCGAGCTCCTTGAGCTCGTCGTCCGGGCCGTCCAGCTCGATCCGGCGGGACAGGTCCGAGCCGGCCACCGCGCGGGCGGTGCGGGTGATCCGGCCGAGCGGCGACAGCACCCGGCCGGCCATCGCGTAGCCGAACGCGAAGGCGATCACGGCGAGGCCCAGCAGGGCCAGCAGCGAACGGCTCAGCAGGTCGTCCAGGGCCGCCTGGCGCTGTTGGTCCGTGCACTGGGCGATCGCGGAGTTGAAGTCCGAGATCGGAAGGCTGGGCGTACCGGTGATCGCCGTGCAGTTGTCGCTGGAGATCTTGATGTTCGTGCCACCGATGATCTTGAACAGCGGCTGGTTGCCGGTGCTGATCGCCTGCGCGGCGAGCAGGTAGATGATCGAGAGCAGCAGGATGCCGGCGATCAGGAACATGCCGCCGTACAGCAGGGTGAGCCGTATCCGGATGGTCGGGCGCAGCCAGGGGAAGACCGGCTGTGGTCCCCGGGGATCCCAGGTGGGCTTGGGGGGTGCCTGCGGGGGTGCGGGAGTGGTCGCCACGGCCATCAGATCCGGTAGCCCGAGCCGGGGACGGTGACGATCACGGCGGGCTCGCCCAGCTTGCGGCGCAGCGTCATCACGGTGACCCGTACGACGTTGGTGAAGGGGTCCGTGTTCTCGTCCCAGGCCTTCTCCAGGAGCTGCTCGGCGGAGACCACGGCGCCCTCGCTGCGCATCAGCACCTCCAGGACCGCGAACTCCTTGGGCGCGAGCTGGACCTCCTTGCCGTCGCGGAAGACCTCGCGGCGGTTCGGGTCGAGCTTGATGCCGGCGCGCTCCAGGACGGGCGGCAGCGGCACGCTGGTACGGCGGCCGAGGGCGCGCACGCGCGCGATGAGCTCGCTGAACGCGAAGGGCTTGGGAAGGTAGTCGTCGGCCCCGATCTCCAGGCCCTCCACGCGGTCGCTGACGTCGCCGGAGGCGGTGAGCATCAGCACGCGCGTGGGCATGCCGAGCTCGACGATCTTGCGGCAGACGTCGTCGCCGTGCACGAGGGGGAGGTCGCGGTCCAGGACGACCACGTCGTAGTCGTTGACGCCGATGCGCTCGAGGGCGGCCGCACCGTCGTACACGACGTCGACGGCCATGGCCTCCCGGCGCAGTCCGGTGGCCACCGCATCGGCGAGCAGTTGCTCGTCCTCGACGACGAGTACGCGCACGTCGCTTGTCCTTCCGCTGTCCACCCGCGTAGCGCGCACCGGCGCACGTGGGCAGGGGTCTCCATGGGGTGTGTGACCTCCATCCTGCCCTTTTCGGCCATAAGTCGGCAGTAAGACGAGTGCCGGGGCAGCAGGATCGGCGACGCCGGGCGGGAATGCGAGATTTTCTCTTCCGGTTGAGGTTTCCACGGAGGGGAGTGGGGGGAGGACGGCATGTACACCCCGCGATCACGCTCTGCATGTGCCGCAGCACCATGCGGTACGTACATCGCCGCTACAGCAGAGTGGACGATGGGGGTGTCCGGCACCGTCGCCGCCCAGCTGGGCAGCGCTGGGCACCCGCGAGAGACGTGATCGCCCCTTCAACGGCACACCCCCGTGCCACCGACCCACGACCCAGGACGAGGGGGCGCAGCATGGACGCATTCACCACAGGACTTCTGCAGCGCATAAAGGCGACCGAGTCCGACATCACCCGGGCTCGTGACGAGGGCGACGACTTCCTCGTCGAAGTGGAACAGGCCGAGCTCGACGACCTGCGCCGCCTCGCCGCCGAACACGGCGTGGAAGTCGGCATGACCAGCGTCTGACAGTCCCGCAGCAGCAGCTCACCGGCACAGGAGCAGGGCCCCGGCGAATCCAGCGCCGGGGCCCTGCTCATACCTCGCCCCTACCCACCGCTACAACGTTCGATTCATCGGCACCAGAAGAAACCGGGCCCCCTCCCCGACGTCCGGTCCTCAGTCGTGCCAGGCCCCGAAGTCCTCCAGCAGCTGCTGGAGCGGCTCGAAGACACCCGGGGTGCCGGCGACCGTCAGGTCCCGGGACGGGCGTTCTCCGGGGCGGCCACCGGTCAACGCGCCCGCCTCCCGCGCGATCAGGTCGCCCGCGCCCCAGTCCCACGCGTTCAGCCCGCGCTCGAAGTACCCGTCCAGCCGGCCGCAGGCCACGTCGCACAGGTCGATCGCCGCCGACCCGCTCCGCCGTACGTCACGGAGCAGCGGGATCAGCCGGGCGGCGACCTCGGCCTGGTGGGTGCGGACCTCCGTCACGTAGTTGAAGCCGGTCGACACCAGCGCCTGGTCAAGCGGCGGCGCCGGGCGGCAGCGCAGCTCCCGCTCGCCCTCCCACGCCCCGGTCGCCCAGGCCCCGCCGCCCCGTACCGCGTGGTACGTCTCACCGCGCATCGGCGCCGCCACGACACCGGCCACGGTCTCGCCGTCCTGCTCGGCGGCGATGGAGACCGCCCAGGTCGGCAGCCCGTACAGGTAGTTGACCGTGCCGTCGAGCGGGTCGATCACCCAGCGGATCCCGCTCGTGCCCCGCGTCGACGCGCCCTCCTCGCCGAGGAAGCCGTCGTCGGGGCGGTGTCCGGAGATCAGGTCGGTGATCAGCTTCTCGGCCGCGATGTCCATCTCGGTCACGACGTCGATCGGACTGGACTTGGTCCGGGCCACGGCGAGGTCGGCCGGACGGCCGTCCCGCAGCAGCTCGCCCGCGCGGGCGGCCGCATCCTTGGCGAGCTTGAGCAGGTCGGTGTGCAGGGCGTCGGTCACGGGGCTCCTCACGCGTACGGGCTGTCGGCGCCGGCCGCGGCCGGGCGAGGGGCGCGGGCGGGGCAGCAGCCGACCGGGCACAGGTTGTGGCTCGCGCCCAGCGCGCCCAGCGCGCACGGCGTGACCTCGCGCCCGCTCTCCACGCCCGCGCGCTCCAGGACCAGCTCACGGATCGCGGCGGCGAACCGCGGGTCGGAGCCGACGGTCGCGGACCGCCGTACCGGCAGGCCGAGCTCCTCGGCCTTGGCCGTGGCCTCCGTGTCGAGGTCGTAGAGGACCTCCATGTGGTCGGAGACGAAGCCGATGGGGGCCATGACGACGGCCGGGACCCCGGCGCCGTGCAGCGTCTCCAGGTGGTCGCAGATGTCGGGCTCCAGCCAGGGGATGTGCGGGGCGCCGGAGCGGGACTGGTAGACGAGCCGCCAGGGGTGGTCGACGCCGGTGCGCTCGCGGACCGCGTCGGCGATCAGCTGGGCCACGTCCAGGTGCTCCTCGACGTACGCCCCGCCCTCCCCGTGGGTCTCGACCGGCCCCGAGGTGTCGGCGCTCGCGGTCGGGATGGAGTGGGTGGTGAAGGCGATGTGGGCGCCCGCGCGGACGTCCTCGGGGAGGTCGGCGAGGGACCGCAGCACCCCGTCGGTCATCGGGTCGAGGAAGCCGGGGTGGTTGAAGTAGTGCCGCAACTTGTCGATCTTGGGCAGTTCGAGGCCCTCGGCCGCCAGCTCGGCCAGCGAGTCCGCGAGGTTCTCGCGGTACTGACGGCAGCCCGAGTAGGAGGCGTAGGCGCTGGTGGCGAGCACCAGGATGCGGCGGCGGCCGTCGGCGACCATCTCGCGCAGGGTGTCCGTCAGATACGGCGCCCAGTTGCGGTTGCCCCAGTAGACCGGCAGGTCCAGGCCGTGCCCGGCGAAGTCCTTGCGCAGGGCGTCCAGCAGGGCGCGGTTCTGGTCGTTGATCGGGCTGACCCCGCCGAACAGGAAGTAGTGCTGCCCGACTTCCTTGAGGCGTTCCTTCGGGATACCGCGCCCGCGCGTCACGTTCTCCAGGAACGGGACCACGTCGTCCGGGCCTTCCGGGCCGCCGAAGGAGAGCAGGAGCAGGGCGTCGTAGGGGGTGGCATCGAGCACGTCTGACATGTGCCGATCCTGCCACCCGGCGCTGACGCTCCGGAAACAGGAGCGTGAAGAGTCGGATTCGGGAGGTTTATCCCCAGTGCCGACAAGGTGCATTAGGGTCCCCTTACTCGTAAGCTGTACCAACCGCTGTCACGCCTTACCCAGCCGTCGGAGACCCCCGTGCCCAGCCCCTATCGCGCCCTGTTCGCCCTTCCCGGCACCAAGGGCTTCTCCGCCGCGGGCTTCGTCGGCCGGATGCCGCTGTCCATGATGGGCATCGGCGTGGTCACGATGATCTCCCAGCTCACCGGGCGGTACGGCCTCGCGGGCGCGCTCTCGGCCACCATCGCGCTCGCCGCCGCCGTGGTCGGCCCGCAGGTGTCCCGGCTGGTCGACCAGTACGGCCAGCGCCGTGTGCTGCGCCCCGCGACCCTGCTCGCGCTGGCGGCGGCGGCCGGACTGCTCTTCGCCGCGCGCTACGGATGGCCGGACTGGGTGCTGTTCGTCTGCGCCGCCGGAATCGGCGCGGTGCCGAGCCTGGGTGCGATGATCCGGGCCCGCTGGGCCGCCCTCTACCGGGGCACCCCGCAGCTGCACACCGCCTACTCGTTCGAGTCCGTCGTCGACGAGGTCTGCTTCATCTTCGGGCCGATCATCTCCATCGGCCTGTCCACGGTCTGGTTCCCGGAGGCGGGACCGCTGCTGGCCGCCTGCTTCCTGGCAGCCGGCGTCCTCTGGCTGACCGCCCAGCGCGCCACCGAGCCCGCACCGCACCCGCGCGAGCACCACACCCGCGGCTCGGCGCTGCGCGCGCCCGGCCTCCAGGTGCTGGTGGCGACCTTCGTGGCCACCGGAGCGATCTTCGGGGCGGTGGACGTGGTGACCGTCGCCTTCGCCGACGAGCGCGGCCACAAGGGCGCCGCGAGCGTGGTCCTGGCGCTGTACGCGGCGGGCTCCTGTCTGGCCGGGGTGGTCTTCGGACTGATGCGGTTCGCGGGGAAGCCGGAACGCAGGTGGCTGCTGGGCATATGTGCGATGGCCGTGAGTATGATCCCCCTCCTACTGGTCGGAAACCTGCCGCTTCTGGCCGTGGCGCTGTTCGTTGCGGGCCTGTCCATCGCACCGACGATGATCACGACGATGTCCCTCATCGAAAAGCACGTACCTCGCGCGAAGCTCACCGAGGGGATGACCTGGGTGAGCACCGGCCTCGCGGTCGGGGTGGCGCTCGGCTCCTCGGTCGCCGGCTGGGTGATCGACGCTGCCGGGGCCCGCGCCGGGTACGGGGTTCCGGCCGTGTCCGGGGCCGTCGCGGTCGCGGTCGGTTTCCTCGGGTACCGCCGGCTCAACAGGCCGGTCACGGGTCGGGGAGGCACCGTTGAGCAGTACAGCGAGCGGGAAGAGCGGCACGTGGCGTAACTGGGGAGGGACGGTCACCGTCAGTCCCGCGCGGGAAGTCACACCCGCCTCCGTGGACGAGCTGGCTGCGGCCGTACGACAGGCGGCGGAGGACGGCCTGAAGGTGAAGGCGGTCGGCAGCGGCCACTCCTTCACCTCGATCGCCGCGACCGACGGCGTCTCGATCCGCCCTCAACTGCTGACCGGGATCCGCAACATCGACCGCAAGGCCATGACCGTCACGGTCGAGGCCGGCACCCCGCTCAAGAGACTCAACATGGCCCTGGCCCGCGAGGGCCTGTCGCTGACCAACATGGGCGACATCATGGAGCAGACGGTCTCCGGAGCCACCAGCACCGGTACCCACGGCACGGGCCGCGAGTCCGCCTCGCTCGCCGCCCAGATCCGGGCACTCGAACTGGTCACCGCCGACGGATCGGTGCTCACCTGCTCCGAGAAGGGGACCGAAGAAGAACGCGCGATCTTCGCGGCCGCGCGGATCGGTCTCGGCGCGCTCGGGATCGTCACCGCGATCACGTTCGCCGTGGAGCCGCTCTTCCTGCTCTCCGCGCGGGAGGAGCCGATGCCCCTGGACCGGGTCCTCGCCGAGTTCGACCAGCACTGGACCGAGAACGAGCACTTCGAGTTCTACTGGTTCCCGCACACCGGCAACACCAACACCAAGCGCAACAACCGCAGCGCGGGCCCGCCGCAGCCGGTGGGGCAGCTGGCCGGCTGGTTCGAGGACGAGTTCCTCTCCAACGGCCTCTTCCACGGCGTGCAGTTGCTCGGCCGCGCGGTGCCCGCCGTCGTACCGACGGCCGCCCGGATCTCCAGCAGGGCGCTGTCCGCGCGGTCGTACACGGACATCCCCTACAAGGTCTTCACATCCCCGCGCCGGGTGCGCTTCGTGGAGATGGAGTACGCCGTGCCGCGCGAGGCCCTGGTGGACACGTTGCGGGAACTGAAGGCGATGGTCGACCGTTCCGGTCTCAGGATCAACTTCCCGGTCGAGGTCCGCACCGCCCCGGCCGACGACATCGCCCTGTCCACCGCCTCCGCCCGGGACAGCGCCTACGTCGCGGTGCACATGTTCCGGGGCACCCCGTACCAGGCGTACTTCACCGCCGCCGAGCGCATCTTCACCGCGCACGAGGGCCGTCCGCACTGGGGCAAGGTGCACACCAGGGACGCGGAGTACTTCGCCAAGGCCTACCCGCGGTTCGGCGAGTTCACCGCGCTGCGGGATCGTCTCGATCCGGACCGGCTGTTCCAGAACGACTACTTGCGGAGGGTGCTGGGCCCGTAGCCGAGGACCCGGCGGGCGAGGGGGCCGCACTCGGCTCCCCGCTCACGGACCCGCTCGGGGACGGTGCCGGCGTCGTGACGCCCTCGCTCGCCGGTGTCCGTGACGCGTCCGGGGACGACGACGGCGACGGGGCCGGTGAAGTGCCCCCACCCTCACCGGGGTTCGGGGCTGGGGAGCCCGAAGGGTCCGAGGGATCAGCGGGATCCGAGGGGTCCGACGACTTCGGGGACCCGGTGTCGCCGGTGACGGCGCCGCTGACCGTCGTACCGGAGCCGCCGCTGAAGCTGCCGCCGGAGACCAGTTCGTACGTCGTGATGCCGGCCATGGCCACCACGAACACCAGGGCCGCCGCGAACACCGGGCGGCGCCAGGTCCGCACCCGGGCGCGGTAGACGGTGCCCGTGGTGAACTCGCCGGGCTCCGGGGGCGCTTGCTCCCGGGGCCGGGGGGCCACCGTCGCGTCGCGCAGCTGTTCACCGGTGCGCTTGAAGAAGTGCTGGAACAGGGTGCCGCCGCAGGTGGCGATCACACTGACGACTCCGGCGCCGAGGATCGTGCCGTACACCCCTACATAGGACGCGAGTTTGGCGGCCACGACCGCGGCCACCGCACTGCCCGCGACCTGGGGCACGCTGAGGTCGACCCGCCTCGAACCTCCCTTCGTCTCCTCCCCCGCACTGGTCTGGTCACCGGAACCGGGCCTTTCACGCATTCCCGAACCTTGCCTGCCCTTCCCGTACTTGTTCGACCGACTGCATGAGAAAGGGACGTACGAACGAAACCATTAGTTCCGTTTCGGCGGATTGCGTGAAGTACGCCACGTTCAAGATCGCCCGAAGCGGGCAACCGACGGCCGGAGGCGGCTCGTTGCCAGAAGTTGGGCGGCGCGCCAATCCACGCACGTGGCCCGAATGGAGTACTGTTGCGAGCCCTGGGTCCGGTCTCCCGCCAGGGCGTCCGGGGCCTTGCAGGACCGCCGGGAGGGGGCTAGTTGCACAGGGTGACGGAGTTGGTCACTTAGCGTTGCGAATAGGTAACCGTGCCATAACGGCGTACCCGGGCCCGTGCCCGACACGCCGGGCAACTCGGCAAGGTTGTGGCAGGCTGCACCCGGGCAGGCCACACTCGACTAGCGGAAGCAGCGACGCACGTGACGTCGGCAGGCACCACCCGGGAGGTCCCCATGCCCGAACTGCGTGTCGTGGCCGTCTCCAATGACGGCACACGGCTGGTGCTCAAGGCTGCCGACTCTACGGAGTACACGCTTCCGATCGACGAACGGCTCCGTGCCGCCGTACGCGGCGACCGGCCCCGGCTCGGCCAGATCGAGATCGAGGTCGAGAGCCATCTCCGGCCCCGAGACATCCAGGCGCGGATACGGGCGGGTGCGACCGCGGAAGAGGTCGCCCAGCTCGCCGGGATCCCCGTCGACCGGGTGCGGCGCTTCGAGGGTCCGGTACTGGCCGAGCGCGCCTTCATGGCCGAGCGAGCCCGCAAGACGCCGGTCCGCCGGCCCGGCGAGAACTCCGGGCCGCTGCTCGGCGAGGCCGTCCAGGAGCGGCTGGTGCTGCGCGGTGCCGACAAGGACACGGTGCAGTGGGACTCCTGGCGGCGCGACGACGGCACCTGGGAAGTCCTCCTCGTCTACCGGGTCGCGAGCGAACCCCACTCGGCGAGCTGGACCTACGACCCGCCCCGGCGGCTGGTCCAGGCCGTCGACGACGAGGCGCGCTCGCTGATCGGCGAGTCCGACGACCTCGCCGTACCGGAGCCCAGCTTTCCGTTCGTGCCGCGGATCGCGCGGCTGCCGCGTGACCGCCCGTTGGACCGTTCCGGTGACCGGGACCGGCCGAGCCTGCCCGCGCAGTCGGCCGAACCGGTCGAGGAGACGGCCGGCGAGCGGGACTCGCTGACCAGTCTGCTGGAGGCGGTGCCGAGCTTCCGGGGCGACATGGTGGTCCCGGAGCGCCCGGCGGAGGTCGTCCCGGAGGAGCCCGCTCCGGAACCGGCGGCCGAGGAGCCCCCGGCCCCCGCGGCCTCGGCCGGCTCCGCCTACGCGGACGTCCTGATGCCCCGCTCCGTCGGCAGCCACCGCGACCGGCTGATCGGCGCCACCGACCGCCAGGCCGAGGCCGACGGTGTACGCCCCGGCCGCCGGGCCGCGGTGCCGAGCTGGGACGAGATCGTCTTCGGGACGCGGCGCAAGAAGCAGGAGTAGCAGGAGCAGCAGGAGCAGCAGGAGCAGCAGGACGCGTACGACCGTACGAGGAGGGGGCACGCGCGCGTGCCCCCTCTTCTCGTTGCCCTCCCGCTTCTGCCCTACTGCGGGTCGGGGCCGACCGCGACCGGACGGGACGGGTCCGCGGACCACTCCGACCACGAACCGACGTACAGCGCCGCCGGAACGCCCGCCACGGCCAGCGCCAGCACCTCGTGGGCGGCCGAGACGCCCGAGCCGCAGTAGACGCCCACCGGGGCCGCCGCGGAGGCGCCCAGGGCCTTGAAACGGTCACTCAGCTCCCCGGCGGGCAGGAACCGGCCGTCCGGGCCGACGTTCTCGGTGGTCGGCGCGGAGACGGCGCCCGGGATGTGGCCGCCGATCCGGTCGATCGGCTCCACCTCACCCCGGTACCGCTCCCCCGCACGGGCGTCGAGCAGCACACCCGAGCGGGCCAGCGCGGCCGCCTCGTCAGCGTCGAGCAACTCCAGCGCGCCGGGGGCAGGTTCGAAGTCACCCTCGGCCGGTTCGGCCGCGTCAGCCGAAAGAGGGCCTTCCCAGGACGGCAACCCGCCGTCCAGGACCCGCACATCCGGGTGACCCGTCCAGCGCAGCAGCCACCAGGCGCGCGCCGCCGCCCAGCCGTGGCCGCCGTCGTACACGACCACCGGGCGGCCCGCCGACACACCCGCACGGCGCATCGCCGCCCCGAAGACGGCCAGGTCGGGCAGGGGATGCCGGCCGCGCTCGCCGGGCGCGGCGGCCAGCTCGGTGTCGAGGTCCACGTACCGGGCGCCCGGCAGGTGCCCGGCGGCGTACTCGGCCCGGCCGTCGAAGGCCGCGCCGCCCTGCGTGGTCAGCTGCCAGCGCACGTCCAGCAGCACGGGCGGATTCGGCCCGGCCAGGTCGGCGGCGAGTTCGGTTGCGGTGATGATGGCTTCCATGGCCCCATCCTTACGCCAGGGGTGGCCGCATCGTCCAGGTACGACTACTCTGCTCGGCCGGACAGGCTCGATCACCGGGCGTACGGGATCGGGCACATGCTGTACAGCTGATGGACACCCGGCGGCAATCGCCCGGAAACGGACGAGAAACGGCAGATCAGGCATCCTCGCGGCGAAGGCCGCCGCCACCGCCTGGACGCGGGACGCCACGGAGGGTGCGAGCATCGGCACGGGGCGTGCCCGCGGCTGCGGCACAGCCGGTCCGGAGAGCGGAAGCGACACGGCCACCGCGAGGGGCCGAGGAGAGAGTGACGATGACCGAGGTACGGGGATCGGCCGGCCCGAACGGCGGTACACACGCTCGGCGCACGCCCGGCACCCCCTGCTGGGTGAGTCTGATGGTGCACGGCTTGACCGCGACCGAGGAGTTCTACGAGGCCCTGTTCGGCTGGGAGTTCCAGCCCGGGCCGCAGCAGCTCGGCCCCTACGTCCGGGCGCTGCTCGACGGGCAGGAGGTCGCGGGCATCGGGCAGCTGCCGCCGGACCGTCAGCTGCCGATCGCCTGGACGCCGTACTTCGCCTCGGAGGACGTGGACCTGACGGCCGAGACGGCCCGGCTGTGCGGCGGCACGGTGGGCGTCGGCCCGCTGGACGCCGCCGAGGCCGGGCGGATGGCCATCGGCTCCGACCCGTCGGGCGCGGTGTTCGGCATCTGGCAGGCCTCGGCCCACCTCGGCACGGCCGTCACCGGTGTCCCCGGCACGCCCGCCTGGAACGAGCTGCTCACCTTCGAGACCGCGAGCGTCGCCAAGTTCTACGAGGCGGTGTTCGGTTACGAGGAGGAGCCGGTGGTGTCCGCCGACTTCGACTACGTGACCCTGCACGTCGAGGGCCGCCCGGTGGCCGGCATCCACGGGGTCGGTCTCTCGCTGCCGCGGGACCGGGGGCCGCACTGGCTGACGTACTTCGAGGTGGCCGACGCGGACGCGACCCTGCGCGAGGTCGCCGAGCTGGGCGGGCAGGTGCTGCAGCCGGCCCGGGACAGCGCGCACGGCCGGGTCGCCACGGTGGCCGACCCGGAGGGCGCGGTCTTCTCCGTGATCGAGAGCCCGCGCTGAGTCAGTGGTGACGGGCAGGACGTCCGGGGAGCCAGGTCGTGACGGGCAGGACGTCCGAGGAGTCAGGTCGTGACGGGCAGGACGT
>NZ_JBSFJE010000021.1:35794-175049 GCF_053597895.1 Streptomyces sp. NPDC001220
CCGGGAGTCAGGTCGTGACGGGCAGGACGTCCGGGAGTCAGGTCGTGACGGGCAGGACGTCCGGGAGTCAGGTCGTGACGGGCAGGACGTCCGGGAGTCAGGTCGTGACGGGCAGGACGTCCGGGGAGAGGGCCGCCGCGCGAGCCGACGCGGCGGTCATCCGGCGCCGGTGGTGGCGACGGCACAGCACCTCGTAACCGACCTTCCCGGCCGACTCGTTGACATCGCCCACGACCACCTGGGCACCCTCGACGACCATCTCGCCGCCCACCGTGCGGGCGTTGTGCGTGGCACGGGCGCCGCACCAGCACAGGGCCTCGACCTGGAGCACCTCGACCCGGTCGGCCAGCTCCACCAGCCGCTGGGAGCCGGGGAACAGCTTGGAGCGGAAGTCGGTGGTGATGCCGAACGCGTAGACGTCCAGGCCCAGATCGTCCACCACGCGCGCGAGCTGGTCGATCTGCTCCGGCACCAGGAACTGCGCCTCGTCGGCGATGACGTAGTCCGCGCGGCCGCCCTGCGAGAGATGGTCGACCAGGTACGCGTACAGGTCCTGGCCGTCCTCGACCTCCACGGCGTCGGTGACCAGGCCGAGGCGGGAGGACAGCTTGCCGTGACCGGCGCGGTCGTCACGGCTGAAGATCATGCCGACGAGACCGCGGGCCGACCGGTTGTGCTCGATCTGCAGAGCCAGGGTCGACTTCCCGCAGTCCATCGTTCCGGAGAAGAAGACCAGCTCGGGCATGGGGAGTTGAGCACCTTTCGGGGAGGGGGGACGAGGGGCGCTAGGAGCGTACTTCGAGCAGCGGGACGAGCTGTTCGACGGGGGTCATCGAACCGTGGTTGCCGACCATCGCCGACTCCTTGGGCTCCCGCTCGGAGGCGATGATCAGGACGTCGTCGTGCGCGGCCGCGACCACATCGCCGATGCGCTCGTAGACCCGTTCGTCGAACCGGTCCGGCGGGCCGAACCACCCGGCCGCGATCGCCTCGTCCCGGGAGGCCACCCAGAACTGCTCGCCGAGCACCTCGCGCCAGCAGGTCAGCACGTCGTTCGCGGCGCCGGGGACCGCGTACACGTGCCGTGCCCGGCCCTCGCCGCCGAGCAGGGCGACCCCGGCCCGCAGCTCCCAGTCCTCGTCGAAGTCGATGCGGTGCTGCTCGTCGAACGGCACGTCGAGCATGCCGTGGTCGGCGGTGACGTACAGCGCGCTGCGCGGCGGGAGCTGCTCGGCGAGCCGCTGCACCAGCCGGTCGACGTGCATCAGCTGACCGCGCCAGGTGTCGGAGTCGACGCCGTAGCGGTGCCCGGCTCCGTCCAGCTCGGCGTAGTACGTGTACACCAGGGAGCGGTCGGCGGCGGCCAGTTGCTCGGCGGCGAAGTCCATCCGCTCCTCGCCGGTCAGCCGGCCGTGAAACGTTCCGCCGCTGAGCGCCACCTTGGTGAGCGGGGTGCGCTCGAAGGTCGGGGAGGACACCTGGGCCGAGTGCACGCCGGCGTCGGCGGCGAGCTGGAAGACGGTGGGGTACGGCTGCCAGGCGGCCGGGTCGCTCCACGGCTGCCAGCGCAGCTGGTTCATCAGCTCGCCGGTGGCGGGGTTGCGGACGGTGTAGCCGGGCAGGCCGTGCGCGCCGGGCGGCAGGCCGGTGCCGACGGAGGCGAGGGAGGTGGCGGTGGTCGCCGGGTAGCCGGCGGTGATCGGCCGTCCGGTGCCGCCGCGTGAACTGCCGAGCAGCGAGGCCAGGAAGGGCGCCTCGTCCGGGTGGGACCTGAGCTGCTCCCAGCCCAGACCGTCGACCAGGAAGACGCAGTTCCGGTCGGCCGCGGTCAGTTCCGTGATCGACGCGGTCATTCCGGGTACGGCCATCCCGGCGGCCAGGGTGGGCAGCAGGTCGGCGAGGGAACCGCTGCCGTACTCGGGCAGCGGCGCGGAGCCGAGGGCGAGCGGTTCCGGATGGTCCCAGGCGGCGTACGCCATCAGTGCGTGACGTCCGCGGTCGCCTCGGAGATGGCCTGGGCGAAGGCGAGCGCCTGGCGCACCGTCTCCGGGCCGTCCCCCGCCTCGCTGACGCGCAGGCTCAGGTCGTCCGCCGTGGAGTTGCCCGTGTAGCCGTGGTCGGCCTCGCAGTTGGGGTCGCCGCAGGCGGCGGGCTCCAGGTCGATACGGGAGACGGCGCCCCAGCCGATGGTCAGCACGATCTCGCGGGGCAGGGTGCCCGGCGTGTACTGCTCCGGGTTGGCCACCACCCGGCTGACCACGACCGACGAGATCCGGCCGAGCTTGACCGACTCCGTCGAGGTGGTGGCGTACGGCGTCGGGGAGGTGCTGTCGGCGGCCTGCTCGTCGGTGTGGCTCACGATGAAGCGGTTGCCGGTGAGGACGAGCACGGTCACATGCCGCCGCACCTCGTTCTGGTCGAACGTCGTCTCCTGGTGGACCAGGTACGACCGGATCGGCTCACCGCCCACGGCAGCCTCCACCGCCTCGGCCACGAGGGCCGGGTAGTAGCCGCTGCGCTCGATCGCGACGCGCAGCCCCTGGGTCGTCGTACTGGTCTTGGCCATGGCGTCCATCCTAATCCGTGGGCAAGGGGGGTCCGGGCCAGTCGACGCACCCTGGTCGAAAGCCACCACGGGGGCGGGTGTTCGCCGCGGTCAGTAGGCGGGCAGGGTCCGCGGGCCCAGGTCGTCGCGGGCGGGCGGCGGCGCGAGGCGGACGGTGGCACCGAGGACGCTGACGCCGTGCCGGGCGACCACGACCGGTTCCAGGGTGACCGCCACCACCTCGGGATGGTCGTCGACCAGCCTGGAGACGCGCAGCAGCAGTTCCTCCAGGGCGGGCGTGTCGACGGGGGTCGAGCCGCGCCAGCCGAACAGCAGGGGGGCGGTCCGGATCGACCGCACCAGCGAGGTCGCGTCCCGGTCCGTCACCGGGACCAGCCGGTGGGCCGTGTCGCCGAGCAGCTGCGAGGCCGCCCCGGCCAGCCCGAAGGACAGCACGGCCCCGGCCGCCGGGTCGATCACGGCCCGTACGACGGTGTCGACACCCCGGGGTGCCATCCGCTGCACCACCGGGCGCAGCTCCTGCGGTGGCCCGAACAGCTCGGTCAACTCGGCGTAAGCCCGGCGCAGTTGCTCCTCGTCCGCCAGGTCGAGCCGTACCCCGCCCAGGTCGGCGCGGTGGCGCAGGTGCGGGGCGGTGGCCTTCAGGGCGACCGGGTAGCCGAGGTCGCGGGCGGCCACGGCGGCGGCCTCGGGGGTGGGGGCGGGCAGCGCGCGGTGCACGGCGACGCCGTACCTGCCGAGGAGCGCACAGGTCTCCTCGGTCCCGAGGTTGAGCCCCTCCCCGCGCTCCAGCAGCGCGCCGATCAGCTCGGCGGCCCCCTTCTCGTCGATGTCGTCGTACTCGGGCACCTTCCCGGGATCGGCGGCCTCCCGCCGCCACTGCGCGTACTTCACGGCTTCGGCCAGGGCCCGGACGGCACGCTCGGCGGCGGGGTACGCGGGGATCAGCCGGGAGCAGGGGTGCGGGGTGGGCGACTGGACCGCCTCGGTGACGGCGGCGGGGGGTGTCTGGACGGCTCCCGTGGCGGACGAGGGTGCGCCCGGTCGTACGGTCGCCGCGGTGGGCGGCGTACCCGGTCGCGCGGTCGCCGCGGCGGGCGGCGTACCCGGCCGTGCGGTTGCCGCGTTGGGCGGCGTACCCGGTCGCGCCGTTGCCGCGGTGGAGGGCGGCTCGGCGGAGGGCGGCTCGGTGGGCGGCGGCTCGGCTCCCGCCTCCGTCGGTGCGGGGCGGAACCGGTGGGCACCGCCGGAGGCGCCGGGTGCCATGACCTGTGTCTGCGGTGCGGTGCGGCCCGCGGCCGAGAGCGCCTCCGCCAGCCCCCCGAGCTCCACGTGCACCACCAGCACCGGCTTCCCGTGCGCCCCCTCGGCCGCCGACCGCAGGGCCTCCGCCAGCTCCGCGTCCCCGACCGCGCCCTCCCCGATCGTCGGGATGGCCGTGACGACCACCGCGTCGCACGACTCGTCCGCCAGCGCCTCCGACAGCGCCCGGTGGAAGTCCGCCGGGGTCGCGGTGGTCGTCAGGTCCAGCGGCGGCGCCGGCCGCAGCCCCTCCGCCAGGCAGCGGTCGTAGGTCAGCAGCCCGAGCGACTCGGAGTTCCCGAGGATCGCCACCCGGGGCCCGGCCGGCAGCGGCTGCCGGGCGAGCAGCAGCCCCGCGTCGACCAGCTCCGTGATCGTGTCGACGCGGATCACCCCGGCCTGCCGGAGCAGCGCGGACACCGTGGCGTGCGGCAGCCGCGTGGCCCGTACCGCGTGCCCCTGCGGCGCCGAACCGGCGCTCTGCACCACCACCAGCGGCTTCGCCGCCGCCGTACGCCGCGAGAGGCGGGTGAACTTGCGCGGGTTGCCGATGGACTCCAGGTACATGAGGACGACATCGGTCTCGGCGTCGTCGTACCAGTACTGGAGGACGTCGTTGCCGGAGACGTCGGCGCGGTTGCCGGACGACACGAAGGTGGACACGCCCGTGGTGCCGGTGACGCCGCCGCCGCGCCGGTGCAGCCGGGACAGCAGGGCGATCCCGATGGCACCGGACTGGGCGAAGAGGCCGATCCGGCCGGGGCGGGGCATCTCGGGCGCGAGGGAGGCGTTCAGCCGTACGTCGGCGGCGGTGTTGATGATCCCGAAGGCGTTCGGCCCGATGATCCGCATGCCGTACGTGCGCGCGTGCCGGACGAGTTCGCGCTGGCGTTCGCGGCCGTCCGGGCCGCTCTCCGCGTATCCGGCGGCGAGCACGACGAGTCCCTGGACGCCGTGTTCGCCGCAGTCGGTGACGGCGTCCGGGACCTGCTCGGCGGGTACGGCGACCACGGCGAGGTCGACCGGTCCGTCGATGTCGCGCACGGAGCGGTGCGCGGGCACCCCGTCGACCTCCTTGAGGTCCTCGGGGAAGGCCTGGTTCACGGCGTGCAGGCGGCCGGTGAAGCCGGCGTCCCGGAGGTTGCCGAGGACGCTGCGGCCGACACCGCCGGGCGCCCGGCCGACGCCGATCACGGCCACCGAACCGGGCGTCAGGAGCCGTCGTACCGAACGGGCCTCCGCCCGCTGCTCCCGTGCGCGCTGGACGGCGACCGAGCGGTCGGTGGGCTCCAGGTCGAACTCCAGGCGGACCACGCCGTCCTCGAAGCTGCGCTGCTGGGTGTAGCCGGCGTCCGTGAACACCTTGATCATCTTGCTGTTGGCGGGCAGCACCTCGGCGGCGAACCGGCGGATACCGCGCTCCCGTGCGACGGCCGCGATGTGCTCCAGGAGGGCGGAGGCGACGCCGCGGCCCTGGTGGGCGTCCTGGACGAGGAAGGCGACCTCGGCCTCGTCGGCGGGCGCGGAGGCGGGCATACCGTCGGCGCCAATGCGGTCATAGCGTACGGTGGCGATGAACTCGCCGCCGATGGTGGCCGCGAGTCCCACCCTGTCCACAAAGTCGTGGTGCGTGAAGCGGTGGACGTCCTTGGCGGAGAGCCTGGGGTAGGGCGCGAAGAAGCGGTAGTACTTCGACTCGTCCGAGACCTGCTCGTAGAAGCTGACCAGGCGGTCGGCGTCATCAACGGTGATGGGCCGGACGCGCGCGGTACCACCGTCGCGCAGCACCACGTCCGCCTCCCAGTGGGAGGGGTACGCGTGCCCGTCCTGTCGGTCCGCCGGGGTCTGCATGGACCCCAGAGTACGGCTCGCGTCCGACAGTGGCGCGAGGCAGTCTGTGGAGGACGGAAGCCGGACCGAGGCCGCGGTCCGGCGACACACCCGGAGGGACTCACGTCAGCTCCGGGCATGCTTCACGATATGGGAAACTGGTCTAGACAACCCTGAACACCGAAGGGCAGCATCACATGGCTGAGCGCCGCGTCAACGTCGGCTGGGCCGAGGGCCTCCACGCCCGCCCCGCTTCCATCTTCGTCCGAGCCGCCACGGCCGCAGGCGTCCCGGTGACGATCGCCAAGGCCGGGGGCAACCCCGTCAACGCGGCCTCCATGCTGGCTGTCCTGGGCCTGGGCGCCCAGGGCGGCGAGGAGATCGTCCTCGCCTCCGACGCCGAGGGCGCGGACGCCGCCCTCGACCGCCTGGCCAAGCTGGTCGCCGAGGGTCTCGAGGAGCTCCCCGAGACCGTCTGAGCGCCACAGCGCCCGCACGACCGAGGCCGCGCCACCCCTCCGGGGGCGGCGCGGTCTCGTCGTTCCCGCCGTGCCGTCACCCGGAGATCCCGGAGATCCCGCCGTGGTGTCACCCGGAGCCGGTCTTTATGAACGACCGCCCTTTATCGGGAGCCAGACTTTGCACCGGGCATAGTTAATTCCACTCCGGGCACACCGAAGGCGCGCCATCGGAAATTCCGGGCGTGCGCGAAATAAGGGCGGCAGAACCCGCGAGCGGGCAACGGAAATACCGCTCCACCGAATAACACCTCTTTGTATACGGCGCCCGTGTTAATGCCGCAGGCCCGACATGTTTACGGGATGTTGCGAAGTCCTCACACCGTTGGCCCGGTCCGTGCCGCCGGAGAAGCGCAGCCGGTGGGAGACCGCTGACCGCTCGGTGTGCAGCGCGGTGATCGCCCGCGCGCGCTCGCTGTCGCCGCGCGTCACCGCGTCCACGATGGCGCCGTGCTCGGCCCAGGACTCCACGGGGTTGGCGGGCGCGTCGACGGCGTACATCCAGGCGATCTTGTGCCGCAGCTGGGTGAGTGTCGAGGTGAGGGCGTGGCTGCCGGTGGCCTGGGCGAGTGTCTCGTGGAACCAGCCGCCCAGGGAGCGCAGGTCCTCGCTGCCGCCCCGACGGGCCCGCTCCTGGCCCAGCCTGACCAGTCCGCGCAGCACCTTGAGGTGGGCCTCGGTACGGCGCTGGGCGGCCCGGGAGGCGCCGAGCGGCTCCAGGAGCAGACGCATCTCCAGCAGGTCGGCGGCCTCCTGCTCGGTCGGTTCCGCGACGCACGCGCCCGCGTGCCGGCGCGTCACCACGAAGCCCTCGGCCTCCAGGGTGCGCAGGGCCTCGCGGACGGGGACGCGCGAGACGCCGTAGCGACGGGCCAGGAGTTCCTCGGTGAGCCGGCTGCCGCGCTCGTAGACACCCGCGACGATGTCGTCCCGGATGGCTGTGCATACCGAGTGCGCCGGAATACGCATGTCCGACCTCCGCCTTAATCCCCGTGAAACGCCGCCGAGTGGCGTCCGTTCCGTGACTCTATTGCAATGAGCCGGAATTTCCGACGGGGGCCCTGAATCCATGCATATTTTTTGGACACCGGGCACACGAAAACGACGAAAGCCCCGGCTCGGGGGCCGGGGCTTCGGGGCTCTCGCCGGTGACGTCACATGTTCGTCGCCGTGCTCGGGTCAGACGTTCACGCCGTGCTTGCGGAGATAGGCGACCGGGTCGACGTCCGAGCCGTACTCCGGGGTCGTGCGGGCCTCGAAGTGGAGGTGGGGGCCGGTCACGTTGCCGGTCGCGCCGGAGAGGCCGATCTGCTGGCCCGGGGTGACCTTCTGGCCCACCGAGACGCCGATCGACGACAGGTGACCGTACTGGGTGTACATGCCGTCGGCCATCTTGATGACGATCTGGTTGCCGTAGGACCCGCCCCAGCCGGTGGAGACCACCGTGCCGGTGCCGGCCGCGTGCACCACCGTGCCGGTGGCGGCGTGGAAGTCGATGCCGGTGTGGGCGCCGGAGGACCACAGGGAGCCACCGGTCTTGTAGCCGGTGGAGACGTACGAGTCGGAGATCGGCGCGACGAAGGCGTTGAGGCGCTTGCGTTCGGCTGCCCGCGCGGCGCGCGCCTCGGCCTCGCGCTCCTTCTTGGCCTTCTCCGCCGCCTTCTTGCGCGCGGCCTCCTCGGCCGCCTTGCGCTCGGCGGCGGCCGTCTGCGCGGCGGCCTGGGCGTCGATCTGGTCGGCGACCGAGTCGCTGACCGTGATCACCGGGGTGAGGCCGGTCTGCTCGACGGAGTTCTCCGCGGCGAGCGCCGGGGCGGCCGAGACGGTGCCGATGACACCCGTGGTGGTGAGGGCCGCGATGCCGGCGGCCTGCGCGGTGGTGCGCTTCACCCGGCCGGGGCGACGGTGCTTCCCGGAGGCGCACATGAACGCCATGTAGAGGCTGGTCCTTTCCTTCCCTCTCGCCTACCGGGTTAGCTGACGGGTTCGGAGCAGGAAGGTCTCCTACGGGCCCCCTCGCGGCTCGCGCGGGCGCCCGATTCACCCCAGGGACTGCATGGGTCCCCGGCTCCCCTGGCTCGCGCCGTACGGGGACTCGGCGATGACTGTCCGGTGCCGCGGGCGCGGCGCACTGCCTGACGGACAGTCCGGAAGAACCTACGAGGACGTCCACGCCCTGCTCAAACCGATCACGGTTTTTGTCGCGCATCCCACAGGGCAGACAGGCAACCTCCGCCCCAATTCGGACATTCGGCGGCCCTGGTGACCTGACGGTCACCAGGGCCGCTGCACGCGCGCGTGCCGCTCGTCCGGCCGCGCTCCCTGCTTCGCCGCTCGCGCCGGCCGGTCCGCTCCGCCTACTCGGCGGCGACGACCGTCACTTCGCCGATGCCGAGGGCCTCGACCGGCTCCTTGATCTGCGCCGCGTCGCCGACGAGGACGGTCACCAGGTGGTCGACCGGGAAGGCGTTCACGACGGCAGCGGTGGCCTCCACGGTGCCGGTGGCGGCCAGTTGCCGGTAGAGCGTGGCCTGGAAGTCGTCGGGCAGATGCTGCTCGACCTGGTCGGCCAGGGTGCCTGCGACGGCCGCCGCCGTCTCGTACTTGAGCGGCGCCACGCCCACCAGGTTCTGCACGGCGACGTCGCGCTCGGCGTCCGTGAGGCCGCCGGAGGCGAGGGTGCGCAGCACCGTCCACAGGTCCTGGAGCGCCGGGCCGGTGTTCGGGGTGTCCACCGAGCCGCTGATGGCGAGCATGGCGGCGCCGCTGCCGTCGGGGGCGGACCGCAGGACCTGCCCGAAGGCGCGGACGCCGTAGGTGTAGCCCTTCTCCTCCCGCAGGACGCGGTCCAGGCGGGAGGTGAGGGTGCCGCCCAGGCAGTAGGTGCCGAGCACCTGGGCGGGCCAGACGCGGTCGTGCCGGTCGGCGCCGATGCGGCCGATGAGCAGCTGCGTCTGGACGGCTCCGGGGCGGTCCACGATGACGACACGGCCGGTGTCGTCGGCGGAGACCGGGGGCACCGGCCGGGGCTGGGCGGTGGAGCCGCGCCAGGCGCCCAGGGTCTCGCCGAGCAGTTCGTCCAGGTCGATGCCGGTGAGGTCGCCGACGACGACCGCGGTGCCGGTGGCGGGGCGGACATGCCGGTCGTAGAACGCGCGTACGGCGGCCGCGTCGATCTTCTCGACGGTGTCCTCGGTGCCCTGGCGCGGTCGGGACATCCGCGCGGTCGACGGGAAGAGCTCCTTGTAGAGCTGCTTGGCGGCCCGGCGGCTGGGGTTGGCCAGCTCGTGCGGGATCTCGTCGAGGCGGTTGCGGACCAGCCGCTCGACCTCGCTGTCGGCGAAGGCGGGCGCCCTGAGCGCGTCGGAGAGCAGCCCGAGTCCCTTGGCCAGGCGGGAGGCCGGGACCTCCAGGCTGAGCCGGACACCGGGGTGGTCGGCGTGGGCGTCCAGGGTGGCGCCGGCCCGCTCCAGCTCGGCGGCGTACTCCTCGGCGGAGTGCTTGTCGGTGCCCTCGGAGAAGGCGCGCGCCATGATCGTGGCGACGCCGTCCAGGCCGGCCGGCTCGGCGTCCAGGGGCGCGTCCAGGAGCACCTCGACGGCGACGACCTGCTGGCCGGGCCGGTGGCAGCGCAGCACGGTGAGCCCGTTGTCCAGGGTGCCGCGCTCGGGGGCCGGGAAGGCCCAGGGCCGGGCGTCGCCCGGCTGGGGCTGCGGGTGGAAGTCCATGGTGGCGAGCTCGGTCACTTGGCCGTCTCCTCGTCGTCGTGCTCGGCGGTGGCGGCCTCGACCGTGGCCTCGGCCTCGGGGTCCTCGGGTACGTCGGCGTCCTGGACCGTCTCCGGGGACTTGGGCTCGTAGACGAGCACCGCGCGGTTGTCCGGCCGCAGCCGGGCCTTGGCGACCTCCTGGACCTCCTGCGGGGTCACCGCGAGGACGCGCTGGACGGCGGTCAGGGCGAGCTGCGGGTCACCGAACAGGACGGCGAACCGGCACAGTTCGTCCGCGCGGCCCGCGACGGTCCCCAGCCGGTCCAGCCACTCGCGCTCCAACTGGGCCTGGGCGCGCTCCATCTCCTCGGGCGTGGGGCCCTCCTCGGCGAACCGGGCGAGTTCCTCGTCGATGGCGGTCTCGATGACCGGTACCTCGACGTCACCGGAGGTCTTCACGTCCAGCCAGCCCAGGGAGGGCGCACCGGACAGGCGCAGCAGGCCGAAGCCGGCGGCGACGGCCGTACGGTCGCGCCGTACGAGGCGGTTGTAGAGGCGGGAGGACTCGCCGCCGCCGAGGACGGTGAGGGCCAGGTCGGCCGCGTCGGACGCGCGCGAGCCGTCCTCCGGGAGCCGGTAGGCGGCCATCAACGCGCGCGCGGGCACCTCCTCCACGACGACCTCGCGCAGCTGCTCGCCCATGATGTCGGGCAGCGAGCCGTCGCGCGGGGCGGGCTTGCCGTCGTGCGCCTGGATGGAGCCGAAGTACTTCTCGACCCAGGCGAGGGTCTGCTGGGGGTCGATGTCACCGACGACCGACAGAACCGCGTTGTTGGGCGCGTAGTACGTACGGAAGAACGCCCGCGCGTCCTCCAGGGTGGCCGCGTCCAGGTCCGCCATCGAGCCGATCGGCGTGTGGTGGTAGGGGTGGCCCTCCGGGTAGGCGAGCGCGGTGAGCTTCTCGAAGGCGGTGCCGTAGGGGACGTTGTCGTAGCGCTGGCGGCGCTCGTTCTTGACGACGTCCCGCTGGTTCTCCATCGACTCGTCGTCCAGGGCGGCGAGCAGGGAGCCCATGCGGTCGGCCTCCAGCCAGAGGGCGAGCTCCAGCTGGTGCGCGGGCATGGTCTCGAAGTAGTTGGTGCGCTCGAAGCTGGTGGTGCCGTTGAGCGAGCCGCCGGCGCCCTGGACGAGCTCGAAGTGGCCGTTGCCCTTGACCTGGGCGGAGCCCTGGAACATCAGGTGCTCGAAAAGGTGGGCCAGGCCGGTACGTCCCTTGACTTCGTGCCGGGAACCGACGTCGTACCAGAGGCAGACCGCCGCGACCGGGGTCAGGTGGTCCTCGGAGAGCACCACGCGCAGACCGTTGGCCAAGCGGTGCTCGGTCGCTGTCAGGCCTCCGGAGCCTGTCTCGGCCGTGGTCGTGTGACCCATGGGCATGTACGTCCCTTCACTCGCGTCACTCACGTCACCCGCGGAAGCGGTCTCGGACCGCGGTTTTTCTGCCAGTCCTGCCACTGTATGCAAGCGTGCCGGGACTGGGCGAAGTTCCCGCACCACGTACGCCCACAGCGGATCGCGTAGCCTGCGTCCGACTCGCTCCCGAACGCCTCCCGGCACCGGGGCGGGCCGCGGAGACCGGGGCCTGGCCCGGGTTGTCAGTACCGCGGTCCACAATGGTCAGCGTCAGATCCCGTTCACGCATGAGCAAGGAGCCGGCAGCGATGGCCCGCCGCAGCACGAAGACCCCGCCGCCCGACGACTCGTACGAGGAGAGGATCCTCGACATCGACGTCGTGGACGAGATGCGCGGCTCCTACCTCGAGTACGCGTACTCGGTCATCTACTCGCGCGCCCTGCCGGACGCCCGCGACGGCCTGAAGCCGGTGCACCGCCGGATCGTCTACCAGATGAACGAGATGGGGCTGCGCCCCGAGCGCGGCTATGTGAAGTGCGCGCGCGTGGTCGGCGAAGTGATGGGCAAGCTGCACCCGCACGGCGACGCGTCGATCTACGACGCGCTGGTGCGGATGGCCCAGCCGTTCTCGATGCGCGTCCCGCTGGTCGACGGCCACGGCAACTTCGGCTCGCTGGGCAACGACGACCCGCCGGCCGCCATGCGGTACACCGAGTGCCGGATGGCCGAGGCGACCAGCCTGATGACCGAGTCGATCGACGAGGACACGGTCGACTTCGCGCCGAACTACGACGGCCAGGAGCAGGAGCCGGTGGCGCTGCCCGCCGCGTTCCCCAACCTCCTGGTCAACGGCTCGTCGGGCATCGCGGTCGGCATGGCGACGAACATGCCGCCGCACAACCTCGGCGAGGTGATCGCGGCCGCCCGCCATCTGATCCGGTACCCGAACGCGGACCTGGACACGCTGATGAAGCACGTCCCGGGCCCCGATCTGCCCACCGGCGGCCGGATCGTCGGCCTGGAGGGCGTCCGGGACGCGTACGAGACGGGCCGCGGCACCTTCAAGATCCGCGCCACGGTGGCGGTGGAGACGGTCACCGCCCGCCGCAAGGGGCTGGTCATCACCGAACTGCCCTTCACGGTCGGCCCCGAGAAGGTCATCGCCAAGATCAAGGACCTGGTCAACTCCAAGAAGCTGCAGGGCATCGCCGACGTCAAGGACCTCACCGACCGCGAGCACGGGCTCCGTCTGGTCGTCGAGATCAAGAACGGCTTCGTGCCCGAGGCGGTCCTGGAGCAGCTCTACAAGCTGACGCCGATGGAGGAGTCCTTCGGCATCAACAACGTCGCCCTGGTGGACGGCCAGCCGCTCACCCTGGGCCTGAAGGAACTGCTCGAGGTCTACCTCGACCACCGCTTCAACGTGGTCCGGCGTCGCAGCGAGTTCCGCCGCACCAAGCGCCGCGACCGCCTCCACCTGGTCGAGGGCCTGCTCACGGCCCTGGTCGACATCGACGAGGTCATCCGGCTGATCCGCTCCAGTGAGAACAGCGCGGAGGCCAAGCAGCGCCTGATGGAGCGCTTCTCGCTGTCGGAGATCCAGACGCAGTACATCCTGGACACCCCCCTGCGGCGCCTGACCAAGTACGACCGCATCGAGCTGGAGGCGGAGAAGGAGAAGCTCACCGCGGAGATCGCCGAGCTGACCCGGATCCTGGAGTCGGACGCGGAGCTGCGCAAGCTGGTCTCGGCCGAACTGGCCGCGGTGGCCAAGAAGTTCGGCACCGAGCGGCGCACGGTCCTGCTGGAGGCCTCGGGCGCCCCGGCGTCCGTGGTGCCGCTCCAGGTGGCCGACGACCCGTGCCGGGTGCTGCTCTCCTCGACCGGCCTGCTGGCGCGCACGACGAACGGCGAGCCGTTCCCGGAGGACGCCGACGGCAAGCGGGCCAAGCACGACGTGATCGTCTCGGCGGTCCCGGCGACCGCCCGCGGCGAGGTCGGCGCGGTCACCTCGTCCGGCCGTCTGCTCCGTATCAACGTGGTCGACCTGCCGCAGCTCCCGGAGACGGCGACCGCCCCGACCCTTGCGGGCGGCGCGCCGCTGTCCGAGTTCCTCTCCCTGGAGGACGGCGAGTCGGTGGTCTGTCTGACCACGCTGGACGAGTCGTCGCCCGGTCTCGCCCTCGGCACCGAGCAGGGCGTGGTCAAGCGTGTGGTCCCCGACTACCCGTCCAACAAGGACGAGTTGGAGGTCATCACCCTCAAGGAGGGTGACCGGATCGTCGGCGGGATGGAGCTGCGCACCGGCGAGGAGGACCTGGTGTTCATCACGGACGACGCGCAGCTGCTGCGCTACCAGGCCTCCCAGGTGCGCCCGCAGGGCCGGCCGGCGGGCGGTATGGCGGGCGTCAAGCTCACGGAGGGCGCGAAGGTCATCTCCTTCACGGCGGTGGACCCGGCGGCCGACGCGGTGGTCTTCACAGTGGCCGGTTCGCGCGGCACCCTCGACGACTCGGTGCAGACGACGGCCAAGCTCACCCCGTTCGACCAGTACCCGCGCAAGGGCCGCGCCACCGGCGGGGTGCGCTGCCAGCGGTTCCTGAAGGGCGAGGACTGCCTGGCCTTCGCCTGGGCGGGGCCGGTGCCGGCGAAGGCCGCCCAGAAGAACGGCACGCCGGCCGAGCTCCCGGAGGCCGACCCGCGTCGGGACGGCTCGGGTGTGTCGCTGCCGAAGACGGTGTCGGTGGTGGCGGGCCCGGTCTAGGCCCCGTACCCCTCCTCCTCAGGGCCTTCCTCCAGGCCCTGTACATAGCGCAGGACGCCCCACATGCCGTGCTCGTCGGCGTGTGGGGCGTCGTTCGTGCAGGCGTCCAGTTCCTTGCGCAGGGCGGGCACGTCGATGCCGGAGCCGATGAGCACGAGCTGGGTCAGCCGCTCCTCGTCCCGTCCCCAGGGCTCCGGGTAGAACCGCAGGAACCGCCCCACGGCATGCACGGCGTACCGGTTCCCGGTGTCGTACGGCCCGAAGTCGACGTACCCCTTGATCCGGTACAGCCCCTCGGGCCGGCTGTCGAGGAAGGCCATGAGCCGACGGGGATCGAGGGGCCGGCCGGAGACGAAGGACAGGCTGTCGTAACGGGTGTGCAGGTGTCCCGCGTGCTCATCGCCTTCTGGATGCTCGTGCAGATCGTCGAAGGACAACTGCCCGATGCGCTCCTCGCCCGGCCGGCAGTCGAAGAGGAACTCGGGGTCGATACGGCCGTAGGTGGCCGGGACGACGGCGGCCCCCTGGTCGCAGAGCGACCGCACGAGCCCCAGGACCCGCTCGCCGCCCCGCTCGGCCCGGTCGAGCTTGTTGACGACGACAAGGTCGGCGAGGGCGAGGTGCCGGTCGATCTCGGGGTGCTTCGCGCGCGTGCCGTCGAACTCGGCGGCGTCGACGACCTCGACGAGGCCGCCGTAGACGATGCCGGGGTGCTCGCTGGCGAGCAGCATCCGGACGAGTTCCTGGGGCTCGGCGAGACCGCTCGCCTCGATGACGATCACGTCGATACCGGTGGCCGGGTCGGCGAGCCGCTCCAGGTACCGGTCCAGTTCGCTCGCGTCGACGGCGCAGCACAGGCAGCCGTTGCCGAGCGAGACGGTGGAGTCGCCGAGGGCGCCGGCCACGGCCATCGCGTCGATCTCGATGGCCCCGAAGTCGTTGACGATCGCCCCGATCCGGCTGCCTCCGCTGCGGTGCAGCAGATGATTGAGGAGCGTGGTCTTCCCGGAGCCCAGGAATCCGGCAAGCACGACGACCGGGATCTGCTGGGGGCTGGGGCGGTGCTCCAACGGGGGGCCTCTTTCGTACCGGCGCGGACGTGATCGGTCCAGGATAGGAAACGACCTGCCGCCAAGGACCGCGCCCGTCGCCGCGGACGTGCCGGGCGAGAAGCCACGGTTCGTGACGATCGCCGCAGAGGCCTACCGAGCCGCAGAGGCCTACCGAGCCGCGGCCGCCACCTTCGGTGCCGGCCCCACATACCGTGCCACCGGTCGGATGATCTTCGAGTCGGCCGCCTGTTCCAGGATGTTGGCGCTCCAGCCGACCGCGCGGGCCGCCGCGAACGTGGGGGTGAACATCTCGCGGGGCAGGCCGCACAGTTCCATGACGACGCCCGCGTAGAACTCGACGTTGGTGTGGAGTTCGCGGCCGGGCTTCAGTTCGGCGAGGATGCGCTCCACATGGCGCTCGACCTCGACGGCGAACGCGACCCGGGGGCCCCCGAAGTCCTGCGCGATCTCGCGCAGCATGCGCGAACGCGGGTCCTCCGTACGGTAGATCGCATGCCCGAAGCCCATCACGCGGTCGCCGGCCAGGACCCGTTCCCGGATCCACGGGTCGATCCGGTCCGGCGTGCCGATCGCGTCCAGGGTGTCCAGCGCCCGGCTGGGCGCGCCCCCGTGCAGGGGCCCGGACAGCGCACCGACCGCTCCCACGAGAGAGGCCGCGACGTCCGCGCCGGTCGACGCGATGACGCGCGCCGTGAACGTTGACGCATTGAATCCGTGATCAATGGTTGAGATCAAGTATTGCTCGACCGCACGCGCCCGCCGGGGATCCGGTTCCGAACCCGTCAACATGTACAGGTAGTTGGCCGCGTACGACAGGTCATCGCGTGGCTCCACCGGGTCGAGTCCCCGTCCGAGCCGGTACAGCGCGGTGAGCAGGGTCGGTACGGCCGCACAGGCGGCGACCGTGTCGGCGCGTCGCCGGTCCGCGTCTATGTCGTACACCGGCCGGAACCCCTGCGCGGCGCCGAGCAGCGACAGCGCGGTGCGCATCCCGGCCAGGGGTCCGGACCCGCCGCTCGCCGCGGCCACCGCGGGCAGCGCCGCCCGGACCTCGTCGGGCAGGTGCCGCAGCGCGGCGGTCTCGGCGGCGAAGGCGGCGGCACGCGCCGCGTCCGGCAGTTCGCCGTGGACCAGGAGGTGCCAGACGTCCTCGAAGCCACGGGTGCGGGCGAGTTCGACGGCCGAGTACTGCCGGTAGTGGTAAAAGCCCTCGGCCCCCCGGACGTCCCCCACCTCGGTGTCGGTGACGACGACGCCGGCGAGCCCGCGCGGCACCTCGACAAGGGTCGACGCGCTCCTGTTGACGGTCATGACGTGCCTCCGCTTTCCTCCCTGAACTTGATTCGACTGTCCATGCTTGACTCGTCGTCTGTCAATATTGATTGGATCAATATCCGTCGGACACGGCTACGGTGGCGCCATGCGCGATCAACAACCCGCTCCCGGCAGTCCCGCGCGACGGCTGAGCACCAAGGAGACCGCCGAGCTGCTCGGGGTGAAACCCGAGACCGTGTACGCCTATGTGAGCCGTGGTCAGCTGAGCAGCAGGCGGGAGCCCGGCGGCCGCGCCAGCACCTTCGACGCCGGCGAGGTGGCGGCGCTCGCCCGGCGCAACAGGCGGGATGCCGCGGGGAGTCCGGGGTCCGGCGGGGATCTGTCGGTGCGCACCCGGATCACGCTGATCGAGAAGGACCGCTACTTCTTCCGGGGCGTCGACGCCACCGAACTCGCCCTGCGCCACTCCTACGAGGAGGTGGCCGAGTGGCTGTGGACGGGCCGGATGACTCCGGGCGTGACCCTCACCGCCCCGCGGGACACCGTCGCCGTCGCGCGCCGGGCCGTCGACGCGCTGCCGGAGCACACCTCCCCCACCGACCGGCTGCGGGTCGCCACGATCGCCTCGGCCGCCGAGGATCCGCTGCGCTTCGACCTGTCCGAGGACGCCGTCCTCGGCACCGCGCGCGTGCTGATCCCCACCCTGGTCGCGGCGTTGCCGGTGCAGCGCGAGCGCGGGCACGACGACGGCCCGCTGGCCCACCGGCTGTGGCGCCGGCTGACAGGCATCGACCCCAGCGCCGCCGAACTGCGCGTCCTGGACACGGCGCTCGCCCTGCTCGTCGACCACGACCTGGCCGCCTCCACGCTCGCGGTCCGGCTCGCCGCCTCCGCACGCGCCCACGCCTACGCGGCCGTGTCGGCCGGGCTCGGCGTCCTCGAAGGTCCCCTGCACGGCGCCTCCAGCGGCCTCGCCCACCGGATACTGCTCGACGTCCTCGACCAGGGCACCGCCGTCCCGGTGATCGCGGACGAACTCCGCGCGGGCCGCCGTATCCCCGGCCTCGGCCACCGGCTCTACCAGGGCGAGGACCCCCGCGCGCGGGTCCTGTTCGGCCTCCTCGAGGAGGTCCCCCGCGCGGAGCCCGCCCTGCTCGCGGCCCGGGACGTCGTCGCCACGACCGCCCGGCACGCTCCGCTGCACGCCAACGTCGACCTGGCGCTGGCCGTGTTCACGGCCTCCTGCGGCATGCCCGCCACCGCGGGCGAGACGATCTTCGCCGTCGCCCGGACGGCAGGATGGATCGCGCACGCCCTGGAGGAGTACGGGGAACGCCCGCTGCGGATGCGTCCCAGCGGTCACTACGTCGGCCCGAAGCCGCCGCAGCCGCTGCCGGAGTAGCCGAGGGCGGCCCACCGGAGAGACCGACTGAGCAGGGCCGGAAGTCATCCCGGGCAAAGTCAGGTTAGGCTCACCTCTGTGAGTAGGTGCACAACCGTCTCCCGGATGCTTGACGAGCCCGTTTCCGGCACCGCCGCCACCGCGACGACGTGGCTGCTGCTGGAACAGTCCGGCCCGTGGGGCGCCAAGGCGCTCACTTCGAGCCATCTGGACCCCGCCCTTGGCCGCGCCCTGGAGGCCGCCGCCAAGGGCACCGGCGTGCGGATCGCGCTCATCCGCCGCCCCGGCCGCCACGCCGATCCGGGCACCCCCGCCGTCCGCCAGGTGTACGCGGCCCACACGGTTCCCGGCAACGTCTGGCTGCACAGCGCCGCCACTCGCGACCCCGAACGGCTGCTCGGCCTCGACTTCGCAGCGCTCGGTGCGGGCGACCACCGGACGTTCGGCGCGGCGCTCGACGGCCGGCCGCACGCGGGCGGCCCGCTCGCGCTCGTCTGCACCAACGGCAAGCGCGACCGCTGCTGCGCGCTGCTCGGCCGCCCGCTCGCCGCCGAACTGGCCGCGTCCGGCGTGGCGGGCACCTGGGAGGTCACCCATCTGGGTGGTCATCGCTTCTCGCCGACGGTGCTCGTGCTGCCGTACGGCTACGCGTACGGCCGCGCCGAGGCCCATGCCGTCAAGGAGGTCCTGCACGGCGCCCAGGAGGGCCGTGTGGTGCTGGAGGGGTGCCGTGGGTGTTCCGCCTGGGAACGGCCCGGCCAGGCGGCCGAGCTGGCCGTGCGCGAGGCGGCGGGCGAGTACGCGGCGGGCGTGCTGAGCGTCGTGCGCACCGAGGGCGCGGCCCCGCACTGGGACATCACCGTCGCCCACGCCGACGGCCGCCGCTGGCGGGTCGGCGTGGCCCAGGGCACCTCCCTGCCGCCGCGCGCGGAGAGCTGCGGAGTGTCGGTGCTGGGGTCGCCGGCCCGCATGGACGTGGTGTCGCTGCGGGAACTGCGGACGACGACGGCTCTGGCGAGCTGACGCGGCGGCGAAGGCGGGCTGCCGCAGCCGCGAAGGGTGACCTGACGCGACCCCCGATGACGGATTTCCCCAAGAAATAGTCAAGAGATCCATGCCACACCCCCTACGGCCGGGCCCGCACGCCCACGTACCGTCGTGGGCATGAGCCCCACTCCTCCCGCACGCCGCCTGCGGCTCGGCCTGCCCCGACGGGCGTTCTCGCAGGTCCTGCTGATGCAGGTGGTGATCGCCGCCGGGGTCGCGGTGCTGGCGACCGGGCTCTTCCTGGCACCGCTGAGCAAACAGCTGGACCAGGAGGCGATGCGCCGGGCACTGGCGATCGCCCAGACCACGGCCCAGGATCCGGGGATCGCCGAGGGCGTCCTCACCACGCGGCCGACCACGACCGGCCCGGTGCAGCGGGAGGCGGAGCGGATCCGGCAGGCCACCCACGCCGAGTACATCGTGGTGATGGACCTGCGGGGATTCCGCTGGTCGCACACCACGCTCTCGGAGATCGGCGGCCATGTGTCGACCTCTCCGAATGAGGCGCTGGCCGGCAACGACGTCATGCAGATCGACACCGGCACCCTGGGCCGCTCCGCGCGCGGCAAGGTGCCGTTGTACGACGCGAAGCACCGCATCATCGGAGCGGTCTCGGTCGGTATCGCGTACGACAGCGTGCGGGCGCGCCTGCTGAGCGCGATCCCCGGGCTGTTCGCCTACGCCGGCGGCGCTCTCGCGGTCGGTGCGCTGGCCGCCTGGCTGATCTCCCGACGGGTCCAGCGACAGACCCGCGACCTGGCCTTCTCCGACATCTCGGCGCTGCTCGCGGAGCGCGAGGCGATGTTGCACGGCATCCGGGAGGGCGTCGTCGCGCTCGACCGCGGCGGCCGCATCCGCCTGCTGAACGACGAGGCGAGACGGCTGCTCGGCATCGGCGACGAGGCCGTCGGCCGCTCTCCTGACGAGGCGCTCGGCGAGGGCCGTACGACCGATGTCCTGGCCGGCCGGGTGACCGGCACCGATCTGCTCACCGTGCGCGGCCAGCGGGTCCTGGTCGCCAACCGCATGCCCACCGACGACGGCGGCGCCGTCGCGACCCTGCGCGACCGTACCGAGCTGGAGCAGCTCGGCCGCGAACTCGACTCCACGCGCGGGCTGATCGACGCCCTGCGCGCCCAGGACCACGAGCACGCCAACCGTATGCACACCCTGCTCGGGCTGCTGGAACTGGAGATGTACGACGACGCCGTGGACTTCGTCGGCGAGGTGGTGGGCGACCACCGGGTCACCGCCGAGCAGGTCACCGAGAAGATCCAGGATCCGCTGCTGGCCGCCCTGCTGGTCGGCAAGGCCACCGTCGCGGCCGAGCGCGGGGTCGCCCTGTGGGTGTCGGACCGCACCTGGCTCCCGGACCGGCTGATCGACCCCAGGGGCCTGGTCACGGTCGTGGGCAATCTCGTGGACAACGCCCTGGACGCGGTCGCCGGCACTCCGCACGCGCGCGTGGAGGTCGAGTTGTGCGCCGAGGGCCGCGCGGTCGTCCTCAGGGTGTGCGACACCGGGCCCGGGATCCCGGCGGAGCAGCGGGAGCTGGTCTTCACCGAGGGGTGGTCCACCAAGAAGCCGCCCGCGCACGGCAAACGCGGCATCGGGCTCTCGCTGGTACGCCGGCTCGCCGAACGGCAGGGCGGCAGCGCGGACGTGGGCGAGGCGGACGGCGGGGGCGCGCGGTTCACGGTCGCACTCCCCGAGGCACTGACCGAGCCGGAACCGGCGCTCGTCCCGGCCGACGAGGAGACGCGATGATCGAGGTCCTGGTCGTGGACGACGACACCCGGGTCGCCCGGGTGAACGCCGCCTACGTCGAGAAGGTGCCGGGCTTCCATGTGGCCGGCGAGGCCCACAACGCGGCCGAGGCGCTGCGCCGGTTGGAGACGCTGCCCCGCCTCGACCTGGTGCTCATGGACCACTATCTGCCCGACGACACGGGTCTCGCGGTGGTCCAGGAGATGCGCCGGCGCGGCTACCGGACCGACGTGATCATGGTGACGGCGGCCCGGGACGTGTCGACCGTGCAGGCGGCGATGCGGCACGGCGCTCTGCAGTACCTCGTCAAGCCGTTCGCGTTCGCCGGGCTGCGCGCCAAGCTGGAGGCGTACGCCGAGCTGCGGCGCACCCTGGACGGCGGCGGCGAGGCCGAACAGGCCCAGGTGGACCGCATCTTCGGCGCCCTGTCCACGACGTCCGAGCCGGACCTGCCCAAAGGGCACTCCCCCACCACGGCCGAGCTGGTGCGCCAGTCCCTGATGAACGCCCAGGGCCCGCTGTCGGCCCAGGAGATCGCCGAACGGACGGGGGTGAGCCGCCAGACCGCCCAGCGCTACCTGAAACTCCTGGAGCGCACGGGACGGGCACGGCTGACCCTCAAATACGGCGACGCGGGCCGCCCCGAACACCGTTACGTGTGGGCGACCCGCGGCTGAGACCCGCTCAACCGGCCGTCACTCGGCGACCTCTGCTCAGCAGCCTCTACTTCGCGGCCTCTCCTTGGCGGCCTCTACTTGGCAGCCTCTACTTGGCGGCCTCGACGAACTCGGTCGTGTACGTCTTGCCGAGGTCGACATCCGCGTTCTGGATGTTCGTGTTGAACGCCTTCAGCACCTTCTCCACGGTCTCCGGGCCGTTCTCCGGCATCACACCGTCGTCGGTGAACATCGGCAGCGTGCTCTTGATGGACTGCGTGTAGAGGGCCTTGTCGCCCTGGGCATAGTCGGCGGGCATCTTGGCCGCGATCTCGGTGGCGCTGTGCGTGGACATCCACTTGAGCGTCTTGACGAATGCATTGACCAACTTCTGGACGGTGTCCTTGTGACCGTTGACCCAGTCCGTCTGCATGTACAGGCTCGACGACGGGTACGGGCCGCCCAGCGCCTTCTGGGAGCCTTCGGGCGTCCGCATGTCCAACAGGACCTTGCCCGCCTTCTTGTCCAGGATGGTCGCCACCGTCGGATCGGTCGTCATGCCGCCGTCGATGGAGCCCTGCTGGAGCGCCGAGATGAAGGTCGCGCCCGCTCCGACGGCGACCGGCGAGAAGTCGCTGACCTTCACCCCGTTCTTGACGGCGAGGTACTTGGTGAGGAAGTCGGTCGACGACCCGAGGCTGGTGATGCCGAGCTTCTTGCCCTTGAAGTCCTTGGGGGAGGTGATGTCGCCGGCCGCCTTGGTCGAGACGACCTCCACCTCACCGGGCGCACGCGAGAACTGCACGACGGACTCGACCGCCTTGCCCTTGGTCTGGAGGTCGAGCGTGTGGTCGTAGAAACCGACCGTTCCCTGGACCTGTCCGGCGACGAGCGCGGTCTCGGCCTGTACGCCGGCCGGCTCGGTCAGCAGCTCCACGTCGAGGCCCTCGGCGTCGAAGTAGCCGAGCCGCTGGGTGAGCATGGCCGGCATGTAGATGACCTTGTCCAGGCCACCGACCATGATCTTGACCTTCGTACCCTTGCCGGAGCCGGTGGAAGCCGTGCTCGCCGCGTCGTTGGCGCAGGCGGTGAGGGAGGAGACGGCGAGCAGACCGGCGGCGGCCAGGGTGCTGTATCTGACGGACTTGCGCATGCGGTTCACGTCCTTGTGAGAAGGCGGTGCAGGGAGGAGTGGAGGAGGGGGTCAGCTGTCGGAGCCCGACGGCTTCCACCGGAAGATGCGGCGCTCGGCGAAGGTGAGGAGCCCTTCGGCGGCAAGCGCGACGACGGCGAGGATGGTCATCGAGGCGTAGACACCGGCCGCGTTGAAGGTGCCCTGCGACTGCGCGACGAGCAGGCCGATGCCCTTGGTGGCACCGATGAACTCGCCGACGATGGCACCGATCAGGGCGAAGCCGAAGCTGACGTGGAGGCTGGTGAAGATCCACGAGGTAGCCGACGGGATGACGACCTGAAGGGTCACCCTGCGGTCGCTCGCGCCGAGGATCCGGGCGTTGGCGACCAGGTTGCGGTCGACCTCGCGGGCGCCCTGGAAGGCGTTGAAGAACACCGGGAAGAAGACCAGTACGACGGCGGACGCGACCTTGGACGAGGCGCCGAGCCCGAACCAGATCACGAAGATCGGGGCGAGCACGATCCTGGGGATCGAGTTGAGCACCTTGATGTAGGGGCCAAGTACATCGGCAAGGAAGGCGATCCGCCCGAGGGCGATGCCGAAGAGCACACCGGCGATGACACCGATGACCCAGCCCAGCAGCGCCTCGTAGAGCGTGTACCAGACCTGCTCGCCTAGGGAGCCCTGGGCGGTCCCGTGCAGCACCCAGGTCCAGATCTGGTCCCAGATCTTGGAGGGCATCGAGAAGTTGAACGGGTCGATGACCTCGGCCCGGGACAGGGCCTCCCACAGGCCCAGGACGGCCACCAGGAGAAGCACGCGTACGGCGAACACGATCGCCTTGCGTCTACGGGCGGCCTGGGCCCGCGACCGGGCGCGGTCCGGGCCGGCCTTGACCGTGTCGACGACCGGTGTGCTGAGCACCTCAGGCGACATGAGCGGCACCCCTCTCGCGGGTGATGCGGACCTCTTCGCCGAGGGACTCCCAGATCTCGCGGTAGATCTCGATGAACCGCGGCTCCAGACGCACCGACTCGACCTTGCGGGGGCGGGGCAGGTCGATGTCGAAGACCTGCTTGACGGTCGCGGGCCCGGCGGTCATGACGACGACCTTGTCGGCCAGCGCGATGGACTCCTCCAGGTCGTGGGTGACGAACACCACGGAGGCGCCCGTGCCCTCCCACAGTTCAAGGAGCTCGTCCGACATCAGGGCCCGGGTCTGCACGTCGAGCGCGGAGAACGGCTCGTCCATGAGCAGGATCTCGGGGTCGTTGACGAAGGTCGCGGCGAGTGCGACGCGCTTGCGCTGGCCGCCGGAGAGCTGGTGCGGGTAACGGTCCTCGAAGGCGGCGAGACCGACCTTGGCCAGCCAGGCACGGGCCTTCTCCTTCGCCTCCGCCTTGGGCACGCCCCGGAAGCGGGGGCCGGCCATCACGTTGGACAGCACGGTCCGCCAGGGGAAGGTGGCGTCCTGCTGGAAGACGAATCCGACCTTGTCGCCTACCCCGGCCACCGGCTCACCGGCCACCAGCACGTCGCCCTCACTGGGCTCCTCCAGCCCGCTGACCAGGGTCAGCGTGGTGGACTTGCCACAGCCCGTCGGCCCTACGACGGCCACGAACTCACCACGCCCCACGGTGAGGTCGAGGTCGCGGACAGCCGTGTGCAGACCCCCCGACGGGGTCTTGAAGATCTTGCTCGCGCCCCGCAGCTCGATGGCGGGGCTGATGTCTGCGCTCATGGGCCGGGACGGTAGGTGTGGCCCGGACCACAGCAGCAGTCTTCTGGGCGCAAGCCGTTCTTTTGCTCGCAAGCCTCTGTTGTGCTCTTTTTGCTCGCGCTACAACTGCGGAGCCGAAACACGGGCTTAACGCTCGCCGGCCTTGAAGGAGAGGCCTGATGATTGACGTCCTGGTGGTCGATGACGACTTCCGCGTCGCTGAGATAAACGCCAAGTACGTGGGGAAGGTTCCCGGCTTCCGGGTGGCCGCCCGCGCGCACAGCGCCGCCCAGGCCCTGGCCGCCGTGGAACGCGGCGCCATCGACCTGGTCCTGCTGGACCACTACCTGCCGGACCAGACCGGCCTCGAACTCGTCCACCGGATGCGGGAACAGGGCCATGGCACCGACGTCATCATGATCACGGCCGCCAGCGATGTGGCCACCGTCCAGAGGGCGATGCGGCTGGGCGCCCTGCACTACCTGGTCAAGCCGTTCACCTTCGCCGCGCTGCGCACCCGCCTCGACTCCTACGCGGCGCTGCGCCGCACCGTCGACCGGGTCGGCGGCCGGGGTCTGACCGGCCAGGAGCAGGTCGACCGGATCTTCGGCGCGCTGCGCACCTCACCGGTGCCGTCCGCGCCCGGGCTGCCCAGCGGCCACTCCGAACCCACCACCGACCTCATCTGCGGCGTCCTGCACCGAGCCGACCACCCGCTCTCCGCCCACGAGGTCGCCGCCGAGACGGGCCTCAGCCGCTCCACCGCCCAGCGCTACCTCCGTCACCTGGAACAGGTGGGCCGGCTCCACCTCTCCCTGAAGTACGGCGACACGGGCCGCCCGGAGCACCGGTACGCCTGGGTGGCGCCGTAGCGGCTCCGTAGCGGCTCCGTAGCAGCTCCGTAGCGGGTCCGGCACGGGTCAGACGGCCCCCGCCCCGGTCAGCGACCGCACCTCGGTCTCCGCCTGCTTGGCCTCGTCCGGAACCTCGTCCGAGGTGACCGTGCCGAGCCACCCGGCGAGGAAGCCCAGCGGGATGGAGACGATCCCCGGGTTCTGCAACGGGAAGTACTGGAAGTCGACGGCCGGGAACAGCGCGCCCGGGCTTCCCGAGACCACCGGGGACAGCACGACCAGCACCAGGGCCGGGACCAGCCCGCCGTATACGGCCCACACCGCGCCGCGGGTCGTGAAGCCCCGCCAGAAGAGCGAGTACAGCAGCGCGGGCAGGTTCGCCGAGGCGGCCACCGCGAAGGCCAGCCCCACCAGGAAGGCGACGTTCATGTCGCGGGCCAGCAGGCCGAGGGCGATCGCCACCACCCCGATGCCGACCGCGGCCGTCCGCGCCACCGCCACCTCGCTGCGCTGCTTGGCGTGCGGTCTGCGCAGCGAGGCATACAGGTCATGGGCGACGGACGCGGACGAGGCAAGGGTGATCCCGGCGACCACCGCGAGAATCGTCGCGAAGGCGACGGCCGCGACCACCGCGAACAAAACCGTTCCGCCTGTGGAGCCCGCGCCGCCGCCCAGGTCGAGCGCCAGCAGCGGAACGGCCGTGTTCCCCGACGCGTTCGAGGCGCGCACCGCGTCCGGTCCGACGAGGGCCGCCGCCCCGAAACCGAGCACGATCGTCATCAGGTAGAAGCCGCCGATCAGCCCGATCGACCAGACCGCCGAACGCCGTGCCGCCCGAGCCGTGGGAACCGTGTAGAAGCGGGACAGGATGTGCGGCAGCCCCGCCGTGCCCAGCACCAGCGCCAGCCCCAGACTGATGAAGTCCAGCCGGGCGCTCCAGCTGCCGCCGTACTTGAGGCCCGGAGCCAGGAACGACTTCCCGTGCCCACTGCGGTCGGCCGCCGTGAGCAGCAGGCGGTCGATGTCGCCGTGGAACCGCACCAGCACCAGCACGGTCAGCACCACCGTGCCGCTGAGCAGCAGGACCGCCTTCACGATCTGGATCCAGGTGGTCGCCCGCATCCCTCCCAACGACACGTAGATCACCATCAGCGCGCCGACCCCGATGACCGTCCACGCCTGCGCGGCCTGGCTCGTCCGCCCCAGCAGCAGCGCCACCAGGCTGCCCGCCCCCACCATTTGCGCCACCAAATAGAGAACGGACACGGTGATCGAGGAAGTTCCCGCCGCGATCCGCACCGGCCGCTCCCGCATCCGCGCCGCGATCACATCGGCGAGCGTGAACCGCCCGCAGTTGCGCACCAGTTCGGCCACCAGGAACAACACGACCAGCCAGGCGACCAGGAAGCCCACCACGTACAGCAGTCCGTCGTAGCCGAAGAGCGCGATGAGGCCGGTCACACCGAGGAAGGAAGCCGCCGACATGTAGTCGCCCGCGATGGCAAAACCATTCTCCATCGGGGAGAAGAGCCGCCCGCCGGCATAGAACTCCTCCGCCGAACCGTGCCGCCGTCGGCTCACCCACGTCGTGATCCCGAGCGTCACCGCGACGAACGCGCTGAACAGCAGCAGAGCCAAGGTCTGATGATGCCCCGTCATGACTCACCGCCCCGTGCGCCCCTGGTCAGCTCCTGGGTGTCCCAGCGCAGCTCCAGCGCGGCACGGTCCCTGCGCAACCGCGCGTGCCGGGCGTAGGCCCAGGTGAGCAGGAACGTGGTGAGGAACTGCCCGAGGCCCGCGACCATCGCCACGTTCACGGCCCCCGCGACGGGCCTGGCCATCAGCCCCGGCGCGGTCGTCGCGGTCACCACGTACCCCACGTACCAGGTGAGGAAGACGACGACTCCCGGCACCACGAACCTGCGGTAGCGGCTGCGCACCTCCTGGAAGGCAGCACTGCGCTGCACCTCCAGATACACGTCACGGGCGCGAACGGCCGCCCCCTCCCGCTCCGCCCGCGCGGCCGGTACGGCGGGAACCGGTACCCCGGCGCCGTCCAGCTCGCCCCAGCCGGAGGCCAGCGCGTCGTACCAGGGATCCTCGTAGCTGACTTCTCGGGAGGCCGCGCCGTACTCGCCCTGGTCCTCGTGCTGCTCGGCCGAACTCTCGGGACCGCCCCCGCCGTCGCGGTGACGATCGTTGCTTGACTGCATGCCCAAGGATGGACAGACCGGGAAGATCCCCGACACTTCTTCCCGCGGCTCTTCACCCCATCAGGTGACTCAATTCGCTGGTGGCCGCACCAGTCCCTTCGCATAGGCGTAACGCACCGCCTGGGCCCGGTCCTTGAGGCCCGTCTTGGCGAAGAGGTTGTTGATGTGTGTCTTCACGGTCGCGGTGGAGACATGCAGTCCCCGGGCGATCTCCTGGTTGGTGAGCCCCTCGGCGATCAGCACCAGGACCTCGGTCTCCCGCACGGTCAGCCCGTCGGGCGCCTCCGTGGCCACGGCCGTCGGCTCGGGCTGTGACAGCCTCTCCAGCAGCCGCCGTTGGATGCTCGGCGACAGTCCCGCGTCTCCCGAGAGCACGCTCTGCACCGCCCGCACGATCTCGTCGCCGCCCGCGTCCTTGGTGAGATAGCCACGTGCACCGGCTTTCAGCGCCGGGAACAGCGACTCGTCGTCCGCGAACGTGGTGAGCACCACGACCTGTGTCCCCGGGTACTCCGCCCTGATCCGCCGGGTCGCCTCCACACCGTCGCAACGCGGCATCCGAAGATCCATCAGCACCACGTCCGGGGCGAGTTCGGCGACCAGCCGCACAGCTTCCTCCCCGTCGCCCGCCGCTCCCACGACCTCCACGCCGGGCAACAGGCCGAGGAGCATCACGATGCCCTCCCTGACCACTGTCTGGTCGTCGGCGACCACCACCCGCGCGGGCTTCTGCTCCGCCTCCGTCATACGGGCACCCTCAACGTCACCTCGAACCCCTCGTCATCACGCCCTGCCTCCAGCGAGCCACCCAGCAACTCGGCCCGCTCCCGCATACCCAGCAGACCGTACCCGCTGCCCGCGCCGGTGAGATCGCCGGGACGACCGCCCGAATCCCTCACGTTCAAGGTCACTTCGTGCTCCTGATAGTCCAGCCGTACCTGGACCTTGGCGCCGTGCGCATGTTTGCGGACGTTCGTCAGCGCCTCCTGGGCGACGCGTCGTACGGTCTGCGACGCCTCTGCGGGCAGGGCCCTGCGTTCGCCCGTGACGGTGACCTCGGCACCGTCGGCCGAAGCGACGACCTCCGTGAGGAACTCCTCCAGCGGCGTCAGCTCGCCGCGCAGGGCGGACAGGGCCTGGCGGGTCTCGGCCAGCCCGTTGCTGGCCATTCCCCGGGCGGCCACGACCCGTTCGAGGATCTGCTCCCGGTCGGCTCCGCGCTCGATCAGCAACCGCGCCGCCTCCAGGTGCACCATCTGGGCCGAAAGGCTGTGGGCCAGCACGTCGTGGATCTCCCGTGCGATCCTGGCCCGCTCCGCCAGCGCCGCCGACTCCGCCTCGGCCGCTCTCGCCGCGCGCTCCTGGGCCAGTAGCCGCTGAGCGTGTCCCCGGGCCTCGGCGTCGAGTCTCATCACGTAGCCGCCGAGTGCCAATCCGACGACGGTGGCCGCGGTGGTCAGCCATACGTCGTTGGTGAACGCGGAGTACGAGGCCAGGGCCACGGATGTGACGGGCACCGCGATCGCGATCGGCAGCCGCTCCAGGGCGGAGATGCCGCAGCCGCACCAGATCACGAGGGCCGGTCCCCGGAATCCGTTGGCCTCCGCCGCGACCGCGACGGCCAGGAGGACACCGATGAGGAGCAGGGAGGGCACGAGCCGGTGGGCGTACGTGGTCCGGTAGAAGCCCCAGGAGGCCAGGGCGGTCACGACGACACCCGCCACCGCCGCGGCCATGCCCCAGCCGTGGACGTGCGACTGGTGGAAGGTGCCCCACAGCAGCAGGGCGAGGACCACCACCCGCACGGCCCAGGCGAGCATGCGCCGGGGCTGGGTGACCCCCGCGCGGCCCAGCGCCTCGCGCGAGGGCCAGCGCGTCCAGACGTTCTCCGTCACACGCCTTCCTTCCTGGTGACCCGGGCCATGCCGTCACCGTACGCCCGGGTGAGACCGCCTGCGGACGGGGCGGAGGGGAGGGACTGCGCACGCCAGACGAGGATGCCGGCGCGAACCAGCAGCGTGACCGCCAGGCCGAGCATGAGGGCCGAGCTGTGCTGGTGGACGCCGACGAGGGCGCCGACGGCGACGAGACCGACGCGCACGGCTATCCCGGCGAACCAGACGATCGCGCTGGCCTTGGTGCTCTTGGTCCATACGACCCCGTCGGGCTCCGTCCACACCCGGGTGGTCCAGGCCCAGGCGGCCCCCATCCCCAGCCCCACCAGCAGCTCCGTACCGAGCAGCAAGGCGGATTCGGTGCGGTGATGGGCGTCGAGTATGCCGGGTTCGCGCAGTGCGACGACCGCGAGGATCACGGGCAGCAGCCACCAGCGCCGACCGGTGTCGATCGGGCGGGCACGGAACTGGCGCACGATCACCACGACGACGACTGCCACGATCAGCAACGCGTTGACGAGCCCGGACATCAGTGCCTCCGTGAGCGGAAAGGGACGGTGCCGGGAGCGGGAGCTGCCGACACCTCCGACGCTACGGAAATGCGCAGGTCAACAGATCGCAGCGTGGGTGGATCACGGGTGGAATCCAACGAGTGGGATCTCTCCACCCCCGGGTGGAGGCGCCGCCCTCGCGGGGCCGTGCGGGTGGGGATGCGCCGCGCATCCGGCGGGCGCGCGGCGAATGGTGGCCGCGCGGTGAGTGCCGGGCGCGCGGCGAAAGGCGGGCGCGCGGCGAAAGGCGAGCGTGTTTCACCACCCCTGCCTTCACCGCCGCCCACCTTCACACCGGCGACCAGCGCACCGCCCCGTCCTCACCGGCGACCAACACACCACCCCGCCTTCACCGACGACCAACACACCACCCCGCCGTCACCGGCGACCGGCTCATCGCCCCGTCGGGCAAGGCCCAGCGCAGCGGCTACGCGTCGATCCGCGAGCGGTCCAGCGTCGCCGCCGAGCCGGAGATGAACTCCTTTCGGGGAGCCACGTCGTTGCCCATCAGCAGGTCGAAGACCTGCTCCGCCGCTTCGAGGTCGGAGAGGTTGATCCGGCGCAGGGTGCGGTGGCGCGGATCCATGGTCGTCTCGGCCAGCTGGTCGGCGTCCATCTCGCCGAGACCCTTGTAGCGCTGGATGGAGTCCTTGTACCGGATGCCCTTGCTCTGGAACTCCATGAGCTTGTCGCGCAGCTCACGGTCCGAGTACGTGTACACGTACTTGTCCTGCCCCTTCTTGGGCTGGACGATCTCGATGCGGTGCAGCGGCGGCACCGCGGCGAAGACCCGGCCGGCCTCGACCATGGGACGCATGTAGCGCTGGAACAGCGTCAGCAGCAGGCAGCGGATGTGGGAGCCGTCGACATCGGCGTCGGTCATCATGATGATCTTGCCGTAGCGGGCCGCGTCGATGTCGAAGGTACGGCCTGAGCCCGCCCCTATGACCTGGATGATCGCGCCGCACTCGGCGTTCTTGAGCATGTCCGTCACCGAGGACCGCTGCACGTTGAGGATCTTGCCCCGGATCGGCAGCAGCGCCTGGAACTCCGAGTTCCGGGCCAGCTTCGCCGTACCGAGCGCGGAGTCTCCCTCGACGATGAAGAGCTCGCTGCGCTCGACGTCGTCGCTGCGGCAGTCGGCGAGCTTGGCCGGCAGGGACGAGGACTCCAGGGCGGTCTTCCGGCGCTGCGCGTCCTTGTGCTGACGGGCGGCGATGCGGGTCCGCGCGGCGGCGACCACCTTCTCCAGGACCACCCGGGCCTGGGCCGCCGAGTCCCGCTTGGTGGAGGTGAGGAACGCCTTCAGTTCCTTGGTGACCACGTTGTTCACGATCCGGCGGGCCGCCGAGGTGCCGAGGACCTCCTTGGTCTGACCCTCGAACTGCGGTTCGGCGAGACGGACGGTGACGACGGCGGTGAGGCCCTCCAGGGCGTCGTCCTTGACGATGTCGTCCTCGGCGACACGCAGCAGCTTCTTGGCGCGCAGCACCTCGTTGAGGGTCTCGCGGACGGCCTGCTCGAAGCCGGCCATGTGGGTGCCGCCCTTGGGGGTGGCGATGATGTTGACGAACGACCTCATGGTCGTGTCGTAACCGGTGCCCCAGCGCAGCGCCACGTCGACGCCGAGTTCGCGGGTGACCTCGGTGGGGGTCATCTGACCGTGGTCGTCCAGGACCGGGACGGTCTCCTTGAAGGTGCCCTGTCCGGAGAAACGGAGGACATCGCAGACCGGCCTGTCGGTGGCCAGGTACTCGCAGAACTCGCTGATGCCGCCGTCGAAACGGAAGGACTCCTCGCCCTTGCTGCCGTCGGCGCCCAGACCGTACTCGTCACGGACGACGATGGTCAGTCCGGGCACCAGGAACGCGGTCTGGCGGGCCCGCTGGTGGAGGGTCTCCAGGGTGAGCTTGGCGTCCTTGAGGAAGATCTGGCGGTCGGCCCAGTAACGCACCCGGGTGCCGCTGCGGGTCCTGGGGATCTTCTTGGTCTTGCGCAGCCCGCTCGTGGCCTCGAACTTCGCGTCCGGGCCGTCACCTGCGAAGGCGCCGGGGACACCGCGGCGGAAGCTGATCGCGTGCACATGGCCGCCGCGGTCCACCTCGACGTCGAGCCGCGCGGAGAGCGCGTTGACCACCGAGGCACCGACGCCGTGCAGGCCGCCGGAGGCCGCGTAGGAGCCGCCGCCGAACTTGCCGCCGGCGTGCAGCTTGGTCATCACGACCTCGACACCGGACAGGCCGGTCTTGGGCTCGACGTCCACGGGGATGCCGCGGCCGTTGTCCCGGACCTCGACGGAGCCGTCGTCGTGGAGGATGACCTCGATGTGGTCGCCGTAGCCGCCCAGGGCTTCGTCCACGGCGTTGTCGATGATCTCCCACAGACAGTGCATCAGACCGCGACTGTCGGTCGATCCGATGTACATACCGGGGCGCTTGCGCACTGCCTCGAGGCCCTCGAGGACGAGCAGGTGCCGCGCGGTGTAGTTGGAGCCGTCCCGGTCTGCTCCTGCCAGCAGCGCTGTGGACGGCACGGACGTATCGGCGGTCACGCGGTTCGCTCCTCGCTGAATTTCAGTGGAGCCCCTTTTGGGTAAGGGGCCGGCTTCGGTCGCCGTTCAGAGGGTACCGAGGCCTGGTAGAGCCGTTGTAACGCCACCCTCGTCGTGAACTCACCCTAGTCCACGGTCGTATGCGTGTTCGATCCCTCGATGGAGTGAAGTACATATCACGTTCCCTTCGAGGCATGAACCATTTAGGCTCCGGGCACGTCCTCACAAACAACCGGCAACCCGGCCGGGAGGATGAGACCGATGAACCGCGCGAACCCGTAAGCACTTAAGACGACGCAATACGGCACATTCGCCGCCAACCGGCAGCAGACGGCCACCTCGAAAGATTTTTTTCGAGGAGAAGCCCCGAGCGGGAACGTTTTCGGGCTGGTTGGATGTTGACCCTGGTACGACAGCTCGTCGAGCTAGAGAAGAGGCGACGTGACTACTGTTCTGACCCCCGCGAGCCACCTGACGGCCGCCGATCGCTGCGACCGCTGCGGCGCCCAGGCATACCTGCGCGTCGTGCTGCTCAGCGGCGGAGAACTGCTCTTCTGCGCCCACCACGGACGCAAGTTCGAGCCGGAACTCAAGAAGATCGCCGCTGAGATACAGGACGAGACGGAGCGGCTGACGTCCGTTCCGAACACCGCCTCCGAAGATGAGCGCTGACCTCTCGCACACACGACGAGCCAGCCCCGGCCCAGACCGGTGAACGGGCGGCCGCTCCCTCGGGAGCGACCGCCCGTCGTCATGTGCCCACAGCAGCCCTCAGGAGGGCTCGTGAGGCCTTCGTGAGCGGCTGAAGCCACCGTCCGGCCCCAGGGCCCGCACGACCTCGGAGACGCGCGTGTAGACACCGGGACTCCCCGGGCGGCCGCAGCCGCTGCCCCACGACACGAGTCCGATGAGCCGCCCCTGCGCCACCAGCGGTCCCCCGCTGTCCCCCTGACAGGCGTCGGGTCCGCCCGAGGTCTCCCCCGCGCACACCATGGAATCCGCCCGGTAGGTGCCGTCGGCGCCGCCGGGATAAGCCCGCTCGCACGCCTGGTCGGGCAGCACATGGACCTGCGCCGCGTACAGCCGGCGCGCGTAGTCGCCGCCACCCGTGACGTCACCCCATCCGGAGACCAGGGCACCGGTGCCGGCCCGGTAGGCGGCGTCGCCTTCGGCCGCCATCTTGACGACGGCGCCGGCCGGCAGGGGCTGCGCGAGGGTGAGGACGGCGAAGTCGCCGGTGTTCGCATCGGGGTCGTAGCGCGGATTGACCCGTGCGACGGTCACCGGGATCTCCTGGCCCTGCGTCGAGAGCAGATCCGTGCGGCCCGCGATGACCTTGAGGTCGCGCACCCGGTCGGCGGGCCCCCCGATCACCTCGTCGGCCAGGCAGTGGGCCGCGGTCAGCACCGTGGTCCGGCCGATCGCCACCCCACCGCAGAACTGGCCGGCCCGCGTACCTCCGAACCGGTCACGGCTGGACAGCGCGACCGTCCAGGGAGACTGCGAGACGTCGACGGGGAATCCGCCGACGACAACGCTGTCGGCGACTGCCGGAGGCGGGCCGGCCAGCGGTATTACGGCGGTGACGGCCGCCAGGATCAGCGGTCGGATCAGGACCGGGGCAAAGGGACGGCGCATGCACGCTCCTCACTCTGGGTGGTACCAGGACACCCAGAGTCATCCAGCGCACCGCGACCCGCAGCCCGAAGGCCCGGCTCCCCTGTGGGGAGCCGGGCCTTCGACGTCGTACGACCGCGACCTAGTCGAGGTAGTCGCGCAGCACCTGCGAACGCGAGGGGTGGCGCAGCTTCGACATGGTCTTGGACTCGATCTGGCGGATGCGCTCGCGCGTGACGCCGTAGACCTTGCCGATCTCGTCGAGGGTCTTCGGCTGACCGTCGGTGAGGCCGAAGCGCATCGAGACGACGCCGGCCTCACGCTCGGAGAGCGTGTCGAGGACCGAGTGCAGCTGCTCCTGGAGGAGGGTGAAGCTCACCGCGTCGGCGGGGACGACGGCCTCGGAGTCCTCGATGAGGTCACCGAACTCGCTGTCGCCGTCCTCACCCAGGGGGGTGTGCAGGGAGATGGGCTCGCGGCCGTACTTCTGGACCTCGATGACCTTCTCGGGGGTCATGTCGAGTTCCTTGGCCAGTTCCTCCGGGGTGGGCTCGCGGCCCAGGTCCTGGAGCATCTGGCGCTGCACGCGCGCGAGCTTGTTGATGACCTCGACCATGTGCACCGGGATACGGATGGTGCGGGCCTGGTCGGCCATGGCGCGGGTGATCGCCTGACGGATCCACCAGGTGGCGTACGTAGAGAACTTGTAGCCCTTGGTGTAGTCGAACTTCTCGACCGCGCGGATCAGACCGAGGTTGCCCTCCTGGATGAGGTCCAGGAAGAGCATGCCGCGGCCGGTGTAGCGCTTGGCCAGGGAGACCACCAGACGGAGGTTGGCCTCCAGGAGGTGGTTCTTGGCGCGGCGCCCGTCCTCGGCGATGATCTCCAGCTCGCGCTTGAGCTTCGGGGCGAGCTTGTCGGCGTTGGCCAGCTTGTCCTCGGCGAACAGACCGGCCTCGATGCGCTTGGCGAGCTCGACCTCCTGCTCGGCGTTGAGCAGCGGGACCTTGCCGATCTGCTTGAGGTAGTCCTTGACCGGGTCGGCGGTGGCACCGGCCGCGGCGACCTGCTGCGCCGGCGCGTCGTCCTCGTCCTCGTCGGACAGGACGAAGCCCGCGCTCTCGGTGCCCTCGGGCTCCTCGGCGCCCGCCTTGGCCTCTTCGAGGACCTCTTCCTCGAGAAGCTCGGCGTCGTCCTTCTTGGCGGCGGTCTTCTTCGCCGGCACCGCCTTCTTCGCGGCGGTCGCGGTCTTCTTGGCGACAGCCTTCTTGGCGGTGGGGGCGGCCTTCTTGGCGGCGGCGGCCTTCTTCACAGACCCCTCCTCCTCGGCCGGATCGTCGGCTACGGAGGGGGACACGGCAGGGGCGGCCGTGGCGGTGGCCTTCCTGGTGGTCACCGTCTTCGCCGCGACCGTCTTGGTGGCGGTGCGCTTGGCCGGACTCTTCGCTGCGACGCTCTTTCGGGTGCGCTTGGGCTCCGCGGCACTGACCATCAGCGTCACACCCTCTTCCTCAAGGATCTGGTTGAGGCTGCGCAGTACGTTCTTCCACTGAGTGGCCGGAATCTGGTCAGCTTCGAAGGCCCGACGCACATCGTCGCCGGCGATCTGCCCCTCAGCCTTTCCCCGCTCAATGAGAGCCATGACAGAGACGGACTCGGCGATCTCCGGCGGGAGCGTACGGGATGTGCTGGCCGACACGAACAACCTCTCGGAACGTTGGAAAACGGCTTCCGGCCCCGTCCTGGACGGACTGGAGCCGACCGCCGGCTTGGGGATGGGCCGACGGCGCGGGCGGGGGCCGGGAAGATACACAGCGCCATGAATGGCGTCCGTATTCCCTCCGCGGCTGTCACCTCTTAGGTCATCGCGTTGTTCGCAAGAGCGTTACGCCCAATCTACGTGGCCCGAGTCACACCGCGTAAGCGCCCAAAAACGGTCAGACATGGACAGAGGTTGTCGCCGATGATCTCTCCGGGCGGTTCGGACGCCGACGCGTGCGCCGTACGGCCACCACCGAGCCTGTCATACACCGCTCGACCGTTGCGGTGTCCGTCGCTCGACCGTTGCCGTTTCCGTCATACGACCGCCGCGTGTCCGTCCCGCCGCCGGACCCCGCCGGAGCCCTGAGGGATCCGGCGGGGTCCGGCGGAAGCGGGGTCCGGGGCCGGTGGCGCTCCCAGAGCGCGGAACCGACCTGGCGCACCGCTATCGACGCGGGTCAGTGCTCACGCGGGGCGGGAACCACGCGCTCGACCTCGGGGTGGACGGTGAGCAGCTGACGCATGGCCGACTCGGCCGCCGTGCCGTCGCCCGTGCCGAGCGCGTCGACGATCCGCGCGTGCTGGGCCAGGGACGTCTCGTTCGGCCGCTCACAGCCGGTGACCGGGCCGCCGGAGACCTGGAGGGCCGACGACACGATGCCGGAGAGGTGCTCCAGCATGCGGTTGCCCGCGATCTGGATGAGCATCGAGTGGAACTCGGCGTCCGCGCGCGAGAACGTCAGCGCGTCACCCTGCGCCATGGCGTGGCTCATGATCTCGACCATGTCGGACAGGCGCTGCTGGACGTCCTCGCGCCCGTGTCCGGCCGCGAGCCGGGCGGCGAGTGGCTCGATCGTCCAGCGCAGCTCGCTGAGCTCGCGGCGCTGGTCGTCGCGCTGCGGCCCGAAGGCCCGCCACTCGATGATGTCGGGGTCCAGGAGGTTCCAGTCACTGACGGGACGCACGCGCGTGCCGACGTTCGGGCGGGCACTGACCAGGCCCTTGGCCTCCAGGACCCGGAGGGACTCACGGACGACGGTGCGGGAGACCTCGAATCGCTGGCCGATCTCCTCGGGCACCAGCGGGCGGTCCGCGCCCAGGTCACCCGAGACGATCATCTGACCCAGCTGTTGGACGAGTTGACCGTGCAGTCCGCGGCCGCGGCTGCCCGCGGCACGCCGTCCCACCCGGCCCAGCTCGGGGTCCGGGCCCTCCCAGGAGGGCGCCCCGACACGATCGGTGGCCGGTGCATCCACGTACGGGTAGCGGTCGAGTTCGCCCGGGCCGACCAGACCAGAGTCTGCGGAGCGGGCGGCGGTCATCATGGTGTGCGCAAGGGTACTCACGGATCCTTTGTCGGCGCTGTCTCCAACTCCCTTGAGGTCTTTGGTGAAAAGCACACGAAAGGGTGATCGCTCACCCCATCGCAATTGACGCCTTATCGGAAAGAAATGGCCTTTCTGCGGGGAGTTGTGCACACGGGAGGATCGGAAGCGCCCGGTCCGTGGTTATCGGAGCCTGGCCCGGAAGGTGGTGAACAGATACGCGCAGAGCAGCGTGGCCAGCGACAACGCCATTGCCCCGCCCACTGGTTGGGCCAGCACCCGGGCCGCGGCGACCAGATAGCGCTCGCCCCCGAAGGGCCACTGCAGCAGCAACATCTCCCGCATCCGCATCGGGAGTCCGGCGGCCATCCGCACACCCGACCCCTGCAGCGCCTTGTGTACGACGGGCACGACGAGTACGGGTACGGCGAGCACCGCGGCGAGACCGGCCGTGGTGGACCGGAAGACGCCCGCCGCCAGCACACCGGCCCAGGCACAGCCGACGATCAGTCCGAACCAACTCGCGGTCATCGGAAGCCAGTCCGCGGGAACCTTCGCGAGTTCCCGGCCGTAGACGACATAGAGCATTTCGGCATCGCAGCCCAGGGTGAGGAACGAGAGCAGTACGGCGGTGGCTCCGGAGACCGCCAGTTTCGCGGTGAGCAGCCCCAGTCGGCGGGGCACGGTGCCGCGGTCCGCCGCCAGCGCGGGGTGGCGGAACTCGTCCCCGAAGGCCAGCGCCCCGAGCAGCCCCGCGCCGAGCGCCGCAGGGGGCAGCGGCAGCTCCCGCGGCCAGGCGGCGAACAGTCGGGCCTGCGGGGTGTGCCCGAGCCGGGCGAGCAGGACGGTGATGAGGGCGGACACCACCAGGACAGCACCGCAGGTGACAAAGCCGGTACCGATCCCGGCGGCTCGGCGGAGCTCGTACCGCAGCGGACGGAGGGGGCTGGGGGCGGAGCGGACTGCGATGGCGGGTGGGAGCGGCGACGAGTCGTCCGGAGTGATGGCGTGAGCCCGTCGCGCGGACCCGGCCGGAAGGGGGGTGCGGTCGCCAACGGCTGCCGGAGGTTCGCCGGTCTGCGACTTCCGCCGCGGCAGCCTGGCGGAGAGTTTGGCGGGCGGGGCCTCGCCGGGCTGAGCTACGCCGGACACGGTGGGGGTCGGCGACTGCGGGGAGGCGGCGCGGGCGGAGGGATCGTCCAGGACGGGGCGCGGTGACGACTGGGGGGATGCGGTGGGGGCCTGCGATTGACCGGATGCGGCGGAGGCCTGCGGCGGGGCGGACGCGGTGGCGGCGGCTGCCGGTGCGTGAACGGATGCCGCGGTGGCGGGCGCCTGGGCAACGGCGGCAGTGGTCGAGGAATGCGCGGAGGCGGCCCCGACGGGTGGCCGGCCGGATCCGGTGACCGCTGGCGGGTGAGCGGAGGAGGCCGCGGCCGACGGCTGGGCAGGGGCGGCGGTCGATGAGTGAGCCGAGGCGGCGTCGGCCGGTGGGTGGGTGGACGCGGCGGCGGACGGCTGGGCGGGATCGGCGGTGGAGGGCGGCTGGGCGGGGACGGTGGCGGACATGGGGTCCGGGGCCGGGGCGTGGATCGGCGGCTCGGGCGATGCGGGCGGGGCCACAGACGATGAGGACGCGGTGCCGGCCGACGCCGGCCGGGCAGCCGCCGAGGCGCCCGTCGACCGGGCCGAGAGCGCCACGGTCGGGGTCTCGGTGACGACGGCGCGGCCTGGCTGTTCCGCGTGCGGGGCCCTGGGCGCGGCAGCCGGGCCGCCGGCGGATGCGCCGCCGGATTCGGGCTGCTGCTCAGCTCCGGCCGTGTGCCCCGCTGTGTTCGCGGGCAGATCCGGGCCCGGCTCCTGGTCGGCGGTGCGGGACTGACTCACCGACTTCGATCCGGCCGACATCCGAGGCTGCGGGGTGACCGTAGAACCGCTCGTGTCCTGACGGCTACCCACCCCGGGCGTGTCCCACCGGTCGGTGGTCGGCGCCCCGCCGACCGGCCGGTGTTCCTCCGCCGCGGCCGGCTCGCTCTCGCCCCGTTGCCGCCGTACGGCCTCCGGTGCGGCGTCCGTGACCGGCCCCGATCCGGCTCCCGCCCCCATGTCGCCGACCTCGTCCGCGAGTTGGTGGACGAGGATGCCGTGACGGAACGCCGCCTCGCCGACCTCGGCCGTCGTGCTGCCGTACACCGACAGGCGGTTGCCGCCTTCGCTGACGACCTCCACCGAGCGGTGGTCCGTGCGGGCCTCTTTGGTGAGGAGGGCGGCGAGCCGGGCGGCGTAGGGGCTGCGGACGGCCACGCGGGGGCGCAGCCGGGTTCGGGCGAAGTCGGTGGCCTCCTGGTCCGCGACAAGTCTGCCGGCCTCCAGGGTGACCACCCGGTCGGCGGCACGGGCGGCCTCCTTGGGGTCGGAGGTGGCGAACAGGACCGTGCCTCCCTGCGCGGCGTGCGCCCGGAGCATGCGGTGCAGCCAGTGGCCCTCACGGGTGGAGAGACCGTGCGCGGGTTCGTCCAGGACGAGGGTGTGCGGGTCGGGGAGCAGGGCGCAGGCCAGGCCCAGTCGGCGGTCCACGCCGCGCGAGAGCGTGCCCAGGCGCTCCTCGCGCAGGCTGACGAGCCCGACCGCTTCGAGTACTTCGTCGGCACGCCGGACCGGGACTCCGGTCGCCGCGCACAGCATGCGCAGATGCCCACGCACGGAGCGGGCCGGGTGACCGGGGACGTCACCGAGGAGAACGCCGACCTCGCGCGAGGGGTGGGCGATCCGATGCAAGGGGCGACCCCTGAAGTAGGTGAGTCCACGGCCCTGTTGGAGTTCGAGCATCAGTCTGAGCGCCGTGGTCTTGCCCGCGCCTGCCTCGCCCAGGAGTGCGGTGACGCGGCCCGCGCACGCTTCGAAGGTCACGTCGTCGACGGCGGGCGGGTGCGCCTTGCGGGGATTGCTGGTCAGTCCGAAGGCCTCGATCACCTTAGGGAAGATAGCGCGGAATGACCGTTTTTCCGGGTATAGAAGGGTTTAACCGCGACAGGGTTCGCGCTGTCGGACGGTCAGACCTCCGGTCGCAGCATCGGAGGGTTGAGCAGAGTCGCGCCGCCGGCACGGAAGAGCTGGGCCGGACGGCCGCCCTGACGGGTGGTCGTACCGCCGGTGGGGACGAGGAAACCGGGGGTTCCGGTCACCTTGCGGTGGAAGTTGCGCGGGTCGAGCGCCACGCCCCACACCGCCTCGTAGACCCGGCGCAGCTCACCGACCGTGAACTCGGGCGTGCAGAACGCGGTGGCCAGGGACGAGTATTCGATCTTGGAGCGGGCGCGCTCCACCCCGTCGGACAGAATCTGGGCATGGTCGAAGGCGAGCGGCGCGACCGTCTCGCCGTCCCGGCCATAGCCACCCTGCGCGAGCAGTTCCTCGACCGGCGCCCAGCGCGCGTTGCTGGCATCGCCGCCCGCGCGGGGAGCGGGGAGGTCGGGGGCGAGGGCGAGGTGGGCGACGCTGACCACGCGCATCCGGGGGTCGCGCTTGGGGTCGCCGTAGGTCGCCAGCTGCTCCAGGTGGGCCCCGCCGTCCTGGGCGGGGGCGTCGGGGTCGTGAGCGCGCAGCCCGGTCTCCTCCGCGAGTTCCCGCGCCGCCGCCTGCGAGAGATCCTCGTCTGCCCGCACGAAGCCGCCCGGCAGCGCCCAGCGCCCCTGGAACGGCTGCTCGCCTCTGCGGACCGCCAACGCGCACAGGGCATGGCGGCGCACAGTCAGCACGACCAGGTCCACGGTGACGGCGAAGGGCGGAAAGGCTGACGGGTCGTAGGGCATGCGGTGATCATAGTCGTCTGCCTGACGATAAACACTCCCTTCGTCGCTCGCTCCGACGGCTGATCCACTTCGCTCCGGTATGCACCCCGTGGTTCGTTCCGGCACACGCCCGACGGCCGCCCGCCCGTTCGTCGCGCCGGTCACGTCTCGCCCGGTTGCCTTGGGTCATGCCCCCAACTGCAGGCCGTCCGCGGCCTCTTCGACCATGGCCAGGCCGAGTCGGCTGACCCGTATCGAGAAAGGCGCGCCGGCCACTCGCAGGCCGGTCAGGCCGAGTTCACCCAGGGGCGCGCTGTGGACGGGCCGGAGGGTGACGGTCCCGGCCGGGGCGTCGGGGCGGATGCCGGCGAGCGTGGTGAGGAGCAGCACCCCGGAGGCGGCGGCCGTGGCCGCCGGACGGCAGGCCGCGGGGTGCGGAAGGGGGGCGCTCCCGTCGGTGCGCTGCTCACCGGCGAACATCTCGGGCAGCCGGTGGCCGAAGTGCTCGGCTGCCGCCAGCAGGCCGCGCAGCAGCCCGCCCGCCTCCTTCTCGTAGCCCGCGGCGGCCAGCCCGGCGACGGCGAGTGCCGTCTCCTGGACCCGGACGGCCCCGGCCCGGTGGCCGAACGGATTGTGTCCCGGCTCCTTGGCCCCGAGTCCGCGCAACCCCCATCCCGAGTCCATGGCCGGACCGCCGAGCAACCGGGCGAGCTGCTCGGTCTGCACCTTGTCGAGCAGGCCGTCGGCCGGTCTGCCGGCGCCGAGCAGGCCGGTGTCGAGCAGGTGGACGGCGGCTGAGCCCAGGTGGGTCAGGGGGCGGCCGTCCGGGGTCAGCGCCGCCGCCGGACGGCCGCCGCTTCTGTCCTCGGTCCAGAAGTCCGCTTGGAACGACTTCCTCAGCTCCCCCGCCCACTCCCGCAGTCCGGCGCCGCCCGGCCGGTCGTACGCGTCGAGGAGCTCGGCGCCGAGCAGCGCGGCCCGGTGGGCGTGGGCCTGGGTCTCGCTGCGCGCGGGTCCGCCGGGCTGTGGGTCGCAGAGGTAGGTGTGGTCGCCGACCGTGGTGAGCAGCCAGGTCAGGCAGCGCTCGGCCGCGGGCAGCAGTTCCCGCGTCTCCTGGTCCGGGAGCCCCCAGCGGCGGGCCTCCGCCAGCAGTACGGGGAAGAGCAGGGTGGCCTCCGTGCCCGTGCAGCCCGGGGGCAGATGTGCTCCGGCGTCCCGGCGCGGGCCGGGGATCATGCCGGCCTGCGGACCCGGACCGCGCAATTGGGTGCGGGCGAGGGTGCGCAGGGTGCCGGCGGCGAGGCGGGTGCCGAGAGGCAGGGTCATCCGGGCCGCGGCGAGCGCCTCGGCCGGGGCCAGGCCGCAGCGCCAGGGCGCCCCGGCCCCGAGGTAGGTGTCGGAGGGGTGTGCCGGGTCACGGAGCAGCAGCGCCTGGAGATCCTCGATGCTGGTCCTGAGCAGGGCCGCGGCTCTCGGATCGTCACCCGCGGCCCTGGCGGGCGCCAGGGGGCTCGTGGCGGCGCGTCCCACGGCGCGCGGGGGACCCGTGCCGTCCGGGCGCACCCGCAGTTCCACGCTCGCCGTTCCGCCCGGGGGCAGTTCGAACTCCCAGCGCAGCAGTCCCGCGGAGGCCAGTGCGTCGGTGGGTGGCGGGTCCGCCGTGACCGACGAGTTGCCGGTGGGGGTGGTCCAGCGCAGCCCGGAGTCGTGGACACTGGCCGGGAGTTCGGGGCCGGGGCTGCCGGAGGCGATGGCGCTCAGCTCCGCGAGGTCGGTGCCGAGGGCCACCTCAAGCGCCAGGCGCAGGGGGTGGCGCGCGGAGCTGTACAGGGTGATGCGCTCGGTGCCCTCGGCGTGACGGATTCGTTCCACGACGACGTCCGGATCCGGGCCGGCCGCCGGGGAAGCCCGCAGGGTGCCCACGAAGCGTGTGGAGTCCGCACCCGCCATCCGCGCCTGCACTGGGAGCGGTTCGCGGCCGGCGACACGGACCTGGCAGCGCGCGAGCAGCCGCCGGCCCGCCCGGTAGAACCCTTCCAGGCCGCGGCCGGTCAACTGGCCATGCTCCGTGGAGATGGCGAGGCCGGGCAGCGCGACGCAGATCAACGCGGTGTGCGAGGGCGGCAGCCCGCCGACGTGCCACGGGCTCTGCGGCGCCGGGGTCGATCGTGGGGGCGTGGCCCGGGTCGTGCGGTTGGGGGGCTGCCCCGACGGGTCTTCCGCCCGCGATTGCCAGGGTGGGGGGCCGTCCCGGAGTCGGCGGTTGCCGTCGGCGGTGAAGGTCGGACTCGGCTGATGCACGGGAGGCTCCTTCTGCGCTCTGTGCGCCCGGGACGTGCTGGGCGCCGGACGGAGGACTCCGGAGGGACAGAGGACGGGCGGCGGCACGACCCGTCCAGGCGTTCCGCCACTCAGGTGAACGGAGGAGGGCTCCTCCTGGTCACGCCCCCGCCCGCCGAACCCGATCGGGCGACAGTGCGAGGAGGCGTCGTGCAGGCCGCTCGGCCCACGCCTTCGGACGCCGAGGGCCGACAGGCCGACACGGCGCCGGCCGACCGGCGAGCAGTCGCGGAACCGCCCGGGTCCGATGAGGTTCCGTGTCCAGCGGCGGACAGCACCGGCCCACGCCCGCCCGCGTGCCGTCCCTGGCCGGCCCCCGTTCATTCGTCCCCCTCGCCACGGCCCTTGGTGCCTGAGTCCTCCCGGGCGGCTCGGCCGCCTCGGGCGTCGGACTTCCCCGCCGCGCGGGTGCGCGTGCCGTCGCCCGGCCTGGACGACCCGGGGCGGGTGCGGGTGTGACCTGCGCCCGCCGGTCGCGGACGGGCGCCCTCCGGCCGTGGCCGCCGCGAGTCGGAACTGTCTTCGGTGCGCGGACGGCGACGACGTCGGGTCTCGGAGGCGGCGGTCGGCTCGTGGTCGGTGCCCGGGTCGGCCGGAGCAGCGTCGCCGACACCCTCCGCGCCGTCGGCCGGCTCGCGCCCCGCGCGTTCCGTGCGCAGGCAGCGGCGGATCGACTCCGGGTCCAGGCCCTCGTTGCAGGCCTGGTGCAGGAGGCGGGCGAAGAGATACTCGGGATCCGCGCCCAGAGCCATCGCCAAAGCCTCCCGCGCCTCCAGGTCGTCGCCGGTCGACCAGGCGACCCAGCCGGCCAGCGTCAACGGAGCGGCGGCGTGTTCGCCGTAGGGGCCTACGCAGCGGCGGGCCAGGGCTCGCCACAGGCGCAGGGCGGGTGCGGCCTCGTCGCCCTCCATCCAGGCGGCCGCCCGGTCGCGGGTGGTGCGGTCCTGCAGTCCGAGAATCAGCCGGGCGGCCTCGCCGTGCGCGAGCAGAGCGTCGTCGCGGAGGTCCGCCTGGTGGACGCCGGACACCGGGACGGCCGCGGCGTACCGGCTCATGAGCTGCTCGGCGAGGGCGAGCGACTCCTCGGCCACCTCCGCGCGGGAGGCATCGTGGAGGATGCGGGGCACCAGCGCCATTCCGGCGCGGTCCAGGGCGCGCTCCTGTTCCGGCGCAGCGCCGGACTCCCAGGGCTGCAGCCTGGCCCGCAGCTCGCGCAGAGTGCCGCGCACCTGGATCCCGGCGTAGGTGGCGGCGGCCGCGAGCACGGAGGTGCCGGGCAGGCCCATGGGGGCGCCGTCCGGAGGACAGCACTCGTCCGCCGGGCAGCAGTACGACCAGAAGCGGCCCCCCGAGACGCACAGCGCCTCGATCACCGGCACGTCGAGGCGGCCGCACTCGGTGCGCAGCAGTTGGGCGAGCGGGGCGAGCCGGCGCATGACGTCCCGGCCCGTTTCGCCGGGCGACGGTTCCTGGCAGACGTAGGCGACCATCTGCTCGGGGCGGGTTCCACGGCGTTCACTGCCCGCCGTCAGGCCCTGGGCCAGCTGGCGTGCCGCCGATTCCCAGTCGTCCTTGTTCGCGGGGATGCCGAGCCGGGCCCGCCCGCCGAACCGGCCACGGCCGCCCCGGTCGTGCAGGGCCACCAGCACCATGCTGTCCTCGGGGCGGTACCCGAGCAGGTAAGGCAGCGCGTCGGCCAGTTCGGCCGGGGTACGCAGCGTGATCTGGGTGTCGTGGGCGGGATGGCCGAGGGGCTGCACACCTCCCGTGATGTCGCCGTTTTCGGAGGGTCCGGTGGTTTCGCTGTGATTCGTCATGCGCCGACGATCTCGCGGATCGCGGAGTTCCGGTTTCCCTGTGGACAAGTCGAATCAGGGACACGTCAAAGCCGCCTCGCTCGTCCACAGCCCGCCCGGCTGTCGGTCCCGTCCTGTTGTATGGGACGCATGGAGCACACGAGCAACGCGGAACTCCGGACGCGGGCGGACGCCGTCCTCGCCCGTCTCGTCGGCGACGACACCGGTACGGCCCGGCTGCGCGAGGACCAGTGGCGGGCGATCGAGGCGCTGGTCGCCGACCGGCGCCGGGCCCTGGTCGTCCAGCGCACCGGCTGGGGCAAGTCCGCGGTGTACTTCGTGGCGACCTCGCTGCTGCGGGCCGCGGGCAGCGGCCCGACGGTCATCGTCTCCCCGCTGCTCGCGCTCATGCGCAACCAGGTGGGCGCGGCGGCCCGGGCCGGTATCCACGCCCGCACCATCAACTCCTCCAACACCGAGGACTGGGAGGCGATCCAGGCGGAGATCGCGGCCGGCGAGGTCGACGTCCTCCTGGTGTCCCCGGAGCGCCTCAACAACCCCGACTTCCGCGACGAGGTGCTGCCCAAGCTCGCCGCGGCGACCGGACTGCTCGTGGTGGACGAGGCCCACTGCATCTCCGACTGGGGCCATGACTTCCGGCCGGACTACCGGCGGCTGCGCACCATGCTCGCCGAACTGCCGCCGGGTGTGCCGGTGCTGGCGACCACCGCCACGGCCAACGCGCGCGTGACCGCCGATGTGGCCGAGCAACTGGGCACCGGTGGCGGCTCGGACGCACTGGTGCTGCGCGGTCCGCTGGACCGGGAGAGCCTGAGCCTGGGTGTGCTGCGGCTGCCGGACGCCGCGCACCGGATGGCGTGGCTCGCGGATCACCTGGACGAGCTGCCGGGCTCCGGCATCGTCTACACGCTCACCGTGGCCGCCGCCGAGGAGGTCACCGCGTTCCTGCGGCAGCGCGGGCACACCGTGGCGTCGTACACGGGGAAGACGGAGAACGCAGACCGGCAGCAGGCCGAGGACGACCTGATCGGCAACCGGGTCAAGGCACTGATCGCCACCTCGGCCCTCGGCATGGGCTTCGACAAGCCCGACCTCGGGTTCGTGGTGCACCTGGGATCGCCCTCCTCTCCCATCGCCTACTACCAGCAGGTGGGCCGCGCGGGGCGCGGTGTCGAGCACGCCGAGGTCCTGCTGCTGCCGGGCCGGGAGGACGAGGCGATCTGGGACTACTTCGCCTCGCTCGCCTTCCCCTCGGAGGAGCTGGTGCGCCGCACCCTGGACGTACTCTCCCGGGCCGGCGGCCCCATGTCGCTGCCCGCGCTGGAGCCGCTGGTGGAACTGCGTCGCTCCCGGCTGGAGACCATGCTGAAGGTCCTCGACGTGGACGGCGCGGTCAAGCGGGTCAAGGGCGGCTGGATCGCGACCGGGCAGCCGTGGACGTACGACGCGGAGCGGTACGACTGGGTGGCACGGCAGCGGGCCGCCGAGCAGCAGGCGATGCGCGAGTACGCGACCACGACGGACTGCCGGATGGAGTTCCTGCAGCGCCAGCTCGACGACGAGGGCGCGAAGCCCTGCGGCCGCTGCGACAACTGCGCACGGCCGCGGTTCACGGCGGACACCTCCACAGCCGCAGTGGACGCCGCACGGGTCGACCTCGGCCGCGCGGGCGTCGAGGTGGAGCCCCGGAGGATGTGGCCGACCGGCCTGCCGGCCATCGGCATCGATCTCAAGGGACGCATTCCGGCCGGTGAACAGGCCGCGGCGGGGCGAGCCCTGGGGCGCCTGTCGGACATCGGTTGGGGCAACCGGCTACGGCCGCTGTTCGCGCCCCAGGCCCCGGACACGGCCGTGCCGGACGACGTCGCCCGCGCGGTGGTGGACGTACTGGCCGACTGGGCGAAGGGCCCCGGTGGATGGGCCCCGGGAGCGGCCGACGCGCAGCCGCGCCCGGTGGGTGTCGTCACCGTCGCCTCGCGCTCCCGGCCCCGGCTGATCGACTCCCTGGGCGCCCGCATCGCGGAGATCGGCAGACTGCCTCTGCTGGGTTCCGTGGAGTACGCGGGAGAGGCGGCACACGTCTCGCGCAGCAACAGTGCCCAGCGTCTGAAGACCCTCGACGGCGCGCTGACCGTGCCACCCGCCCTGTCCGCCGCGCTCGCCGCGGCCCAGGGTCCGGTGCTGCTGGTGGACGACTTCACCGAGACCGGCTGGACGCTGGCGGTCGCGGCGCGCATGTTGCGGAGGTCCGGGGCGCGCGGGGTGTTGCCGCTGGTCCTGGCCGTACAGGGCTGATCGGCCCGGGGCTGTTCGAATACGGCACCGGGTGCGGCGTTCGCACGTGTCGTACTCGGACGTCCCGGAGTCCTCCGGTGCCTCGCTGGGTAGGGATATAAGCCACGCACCACCAGATAAGAGTCGGTGGCCCCATTTGCTCGTTGCCGCAATCAAGTTCGACAGGAAGAATTGAAGTCCGCTCCCCGCACGGCTCGTCCGTGATCCGGTTGGGCCTTACTGCGGTGCGCGCTCCCCCGAATCCGATCTCGCCCGCTGTGTGGGCGCGTAGCCGAAGGGAGGAACGTGACCTTCGGATTCGCTCCGTCCTCGGCAGCATCGTTGTCGACGTCCGCGTCCGCCGTTTCCGCCAGCCGCCTGCTCGAGCCCGCGGAGTGGGCCGACGCCGGCATACCGCTGCTCCGCAACCCGCGTGAGGTGGTCAGCGGGCTGCACGCCCGGCACCGTCCCAGGCCGACGACGGCGATCGTGGCCGTCCTCGACCCGGAGGAACGGCTGTGCGCCAGCGCCTCGTTCACCCGGCGCTCGGCGCAGGCCGACGGCTGGATGTTCCGCAACGCGCTGCTGGCGCAGTTGCGCCGGGTCATTCCGCACGACCTGCGCCGCCGCACCCCAGTGCGGACCGCCGTACTGCTCTACTGCCGCGAGGGGGACGCGCGTTGGACGGAGGAGGACGGTGCCTGGATGTGGGGGCTGCGCGACGCCTGCACCCTGCACGGACTGCGCTGCGGGTCGTACATCACGCTGACCCACGACGGCTGGCAGGTACTCGGTGAGGGTCGCGGCGGCCGGCGCCCGAACGCCGACTCGCCTCCCGAACCCTTCGCCCTGTCCGAGTCCGCGCCCCTGCCACCACGCACCGGAGGCGCCGCCTCCGAGGTACTGCGCCGCGCGGCCGCCCGCTGAAGCCGGCCCCGCGCGGGGGCACCGGCCGAGCACCCGCCGCCGGGCACGCCACCCTGAAACATGCCGTACGGCGTGCTCAGCGGACTCGCTCACCCCGTTCCGGGCGGTGGCGGACGTAGCCTGGTTCGGTCACTCGACAGATCCGGCGCGGTACCCGCGTACCCGCGCTCTGGATCCTCCGTCCGTCGAACGACCGCGCCCCGACCGCCGGTGCCCCTCGCCCGGCGTCCGGGCATGCCGAGGGCACCACCGTGCGAGTCCGTCGCCACGACTCCTTCGGTACCTCAGGAGTCCCAGAGGCGCCGAGGTGGCTCAGACGCCGGCGCCCAGCACCGAGTTGATCCGCTGCGGGTCGCCGCAGACGATCAGCAGCGCACCGGCCCGGGAGAGGGCCAGCGGCAGGACGGTGGCGGCGACGGCGTCGGAACCGCCGTTGACGGCGACGACGACCACGGGGCGGGTCGCGGCACGGGAGGCGACGGCGGCGTCCGTGTAGAAGACGTCGTCGCCCGCGTCGTGCTGCGCCCAGTAGGAGGCTTCACCGAAGGTCAGCTCGTGGTCGGCCCACGGATGCTGCGCGCCGGTGGTGATCACCAGCACGTCACCGGGGGCACGGCCCGAGTCGAGAAGCAGGTCCACTGCCTCCTCGGCGGAGTCGAGAGCGCTCTCGACCGATGCCGGGATCAGCTGGATCTGCGGGGCCGCCGCTGCCGCGGCGGGAACGGCCGGGCCGGACGGGCCTGGCTTGGCCATGTCACGCGGCGCGCGCTGTACCGGCGGCGTGGGCCGCACAGGGCCGGGACGACCGGGACGCGACGGAGCCGCGGGGCGGGGGCCGGGTACGGGACGAGGGGTCGGCGCGGTACGGCCACTGGCCGGAGTGGCGCGGGGACCCTGGGCACTCTCGTGAATCTGAGGCTCCTCGGGAATGAGAGGCATGAGCTGATATCTATCAAACGTTGGTGCTGGTCACGTGAACTGGGTGGCACAACAGTGCGACAGGAACGTCAGAAGTCGAAGCCGAGCTGACCCTCGATCTCCGGAACGCTTCCCTCCGCCCAGCTGCGGACCTTCTTGAGGTGCTGCCACTGGGGCAGCGCATCAAGATACGCCCACGACAACCGGTGGTACGGGGTGGGGCCCCGCTCCTCCAGTGCGGCCTTGTGCACGGGCGACGGATACCCGGCGTTGTCCGCAAATCCGAAGTCTGCATGGTCGATACCCAGTTCGGCCATCATTTTGTCGCGCTGAACTTTGGCGATCACCGAGGCCGCCGCGACGGCCACACACGATCGGTCACCCTTGATGACCGTGCGCACCTGCCACGGGGTACCGAGATAGTTGTGCTTCCCGTCGAGGATGACCGCGTCGGGACGGATCGGGAGGGCCTCCAGGGCGCGGACTGCGGCCAGCCGCAGCGCGGCCGTCATCCCGAGACTGTCGATCTCCTCCGGCGAGGCATGGCCCAGGGCGTAGGCCGTGACCCATGTCCGCAGCACCTCGGCAAGTTCCGTACGGCGCTTGACGGTCAGCAGCTTGGAGTCGGTGAGGCCCTCGGGTGGTCGGCGAAGACCGGTGACCGCGGCACAGACGGTGACGGGCCCGGCCCAGGCACCGCGCCCCACTTCGTCGACACCGGCAATGACCTTCGCTCCGGTCGTGGCGCGGAGGGAGCGCTCGACGGTGTGAGTAGGTGGTTCGTACGGCATGGCGCACTCAGGGTACGCCGCGCCGATCCCCGAGCGACACCCCGGCTTCCCCGACCGGCCCGCGGGCCGCCGGAGCGCCGGATCAGACGCCGCGCGACAGCAGCAGCGGAAGCATGTACTGGTCGATCATCCGCTCGACCTCCTGGTCGCTCCATTCGCTTCCAGAAATCTTGTTGCGGTACATCATCATCGCCGGAATGGCGTCGAGCACATAGTCGTTGGCCGCATCGGCGCGCACCTCCCCCCGCTCTATGCCGCGGGCGACGATGTCACCGATCAGCCTGGTGGTCGGCCCCACGACGCCATCGAAGATCACCCCATGGAACCGCTCGACCTGCGTCGGATCGCATTCGTGAATCACCGACCGCAGGGCGAACCCGGGGCGCGAGAACATCGCGTCCCGGGCCTGCCGGCACAGGGCCAGCAGGTCTTCGCGCACACTTCCGAGGTCGGGGGCCTCCTCCAAACGTGGCAGACCCGCCTGCAAGGCGTCGGCGACCAGTTCCTCCTTCGAGGACCAGCGCCGGTACACCGCGGCCTTTCCGGTCTGCGCGCCGGCGGCGACACCCTCCATGGTGAGGCCGTTCCAGCCGACCGTGCTGAGCTGCTCCAAGGCAGCGTCCAGGATCGCGCGTTCAAGGACCGCACCGCGCCGACGAGGGGAGGCCGCCTGAGCAGGAGCGGCAGTCCAGCGCGAGGTAACCATCTGAGTTTCTCCAGCGAGCGAGGGGAAGCGGGGATTGCGGAGCGGGGGGACGATGCGCGGCACGCGACGGCAAAGGGGGACGCGGCACGCGACGCGCAGTTAAGTGAACGCTTGCGTTCTCTACCGAGGACTCACTACCGTTGTCGCGACAGTGAACGCGGGCGTTCACTAACACCTTCGTGGGGGACCCAAAGTGACAACCTCTCAGCTGATATCCGAACAGAAACCCGGCGCGGCCCGCAGGCAGGGGCGTCCCGGCATCGCGCTCGCCGTGATTGCCGCCTGCCAGCTCATGGTCGTACTTGACGCGACGATTGTGAACATCGCGCTCCCGCACATTCAAGACGCCCTCAAGTTCAGCACCACGGACCTCACCTGGGTGGTCAGCGCCTACACGCTCACCTTCGGGGGTCTGCTCCTGCTCGGTGCGCGAGCCGGTGACATTCTCGGCCGGCGCCGGGTGTTCATGACCGGCATCCTGCTGTTCACCTTCGCCTCGCTCCTCGGCGGTCTCGCCCAGGAACCCTGGCAGCTGCTGGCCGCCCGCGCCCTCCAGGGCATGGGTGGCGCGATCGCGTCGCCGACCTCGCTGGCGCTGATCACCACCACCTTCCCGGAAGGCCCCGAACGCAACCGGGCGTTCGGCGTGTTCGCCGCCGTCTCCGCGGGCGGTGGCGCCATCGGCCTGCTGGCCGGCGGCATGCTCACCGACTGGCTCGACTGGCGCTGGGTGTTCTTCGTCAATGTGCCGATCGGACTGCTGATCGTCGCCCTCACCCCGCAGTACATCAACGAGTCCGAACGGCATCCCGGGCGGTTCGACATCGCGGGCGCGCTGGCCTCCACGCTGGGCATGGTCTCCCTGGTGTACGGCTTCATCCGGGCTTCGGAGGAGGGCTGGCACGACGCTCTGACCCTCGGATCCTTCGGTGCCGCGGTGGTGCTTCTGCTGGCCTTCGCCCTCATCGAGACCCGGGCGAAGGAGCCCATCACCCCACTGCGGATGTTCGCCGACCGCAACCGCTCCGGCACGTACGTGATCATGCTGAGCCTGGCCGCGGCGATGTTCGGGATGTTCTTCTACATCGTGCTGTTCGTGCAGAACGTACTGGGCTACAGCCCGATCCGGGCCGGTCTGGCCTTCCTGCCCGTGACGGTGGCGATCGCCGTCGGCGCCGGACTCTCGCAGCGGTTCCTGCCCGCCCTCGGCCCGAAGCCGTTCATGATGACCGGCTCCGCCCTCGTGGCCGTCGGCCTGACCTGGCAGACGTTCATCAAGCCCGACAGCTCGTATCTCGGCGGGATTCTCGGGCCCATGCTCATCTTCGGCTTCGGCATGGGCCTGAACTTCGTGACCGCGACCGTCACCGCGGTCTCCGGAGTCGCCCAGCATGAGGCCGGAGCGGCCTCCGGCCTGCTGAACGCCATGCAGCAGGTGGGCGGTTCGCTGGGCCTGTCGATCCTGACCACGGTCTTCGGCTCGGCCAGCAAGGACGAGGCGAAGAAGCAGCTGCCGAAGTTCCTCGCCGACGGCTCGCCGGAGCAGAAGGCGGAGTTCGCCAAGTCCCACCAGCTGCCCGCGCCCTGGGCACACGAGGTGCTTGCGCACGGGATCTCGACGGCGTTCGTACCCGCCGCCGCCATGGCCGCGCTCGGCCTGCTCACCGCCTGGCTGGTGATCAAGGTCCGCAAGAGCGACCTCGAAGCCCTCGCAGGCACGGCCGGCCCCGGCCTGGGCTGACCTCACCGGTTCCGCGCGAAGCCGCGGATGGCCGGACCGCCGCCAGGGGACAGACGGCAGAGGCAGAGGTCCGGCCATCCGCACCAGGGCCGACAGAACCACGAACGCCACCGGAACAGAGACTCCGAGCCACACCGCCAACACCGTCCCCCCGCGACCTCCGCCGCCTTCTCCTCCGTCCGCACCCGGGCGGAGCGGGGAGCGGTTGCCGGGAAAACGCCCGACGGTCACGGAGAGTTCCCGTCGACCACGCAGTGTTCTGAGCGTGCCCGGAGTGCCGGGATCCCAGGCCCAGGGCATGGGGCCCACCACTGTTCCGGGGATACACAGGGCCGCCGCGTCGCTGAGACGGCCGGGCCGCCGCGCCCCCGCAGCACCACACAGGGCCTACAGCCCCGAGGCCCCACAGAACACGAATGCCCCGACCGGGCAGCCTTCGCATCCCGACGGCCGTCCACCGACAGCGGCCTTCGTACGCCGGCGGCCAACCGCCGACTGCGGCCTTCTTACGCCGGCAGCCAACCGCCCACCGCGGCCTTCCTACGCCGGCAGCCAACCGCCCACCCCAGCCCTCCTACGCCGGCGGTCTGCCGCCGACCGCGGTCCCCGTCCCCGTCGGCACCCACTCCGGCAGCGCCTCCGTCCGCTCCGTCCATGCGGCCGGAGGCGCTCCCGCCGCTCCGGACGCGAGCACGCCGCCGACGATGGCGCAGGTGGTGTCCACATCGCCGCCCACCTGGGCGGTCGCCCAGAAGGCCGTCTCGTAGTCGCCGAGGGCACGTGCCGCCGACCAGAGGGCGAAGGGGACCGTGTCATGGGCGCTCGTACGCCGTCCGCAGCCCAGGACGGCCGCCACGGTGCCCTCGTCGTCGTAGTCGAGCATGTCGCGGGCGCGCCGCAGGCCCTGGCCTACGGCGCTCCTGGGGACGAGCGCGACGACCCCGTCGAGGAGTGCCTCGGGACTCGGCGGGCCGCCGGGCGCCGCCACCAGTGCCGCTGCGGCAGCGACCGCCATGGCCCCGACCACCGCCTCGCGGTGCTGGTGCGTGGGGTAGGCCGAGATCTCGGCCTGGTGGGTGGCCTGCTCCGGATCGTCCGCGTACCAGGCGCCCAGGGGCGCGATCCGCATCGCCGCGCCGTTGCCCCACGAGCCCCGCCCGTTGAAGAGTGCGGCAGCCAGTTCGCGCCACTCGCCACCTTCCCTGACAAGGCGGAGCAGCCGGTTGACGGCGGGGCCGTAGCCCCGGTCGAAGTCGTGGTGCGCGGCGAACGAGTGGGCCAGCGCGTCCTGGTCGATGCGGTGGTGAGCGGCGAGGACGGCGACGACGGAACAGGCCATCTCCGTGTCGTCGGTCCACTGCCAGGGGTCCGGCGGCAGCTCGCGCCGCTGCAGCAGCGGGTAGTTCACCGGAACGAAGAACTGTGAGCCCAGCGCGTCGCCGGTGGCGAGTCCGCGGAGGCTGGCCAGGGCGCGGTCCAGGCGCCCGGCGTTCGGAGTGTAGGAGGAATCGGTCATCTCGGCCAGCCTAGCCGCTCATCCAGTGGGACTCCGGGTCCCGCCAGCGGTCGAACGGCCGGTCGAGCGTGTACCTGTCGTCGTCCCCGAGAACGAGCATCCGCATCTCGGCGTTCCCGGGGTTGGACAGCGACTCGAAGTCCGCGACCGTCCAGTGGAACCAGCGCATGCAGAACAGCCGCATCGCCAGGCCGTGGGTCACCAGGAGCACGTTGGGCGGATGGTCCGGTGCCTCGAAGCTGCGGAACAGGCTCTCCAGGAAGCCGCCGACCCGGTCGTACACGTCGGCCCCGGACTCGCCCTGGGGGAAGCGGAAGAAGAAGTGGCCGTACGCGTCCCGGTACGTCTTCTGCAGCCGTACGTCGTCGCGGTCCTGCCAGTTCCCCCAGTCCTGCTCACGCAGCCGGGGCTCCTCACGTACGCGTATGAGGTCCGGATCGAGATGGAAGGCTCGCAGGGTCTCGTGCGTACGGCGGTACGGGGAGACGTACACGCTGACTGGCTCCTGGCCGAAGATCTCCCGGATGCGTTTTCCGGTCTCCTCGGCCTGCCGCCAGCCCCGCTCGGTCAGGGCCAGTGAGTGGTCGGGTTCCCGCTCGTACACGGAGTCGTCGACATTGCCGGTTGACTCGCCGTGCCGGACAAGGACGATGCGCCGTGGTCGTGCCATGCCAAAACCCTAGATCGAGTGGCGGAAAATCGAGCACTCGGATGGGCTCCATACAGCATAGGTCACACAAATCAGGGGTTGGAGATTCAAACGATCCAGCTCGGTTCGAGCTCCACGATGTCGCCCGTGAGGGCCGCGATGTCGGCCTCCGTCTGGGCGCGCAGTGCCAGTCGCTCCACTCGCTCGGTGCGGTACTTGCCGTGTTCCGCGGCCGACCGCCACATCGAGAGGATCATGAACTCGTGCGCCGGGGCCTCCGCGAACATGCCGCGGATCATGCCGGGCGAGCCGGCCATCGCCGGGTTCCAGACCTTCTCCTGCATCAGCGTGAAGTGCTCGACGCGCTCCTCGTGCACCCGGCAGAGGGCCACCCGGACCAGGTCGGAGTCCGTGAACCGCGGTTCGAAGCCGGTCTTCACATCGAACCGGTACTCGAACAACTTGACCTGCTGGTCCTTGTACGTGCCGGACTGGGACGCGGCCAGACGGTCGTGCGAGCGCGCCATGAAGGAGTCGTAGAAGGCACGGCTCTCCCAGAAGGCGAAGGTGTGCGCCACTCCGGCTCGCTGCCGGCTCCAGCCCCCGCCCTGTCCGCGAAATCCCGGCTCCCCCAGAAGCCCCGCCCATTTCCGCTGCCCCCGCTCGAACCCGCGGCGGTCCACCACGGTGCAGCGAATCCACTTGACCAGCACCGCGCCATCGTAAGGCCATGGGACGTGGCGTCGGTCACGCTCCGGCGGAGATCACCCGCGCATGCGCCCCCGCGCGCGTGGCACGATGGACAAAGAGCCTTGGTAGCCCATCAGTTGGGGCAGTGGACCTCAAGGGGGGAAGGGGACGCGTGATGAGCGGTTTCAGCAAGGCGATGAGCAAGGTCGAGGTCGCGCTGAAGTGGGATCCCAGCCCGGCCGGGCAGCCGCCCACCGATCTCGACATCATCGCCGGTACCTACACGGCGGGCGACCCGTACGGGACCGCGGCCTATCTGGTGCACTTCGACAGCCGCTCGCCCGATGGCACGATCTTCCTCAACCGCGACAGCCAGGACGGCAAGGGCTTCGGCTGGGACGAGGTGATGAAGCTCGAACTCGACCGACTCGACGGCCGGTACACGCGCGTGGTGGTCGGCGTCGTCATCCAGCAGCGGTCCGCGCACCGGACGTTCGTGAACGTCCTGAACCCGGAGGTGCGCGTCCGGGAGGGCTACAACGTGCTGGCCGAGGACGACTTCGGCTCGGTCCTCGGGGCGACCGCGGCCGCGGTCGCGGAGTTCGTGCGCGACGGGTCAGGTGACTGGAGTTTCCGACCCGGCGTGCACGGCTTCGAGGACGACCCCGTGGTCTTCACCCGTGCGATGGGCGGCCTCGGCCGGCCGTGACGGCGAGCGACCAGGAGCAGCGGTAAGGGGCGTCGGCCATGGCCGACGCCCCTTACTTCACTTCATGTCAACTCGTCAGCTGCAGCCGCTGGTCGAGCCGCAGCCCTCGCAGATGTAGCAGGAACCGGCCCGCTGCATCTTCGTACCGCAGGAGAAGCAGAGCGGGGCGTCGGCCTGGATGCCCAGCTGCATCTCCACCAGCTCGGCGCTGGTGTGGGCCTGCTTCGGGGCGGGCTTGGCCACCGCGGCCTCGGCCTTCGGGGAGGCGACGGCCTTCAGCTCCTGGGCGCGCGGCGCCGACTGGGCCAGCCCCTCGACGTCGACCTCGTCGTCGGACGGCTCGTACGAACCGGTCTCCAGGTGACGCTGGCGCTCCGGAGCGGAGTGGATGCCGAGCGCGGAGCGCGTCTCGAAGGGCAGGAAGTCCAGCGCCAGGCGGCGGAAGATGTAGTCGACGATCGACTGCGCCATCCGCACGTCCGGGTCGTCCGTCATTCCGGCCGGCTCGAAGCGCATGTTGGTGAACTTCGAGACGTAGGTCTCCAGCGGCACGCCGTACTGGAGGCCGACGGAGACCGCGATGGAGAAGGCGTCCATCATGCCCGCGAGGGTCGAACCCTGCTTGGACATCTTCAGGAAGACCTCGCCCAGGCCGTCGTCCGGGTAGGAGTTGGCCGTCATGTAACCCTCGGCGCCACCGACGGTGAAGGACGTGGTGATGCCGGGACGACCCTTCGGGAGGCGCTTGCGGACCGGGCGGTACTCGATGACCTTCTCGACCGTCTCGCGGATGGTCGCCTCGGCCTTCTCGGTGACCTCGGCCTTCTCCTTCTCCTTGGTCTTGGCGGAGAGCGGCTGGCCGACCTTGCAGTTGTCGCGGTAGATCGCGAGCGCCTTGACGCCGAGCTTCCAGGCCTCGTAGTAGATCTCCTCGACCTCCTCGACGGTCGCCGTCTCCGGCATGTTGACCGTCTTGGAGATGGCGCCGGAGATCCACGGCTGGATCGCGGCCATCATGCGGACGTGGCCCATCGGGGAGATGGCGCGCTCGCCCATGGCGCAGTCGAAGACCTCGTAGTGCTCGTGCTTGAGGCCGGGGGCGTCGATCACATTGCCGTTCTCGGCGATGTGGGCGACGATCGCCTCGATCTGCTCCTCCTGGTAACCCAGGCGGCGCAGGGCCTGCGGGACCGTGCCGTTGACGATCTGCATCGAGCCGCCGCCGACCAGCTTCTTGAACTTCACGAGCGCCAGGTCGGGCTCGACACCGGTGGTGTCGCAGGACATCGCGAGACCGATGGTGCCGGTGGGGGCGAGGACGGACGCCTGGGAGTTACGGAAACCGTTCTTCTCACCGAGGCGGACCACGTCCTGCCAGGCCTCCGTGGCGGCGGCCCACACCGGGGTGTCCAGGTCGTCCATGCGGTCGGCCACGGTGTTGGCGTCGGCGTGCTGCTTCATGACGCGGTTGTGGGCGTCGGCGTTGCGGGCGTAGCCGTCGTACGGGCCGACGACCGCGGCCAGCTCGGCGGAGCGCTTGTACGCCGTGCCGGTCATCAGGGAGGTGATGGCACCGGCCAGCGCGCGGCCGCCGTCGGAGTCGTAGGCGTGGCCGGTCGCCATCAGCAGGGCGCCGAGATTGGCGTAGCCGATGCCGAGTTGGCGGAAGGCGCGGGTGTTCTCGCCGATCTTCTGGGTCGGGAAGTCCGCGAAGCAGATGGAGATGTCCATCGCGGTGATGACCAGCTCGACGACCTTCGCGAAGCGCTCGACCTCGAAGGACTGGTGGCCCAGGCCGTCGTCCTTCAGGAACTTCATCAGGTTCAGCGAGGCGAGGTTGCAGGACGTGTTGTCCAGGTGCATGTACTCGCTGCAGGGGTTCGAGCCGTTGATCCGGCCGGACTCCGGGCAGGTGTGCCAGTGGTTGATCGTGTCGTCGTACTGGATGCCCGGGTCGGCGCAGGCCCAGGCGGCCTCGGCCATCTTGCGGAACAGGCTCTTGGCCTGGACCTCCTCGATGACCTCACCGGTCATCCGGGCGCGCAGGCCGAACTGTCCGCCCTGCTCGACCGCCTTCATGAACTCGTCGTTCACGCGGACGGAGTTGTTGGCGTTCTGGTACTGGACGGACGTGATGTCGTCGCCGCCCAGGTCCATGTCGAAGCCCGCGTCACGCAGGGCGCGGATCTTCTCCTCTTCCTTGACCTTGGTCTCGATGAAGTCCTCGATGTCGGGGTGGTCGACGTCGAGGATGACCATCTTGGCGGCGCGACGCGTGGCGCCACCCGACTTGATGGTGCCGGCGGAGGCGTCGGCACCGCGCATGAAGGAGACCGGGCCGGAGGCGTTGCCGCCGGAGGAGAGCAGCTCCTTGGAGGAGCGGATCCGGGAGAGGTTCAGGCCGGCACCGGAGCCGCCCTTGAAGATCATGCCCTCTTCCTTGTACCAGTCGAGGATCGACTCCATGGAGTCGTCGACGGACAGGATGAAGCAGGCGGAGACCTGCTGGGGCTGCGGCGTGCCCACGTTGAACCACACGGGGCTGTTGAAGCTGAAGACCTGGTGCAGGAGGGCGTATGCCAGCTCGTGCTCGAAGATCTCCGCGTCGGCGGGCGAGGCGAAGTACTTGTGGTCCTCGCCGGCCTTCCGGTACGTCTTCACGATGCGGTCGATCAGCTGCTTGAGGCCGGTCTCGCGCTGCGGGGTGCCGACGGCACCCCGGAAGTACTTGCTGGTGACGATGTTGACCGCGTTCACCGACCAGAAGTCGGGGAACTCGACGCCACGCTGCTCGAAATTGACCGAGCCGTCGCGCCAGTTGGTCATGACGACGTCACGGCGCTCCCAGCTCACCTCGTCGTACGGGTGTACGCCGGGGGTGGTGTGGATGCGCTCGATACGCAGCCCCTTGGTGGCCTTGGTGCCCTTCGCGCGGGAACTCCGTGCCGGACCGCTCGCCGTCTCTGTCATGCCGCCTCCCTCTACGGGCAAAAACGCCCTGAAATGCCACGATGTTCCCGTGACACGCTGTTCTGTGCTGACGCCGCGGGCACCCTCAGCTGCCACCCGCGGCAAATCCTGGATCGCCGTCCGACAACCGGATTCGGGTCCTCCCCCCGGTTCCGGTCCGCCCGTCAGCCGGCGAGATGGACGGGTTCGGGCGCCCTGGTGGTACCGCCCGGCCCGTGATCGTCCTCCTGGCTCCCCGCTCCCGCGTCTTCGTCGTCCGCGACGGGGTCCTGCGCCGCCTGCCTGAGCTCCGCGATCGCGGCCTCGAAGTCCTCGAGCGAGTCGAAGGCCCGGTAGACGGAGGCGAATCGCAGGTAGGCGACGAGGTCGAGTTCCTGCAACGGGCCGAGTATGGCCAGCCCCACGTCGTGGGTGGTCAGCTCGGCACTTCCGGTGGCCCGCACCGCCTCCTCGACCCGCTGGCCGAGCTGGGCGAGTGCGTCCTCGGTGACAGGTCGTCCCTGGCACGCCTTGCGCACGCCGTTGATGACCTTGGTACGGCTGAATGGCTCGGTGACTCCGGACCGCTTCACCACCATGAGCGAGCACGTCTCCACGGTCGTGAAACGACGGGAGCAGTCAGGGCACTGGCGGCGCCTGCGGATCGACGTGCCGTCGTCGGTCGTACGACTGTCGACCACGCGGCTGTCGGGGTGCCTGCAGAAGGGGCAGTGCATGATCTCCAACCCTCCTCACAGCAGACTCAATGGCCTCGCTGGACCACCCGGGCCCCACGAAGCAGCCCCAAGCATAGGCGATCTCAGAGCCACCGGAGACCCGGGGGACCACAACTTGTGGGCTGCTGTAGCAATCCAACCACTAGATGTGGTGATTGGCTGATACATCGCCAGGTTGCGCGTGTCGCACACGTACCGCTACGGCGGATACGGAGATACCGTGGGCGCCGCACGGAGGTCACGTGCGGCTCCGGCGCAGATGGGGGCGGTCGTCCCGGTCGGCAGGGGTCCGGATGGCAGACTGGGCACACCCACACGGCCATCAGCCCGGCGGTGAAGAGTACAACGATGGGACCTTTTGTCCGCTGGGTACCGCGTGAGCCATACACCCAGACATGTGATCGCGTACGGTGAACCGCGTTTTTTCACTCGAACGTGTGTTTGGCGCAACCTTTCGAAAGCAACTACCGTTGTCCAGCAGGGAGACCATCGAGAGGGGCCGACGTGACCACGACCGCAGACAGTGCCACCATCACCGCCCAGGACCGCTCCCAGGGCCGACTCGACCCGGTGCATGCCATGAACGAAGCCGTGAATCCCGAGGGGCACAAGCGCTCCCTACCGGGCCGACCTCCAGGCATCCGGGCGGACAGCTCGGGCCTCACCGACCGGCAGCGCCGAGTGATCGAGGTGATCAGGGACTCGGTGCAGCGGCGGGGCTACCCGCCGTCGATGCGAGAGATCGGCCAGGCCGTAGGCCTGTCCAGCACGTCCTCGGTGGCGCACCAGCTGATGGCACTGGAGCGCAAGGGCTTCCTGCGCCGCGACCCGCACCGCCCGCGCGCGTACGAGGTACGCGGCTCCGACCAGGCCGTCAGCGTGCAGCCCACGGACACCGCCGGCAAGCCCGCCGCGTCGTACGTCCCGCTGGTCGGCCGGATCGCCGCCGGTGGCCCGATCCTCGCCGAGGAATCGGTCGAGGACGTCTTTCCCCTCCCTCGGCAGCTGGTCGGCGACGGCGAGCTGTTCGTGCTCAAGGTCGTCGGTGACTCCATGATCGAGGCCGCTATCTGTGACGGCGACTGGGTCACCGTCCGCCGCCAGCCGGTCGCCGAGAACGGCGACATCGTCGCCGCCATGCTCGACGGCGAAGCCACCGTCAAGCGCTTCAAGCGCGAGGACGGGCATGTGTGGCTCCTCCCTCACAACTCGGCCTACGAGCCGATCCCCGGCGACGACGCGACCATCCTGGGCAAGGTCGTCGCGGTACTGCGTCGCGTGTGACGCCTGCGGCGGGCGGTGATCCCGCCCGCCCTCCGATCGGGCCCCGGGACCCCTGCGCCGGTTCCGGGGTCTTGTACTGTCCGGACCCCGGCGACCGCCTCTTCGGATCGCGGGTTAGCCTGACCCGGCGCCGGGTCAGGCTAACCCGCGATCACTTCGCCTCCGCCTGCCGAGCCGTCGCGTCGATGGCCGCCAGCGACTTCCTGACCTGGTTACGGTCCGTGGTGTACCAGAAGTCGGGCAGTGACGACTTCAGATAGCCGCCGTACCGCGCGGTGGCCAGCCGCTGATCGAGTACGGCGACCACGCCCCGATCCCCCGACGCGCGGACCAGCCGGCCCGCGCCCTGGGCCATCAGGAGCGCGGCGTGGGTGGCGGCGACCGCCATGAAGCCGTTGCCGCCGGCGTCCTCGACGGCCTTCTGCCGGGCACTCATCAGCGGGTCGTCCGGGCGCGGGAACGGGATCTTGTCCATGACGACCAGCTGGCAACTGGGGCCCGGGACGTCGACGCCCTGCCACAGCGACAGCGTGCCGAAGAGACAGGTCCGGGGGTCCGCCGCGAAGTTCTTGATCAGCTCGCCGAGGGTCTCCTCGCCCTGCAGCAGTATCGGGAACTCGGGGATCCGGACGCGCAGCTCCTCGGCGGCCTGCTGGGCCCCCCGCATCGAGGAGAAGAGGCCGAGGGTGCGGCCTCCGGCGGCCTGGATCAGCTCGGTCAGTTCGTCGAGCATGTCGGCGCGGTCACCGTCCCGCGCGGGGCGCGACAGGTGCTTGGCGACGTAGAGGATGCCCTGCTTCGGGTAGTCGAAGGGGGAACCGACGTCGACGCCCTTCCACTGCGGGAGGTCGTCGCCCTCGGTGCCCTCGGGGGCGAGGCCCAGGGACGCGCCGACGCCGTTGAAGTCGCCGCCGAGTTTGAGGGTCGCCGAGGTGAGAGTGACCGAACGGTCCGCGAAGAGCTTCTCCCTGAGCAGGCCCGAGACGGACATCGGGGCGACCCGCACCGAGGCACCGAAACGGTCGTGGCGTTCGTACCAGACGACGTCCCACTCGGAGCCGTTCACGATCCGCTCGGCCACGTCGTGCACGGTCTCCACCGAGGCCAGGGCCTGCTTGCGGACCGCGTCCTCGTCCTGGACCGACTTGTCACGGGTCGTGCCGATCGCGGAGATCACGGTGCGGGCGGCGTCCCTGAGGGCCGCCAGGGCGTAGCCGAGATCTTCCGGGATCTCCTCGAGGCGGCCCGGCAGGGCCAGCTCCATCAGCCGCTCGAAGCCCTCGGCGGCGGTCTGGAGCTGGTCGGCGGCCTTCTCGTCGATCAGCTTGGCTGCCCGCCGGACCGCTCGGTTGACCTGGCCCGGGGTGAGTTCGCCGGTGGCGACGCCGGTGACCCGTGAGACCAGTTCGTGCGCCTCGTCCACGATCAGCACCTCGTGCTGCGGGAGCACCGGGGCGCCTTCGATGGCGTCGATCGCCAGCAGCGCGTGGTTGGTGACGACGACGTCCGCGAGCTTGGCGCGCTCACGGGCCGTCTCGGCGAAGCACTCGGCGCCGTAGGCGCACTTGGACGCACCCAGGCACTCCCGGGAGGAGACCGAGACCTGGGCCCAGGCCTTGTCGGAGACGCCCGGGGTGAGGCCGTCCCGGTCACCGGTCTCGGTCTCGTCGGCCCAGTCCCGCAGCCGCAACAGGTCCTGGCCGAGCTTGCTGGTCGGCGCAGCCGCCTCGAACTGGTCGAAGAGGCCCTCCTCCTCGTCCTGCGGCACGCCCTCGTGCAGCCGGTGCAGACACAGGTAGTTCGACCGGCCCTTGAGCATCGCGAACTCCGGGCGGCGGCGCAGCAGCGGGTGGAGGGCGTCGACGGTGCGCGGCAGGTCCCGCTCCACGAGCTGTCTCTGCAGGGCGAGGGTCGCCGTCGCCACGACGACCCGCTCGCCGTGGGCCAGCGCGGGCACCAGATAGCCGAGCGACTTTCCGGTGCCGGTGCCGGCCTGGACCAGCAGATGGGATCCGTCGTCGATCGCTTCGGCGACCGATTCGGCCATGGTCACCTGGCCGGGGCGCTCCGTACCGCCGACAGCTGTGACAGCGGCATGCAGGAGTTCAGGGAGGGAGGGCTTCGTCATAGCGCGACCACCCTACGGCCCGGCACTGACAATCGGGCGATCAAGGCGAGGACGAGGGGCGGGATCACGCGAGGTGCTCCTGGGCAGGTGGGCTGAGGAGGAGTCATGAAGGGGCCGCCAAGGGAAGGGCAGGCCAGGGGGTTTGCCCGTGTTGTTTCCTCCCGGGTGGCCGGGTGGCGGGTTGTTCCGAATTCTTCCGGGTGGCCGGGAACTTGATCGGCGGCCGCTTCGTACTACATGTGTACGCGCCATCACTCAGCGCTACATCAGATGACGTAGGGACCGGTCTCGGATCATGAGGGCGGCCCGTTTGGCAGGCAGGTCGATCTCGGCGGCGTAGCGGAAGCCCGCGCCGAGGAAGGCGGCCACGGAGGGGGTGTTGCGAAGATCGGGCTCCGCGACGACGCGCGCACAGGCGGGGCGGTGATCAAGTACGAGATCGGCCACGGCTCTGAGCAGGGCGGACCCCAGTCCGCGCCCCCGGTCGGCGGCATCGCCGATGAGGAGGTGGACTCCGGTGTCGTGCGGGCGGGCCGGGTAGTGGCGGGCGAGCGGGTCCAGGTCGGCCCGGTAGATCTCCCAGTAGCTCATCGGAGTGCCGTCGAGACTGCCCAGGCAGGGCACGCTGCGTCCGTCTCCCGCGAGCTGGCCACGCAAATGATCTTCCGTCTGCGCCCGTGAACCGGCCAGCTGCCAAAATGCGGCCACGGCGGGGTCGTTCATCCAGCGGCCGATGATCGGCAGGTCGCGTTCGACATGGACCGGCACGAGGTGGAAGGTACCGACGGGGGTCTCGGTGGGGCCCCAGCCGGCCAGCCGATCGAGCAGGTCGAGCGTGTCCAGTGGGCCGAGCGGGTCTTGGTGGAGCGGGGTCGGTCGGGCCTGAGCGTGCGGAGTCGGTCGGACGTCGGCATGCGGAGTCGGTCGGACGTCGGCATGCGGGGTCGGCAGGACGTCGGCATGCGGGGTCGGTCGGTCAGGAGTGTGCGGGCTCGGTCGGTCGTGGCCCAGCAGGGTCGGTTGTTCATGACCGAGCGGGGTCTGTCGCTCGTGACTGAGCGCGGCAGATCGTTCCTCGTCGAGCGCGACGGCTCGGTCGTGTCCGAGTGCGGCAGATCGGTCATGCCCGAGTGCAGAGGCTCGACCGAGTGCAGAGGCTCGGTCGGGGTCGAGTGCGGGCACCTGCGACTCGGTGGTCGGGGCGGCGCGAGTGCCGTCCGGGGCGGCCGGTGCGGCCAGTCCTCCACCGCCGTTGTCGGAGCCGGGGATCTCGCCGTCGTCGGTGTGGGCCGTCGTACCGAGATCGGGGCCGGTCGTCTTCCCGGCGAAGAGGGCGAGGAGATCGGCGGGCAGGCGGAGGTCCAGGGTGTCCTCGCAGTCCCGGGTGTCCTCGGCGGGACCTGAGCGGCCGGGGTGGACGGGGTGGACCGGTACGGGGCCTGCGTCGGCGCTCGCGTCGGTGGGAGGCATGGTGCGCTCCTCTCAGGAGACGAGGTGGGTCATGTTCCTCGGTCGGTGAGGTGGATGAAGATCGGTGGACGAAAGGCGGTGGATGACGGCGGTGGATGAAGGGCGGTGGGTGGAGTCAGTGGTCGGCGGCGGGTGAAGGCCGGGTGGCGGGCGGTAGAGGGAGGGCCGGTGATGAGGTCGCCGTGGTCAGAGCGGTCGGACGGTCAGGAGTGGAGGGGGTTGGCGATGGTGACGTAGACGGACTGGGTGTCGACCGGGCCGACGAGTTCGTCGAGGCCGTGCAGCCGGGTCAGCAGGTTGGCCTTGCAGCGCAGGACGGGTGAGTCGAGCAGGTGGCCGGGCAGGGAGGTGCGCATCCGGGCGGGTCCGGAGGCCGCGTCGGTGAGGAACCGGCGGAAGGCCGCGAGCAGCAGGCGCTCGTCGGCGAGCCGCTGGGAGCCGAACGCGCCGATCAGACCGAACACGTTGTTGATGCCGAGGTAGTAGGCGAAGCGTTCGTCGGTGACCTCGTCGGAGACGAAGGTGTCGCTGTGCTCGCCGACTCCGGGCAGCCGGGCGTCGAGTTCCGCCCACCGGGACTCACGGAAGTAGTAGCCCTGGTTGTCACGGTAGCGGCCGTCGGCGGGCCAGCCGTCGGCGTCCAGCAGCAGCAGGGTGTTCTGCTGGTGTGCCTCCAGGGCGATACCGGCCTCGCCGTCGAGCCAGAGCACCGGGCGGACGGCCTGCTCCAGGTAGCGCAGGAACCACTCGGCGCTGACGGCGCCGACGGGGCGGCCGGTGCGTTCGGCCAGCCGGGCGACCACCCGGGCGAGCCGGGACCGGTACGGCCGGGGAGCGCCGTTCGCCGATGGGGCGTCCAGGGGAAGGGGTGCGGCCAGTCCGGCAAGGCAGGACACGTCGTCGTCGGGGGTGAACGGGTTGTGCCGGATCATCACGTCGAGTCCGGGCACGGGTCGGCCGTCCTGGCCGTCCACGGCCAGCCAGGCGGGGTCGCGCACGATGTCGAAGCCGGGGTGGGCGGCCTGCCACTGCTTGGCGAGGCCGGTGCGCAGCAGGCGGTGCATCTCGACGCCGCGGTGGAGTTCCTTGCGGAGGTTCTCCCGGCGGGAGTTGGTGATGCGCAGGCCCAGCGACAGCTTGAGCATGGCGGGGGCGCCGGTGCGGTGCACGGTTCGTACGGAGGAGGTGGGATGCCAGGGGACGCCGAGAGGGCCCAGGTCGCGCAGGAGTCCGGCGTCGAGCAGGGCGGCGGTCGTCTCGCGGTGGCGGACCTCACGGGCCTGCCAGGGATGCAGGGGCAGGGCGGCGCCATAGCCGTCGGGCAGGGGCAGGGCCGTGCCGGCCAGGCTTTCCATGAGGTGCGGCGCGGGGACAGGGCGGCCGCGCTCGGTCCAGGCCGAGTCGGTGGCGAGGAGGGAGGAGGCGACTGCCATCCAGTGCAGGGGGAAGGAGCCGCGCAACTCCGGTGAGTAGAGCCGGGCTTCGGAGTCGGTCAGACCCTCACGGCTCTTCGGGGTCGGGTGCAGGGGATGCCCGAGGAGGAGTGCCTGTTCGGCGTCGAGAAAACGGTCGGGGCCGTCGGCGGGGTGGGCACGCCGGTCCGCGATGAAGGTGACCGTGCGGCGCAGGGAGTCGGCGACCCGGGCCACGAGGTCGCCGGCGTCGAGGACGGCCTGGGTGCGGGGAGCGCCTTCGGCGCGGCGAGGGCCGCCGTCGGGCTGGAAAGGGCTGCCGTTGAGGCGGAGGGGACTGCCGTTGGCTTGGGCGACGATGCCACCGACCGAACCGGGACTGCCGTCGACCGGCTCGGGACCGCCGCCGACCGGATCGGGACCGCCGCTGACCGGATCGGGGCCACCACCGACCGGATCGGGGCCACCACCGACCTGACCAGAGCTGCCACCGCCCGGACCGGGGCCACCACTGACCTGGCCTGGGACACCACCGACCTGACCAGGGCCACCACCGACCTGACCAGGGCTGCCACCGACCTGGCCTGGGACACCACCGATCTGACCGCGGCCGCCCTCCGGTCGGACCACCGTGCCCCCTGCCGCTCCCGCCGTCTCCCGGCTGAGCAGGGCCGCGAGGGTGAGCGCGTCGACGGGCGGGGCGGTGTCGGGGGTGCCGGCCAGGCGGGGTGGGCCGAAGCGGTGCCAGCCGGTCGGGGACCAGTGGCGGACCGGGGTGATCAGGGCCGTACCGCTGGCGGGCAGCGGGATGCGGAGGGTGCCGGTGTCGGGCGCGGGGAGGTTCGTCTCGCGTGCCCAGCAGCGCAGCAAGTTCTCCACGGCGGCGGCCTGGGCGGCGACGTGCGGGTCGGGGTGTTCCAGAAGGTCCCCGGCGTCGTCGCGGGACCGCTCGGGCGGGAAGGTGCGGCCGCGCTGCTGGGGAACCGACTCGGCGAGCGGAACGGGACGTCCCTGTGGACCCTGGTCTCCGTGGTCGTCGGGGGTGGGGGTGGCGTTCAAGGGGGTTCCTCAGGGGCTCGGGCGGTGCGGGGTCGACCGGTGGCCGTCGGCCGTCGTGTGCGGCGAACTCGGCTGTCGGGGGGGTGAGTCAGGTGCTGGCTGTCCTTACGAGAGAGGTGTGAACGATGTGGGGTCTCATGCGCGGCCCGGTCGGGCCGCGTGGTTCCGTTCTGGTCCACCGGTCGGCTGCTGCGGTCCGGCGCCGGTCGACTGCTGCGGTCCGGCGCCGGGCGACCGCTTCGGTGCGGCCGCGCCGGGCGCCCGGCCTGCTTGCGCCGGTCCGGCAGCGCCGGGGCGCCGGTCCGACGGCCGCGGTCCGGTGGGCGGGCGCCTTCCGGTTGGTCCGGCGGGCGGGTTCCGCCTTCCGGCTGATCCGTCGGGTGGGTTCGCTGCGGGCGGTCCCTTCGGCTCGGTCGTCTCGGGCACGGTGGCCGGTCGGCCCGTTCCGGATGGGTGGGCTAGCCGGCCGGCTCCTTGCCGCCGCCTCGTCGGCGGGGCGGCCGTACGCCGTGGGCGGCGGGCTCGCGGGCCACCGCCGCCACGGCGTCGGCGAGGCGGTCCAGGACGGCGGCGGCCTGTTCGTCGGTGATGGTCAGCGGCGGCAGGAGTCGCACGACACCGGCGTGGCGGCCGCCGAGCTCGACGATCAGCCCGCGTTCCAGGCATGCGCGCTGCACGGCGGAGGCCAGTTCGGGAGCGGCCGGGTGCGGGCGGCGACGGCCCGCACCGTTCCACCCGCTCACCGCACCGCCGCCCCGCCCGTCGCCGGGCACGGCACCGCCGCGCCCACCGCCCTCGCCCGCAGCACCTTCGCGCCGGTCGACCCTGCCCGCAGCACCGCCGTCCGAGTCGCTTCCGTCCACGGCACCGCCCCGCATCTCCACCGCACCGCCCCTACCGAAGCCCCGGATCTCACCGTCCTGCCGCGTCTCCGCGTATCCCCCGCCCTCCCCCGCGGCCCACGCGCGCCCGTCCTGCGCGGCTCCCGGGCCCTGCTCCCCCTCCGGATCCACCAGTTCCACCCCGATCATCAACCCCCGCCCCCGCACGTCGCCCACGCACGCGAACTCCTCCTGGAGGCCTCGCAGCTGGGCGAGCATGCGGGAGCCGAGCAGGCCCGCGCGTTCGGCGAGGCCGTTCTCCCGGACGTGGGCGAGGGTGGCCGTGCCGGCGGCCATGGCGAGTTGGTTGCCTCGGAACGTGCCGGCGTGGGCGCCGGGTTCCCAGACGTCGAGGTCGTCGCGGTAGACGACGACGGCGAGGGGGAGGCTGCCGCCGATGGCCTTGGACAGGACCATCACGTCGGGAGTGACCCCGCTGTGCTCGACGGCCCAGAAGGCTCCGGTCCTGCCCACCCCGGTCTGGATCTCGTCCGCGATGAGGGGGATGGAGCGGTCGGTGGTGAGCTGCCGCATCCGCCGGAGCCAGTCGTCGGGCGCCGGGATCACCCCGCCCTCGCCCTGGACGGGTTCGAGGATCATCCCGGCGGGCAGCGGGACGCCGGACTTGGGGTCGTCGAGGACGGACTCGGTCCAGCGGGCGGCGAGTTCGGCGCCGTCCGGGCCGCCGACGCCGAACGGGCAGCGGTAGTCCTGGGGGTAGGGCAGCCGGGCGACCCGTACGTCGCAGGCCCCGCCGGAGGCGGCCAGCGCGCCGCTGGTCATGCCGTGGTACGCGCCGGTGAAGGCGAGGATGCCGGTGCGGCCGGTCGCGGCCCGGACGAGTTTGAAGGCGGCTTCGACGGCGTCCGTCCCGGCGGGCCCGCAGAACTGGACGCGGGCGCGGTCGGCGAGGCCGGGCGGCAGGGTGCGGAACAGCTCGGTGATGAAGGCGTCCTTGACGGGGGTCGCCAGGTCGAGCACGGAAAGGGGGGCGCCCGAGTCCAGGACTTTGCGGATCGCCTCCAGTACGACCGGGTGGTTGTGGCCGAGCGCGAGGGTGCCGGCGCCGGAGAGACAGTCCAGGTAGCGGCGGCCGTCGGCGCCCTCGATGGTCAGCCCACGGGCCCGCACCGGCACGATGGGGAGGGCGCGCGCGTAGGTCCGCGCCCGCGACTCACGCGCCGACTGGCGTCTCAGGATCCCCTCGTGCGCCGCGCGCGCTCCCCCGAACGTGTCCCCGGTCACCGACTCCGTCACGGCCACGGCTCGCTGTCCTCCCCGCTGTCCAGAGGCGAGTTGATCGGCGGGCACCGGGCACAGGCAGCGGGACCCCCACCGCTACCAACCCCGGACCGGCCGACGGGTTACGGGTTGCCTCAAGATCCTTGCCTTCACCAGACCGACGGACACCGACACCGGGCCGCCGTCTGTCACACCCTGATACGTGCCGAGCGTCGTCCTGATACATGCCGAGCGTCGTCCTGATACGTGCCGAGCGTCGTCCTGATGCATGCCGAGCGTCCTCCGGAACCGGCGGCCGCACACTCGTCCCCCGGCCGGAACCCAACGGGAACTGGCCCGTCCGGGTCAGCGCGGTTTGACGAGGTCAGGCGGGTCCGAGTGACGGAAGTGCGGGGACGGCCGCACCGGACCGCCCGTAGCGAAACCGTTGCCCTTCCATGGGCGGCCCCGCACAGCGAGCGCATAGTGTGACGCTCAAGTTCCTTACCAACAGGGGGAGTCACCAGCATGCGATCCATCCGGCCGTCGTTCACCCTTCGAAGGGGCGCGCCCCGGGCGCTGGCGGCCGTCGCCCTCGCTTCGGCGCTGGCGCTGACCGCCACCGCCTGCGACAGCTCCGGCGACGACAACGCGGGCGGCCCGGCGCCGGCGTCCGCCACGGCCGACACCGGCGACGGCAAGATCAAGATCCCGGACGACATCAGGAACAAGCTCAAAGAGCACGGGATCGACATCGACAAGTGGAAGAACGGCGCCTGGAAGAACTGGGACAGGGACGACTGGCTGCGCGAGGCCAACGACTTCATCAACCCCATCATCAAGGGCCTGTGGAACCCGGACCGGATGCGGGACGCCAACGACCCGGACAGGAACAAGGGCGTCGACGACAACGACCTCTCCGGTGACCAGGGGGTGACCGACCCGACGCCGGACCCGGTCGAGGCGAAGGCCGTGCGGCCGACGTACCACGCCAACGCGGCCACCGCCGGGAAGGTGTTCTTCGACTCCCCCGAGGGCACGATGGTCTGCTCGGCGACGGTCGTCGAGGACCCGGCTCACCCGGGCAAGTCCAACCTGGTGTGGACGGCGGGTCATTGCGTGCACGCCGGCAAGAACGGCGGCTGGTACCGGAACATCGCGTTCGTGCCGTCGTACAACGACCAGGGGCTGACGGGCACGGCGCTCGCGCAGGCGACGCGCTCCCAGGTCGCGCCGTACGGCGTCTGGTGGGGTGACGGGGCGCAGACCTCGCAGCAGTGGATCGACCAGGGCGGGGAGACGGGCGGCGACGGTGCGTCGTACGACTACGCCGTGATCCATGTGACACCGGAGCAGGGCAGTGGCGGCAAGTCCCTGGAGGAGACGGTCGGTTCGGCTCTTCCGGTGAACTTCGACGGGCCGGCCGTGCCGAAGGTCTCGAGCATCACGGCCACCGGGTATCCGGCGGCGAAGCCGTACGACGGGTCGTTGCTGTACCAGTGCGCGGACAAGCCGGGGCGGCTGTCGGTCGACGCGTCGGCGCCGACGATGTACCGGATCGGCTGCACGATGACCGGTGGGGCATCGGGTGGCGGCTGGGTGGAGACGGGGGCCGACGGCAAGCCGGCGCTGGTGTCCAACACGTCGATCGGGCCGGTGAGCTCGGGGTGGCTGGCCGGGCCTCGGTTCGGTGCTGTGGCCAAGGGTGTGTACGAGGGGGTCAGCAAGGAGTTCGCGGGACGGTAGAGGGGCGGTCGTCTCCCCGTGGGCGCTGCCGCGTTGTCGGCTGACGGCCGTCGCTGACCGGTGGCGCGGGCTGACGGCCGTCGCTGACCGGTGGCGCCGGCTGACGGCCATCGCTGACCGGTGGCGCCGGCTGACGGCCATCGCTGACCGGTGGCGCGGGCTGACGGCCATCGCTGACCGGTGGCGCCCACCCGGCGGCGCCGCATATCGATCCAGCCCCGCGCCCCCGACGAAGCATGAAGGGCCCGCCCCCTTGAAAGGGGGCGGGCCCTTCACCGATCAGTCGTCACGCAGCCGGAGTCGGAACGTACGGTGTCAGTTCCGCCGCCAGTTCCTCGTGGACCCGGACCTTGAGCAGGGTGCCCTCGGCGGTGTGTTCCTCGGAGAGCACCTCGCCCTCGTTGTGAGCGCGGGCGACCAGCTTGCCGTGGGTGTAGGGGACGAGCGCCTCGATCTCGACCGACGGGCGGGGCAGCTCGTCGTCGATCAGGGTGAGCAGCTCCTGGATGCCCTGGCCGGTGCGGGCCGAGACCGCGATGGACCGCTTCTCGTTGCGCAGCAGCCGCTGGAGCACCAGCGGGTCGGCCGCGTCCGCCTTGTTGATCACCACGATCTCGGGTACGTCGGTGGCACCCACGTCCCTGATCACCTCGCGCACGGCGGCCAGCTGCTCCTCCGGCACCGGGTGCGAGCCGTCGACCACGTGCAGGATCAGGTCGGCGTCGCCGACCTCCTCCATGGTGGAGCGGAACGCCTCGACCAGGTGGTGGGGCAGATGGCGCACGAAGCCGACGGTGTCGGCCAGCGTGTAGAGGCGGCCGCTCGGGGTCTCCGCGCGGCGGACCGTCGGGTCCAGGGTGGCGAACAGGGCGTTCTCGACCAGGACGCCGGCGCCGGTGAGGCGGTTGAGCAGGGAGGACTTGCCGGCGTTGGTGTAGCCCGCGATGGCGACGGACGGCACCTTGTGGCGCTTGCGTTCCTGGCGCTTGATGTCGCGGCCGGTCTTCATCTCCGCGATCTCGCGGCGCATCTTCGCCATCTTCTCGCGGATCCGCCGCCGGTCCGTCTCGATCTTGGTCTCACCGGGACCACGGGTGGCGAGGCCGCCGCCCGAGCCGCCGCCCATCTGCCGGGACAGCGACTGACCCCAGCCGCGCAGGCGCGGCAGCATGTACTGCATCTGTGCGAGCGCGACCTGCGCCTTGCCCTCTCGGGACTTGGCGTGCTGGGCGAAGATGTCCAGGATCAGGGCGGTCCGGTCGATGACCTTGACCTTGACGACGTCCTCCAGCTGGATCAGCTGGCCCGGGCTCAGCTCACCGTCGCAGATGACGGTGTCCGCGCCCGTTTCGACGACGATGTCACGCAGCTCCAGGGCCTTGCCGGAGCCGATGTAGGTGGCCGCGTCGGGCTTGTCGCGGCGCTGGATGACACCGTCCAGCACCAGGGCGCCCGCCGTCTCGGCGAGGGCGGCCAGCTCCGCGAGGGAGTTGTCCGCGTCCTGCACGGTGCCGGTGGTCCACACCCCGACCAGCACGACCCGCTCCAGGCGGAGCTGTCGGTACTCGACCTCGGTGACGTCCTCGAGCTCGGTGGAGAGGCCCGCCACGCGGCGCAGGGCCGCGCGCTCGGAGCGGTCGAACTGGTCGCCGTCCCGCTCTCCGTCGATCTCGTGGCTCCAGGCGACGTCCTCTTCCATCAGGGCATCGGCCCGAAGACCTTCGGGGTAGTCCTGCGCGAGGCGCCTGGTGTCCTGGGAAGGGGAAGAAGAGGAGGTCATTGGGTCCTTACGTCGATGGGGATGCCGAAATCGGCGTTCACTTTCTCAACGTACGAGTACCCCGGGAGATTCCCCGCGACCCGTACCGCGCCGACTCCATGATGGTCGCACGGTACGCACCGTCCCGGCACCGTGTTATTCCGGGGGCCGCCCCGCTTGTTCCGGGGGCCGCCGCGCCGTCACTTCTTGGAGTGCCTGGCCGGGGCCGGGACCTGCTTCCAGTCCGGGTGGCCGGGCATCGGCGGGGTCTTCTCGCCGTACAGCCAGGCGTCGAAGAAGCCGGTGAGGTCGCGGTTCGCGATCGACGAGGCCAGCTTCACGTAGTCGGCGGTGGTGGCGGTGGCGTCCTTGTGGCGCTGTACCCAGATCCGCTCCAGGCGCTCGAAGGCGGGCTTGCCGATCTCCTGGCGCAGGGCGTAGAGGGCGAGCGCGGCGCCGTCGTAGATGTTGGGGCGGAAGATGCTGATCTTCTGGCCGGGGTCGGGCGCCTTGGGCAGGGCGGGCGGTCCGCCGGCGGCGCGCCAGCGGTCGGAGGCGCCGTAGGCGGCCTTCATGCGGTTGATCATGGGCTGGTGGCCCTTCTCCTCCGCGTACAGCTCCTCGTACCAGGTGGCGTGGCCCTCGTTCAGCCAGACGTCCGACCAGACGCGCGGGCTGACGCTGTCGCCGAACCACTGGTGGGACAGCTCGTGCACCATGATCGACTCGATGTACCACTTGGGGTACGCGGTCTCGGTGAAAAGGTTCTTCTCGAAGAGGGAGAGGGTCTGGGTCTCCAGCTCGAAGCCGGTGGACGCCTGCGCCATGAGCACGCCGTAGGTCTCGAAGGGGTACGTCCCGACCTTGCTCTCCAGCCACGCGATCTGGTCCGGGGTCTTGGCCAGCCAGGGTTCGAGGGTCTTGGCGGCGGCGCTCGGGACGACGTCCCGGACGGGCAGGCCGTGCGGGCCGGTGCGGTGCAGTACGGCGGAGCGGCCGATGGAGACCTGGGCCAGTTCGGTGGCCATGGGGTGCTCGGTGCGGTAGGTCCAGGTGGTCTGCCGGCCGACCCGGGAGGACTCGGTGGGGAGGCCGTTGGCGACGACCGTGTAGTCGTTCGGGGCGGTGATGTGGAAGGTGAACATCGCCTTGTCGGACGGGTGGTCGTTGCACGGGAAGACCAAGTGGGCGGCGTCGGCCTGGTTGGCCATGGCGAGCCCGTCGGTGGTCCGTACCCAGCCGCCGTCCTGGCCCTTGGCGGCCATCGGGTCGCTGGTGTGCTTCACGGTGATCCGCGTCCAGCTGCCCCGCCGCAGCGGCTGGTCCGGGGTGACGACCAGGTCCTCGCCGGCGCTGTCGAAGGCGGCGGCCCGGCCGTCGACCTCGACGGACTCGACCTTGCCGTGCGCGAAGTCCAGGTTGACCCGGTCCAGGTCGGTGGTGGCCCAGGCGTTGATGGTGGTGACGGCCTGGAGCGGCTTGTCGTTGCTGCCGGGATAGGTGAAGGAGAGGTCGTACGACGCCACGTCGTACCCCGGGTTGCCGAGGTAGGGGAAGAGCCGGTCGCCGATGCCCAGCGGCGCCGGCGGGGCGCTCGCGCCGAGCAGGGCGACGGAGACGGCGGAGGCGAGCAGGGCGGTGTGCCGGCGCCGGGGCCGACGGGCGCGGAGGGTGAGCGACATGAACCACCGCTACCAGCGCGCTGCCGGCCCACGGCGACGCCGCGCGCCCGATCCACTCGAACGGGTACCTACTGGTGTTGCGCTCGGTCGACGTCGTACACCCCGGCCACGTTGCGCATCGCGCGCATGAGGGCGGGCAGGTGGGCCGCGTCGGGGAGTTCGACGGTGTAGGTGTGGCGGACCCGCTGCTGGCTGGGGGGTTCCACGGTCGCCGAGACGATCTCGGCGCCCTCCTGGGCCATCGCCTCGGTGAGGTCGGCGAGCAAATGCGGGCGCCCGAACGATTCGGCGACCAGGGTGACCCGGCAGGCGGTGCTGTCGCCCCAGCTCACCGCGGTCTCGGGGCGCCCGGTGCCCTTCATGTGCGCCACCGCGGCGCAGGCCACGCGGTGCACGGTGACCACTCCCCCGCGGACCGCGAAGCCGGTGACCTCGTCGGGCGGTACGGGGGTGCAGCAGCCGGCCAGCCGTACGGTCGCGTCGGGCCGGTCGACGACCACGGCGCTGGCCGTGCGGGGCGTGACGGTCTGGGGCTCCGGGATCGGGCGCGTGGGTACGGCCACGGGCGCGTGGGGCTCTTCGGTGCTGTCCGGGTGGGTGGCGAGCCAGCGCTGGATGGCGATGCGCGCGGCGGGCGTGTGGGCGTGCTCCAGCCACTCCCGGGAGGGTTCGGAGGCCGGGTCCTGGCCCATCAGCAGCTGGACGGTGTCGCCGTCCTTGAGGACGGTGCTGAGGGTGGCGAGGCGGCCGTTGACCCGGGCGCCGATACAGGCGTGCGCGTCCTCGCCGTACTGGGCGTAGGCGGCGTCGACGCAGGTGGCGCCCTCGGGCAGGCCGAGGGTGCCGCCGTCGGGGCGGAAGACGGTGATCTCGCGGTCCTGGGCGAGGTCCTCGCGGAGGGTGGACCAGAAGGTGTCGGTGTCCGGCGCGGCCTTCTGCCAGTCGAGGAGGCGGGAGAGCCAGCCGGGCCGGGTCGGGTCGGCGCGCTCACCGTCGGCCGGGGCGTCGGAGACGGGTGCGTCGGCGGCCGGGGCGTAGGGGTTGCCGAGGGCGACGACACCGGCCTCGGCGACCTTGTGCATCTGGTGGGTGCGGATGAGGACTTCGGCGACCTGTCCGTCGGCACGGGCCACCGCGGTGTGCAGCGACTGGTACAGGTTGAACTTCGGTACGGCGATGAAGTCCTTGAACTCCGAGACGACCGGGGTCAGACAGGTGTGCAGTTCGCCGAGTACGGCGTAACAGTCCGCGTCCTCGTTGACCAGCACCAGCAGCCGGCCGAAGTCGGCGCCGCGCAGTTCGCCGCGTTTGCGGCTGACGCGGTGCACGGAGACGAAGTGGCGTGGCCGGATGAGGACTTCGGCGGGGATGTCGGCCTCGCGCAGCACCCCGCGCACCTCGTCGGAGATGTCCGCGAGAGGGTCGTCCGCGCGGGCCGCGTTCTCGGCGATCAACTCCCTTGTGCGCGCGTACTCCTCGGGATGCAGGATGGCGAAGACCAGGTCCTCCAGCTCGGTCTTCAGGGCCTGCACGCCGAGCCGTTCGGCGAGCGGGATGAGGACGTCACGGGTGACCTTGGCGATGCGCTCCTGCTTCTCGGGGCGCATCACGCCGAGGGTGCGCATGTTGTGCAGACGGTCGGCGAGCTTGATCGACATCACCCGGACGTCGCTGCCGGTGGCGACGAGCATCTTCCGGAACGTCTCGGGTTCGGCGGCGGCCCCGTAGTCGACCTTCTCGAGTTTCGTCACTCCGTCTACCAGGTAACGGACCTCCTCGCCGAACTGTTCCCGCACCTGGTCCAGGGTCACGTCGGTGTCCTCGACGGTGTCGTGCAGCAGAGAGGCCGTCAGGGTCGTGGTCTCGGCGCCGAGTTCGGCGAGGATCAGGGTGACCGCGAGGGGGTGGGTGATGTACGGCTCGCCGCTCTTGCGCATCTGGCCGCGGTGCGAGGACTCGGCGAGGACGTAGGCGCGGCGCAGGGGTTCGAGGTCGGCGTCGGGGTAGTGGGCACGGTGCGCCTCGGCGACATGGCCGATGGCGTCGGGCAGCTTGCCGCGCGCCGCGTTGCCGAGGAGTGCGGCCCGGCCGAGCCGACGCAGGTCGATCCGGGGGCGGGCCTTCCTGCGGGCCGCTGTGGGCACTACAGGTCCGGGCGTCGCAGGGTTCGTGGCCTCCGCACTCATGGGCACCTCCGGCTCGTGGACCGGCGGACGGGGCCCCAGGGCATACATGGCTCAGGGATTGGTGACGTTCCCCCGTCCGTGCCGGTGCTTGATGCTACCGAGCCCAACACACCCGACTGACCGCCTCTCGCCGAGCGTGAAACGGATCACCCATTCGAGCGACGACTTGGAGGTTTACGATTTTGCGCCACCTGTTCGGGGGGTGGCCGACGTTTTTCGCCACCGGGAGCAACGTCGGCCGTGGATCCGGGTGTTGTGGGACACCCCGGACCACGGTTCTTGACGTCGGGCAGGTTCAGCGTGCGCCGTTTTCCAGCCATTCGGCGTCGATCTCGCCCTCGGCCACGATCACGGCGGGGCCGGTCATCTCGATCTCACCGTCGGGTCGTTCGGTGATGACGAGCCGTCCGCCGGGCACGTCCACGGTGTACGTCGCCGGGGTTCCGGTGACGGCGGGGTCGGCGCCGTCACGGCGGGCGGCGGCCACGGCGACGGCGCAGGCGCCGGTGCCGCAGGAGCGGGTCTCGCCGGAGCCGCGCTCGTGCACGCGCATCGCGACGTGGCCGGGGCCGCGGTCGACGACGAACTCGACGTTGACCCCTTCGGGGTAGGCCGAGGGCGGGCTGAAGGGAGGCGGGGTGTAGAGGTCGCCGGCGTGCGCGAGGTCCTCGACGAAGGCGACGGCGTGCGGGTTGCCCATGTTCACGTTACGGGCGGGCCAGGTGCGGTCGCCGACGCTCACCGTGACGTCGCTCTCGGGGAGGCGGGCACGGCCCATGCCGACGGTGACGTCGCCGTCCTTGGCGATGTGGACGGCCTTCACACCGCCGCGGGTGGCGACGGCGAGGTCGCCCTCCGTGACGTGACCTGCGTGCTGGAGGTAGCGGGCGAAGACGCGGACGCCGTTGCCGCACATCTCGGCGATCGAGCCGTCGCCGTTGCGGTAGTCCATGAACCACTCCGCGTCGGTGGCCATCCCCTTGGCCTCGGGGTGCGCGGCGGACCGGACGACGTGCAGCACGCCGTCGGCGCCGATGCCCGCCCTGCGGTCGCACAGGGCGGTCACGGCGGCCGGGGTGAGGTCCAGGGCGTTGTCCGGGTCCGGGACGATCACGAAGTCGTTCTCGGTGCCGTGGCCCTTGAGGAAGGGGATGCTCATTCTTCGAGGGTACGGGAGGGGTGCGGCGTGTTTCGGGCGCGGGCCGGTGGGGTCGGACCGCGCCCGCGCGGCAGAGCCGCATGTCGATACGGCCCCGCGCTCCTTGCGGGCGCTTCGGTCAGCGGCGCTTCCAGTGGGCCGTCCGTCAGCGCAGTCGCGCCACTCGCCAGACAGCCAGGACGACCACGAGTGCCACCAGGACCACGTATCCGAGCACCACACGCCAGTCGGGCCTGCGGTCCGAGCCCCTCGCGGGGAAGCCCGGCAGGGTGTAGCCCACCCGGCGGGCGGCCATCATGCCCCAGCCTGCCGCGCAGGAGCAGATCAGCAGGCCCAGCATCGCGATCACCGCGCCGCTGTCGCCGAAGTCGAAGGCGAGCGGGAAGGCGAACATCAGGGAGCCCACCGCGGCCAGGCCCACGATCGGGGCCAGCTGCCACAGGCGCAGCCGGCGCTGCGGGCGGAGCTCGACCTCGACCTCGGGGCCGCTGGTGAACATCTCCTCCGGCTCGGGGCCGTCGGCGGTCACCCCGCCACCCACCGTGTCGTCCGGACCGTCCGGCGTCAGTCGGTCCTCGCCCTCGTCCGGATCACCCGGTGCCACGGCGACGTGCTCGGTGTCATGTGCGGTGTCGCGAGGGCCGGCCTCCATCGCCACGCGCCCTCCCAACTAGGACTCCACTTGCGATCGAAGCTCGATGATGGCACGGCGCCGGAGGCCTCGATGACCGGTGGCGCATCCCGATGCCATGACGTGATCAGGCTGTGACCGGTCGTTCGAGCAACGCCAGGGCCAGCCGCGGAAGTTCCTCGCGGTCCGCCGCGGCCCCACTCAACCAGTGCACCCGGGGGTCGCGCCTGAACCATGAATCCTGACGGCGCGCGAAGCGCTTGGTGGCACGGACGGTCTCGGTCCGCGCTTCCGCTTCCGTGCACTCCCCGGCGAGCGCCGCGAGGACCTGCTGGTAGCCGAGCGCGCGCGACGCCGTACGGCCCTCGCGCAGCCCGTGCGCCTCCAGGGCGCGCACCTCGTCCACGAGCCCGGCCTCCCACATCCGGTCGACGCGCAGCGCGATGCGCTCGTCGAGCTCGGGGCGGGCCACGTCGACGCCGATCTGGACGGTGTCGTAGACCGAGTCGTGGCCGGGGAGGTTGGCGGTGAACGGCTGACCGGTGATCTCGATCACCTCCAGGGCCCGGACGATACGACGCCCGTTGCTGGGCAGGATGGCACGGCCGGCCTCGGGGTCGGCGGCGCACAGCCGGGCGTGCAGGGCGCCGGAGCCGCGCAGCGCGAGTTCCTCCTCCAGGCGGGCCCTGACCTCGGGGTCGGTGCCGGGGAACTCCAGGTTGTCGACGGCGCCGCGGATGTAGAGCCCGGAACCGCCGACCAGGATCGGCCAGCGGCCCTCGGCGAGGAGGGCGTCGATACGGGCGCGGGCGAGCCGCTGGTACTCGGCGACCGAGGCCGTGACGGTCACGTCCCAGATGTCGAGCAGGTGGTGCGGGACCTCTGCGCGCTCCTCGGGCGTCAGCTTGGCGGTGCCGATGTCCATCCCCTGGTACAGCTGCATGGAGTCGGCGTTGACGACCTCACCGCCGAGCCGTTGGGCCAGGAAGACGCCGAGGTCGGATTTTCCGGCCGCGGTGGGGCCGACGACGGCGATGACACGGGGGGCGGGGGGTGCGCTGCTCACCGCACCAGTCTCGCAAACCTCGGCGGCGGGTCTCGAACGAGTTACGTGACGGTCCGTGTCCGGCTTCGTTGCCCGTTGCGAGATTCCCGCCGCCGGCGAGAGGCGGTGACCGGGGTGGCGCAAACGGACGCACCGGGTCACGCGGGATTTCGCTCGCACGAGTAACGTATGGAGTGGATATGGGCGTTTTTGCACGATTCCTCGGGAAGAAGCCGAAGGCCACGGAGGAGCCGCACACCGAGGCACCGGCCGTTGCCGAGCCGGACCCGTCCGCCGCGGAGGACGTAGCGGAGAACGCGGCGGGGAACGCGGTGGAGGAGACGGCCGGGGCCTCGGTGGCGAAGGGGCCGGGCGAGGACGGCGACGGAAGCGTGGAGGCGCGGACGGAACCGGAGCCCGTCGCGGTGACCGGCGCCGAGAGCACCGAGATCCCCCAGCAGCAGTCCGCCAAGGAGGCCGCCGACAACGAGGTCGGCGAGGGCGCCCGCACATAGCGGCCCGCGAGGGAAGCCATAGGGAAGGTAGCCATGGGTCTTTTGGACAATTTGAAGGCCAAGCTCGCCCCGGCCAAGGACCGGGTCTCTGATCTCGCGCACCAGCACGAGGACAAGATCGACAAACTCCAGCACGGCATCGACAAGGCCGCGCGGGTCGTCGACGAGAAGACCAAGGGTAAGTACAGCGACAAGATCCAGACGGGTACGGGCAGGGCCAAGGACGCCATGGACCGGTTTGTGCACCCGGACGCGACCGACCCCACCGCCCCCACCCGGCCGGACGACCGGCCACCGGCTCCCTGAGCCGGGCGGACCACGCAGATCGGCGGACGGCCGAGAGTCACCCGACTCCCGGCCGTCCGCCGTTTCGCGAAGCGTCCAGGCCTGGACGGGCCGGGCTCAGGCAGGACCGGGTCAGGACCAGGTCGCCACGAGGTAGCCCACGCCGTACGGCGCCTCGTCGTGGAGCAGCGCCCCGGCGAGGCCCGCGTCCTCGGCCGCGCCGGCCAGGACCTGCCAGGGGGCCCGGCCCGAGGCCTTGAGCTGGTACGCGAGCTCCACGTCGAGGGCCTTGATCGCCGCGAGGTCGGCGGTGCCGAGCGCGCGGGCCGCCTCGGCGTCGAAGGGGGCCGCCCGCTCGTCCAGGTAGCCGGGCGCCTTGAGGGTGCGGCAGGCGCTGGCGTCGCCCATGACCAGCATCGCCACCCGCGCGGCCCGGCCGGCGATCTCCCGGCCGGTACGGACGCACCGCTCGGCCTCCAGCGGCTCGCCCACGCCCAGCCCCTCGATGGGCGCGTCGGCCCAGCCCGTGCGCTCCAGCAGCCAGGCGCCGACGGCGAGCGAGGCCGGCAGCTCCCGCTCACCGGCCTCGCCACTTCCGAGCCGTACGTCGACGTCGACGCCGAAGCCGCGGAAGGAACCCCGGCTGCCCTGCGGGAACGCGCCCCGCGCGGACTCCTCGGCGGGCCCGACCACCACCAGCAGGTCGGGCCGCGCGGCGGCGAGCACGCCCAGCGCGTCGGCGCAGGCGGCACGCGCGGTGTCCATTTCGGGGGCGGCACCCGCGGCGACCTCGGGCACGAGGAGCGGCGGGCAGGGGCAGACTGCTGCGGCGACAAGCATGATCGGCAGGGTAGCGGCGACGGCCGCCCGAGGTCGGACCCCGACCGGCACGTCACCCGGGTCGGCCGATGCGAGGACCGGCGCGGTGAGACTGTTCCCGTCAGTCGCAGCCGCAGCCGCTCGCCGCGGCCACCGGCAGCGGCTCCGGCACGCCGATCTTCGGCAGCCCGAGCAGCACACCCGCCGGCTTGGCCGCCTCGGCGGCGTTGCGCTTCTCCCAGGCGTCGCCCGCGCGGGTCCGGCGCACGTCCAGGACGGCGCCCTCGGCGAGGAGGTGGTGAGGGGCCGCGTAGGTGATCTCGACCGTGACGACGTCGCCGGGGCGGACTTCCTGGTCGGGCTTGGTGAAGTGGACCAGGCGGTTGTCGGGGGCGCGGCCGGAGAGGCGGTGGGTGGCGCCGTCCTTGCGGCCCTCGCCCTCGGCGACCATCAGCTCCAGGGTGCGGCCGACCTGCTTCTTGTTCTCGTCCCAGGAGATCTCCTCCTGGAGGGCGACGAGACGCTCGTAGCGCGCCTGGACGACCTCCTTGGGGATCTGGTCCTCCATGGTGGCGGCCGGGGTGCCGGGCCGCTTGGAGTACTGGAAGGTGAAGGCCTGGGTGAAGCGGGCCTCGCGGACCACGTGCATGGTCTGCTCGAAGTCCTCCTCGGTCTCGCCGGGGAAGCCCACGATGATGTCCGTCGTGATCGCGGCGTGCGGGATGGCGGCCCGGACCTTCTCGATGATCCCGAGGTAGCGGTCCTGCCGGTACGAGCGGCGCATGGCCTTGAGCACGGTGTCCGAACCGGACTGCAGGGGCATGTGCAGCTGCGGCATCACGTTCGGGGTCTCGGCCATGGCGGCGATCACGTCGTCGGTGAAGTCACGGGGGTGCGGGGAGGTGAACCGGACCCGCTCCAGGCCCTCGATGCTCCCGCAGGCGCGCAGCAGCTTGCTGAAGGCCTCGCGGTCGCCGATGTCGGAGCCGTACGCGTTGACGTTCTGGCCGAGCAGGGTGATCTCGGAGACGCCCTCGCCGACCAGGGCCTCGATCTCGGCCAGGATGTCGCCGGTGCGCCGGTCCTTCTCCTTGCCGCGCAGGGCGGGCACGATGCAGAAGGTGCAGGTGTTGTTGCAGCCGACGGAGATCGACACCCAGGCCGCGTACGCGCTCTCGCGCCGGGTCGGCAGCGTGGAGGGGAACGCCTCCAGCGACTCGGCGATCTCGACCTGTGCCTCCTCCTGCACCCGGGCGCGCTCCAGGAGGACCGGCAGCTTGCCGATGTTGTGGGTGCCGAAGACGACGTCGACCCAGGGGGCCCTCTTCACGATGGTGTCGCGGTCCTTCTGCGCGAGGCAGCCACCGACCGCGATCTGCATGCCGGGGCGCTTCGTCTTCATCGGGGCGAGGCGGCCGAGGTTGCCGTAGAGGCGGTTGTCGGCGTTCTCCCGGACGGCGCAGGTGTTGAAGACGACGACATCCGCGTCGCCGTCGGCGCCCTCGGGGGCGCGGACATAGCCCGCCTCCTCCAGCAGGCCGGACAATCGCTCGGAGTCGTGGACGTTCATCTGGCACCCGTAGGTGCGGATTTCGTACGTTTTCGATGAACGAATGTCCACTGCCGGGCTCCGGTCGCTGCTGATGGTCATGGCTCAAGGGTAGGCGGTGCCGAGAGCACCTCGTCGCGGGCCGGTCCCCGCAGCCGACGCGGGAACGGGGTCATCGGGGGCCGTGCGAAGGCGGGACGGGTGTGGGGGCCGTCGTCTCCCGGACCGCCGGTTCGGAAGCCGGGTCCGCCCCGCGGCGGCTCGCGGCGGCGAGGGCGAGGAGCAGGGCCGCGCCGGTCAGGGCCGCGCCGGTCAGGGCCGCGCCGGTCAGGGCCGCGCCGGTCAGGGCCGCGCCGGTCAGGGCCGCGCCTGCGGCGGCCACCGACGGCAGGGCGTGGCCACGCGCCGACAGGAAGCCGCCGCACCGGCGAGCGCGATCCCGGCCATACCCGCCAGGGAAGCCAACACCTTCGCCGGTGACTTCTCCGGGCTGTGCACCGGCCAGTGGATCACCCACCCGGTGGCGGATCTTCAGCGACGGGCACTGGTGTGGGACTCGGCGGGCAGCGCCGATCTCCCTTTCGGCCATCCCCGAGCGGGCCTTCGGGACTCAGGGCCGGGCCGGTCCGGCCGCGGTGATGGCCGAGGCCACGTCGTCCGCGGCATGGCCGGACGCGATCGCCTCGTCCCAGCGCTTCAGCAGCGCTTCGGTGAGTGGCAGTTCGAGTCCTCGCTGATCGGCGGCCGCCAGGGCGAGGGCCGCGTCCTTGCCGGCGTGGTGCAGCGGGAAACCCGGGGCGAAGTCGTGCTCGACCATGGCACGGCCCTTGGCCGTCGCATACGCGGATCCCAGCGGGCTCTCGGTGAGGGTGCCGAGGACCAGACCGGGTTCCAGCCCGAGCACGTTGGTCAGGCTGACGGTCTCGGCCATGCCTTCGACCAGGACCGCGAGCCAGTTGTTCAGTACGAGCTTGAAACGGCTGCCGTCGCCGAGGCGGTCCAGCCACAGCGTCCGGCGGCCCAGCGCGTCGAACAGCGGCTGTACCCGGGGGCGCAGCGCCGGGTTCCCGGAGGCGAGGACGAGCAGTTCGCCCCGTTCCGCGGGCTCGGAGCTCCCGGAGACCGGGGCGTCGACGAACTCCGCCCCCTCGGCGAGTTCCGCCAGCCGCCGGGTGGCGTGCACGCCCACCGTGCTCATCTGGATCCAGACCGCGTCCGGGCCGAGCGCGGTGAGGGCGCCGTCGGCCCCGGTCATCGCGCTCTCCACGGCGTCGCCGTCGGCGAGCATGGTGATCAGGAACCCGGCCTCCGCTGCCGCCCCGGCCGGGGTGCCGGCGACCCGCGCGCCCAGTCCGGCGAGCGCCTCGGCCTTCTCCCGGGTCCGGTTCCACACCGTCACGTCGAACCCGGCGCGCAGCAGAGTGCGCGCGATGGGGGCGCCCATGACACCGGTGCCGAGGACGGCGACGCGAATCCTCCCTGTCCCTGTCTGTGTCTGTGTCTGTGCCTGTTCTATTCGTTCTGTTCGTTGTGTTCGTTCGGTCATCACACACTCTCCGGGGAAGATCCGGCGACCGGCGTGGCCGCCGTCGTGATCAAGTGGCTGTCGCTCCGGATCGGCGGTCGAGATCAGCCGACTCTGGCGCCGATCACGTGCCCGATCCCGAAGACGGCCGCGGCGGCGAGGGCGCCCACGAAGAGCTGGCGGGCCCCGCAGCGCAGCGGAGACCGGCCGTTGAGCAGGCCGATCGCGCCGCCGACGGCGAACAGGGCGCTGCCCGCCAGAGCGACGGCGAGGAACAGCGCCGCCGTTCCCGAAAGGAAGAGGAAGGGCAGGACGGCGGCCAGGGCACCGACGGCGAACGAGGCGAGGCTGGAGAACGCCGCCGACCACGGCGAACCCAACTCGTCCGGGTCCAGCCCGAGTCCCTCGCGGACCATGGTGTTCAGGGCCGTGTCGTGGTCCCGCATGATGGTCGTCGCGACATGCCGGGCGTCCTCCGTGTCCAGCCCCTTGTCCCGGTAGACCTGGGTGAGTTCCGCCTCCTGCGTGCCCGGGTCCGCGCGCAGCCGGTCGGCGGCGACCGCTATCTCCCGCTCGTAGGCCTCGCGTTGGCTGCGCATGGAGATGTACTCGCCTGCGGCCATGGAGAAGGCACCGGCCAGCAGCCCCGCGACTCCGGCGAACAGGACGGCCGTACCGGAGACGCCGGAACCGGCGAAGCCCATCACCAGGGCCGTGTTGGAGACCAGGCCGTCGTTGACGCCGAACACCGCGGCACGCAGGGCACCCGAGCGGTCGCCGTGCCGTGTCCGCTCGCCGCGCTCGGCGGGGTTCCTGGTCTCGTCGTTCACGATGCCCGGGCGAGCGGCATACGTCCGTTCGGATGACGTCAGCGACATGACAGCGCTCCGATCCTCGATGGTGGTTTCCATCGGCGGCGATCACCGGACTCCCGGTTATTCGCCGTCATAGATACCAACGCACGGGAAGTGGCGCTGTTTCCCATTTGGGATAGATAGTCGGAGATAAGCGTTATCGCCATAAAAGATAGGGCGCGTGAGAGTCATGTAAGCCCGTGACTCCTGTCGGCGGGCGTGATGGCATGGGCGGCATGGAGTTGCGGGAGCTGCGGGCGTTCGTGGCGGTGGTGGAGGAGGGCGGCCTGTCCGCTGCCGCGCGGCGGCTGCATGTGAGTCAGCCCGCGCTGTCCCAGACGATCAGCGGGCTGGAGCGGCAGCTGGGTGTGCGGCTGCTGCTGCGCGGACACAGCGGGGTGCGGACCACCGAGGCGGGGACCGCGCTGGCCGGCGAGGCACGGGCGGTGCTCGCCCGGCACGATCAGGCGCTGCGGGTGATGGCCGGGTACGCCGGTCCGGGCGGCGGGGCACTGCGCGTCGGGATCCCCCTGGAGCTGCCGTCCGGGCTGCTCGACCCGGCGCTCGCCGAACTGGCCGAGGCCCATCCGCAGACGCGGGTGCAGGCCCGGCATCTGTCCACGGCGGAGCAGCTGACCGCGCTGCGCTCCGATGAGCTCGACGTCGGCTTTCTCCGGGAACGGCCGTCGGGGCCGGAGTTCGACGCGCTGCTCGTCGTACGGGAGAGGCTCGGTGTGCTGATCGCCGTCGACCAGGCCGCCGAGCTGGCCGGTCCCGACGGCATCCCGCTCGACGCGCTCGGCTCCCTGCAGTGGGTCGGGTTCCCGCGGGCCGGAAGCCCCGCCTGGTACGACGAGCTGACCGCGATCCTGCGCGGGCACGGCCTCGACCTCGGTCCGGAGGCGCCCGAGGGACAGGCCCTGATCGCCGACGTGAAGCTGGCCGCGGTCGCCTCCGGGCAGGCCTTCGCGCTGGCTCCGCCGGGCTGGCCGCAGCCGTTGCCCGACCACGTGACCTGGTCACCGCTGATCGGCCACCCGCTGGTGCGCCGCACCTGGGCGGTATGGCCGTCCAGCTCCCGCCGCCGCGACCTGGGCCGCTTCGTCGCGGCCCTGGACCGGGCGGTGCGGGACTGAATCGTGCGGTGCGGGTCTGAATCGTGCGGTGCGGGACTGAATCGTGCGGCGCCGAAACCGCGGCCGGCCGAGCCCTTCGCCCCAGGTGCCGTGATGCGCCGCCGTTCGGCTGCGGTGCCGTCGTGGCCGTCGTGGCTGTTTCGCGCCCACCCGGCGGATCCGCCCACGGGCACAGCCCCGCACCCCTTCGGGGCGCCGCCGGACCGCAGCCGACGTCGCTCGGCCCGTCGGCGCGTCAGCCGACAGAGCCGGGGGGCGCCGGCCGGCATGGGCCGGCGCCTCCGAGTGTCAGACGGCCGTGCGACCGCCGTCGACCGGCAGGATCGCACCGTGTACGAAGCTCGCCGCGTCGCTCGCCAGGTAGGCGATCGCCTCGGCGATCTCCCGAGCCTCACCGGCCCGGCCGGCGGGCGCCAGTGCGGCCAGGGCGTCCAGGTCGTCGCCCATGCCGACCGTGCCCTCGGTGCGGGTCGGGCCGGGCTCCACGGCGTTCACCCGTACGCCCCGCGGGCCGAACTCGGCGGCCCAGGCCTTGGTCAGCAGGTTGACCGCGGCCTTGCTCGACCCGTACAGCGCCATGCCCGCGAGGCCGAACTCGGCGACCATCGTGCTGACGTTGACGATCGCACCCTGCCCGCGCTCGGCCATGCCCGGTGCCAGCTCGGCCACCAGGTAGAACGGCGCCTTCACATTCAGGTCGTAGACGGCGTCCACATCGCTGGACGGCGTCTCGGCCGTCGCGCCGAACGGGAAGATCCCGGCGTTGTTGACGAGGATGTCCACGCGGCCGCCGCCCAGTTCGGTGGCCCGCCTGGCCAGCTGCCGCACCGAGTCGGCGTCCCTCAGCTCGGCCGCCAGGAAGTCGGCCTTGCCGCCGCGCTCCCGGACGGCCGTGACCACCTTGTCACCGCGCTGCGCGTCCCGTCCCGCGACCAGCACGTGGGCGCCCCGTTCGGCGAACAGGGTCGCGGTCGCGGCGCCGATACCGCTCGTGGCGCCGGTCAGAAGGGCCACGCGTCCGGTCAGATCAACAGTTCCCATGAGATGTCCTCAGGTGTGAAAAGTGGGGGCGAACCGGTCGTCCCGTCACCTCGTCCATGAGGTGACGGGAGTCCTCAAGCACCCCGGCGCACCGCGGATTCCGGCCCGTCCATCGGCGGATCCGATGGCCTCCATAAGGGATCGGACCGGCCTGCCGTGCCGGCGGTCACCGTCCTGGCCGTACCGCGTTCGCGCCGGTCAGGGTGGCCGGGCGGCCCGAGGGTGCGCGCTTATGACGGGTCTTCGTCAGGCGTATGGCCCCAGGGCGATCAACTCCGCGCGTCCAGCGGTTACCTGACCCGTACGGCACGGGGAGCCGCCATCGCGTCCGAGATGGTGACCCAGCAGCTCGGACCGGCACCGATCGTCATGCGAGGCAGCAATGAGCGCATCACAACAATCGGAACAAAAGGTACTTACGATCTTATCGTCCTGGGCGCCGGACCGGTCGGGCAGAACGTCGCCGACCGCGCCCGACCTACCTCCGGCTCCCGCCAAGACGGCTCAGCCCCTCCCCGGCGTCCTGCGGAAGAGTTCGTTCAGGTCCGTCTGCGGGATCTGGTGCTCGGCGTAGGAGAAGGTGCCCCGGTCCGCCAGCTCCTTCGCGGCGGCGAGCAGCTGGCCGTACATCGCCCGGGCGATGCTGCCGCCCACCGTGACCCGGCGTACCCCGAGGTCGCGCAGGTCGGCCAGTGACAGGGCACTGCCGGTCAGGCCCATCACCACGTTCAGCGGGCCGTCGATCCCGCGCACCAGCGTGCCGATGGTCTCCGCGTCGGCCGCACCCGGCACGAACGCGCAGTCCGCGCCCGCCGCCAGATAGGCGTTGGCCCGCCGGACGGCCTCGTCGAGCGGCCCTCCGGTGAGCAGCACGTCGGTGCGGCCGACCAGGACGAACGGCTCACCGGCCATGTCGACGGCTTCCCGGGCGGCACGGATGCGGTCCGCCGACAGTTCCGGCTCGTAGAGCGGCCGGGAGCGGTCGCCGGTGAAGTCCTCGATGTTGCCGCCGGCGGCTCCGGCCGCGAGGGTCAGCGAGATCGTCTCGGCCACGGTTTCGGGCGCCTCGCCGAACCCGTCCTCCAGGTCCGCGCTCACCGGGATCCGCACCTCGGCGGCGATCTCGCCGATGCGGCGGATCATGGTCGTACGGTCGACCCTGTCGCCGTCCGACGATGTGTCGCCGTCCGACGATGTGTCGCCGTCCGACGATGTGTCGCCGTCCGGCGATGCGTCGAGGTAGTCGTGGTCGGGGCGGCCCAGGGAGAAGGCCACACCCGCACTGGTGGTGGCCACGGCCGGGAAACCGGCCGATTCCAGGACACGGGCGCTTCCCGCGTCCCAGGCGTTGGGGAGCAGGAAGCAGCCCTCCCGGTGCAACTCGACGAAGCGTGCGGCCAGTTCCCGACGTTGAGTGTCCACGATGCCCAGTCTGTCAGCCGGCACTGACAACGAGGCTCCCCCTCGCCGTGGCCGGCGCGCGGCGAGGGCCAGGGCCGGATGCGGGCGAGGGCCAGGGCCGGACGCCGATGAGGGCCAGGGCCGGACGCCGGTGAGGGCCAGGGCCGGAGGCCGGTGAGCGTGTTCGGCCGGGCCGAGCACGATGATCGCCCTGCCGCGGACCGCGCCGCCGCCCTTCCCGTCGGCGGCCGCCGTGGCGCGCGTGAACTCGTCGACGCACTGGCCCCGTCCACAGGCTGGCGCCGGTCCGCGTACCCCCGGTCCGCGTACCCCCGGACCGCGTACTGTCGTGGCCGTCCGGCACCCGCACCCGATGGACGCCCCAGGAGGAACCGCCCCGTGACCTGCCGAGTCATTCTCATAGCCCCGGCGATCACCCCCTCGCTGCGGCGGGCCCGCTTCGACGACGGTGACTCCATCGAGAACCCGGAGGCGGTGGCGCTGTCCCTGCCCGCCGGCCGGGCGGTCAGCTCTCCCAGCGTGCGCTGCCGTGAGACGGCGACCGCGCTGGGCCTCGACGCCTCGGCGGAGCCCGGGCTGTCGGGCCTGGACGTGGGCCGCTGGCGGGGCCGGACGCTGGAGGAGGTCAGCGCCGCCGAGCCCGAGGCGCTGGCGCCCTGGCTGTCCGACCCGGGGGCCGCGCCGCACGGGGGCGAATCGGTCCGGGGGTTCTGCGCGCGGGTCACCGAGTGGCTGGAGACGACGGGCCGTACCACCGGCCGGACGATCGCGGTGGTGGAGCCCGAGGTGGTACGGGCCGTGGTGCTGCACGCGCTCGGGGCGCCCGAGACGGCGTTCTGGCGCGTGGACGTCCCGCCGCTGGCGGCGACGCAGGTGACGGGTGGCCCCGGCCGCTGGAACCTGCGGCTCGGGCAGGTCGGCGGTCAGGGAGTCTCCGGCGAGGTGCGGTAAATCCGCTGGAACGGCGCGCCCCGCCCCGCCTAGGGTCGCGCCATGACCACCCGCACCTTCCGCATCACCGTCCGCGGTGTCTTCGACGGCCTCGCCGCCGAGCAGCGCGCCGAGCTGCTGTCCCGGGCCGCCGACCACGATGTGCTGCGCGCGGCCTTCACCCCCGAGGGCCATCTCAGTTACGACATCGCCGCGCGGGCCGCCTTCACCTTCCGCTTCCTGGACGCCGGGGTGGAAGAGGCGGACATCCTGGAGGCGACCGAACGCGCCGAGGAGGCCGCCAGGGCGTGGCTCGCCGAGCGCGGCTACGGCTACAAGAACCTCCGGTCCAAGGCGGAGGATCTCTCGCAGGCACCCCTCGGCAAGCGGCAGCGCCGGGCCGCCGCGCAGCAGGGCTGACCTTCCGGGAAGCGGCCACGGCGGCCTGAAGTCGCCGTGGTTCAGGTCACGTTGGGCTGTGGCCGGATTGTGGAGGCCAGGTGTCCGCGGGCGTGGCATGCTCAGGGCCACACCGAGTTACCGGCCGGTTCTACCCGCCAGTAGCCATCGTCGGTGCCTCTTCGCCACCCCCCACTCCCAGGACTGACCTTGCGCAGACGCACGAGGCCCGGGCATGCCCTCATGCCCGCCTTCGCCGTGACCGCCCTCCTTCTCTCCGCCGGCTGCTCCGCACCCCCGCACCAGAGCTCCGCCGGGGACCGCGCCGCCGAGACCGCCCGGGTCTCCGACGACACCACCGCAGCCGCCCGCACGGACGGCCGGTCTCTCGCCGTCGCCGCCGCGCCCGCCGCGACCGCGACCGCGGCCGCGGGTTCGGCGGGCTCGGGCCGCCCGGCGCACCGCACCACGCTCACCGTCAGCTCGTACGACAGCACAACGCGACGAGCCGTCATCTCCAAGCCGGCCAAGGGGAGTCCGGCGTCGCCGACCGTCTCCCCCAGCACCTCGGCGTCGCCCTCGCCCTCCCCCTCGGCCGCGACCGGGCAGGCCGCCGTCGGTGACGTGATCGCCAGCGCACCCGCGCCCGGCGCCCCGGACGGACTGCTCGCCAAGGTCACCAAGGTGGTCGGCGAGACCGACGGGGGCACCGAGGTGCAGACCGAGCCCGCCACGCTCGACGCCCTGCTGGGCGATGACACCGCGAAGGGCACCGTGCCGGTCGATCCGGACGCCTTCGACGTGGACAAACTGCTGCCCGACGTCAAGGTGTCCTGGGCCAAGTCGGGTGATGTGCACGTCGGCCCGGAGGGTGCCACCGTGCCGCTCGGCAGCCTCCGGCTGGACGTCAGCGCCGAGATCCCGACCGCCTCGGGTGCTCCGGCCTCCGCCTCCGCCTCGGTGTCCGGCTTCGTCCAGGTCGCCCCGCAGGTCGACTTCGCCTACGGCGGCGCGGGCACCGGCAGCGCGCCCGGCTCCGCCTACCTCGGCGTGTCCGGCGACTGGAACTCGGGCTGGGCGGTCAGGGGCCGGGCCGCGGCGGCCACCGCCACCCCGCTGCGCGTCCCGTTCGCCAAGCTGCACGCCGACCCCGTCCTCCAGGTCGGCCCGGTCCCCGTCGTGGTCAACCTCGATCTGACCTGCTACCTCCAGATCACCGGCGACGGCAGGATCACCGTCGACGTGGAGCAGAGCCTCAAGGGCGACTTCAGGGCGGGCGGCACCTTCGGCACGGCCCAGGGCTGGACGCCGGTGAGCAGCTCCGACATGACGAGCACGCCGGTGCGCACCTCGGTGACCACCGCCGGCAGCGTCAAGACCGCGCTGGGCGCGGAAGCCTCGGTCGGCCTCTACGGCGCCGTGGGCGTCACCGCCGACCTGGCCCCCTATCTGCGCGGCGAGGCCTCCGGCACGGTCACCGCCGACTCCGCGACCCCGGGTGTCGACGCCCGGGGCGCCTGGAGCCTGTACGGCGGTGTCGACCTCTCCGGCACCCTGCGCCTCCAGCTGTCGATCTTCGGTACGCCGGTGCTGCAGCGGAGCGTCCCGCTGGGCGCCCTGCACCGCGAGTGGAAGCTGGCGGGCGGCTCGCTCTGAGCCCCGGTCAGGCCTCGCCGCCGGATATCCAGCCCTGCCGGCGCAGCTCGGCCGAGACGTCCGGCGCCCGGTAGTGCTCGCCCTTCAGCACCTTGCCGTCGGCCCGGCGGGCGACCTGCCCGTCGGGCCCCAGCTTGCTCATGTTGGACCGGTGGATCTCGGCGATCACCGCGTCGAGGTCGATGCCGTGCACCAGCGCGGTGCCGTACGCCACGTAGACCACGTCCGCCAGTTCGTGCGCGAGCCGGTCCAGGGGTCCGGCGACGGCCACCTCGGCGACCTCCGCGGCCTCCTCGGCGAGCAGCTCCCCGCGGTGCGCGGCCAGCTCGGGGGACACCTCCGTCGGCGTGGTGCGGGCGTCCAGACCGAAGGCGTGGTGGAACTCTCGGACGAGGCGGGCGGGCGAGGGTCCGGTCGGGGAACTGGTCGAGGAGCTGGTCATGCGAACGACTCTAGCGGCCGCCACTGACAGCCCGGGGCCCGCCGCCGTGCCCCCCGGCCCTGGTCAGGAGCGGGACCGGCTGGCAGGATCGCGCGCATGTCAAAGGTGTTCCCCCGTATCGGCAGGCGCCGAGCTCTCCAGGGCTCGGCCGCGGGCGTCGTCGCGTTCGGCCTGCTGCTGTGGTGGCTGCTGCCGCTGGGCGAGAACCCGCCGACCGGGACGATCACCTTCAGCACGGGGACGCTGAGCGGGGTCTACCAGGAGTACGGCGTGCGGCTGCGCACCGAGCTGGGCCGGGACATGCCGGGGCTGAAGGTGAAGCTGGTCCAGAGCGCGGGGTCGTACGAGAACGTCCGGCGGGTGGCGACCGGTCAGGCCGACTTCACCATCGCGGCGGCCGACGCGGTGGAGACGTACGAACTGAACGGCGGCCGGGGCGCCGACCGGATGCGCGGGGTGGCGCGGCTCTACGACGACTACGTCCAGCTCGTGGTGGGGCGTGACTCGGGCATCACCAGTGTCGCGCAGCTGCGGCACAAGCGGGTGGCGATAGGACTGCCCAACTCGGGTGTCCGGCTGATCGCCAACCGGGTGCTCAGGGCCGCCGGGATCGACCCCGGGAAGGACATCACCCCGATGTCCGACGGCATCGACACCGGCCCGGACCGGCTGCGGAAGGGCAAGATCGACGCGTTCTTCTGGTCGGGCGGACTACCGACCAAGGGGCTGCTGGACCTCGCGCGGAAGTACAGCTTCACGTTCGTCCCGATAGACGGCGGCCTCGTCTCCACGCTGCACTCCGAGAGCGAGGCCGCGCTCTACTACCGGGCGACCAACATGCCCGAGTCGGCGTATCCGTCGGTGCAGCAGGGCACGGCGGTGGCGACGATCGCGGTCTCCAACCTCCTCATGACCCGCAAGGACATGGACCCGCGTCTCACCGAGTGGGTGACCCGCACGGTCATCAAGAGCCGGGACGACATCGGCGCCCACGTCCACTCGGCCCAGCTGGTGGACCTCCGCACGGCGATCTACACGGACCCGCTACCCCTCCAGGAGGGCGCGCGACGGTACTACCGCTCGGTGAAGCCTTGAAGCACCCTTGATCAACCCCGACCGCCCCGCACCCGCACCCGCACCCGCACCCGCACCCACCGCACTCCTCACCCGCTCCGCGGCACCGAAACAGTCACCCGCAGCCCCCGCGGCTCACGGTGCTCGTACGACAACGAGCCCCCGCCCGCCGCCAGCAGCGCCCGCGTGATCGACAGCCCCAGCCCCGACCCCTTCACGTTCTGATGCCGGCCGCTCCGCCAGAACCGGTCCCCCACGCGCGCGAGTTCCTCAGCGGTCAGCCCCGGCCCCGTGTCGGTCACCACGACCTTCGACACGCCACCGTCGGCCGCGACGTCCACCTCCACCGAGCCCCCCTTCGGTGTGAACTTCACCGCGTTGTCGATCACCGCGTCCAGCGCGCTGGAGAGCGTGATCGGGTCGGCCCATCCCGTGGTCGCCGGGCACTCCCCGCTCAGCCGGACCCCCTTCGCCGCCGCGGCCGGTGCCCATGCCGCGACCCGCTCCGCCGCCAGCCGCCCGATGTCCGTCAGCATCAGGTCCGCCTCGGCGTGTTCGGCCAGCGCCAGGTCGAGCAGGTCGTCCAGCACCTGGGCGAGCCGCTTGCCCTCGGTGCGGACCGAGGCGATCTCCTCGTTGCCCTCGGGGAGTTCGAGGGCGAGCAGTTCGATGCGCAGCAGCAGTGCGGCCAGCGGGTTGCGCAGCTGGTGGGAGGCGTCGGCGACGAACGCACGCTGCTGCTCCAGCACGTCCTCGACGTTGTCCGCCATCTCGTTGAACGCCCGGGCCAGCCGTCTGAGTTCCGGCGGACCGCCGGCCGCCGCGACCCGGGACTTGAGCCGGCCGCTGGCGATCTCGTGGGTGGTGGCGTCGAGCACCCGTACGGGCCGCAGCACCCACCCGGTCAGCCGTAGCGCCGCGCCGACAGCGAGCAGCATCGCGGCGATCTCGCCGGCACCGATGAACAGCCAGCCGCGCAGGGTCCGTGAACGCATCGGCCCGGTGGGCGAGTCGGTGACCACCACGGCGACAACGTCACCGTCGCGGATCACCGGCGAGGCAACCACGAGCCGGGTCCGCTGCCAGGGCCACACCTGCTGCGGGTCATGGCTGCGCCGGCTCAGCAGCGCCTCGGCGTAGGCGTCGCGTACCTCGCCCGTCTGCGGCAGCACCCAGTCGTCGGGCGCGTTGGCCATGGAGGACGCGTTGCGGTAGAAGACGCCCGCGCGAATGCCGTACACCTCGTAGTAGCTGATGAGTTCGCGGTGGAGGGTCTCCTGCCGGTCGTCCGTGCGCATCGGGCGCGCGCTGGTCGGTGTGCCGGTGACGAACTGGGCGAGGGCCGCGAACCGCGCGGTGTCGTCGATCCGGTCCACGACGACCTTCTGCTGCTGGGCGGCGGCCACGCTGACGGCGAGGGGGATGCCGAGCGCGAGCAGGACGGCCGCCAGCAGGACGATGAGCAGCGGAAGCAGTCGTGTGCGCACCCGTCCCCGCTACGCGGCCGGGGCGACGAGCCGGTAGCCCACGCCGCGTACGGTCTCGATGAGCGCGGGCATGCGCAGCTTCGCGCGCAGGGAGGCGACATGCACCTCCAGGGTGCGGCCGGTCCCCTCCCAGCTGGTGCGCCAGACCTCGCTGATGATCTGTTCCCGGCGGAAGACCACGCCGGGCCGCTGGGCGAGCAGCGCCAGCAGGTCGAACTCCTTGCGGGTGAGCTGGACGACCTTGCCTTCCACGCTGACCTGGCGGGTGGGCAGCTCGATGTGGACGGAGCCGAGGCTGAGCGTGTCGTCGCCGTCGGCCGGACCGTCCTCGTGGTGGGTGCGCCGGCTGACGGCGTGGATCCGGGCGAGCAGTTCCCCGGTGTCGTACGGCTTCACCACGTAGTCGTCCGCGCCCAGATTGAGGCCGTGGATGCGCGAACGGACGTCGGCGCGGGCGGTGACCATGATGACCGGGGTGCTGGTGCGCTTGCGGATCTTGCCGCAGACCTCGTAGCCGTCCTGGTCGGGCAGTCCGAGGTCGAGCAGGACGACGTCGTAGCCGGCGCCCTCGGGGACGAGCGCCTGGAGGGCCTCCTCGCCGCTGCGGGCGTGGGTGACGGAGAACCCGTGCCGGGCCAGGACCGCGGAGAGTGCGGCGGCGACGTGGTTGTCGTCCTCCACGAGCAGCAGTCTCATCCCGGCCCCCTCCGGTTCAACGTTCGTTTCGTCCTGGTTCGTTCTCGGCTTGCCTGCGGAGAACCTGTGCCTTGTAGAAAACGCGCACACGCGCGCGTGCACGATGGCAGTCACGCTGATGGACGACGATGGCGTCAAGTGCGTTTCGGCGGCGCGCAGGTTCCGTTACCCGGCCGATACGCACAGAGGTCACGGCTGCTACGACATGTGCCCGAATGCTATCGGATCGTGATGCTCAGATCTCCCTCAGATGTAATGACGCTGGTCATGCGCGGTAACTACATTCCTCCGCAACCGAGGAGGACGGAGCCCGATAGCGATGACCGAAGTATCGGTGGCCAAGGAAGATGTGGCCGCGACCGGCGAACTGGTCGTCCTGAAGAGCGTCAACAAGCACTTCGGCGCGTTGCACGTGCTCCAGGACATCGACCTGACGATCGCCCGCGGCGAGGTCGTCGTGGTGATCGGGCCCTCCGGGTCCGGTAAGTCGACTCTGTGCCGCACCGTCAACCGTCTGGAGACCATCGACTCCGGGACGATCACGATCGACGGCAAGCCGCTGCCCCAGGAGGGCAAGGAGCTGGCCCGGCTGCGCGCCGACGTCGGCATGGTCTTCCAGTCCTTCAACCTCTTCGCGCACAAGACGGTGCTCGAGAACGTCATGCTCGGTCAGGTGAAGGTCCGCAGGACGGACAAGAAGCAGGCCGAGGAGAAGGCCCGTGCCCTGCTCGACCGGGTGGGGGTGGGCACCCAGGCCGACAAGTACCCCGCACAGCTCTCCGGCGGCCAGCAGCAGCGCGTGGCGATCGCGCGGGCGCTGGCGATGGACCCGAAGGTCATGCTCTTCGACGAGCCGACGTCGGCCCTCGACCCCGAGATGATCAACGAGGTCCTGGAGGTCATGCAGCAGCTGGCCCAGGACGGCATGACGATGATCGTCGTCACCCATGAGATGGGCTTCGCGCGGTCGGCCGCGAACCGGGTGGTGTTCATGGCGGACGGCCGGATCGTCGAACAGGCCACGCCCGACCAGTTCTTCAGCAACCCGCGCAGCGACCGCGCCAAGGACTTCCTGTCGAAGATCCTGCACCACTGAGGCGCGGCGGGACCCGCTTCCTTTCCCAGACGTCTTCACCAAAACGAGGGATGTTTCATCATGCAGCTCCGCAAGGTCACCGCCGCCTCGGCCACCGTGCTCGCACTCGCCCTGTCCGCCACGGCGTGCGGCGGCAGCGACAAGGGCGACGACAGCTCGTCGGGCGGCGGCAAGATCAAGATCGGCATCAAGTACGACCAGCCCGGTCTCGGCCTCCAGGAGCCGGACGGCTCCTACTCGGGCTTCGACGTGGATGTGGCCACGTACGTCGCAGGGCAGCTCGGCTACAAGCCGAACCAGATCGAGTTCGTGCAGACCAAGAGCGCCGACCGCGAGAACGCCCTCGCGCGTGGTGACGTGAAGTTCATCGCGGCCACCTACTCGATCACCGACGAGCGCAAGCAGAAGGTGGACTTCGCCGGCCCTTACCTGCTGGCCCACCAGGACCTGCTGGTCAAGAAGGACTCGAAGATCGCCAAGGGCACCGACCTCAACGGCAACAACCTGTGTTCCGTGACCGGTTCGACCTCGGCGCAGAACATCCAGAAGACGATCGCCCCGAAGGCCAACCTCAAGGAGGTCAGCACCTACTCGGAGTGCATCGCCGGCCTGCAGAGCGGGTCTGTCGACGCCGTGACCACGGACGACTCGATCCTCGCGGGCTTCGCCGCGCAGGACAAGTACAAGGGCCAGTTCAAGCTCGCGGGTCTGAAGCTGAGCAACGAGAACTACGGCGTCGGCGTCAAGAAGGGCGACTCCGCGACCCTCGACAAGATCAACAAGGCGCTGGAGAAGATGGTCAGCGACGGCTCCTGGCAGAAGGCGGTCGACGCCAACTTCGGCCCCGCCGACTACAAGAACGAGCCCGCCCCGAAGATCGGCGTGATCGTCAAGTAAGGCGCGGTTCCGCGCGCCCCGCGGAACTCGGCCGACGCAGGGATCCGGCAGGTCGCACGGTTCCTCGGGCGCGCCGCCGCCGCCGCTTCCCCTGGCGGCGGCGCGCCATGCCCTCCACCTACGCCACACACCCGGAAGCGCGGGAAATCGTGTTCGACTTTCTTCAAGGCTACGACGTCCTAGGGGCGTTCTGGACGACGGTGAAACTGACCGTCTTCTCCGCCGTGGGCTCCCTGGTCTGGGGCACCCTGCTGGCCGCGATGCGGGTCAGCCCGGTCCCGCTGATGCGCGGGTTCGGCACGGCCTACGTCAACATCGTCCGGAACATCCCCCTGACGGTCATCATCATCTTCACCTCGCTCGGTCTCGCCGACATCTTCGGCGTCACCCTGGGCGCCCACGACTTCAAGGTCCAGGGCTTCCGGCTGGCCGTGCTCGGCCTCAGCGCCTACACCGCGGCCTTCGTCTGCGAGGCGATCCGCTCCGGCATCAACACCGTGCCCGTCGGACAGGCCGAGGCGGCCCGCGCGATCGGGCTGAACTTCTCGCAGACCCTGCGGCTGATCGTGCTGCCGCAGGCCTTCCGCGCGGTGATCAACCCGCTGGCCAACGTCCTGATCGCCCTGACCAAGAACACCACCGTGGCCGCCGCGATCAGCGTCGTCGAGGCCGCCGCCCTGATGAAGACGATGATCGAGAACGAGGCCCAGACGGTGCCCATCGGCGCGGTCTTCGCCTTCGGCTTCGTGGTCCTGACCCTCCCGACCGGCCTGTTCCTCGGCTGGCTCGCCAAGCGCCTGGCGGTGAAGCGATGAGCTCGGTTCTGTACGACGCCCCCGGGCCCCGCGCCAAGCGGCGCAATGTCCTCCTCTCGATCGTCTTCGTCCTGCTGCTCGCCCTCCTGCTGTGGTGGGTGTGGCAGAAGATGGACGACAAGGGCCAGTTGAAGTGGGCCCTGTGGCAGCCGTTCACCACCTCCGAGGCGTGGACCACGTATCTGCTGCCGGGCCTCGGCAACACCCTCAAGGCCGCGGCCCTCGCCATGGTCATCGCCCTGCCCCTGGGCGCGGTCTTCGGCATAGCCCGGATGTCCGACCACGCGTGGATACGCATCCCGGCCGGCGCCGTCGTGGAGTTCTTCCGCGCCATCCCGGTCCTGCTGCTGATGCTGTTCGCCATGGAGTTCTACGTCCGCTCCACCGACGTCGGCAGCGACGAACGGCCGCTGTACGCGGTCGTCACCGGCCTGGTGCTCTACAACGCCTCGGTGCTCGCCGAGGTCGCGAGGGCCGGTGTCCTGGCCCTGCCGAAGGGGCAGACGGAGGCGGCGTACGCGGTCGGTCTGCGCAAGGGACAGACCATGACCGGCATCCTGCTGCCGCAGGCGGTCACCGTGATGCTGCCGGCCATCGTCAGCCAGCTGGTGGTGATCGTGAAGGACACCGCGCTGGGCGGTGTGATGCTCCAGTTCACCGATCTGCTCAACGCCCGCGGCACGCTGGCCGCCAACTACGCCAACGTCATCCCCAGCTTCATCGTCGTGGCGATCATCTTCATCCTGCTGAACCTGGTCCTCACCACGTTCGCCTCCTGGCTGGAGCGCCGGCTGCGGCGCAGCAAGCGCGGCACGGGCGCGGTCCTGGGGGCCGAGGAGGTCAACGACCTGAACGTGGCCGAGGTCGGCGGCGGGTTCGCCACGGGAGCTTCCGCCTGACACGGAGTCAACCCGGGCGACGCCCACGGAGGCAGCGGTCGTATGATCGCTGCCTCCGCCGTTTTCCGGGCCGTCGGCGGGCCCGCGCGCCCGCCATGCTGACGTGTCCCCGGGTGCGCCGCTTGACCGGGTGGCGCCCAGTCTGTTGCATACGTTCTGTGATCGTGCACCCTGCTCAACCAACCTGTTCATCCGTGTCCGTCGGGACTTGCGTACGGGCAGGGGGCGCCGCGCCGTGGACCCGGTGATCATTGTCGGAGCGGGGCCCGTCGGGCTTACGCTCGCGCTGGCGCTGGCCCGTCAGGAGGTGCCGTCCGTCGTCCTGGACGAGGGCCCGGGCAAGGACGAACCACGCCCGGCGCGCACGGCGGTGCTGCGCGAGGACACCGCCGCCCTGCTGACACGGCTGTCCGGCGCCCCGCTGGACGAGCTGGGCACCCGCTGGACCGGCTGGCGCTCGATGCGCCGCAAGCAGGTGATGCGCGAGGTCGTCTTCGACGAGACCGGTGAACCGTCCCCGCTGCACATCGCCCAGCACACGCTCACCAACGCCCTGCGCGCCGCGATCGCCGACCAGCCGCTGGTCAGGGTCGCCACGGAGAGCCGGCTGGACGCCGTGGAGCAGGAGCGCTCCGGTGTCACCGCGCACACCCGTGGCCCCAAGGGCACCTGGTGGCGCGGCAGTTACCTGGTGGGCTGCGACGGCCCCCGCTCGACCGTGCGCAAGCTCCTGGACATCCGCTTCCCGGGCCGTACGGCGGTGGAACGGCACGCGGTCGCCGCGCTGCGCACGGAACTTCCGTGGCCCGGTCAGGCGTTGCTTCATCGGACCCCGCCGTGGCGGATGTCCGGGCCCTCGGCCGGGGAGGTGACCGCCCGCCCCCTCCCGGACGGCGCCTGGCGCCTGGACTGGCTGCTGCCGCCCGGCAAGGACCTGGTCACCCCCGAGCTCCTGGTGAACCGGATCCGCGAGACCCTCGCGGGCTGGACGGACGGCACCACACCGCCGTACGACCTGCTCGACACCGGTGTGCACACCGTCCACCACCGCCTCGCCCGGCGGTGGCGGGTGGGCCGGGTGTTCGTCGCCGGGGACGCGGCGCACCTTCTCGGCGCGTTCGGCACGCACGGGCTGGAGGAGGGCCTGCGGGACGTGGACAATCTCGCCTGGAAGCTGGCTCCGGCCTGGCACCACGGTCCGCACGAGGCGCTGCTTGACAGCTACCAGACCGAGCGGCGCGCGGTGGTCGCCGCCCGGCTGCGCGCCGCCGACCAGGTGCTGCCGGTGCTGCGCGGCGGTGGCGGGCTGCGCGGGATCGTGCCCGGCACGGCCCGGGGGCACGACGCGCTCCTCACCGACGGCCACCTGGGGCACGGCCCGCTCGGAGCGCCGGGGGCGTACGCCGACTCGCCGCTCGCGCCCCGGCACCTGGAGCACGAGATCCCGGTCGACACCCCGTTGGGGGCGCCGGTCACCGACGTCCGGGTCACCGCGGAGGACGGCACCTTCGTACAGCTGCGCTCACGGCTCGGCCGCGGCGCGCTGCTCGTCGTCCTCATCGCGCCCGGTACGGGGGTGTGGGACCGCAAGCACTGGGTCTCCGCCGGGATCATGCCCCGGCTGGCCGCGGCCGTGACCGCGCTGCCGCACCCCGCCGAGCTGCTGGTCGCCGAGGCCTACCCGGGCGCACCGGCGCATTCGGTGCTGCTCGTGCGCCCCGACGGCCATCTGGTCACCGCCCTCAACGGGGTCCGCCCGGCCGATCTGTACGCGGCCGCCGAGGCGACGCTGGGCGGCAAGAACCCCGAGACGACGGAGGCGGAGGCGGCGGAACAGGCCGGATCCGGCGCGCGGTGAGCGCGCGGTCCACATAGTGACAGTGAGTTGACCCGCCCGCACCGGCATGGTGTACTCCGCAACGTGAACGACACCACTGTGCGCCTGTGGCGGAAGGTCCATGTTGACCTGGTCCGCTATGCGGGCTGCGTGTGTCTTCCGTCCTGCTGAATTCGCTTTTTCTCCTTCCTTCTCCGGGGCGCCGTCTGCGCCCCCTTCGGCGAATCTTCATCAGGAACGGTGCACGTGTCTGCCTCTCTCTCCACCCCGTCCTCCCCTGTTTCCCCGTCCGCCTCCGCGTCCGGCGTCGCGCCCACCCAGGCGGACCTCCTCGACTTCGTCCGGCGTACGGCCGCCGACACTCAGCTGATCTCCTCGCTCCCGCTCGACCCGGAGGGACGCACCTGGGTACGGCTCGACGGCCCCGGCGGCAGCGAGGCCTGGCTGATCGGCTGGCCGCCCGGCTCCGGCACCGGCTGGCACGACCACGCCGAGTCGGTCGGCGCCTTCCTCACCGCCACCGGTGAGCTGAAGGAGTACTCGCTCGCCACCCGGCTGCCCACCGACGGCTGGAAGACCCTGGAGCTCTCCGAGGACGTCGACCGCGAGCGCCGGCTGCCCGCCGGAAAGGGCCGCTCCTTCGGCCGCGACCACGTCCACGAGGTGCTCAACGAGTCCACCGAGCACCATGCGGTCTCCGTCCACGCCTACTACCCGCCGCTGCCGCGGATCCGCCGCTACAGCCGCAGCGGACCGGTGCTGCGCCTGGAGCAGGTCGAGCGCCCGGAGGACTGGCAGTGAGCGGCTCCGGACAGCACCCCGTGGGCATCGACGAGTTGCTGGAGCGGGTCCGGGCCGACTACCGGCGCGTGGCGGCGCACGAGGCGTACGAGGCGGCGCAGGCCGGAGACGCCCTGCTGGTCGACATCCGGTACGCGGCGCTGCGCGAGCGGGACGGGGTGATCCCGGGCGCCCTCGTCATAGAACGCAACGAGCTGGAGTGGCGCCTGGACCCCCAGGGCAGCCACAAGACCCCCGAGGCCACCGGCCACGACCTCCGGATAGTCGTGATCTGCAACGAGGGCTACGCCTCCAGCCTGGCCGCCGCCTCCCTGCACCAGCTGGGCCTGCACCGCGCGACAGACCTGGTCGGCGGCTTCCAGGCCTGGAAGTCAGCGGGACTGCCGGTCAGCCCTGACAACGGCGCCGACCTCTAGCCGGCCAGCCTGAGCAGCGCGAACTCCCGGACACGTGCGGCCACCGACATGGCGAGCGTGGTGACGACGGCGATGGCGGTGAAGGCCAGGACCAGCCCCATGGCCAGGTAGTCGACCTCGGCGTTGTCCTGTTGCCGGTCGGCCTGGAGAGAGTCGGCGGCGGCCGGCGAAAGAATCCGCAGCCCCGGGAACTCACGGAGCGTAGTCGCGAGTTGTGTTACCCGGCCTTGCGGGCGTGGACGGTCCTGAGGGCGTAACGCAGCATCATGGCGTACACGGTTGTTCACCCACGGGTCCCCGGGCACTGCGTGGTCCGGTGTCTTGGGAGGGGGATAACCCCACCCCGCCTCCAGGCCGTGAGTCCTCAGACCTGCCTGCCGCCCGTCAGGCCCGTCTGCTCGTCAGGCCCGTCTGCCCGTCAGAAGTCCCCGCCCTCGAGGAAGTCCGTGTCCTCGCCCTCTTCCTCCAGGGCTCGCCGGACGACCCTGAGGGCCATGCCCTCGGGGTATCCCTTGCGGGCGAGCATGCCGGCGAGGCGGCGAAGGCGTTTGTCCCGGTCGAGGCCCCGGGTGGAGCGGAGTTTCCGGGCGACGAGTTCGCGGGCCGTCTCCTCCTCCTGCTCGGAGTCGAGCTGGGCGAGGGCCTCGTCGATGAGGGTCGGTTCGACGCCCTTGGTCCGCAGTTCCCGGGCGAGCGCGCGGCGGGCCAGCCCCCGGCCGTGGTGCCGGGACTCCACCCACGCGTCCGCGAACGCGCTGTCGTTGATCAGCCCGACCTCCTCGAACCGCGACAGCACCTCCTCGGCGACATCGTCCGGGATCTCCCGCTTGCGCAGGGCGTCCGCGAGCTGTTTCCGGGTGCGCGGGGTCCCGGTGAGCAGACGCAGACAGATCGCCCGCGCCCGCTCAGCCGGGTCCGCCGGAGACTCCCCCTGCTCGGCCCTCGACAAGGAGGAGGAACCCCCGTCCTCACCTGACGGCCCCCCGGAGCCACGCCGGCGGCGCGTCCCGGGCCGCCGCGAGCCACGGCCGGGTGATCCGTGTCCGCGGGGCCCGTCCGGGCCTTCGTGCGTGCCGTTCCCGTACGCGCTGTACGAGTCGGGCGGGCCGTCGTCCTCGTACGAGCCGTCACGCCCGTATGAGCCATCGCTCCCCCGTGTCGCGCCCCCGTCCCGGCGCCGACCTGCCACCGGGTGTCCCTCGCTGTCGCCCCCGTATCCGTCGCCGCCCGTGCCGTGGGCCCCGGAACCGTCCCCGGTGCCCTCCCCCCGGGGGGCACCGGGGGACGTGTACTCGTGGTCGGCCCAGTCGGTTCGTCGTGTCACGGTGTCAGCTCTTGGCGGTGGCGGCCTTGGGCTTGGTGACCTTGGCGGCGGCCGGGGCGGGCACCGTCTTCGCGGCGTCGGCCGGGGCCGCGGTGGTGACCGCCGCGTCCGTGCCGGGCTCCGCGGCGGGCTCCTGCGGGCGGACGCCGACGCCCAGCTTCTCCTTGATCTTCTTCTCGATCTCGTTGGCCAGGTCGGGGTTGTCCTTGAGGAAGTTGCGCGCGTTCTCCTTGCCCTGGCCGAGCTGGTCGCCCTCGTACGTGTACCAGGCGCCGGCCTTGCGGACGAAGCCGTTCTCCACGCCCATGTCGATCAGACCGCCCTCGCGGCTGATGCCCTGGCCGTAGAGGATGTCGAACTCGGCCTGCTTGAAGGGCGGCGCGACCTTGTTCTTGACGACCTTGACGCGGGTGCGGTTGCCGACCGCGTCCGTGCCGTCCTTCAGGGTCTCGATGCGGCGGATGTCGAGTCGCACCGAGGCGTAGAACTTCAGCGCCCGGCCACCGGTCGTGGTCTCCGGGGAGCCGAACATCACGCCGATCTTCTCGCGGAGCTGGTTGATGAAGATCGCGGTGGTCTTGGACTGGTTGAGCGCGCTGGTGATCTTCCGCAGCGCCTGGCTCATCAGCCGGGCCTGGAGGCCGACGTGGCTGTCGCCCATCTCGCCCTCGATCTCCGCGCGCGGGACGAGCGCGGCGACGGAGTCGATGACGATGAGGTCGAGGGCGCCGGAGCGGACCAGCATGTCCACGATCTCCAGGGCCTGCTCGCCGTTGTCGGGCTGGGAGAGGATCAGGTTGTCGATGTCGACGCCGAGCTTCTGCGCGTACTCGGGGTCGAGGGCGTGCTCCGCGTCCACGAACGCGACCTGGCCGCCGGCCTTCTGCGCGTTGGCCACGGCGTGCAGGGTCAGGGTCGTCTTACCGGAGGACTCCGGTCCGTAGATCTCCACGACCCGGCCGCGCGGCAGGCCGCCGACACCGAGGGCGACGTCGAGCGCGGTCGACCCGGTCGAGATGACCTCGATGGGCTCCTTCGTCCGGTCGCCCATGCGCATGACCGCGCCCTTGCCGAACTGCCGTTCAATCTGTGCGAGTGCGGCTTCGAGAGCCTTCTCGCGGTCGGTACCTGCCATGGGTTCCACCCGGTTTGCTTGAGTCGATCGCTTCACGTCAAAGACGCTAACGCCTGCCACTGACAATGCGCCCCGACGCCTGTCCGGCCTGTGGACAACTCGGGGACCTATCCGCCCAAACCGTGTCGAACCGCCACTGGATTCCCCGTCGGGAACCTCGCCGGAGCCTCCATAAGAATGGATGTTCGATTTTCGTGTCAAGCGCACCACGCGGTACTCCCGCCACTTCCCCGCAGGGTGCTCACCCACCGCTCACCCACGGACTCCGGGCAGTGCGTAGGACAGCGACGGGCGCGCGCGACGCGGGTCGGGGCGCGCGGGGCGGGGACGGGCGACGCCCGGGAACCGGGCGTACGCGGCACGCGGACGGGAGCGTGCGGCGCGCCAGGGGCGGCAGCCGGAAGCGGAACCGCGGCACGGCGATCCACACCACCCGGCGAGGCGTTCACCCGATCGTGAGTTTCCGCATGACCGCTCCCGCCGTGCCGCGATCCTCAAAGAGGCGGCCGGTAGGCGGCGCCCCTGTGTGCCGTGGGTGGGAGAGCGCATGACACGTGAGACGGGACGACGCGGCCTGGACGAGCAGGCCGTACTGCTGGCGGCGGGGCTGGCCGATCTGGCGGTGAGCACGCTGGGCACCGCCGTCGGCACGGTGCGGGGGCTGCTGCGCCGCTCGGACGCCGGCGCACTGGCCGCGGAGGCCGAGCACGACCTCACCGCGCGCGGACGCCTGGTCCTGGACCGGTACGCGACCGTGCCCCCGGCACATCTGGAGACCCTCGCCCGCCACGCCCTCGCCCGGCGGACCGCCGGCCATGACTGACCGGTGGGATCCGACCGCCTTCAAGGTCCGCGTCGACGAGGTACTGCACCGGTTCGTCGCCCAGGAGGCCGACCTGTTCGCGGCGATCGATCCGCTCCTGGGCCCGGTGGCCGAACAGCTGGAGGCGGCGGTCGCGGACGGCAAACGACTGCGGGCGGCGTTCTGCTACTGGGGCTGGCGTGCGGTGGGGCAGCCGGACAGCGACGCGCTGGTGCGGGCGGCGGCCTCCATGGAGCTGGTGCACGCCGCCGCCGTCGTGCACGACGACCTCATCGACGACAGCCCGCTGCGGCACGGGCGCCCCACGGCACATGTCGCCCTGCGTGCCGCCGTACCGGCTCGCCCGTGTGGCGACGGCACCGCGCGGTCGCTGGCGATGCTCGTGGGCGATCTGCTGATGTCGCTGGCCGGGCAGCTGTTCGCGACCTGCGGTCTGCCCGCCGCCTATCTCGCCCGGGGCCGCCCCCTGTGGTCGCTGCTGGCCCGGGAGCTGATCGCGGGCGAGTGCCTGGAGATCCTGCGCACCGGCACCGGTCCGGACACGACGGCCTCGCTGAAGGTGATCCGCTACAAGACCGCCAAGTACACCGTCGAGCAGCCCCTGCTGATCGGCGGCGCCCTGGCCGGGGCCGGCGAGCGGCTGCGGGCGGGGTACTCCGCGTACGGGCTGCCGCTGGGCGAGGCGTTCCAGCTCCGCGACGACCTGCTCGGCCTGTTCGGGGAACCGGAGCACACCGGCAAGGCCAACGCCGACGACGTGCGCGGCCACCGGCCCACCGCGCTGCTCGCGGAGACCTGGCGGCTCGCCCGTGACGACGACCGGGAGCGGCTCGGCGCGTTGCTCGGCAAGCGTGATCTGGGTGCGGAGGGCCTGGACGCGGTCCGCGAGGTGATGTGCCGGCTCGGGGCACCCGACCGGATCGAGCACATGATCGGCGCGCGGGTCGTGGAAGCGCTGGACGCCCTTCACTCACTGGACGTGCCGGCCCCCGCCGCCGGCGCCCTGACCGCGCTGGCCCACTCGGCGGCCGTCCGCCTGTCCTGACACCCACCCGGTGGCACGGCCGAGGCCCATGAAGTCACCCCACGAAGACACCTGACGAGACACCCCGCGTAGACACGCACGAAGAGACCCACGAAGAGACCCGCGAAGACAAGGAGCCCTGCGTGACCCACACCGAGGCATCGTCGGACGCCCTGCGGTACGCCGGTGACGAACTGGCCGACGCCACGGTCGCCGCACTCTTCGAGCGCGGGGAGGTGGGCACGTTCAACACCCTGATGCGTTATGTGTCCACCGCCGGCGCTCCCCTGCCCGACGGGCTGCCCGACGTCGCGCGGGAGTACCTGGAGGCCACCCGGGTACCGCCGTCGTGGGTGGACTGGGGCGAGATGGAGAAGGCCCGGCTGTTCTTCATCGACAACAACGTCCACATCGCGACCGCGCTCTCCTTCGCCTCCATGCCCGCCTGTTACGTCGTCCCGCGCGTGGCGAAGCTGCTGTCGGCCACGCACGGGCTCAGCTATCCCTCCAAGCGCATGGCGGAGACCGGCCAGTTCACCGTCTACCTGATGCAGCCCGACGCCTTCGAGGCCGGCGGCCGCTTCGTCCCGGCCGCCCAGAAGGTGCGCCTGCTGCACGCCTCGATCCGGCACCACCTCAAGCGCGAGAACCGCTGGGACACCGAGGCGCTGGGGACGCCGATCTGCCAGGAGGACATGATCGGCGGGCAGATGTTCTTCTCGCTGCTGGTCCTCGACAGCCTGCACCGGCTGGGCATCCACCTGTCCACGGAGGGCGCCGAGGCGTACTACTACGCGTGGCGGGTGGTGGGCGCCATGCTCGGCGTCGACCAGGAGGCCGTTCCCAAGACCCTCGACGAGGCCCGCCGCTTCCTCGACCTGTACATGATCCGGTACATGGGCCCCTCCGAAGAGGGCGCCCACCTGACCCGGCAGCTCATCGAGCTCTACGAGGAGGTCGTCCCCGGCACCTTCTTCGACCCGATCGTCCCGGCCCTCGTCCGCCACCTTGTCGGCGACACCTGCGCGGACTGGCTGGAGGTGCCGCGCACCCCGTGGGACACCGTCGTCAAGGCCGTACCGCACCTCCTGGGCGTCCTGGAGACCATCGAGGACCGCTCCCCGCTGGGTGCCTGGGCCCTGGACCGCCTCGGCCATCTCACCACCGTCTTCGAACTGTCCTCCCTCACCCGTGGCCGCGTCATGCACTACGCCATCCCCGAACACCTCAGGAAGGACTACGGCGTCCCGGGCGCGGTGCCCCGCACCCGGCGGTGGACCCCGCCGGCCGCCACGGTCTCCTGACCGTCCGTACGCCTACTCCCCACGGTGTACGGCCGGTGTCTTCGGCCGGACGACGACCGCGCGGCCGCCCCCCGGGAGGGTGGTCGCATGCCCTCACCCCTGGAAAGTCCGACCTCTCCGGAGGCTCCGCCCCGAAATCCACCGGCGAGCCGCCTGCGCGGGATACGCCCCGCCGAGCGCCTCTGTCATGCGACCGGGGTGTTCCTCGTCGTCTCCGGCCTGGTGCATCTGGTGGTGTTCGCGGTCGACGGCGGCCCCTGGTACGGCCCCGTCTCCTGGCGCAAGCCGGTCACCTTCGGGCTGTCCTTCGGGCTGACGCTGATCGCGGTCACCTGGGTCACCTCGTACCTGCGGGTCGGGGAGCGACTGCGGACCGTACTGCTCCTGGTGTTCGCCGCCGACTGTGTGGTGGAGGTCGGCGGGATCACCCTGCAGGCGTGGCGCCGGGTGCCCTCGCACCTCGACATGGAGACGCCGTTCGACACGGCGGTGTCGATGACGCTCGCGGTGGGCGGCGGGGTCCTGGTGGTGCTGCTCACCGTCTTCGCCGTGGTGTCGTTCCGGCGGCGGCCGACCGGTCCCGTGGGCATGGCGCTCGCCGTGCGCTCCGGGTTCACGGTCCTGCTCGTGGCGCTGGCGTCGGGGGCCGCGATGATCGCGCGCGGGGTGGTGCTCGTCCGGACCGGGCACCAGGAGGCGGCGTACGACTCGACGGCCCCGCTCAAGCCGCTGCACGGGGTCAGTCTGCACGCGGTGCTGGTGCTGCCCGCACTGGCCTGGCTGCTGTCCCGCACCTCCTGGAGCGAAGAGGTCCGGTGGCGGATCGTGGCCACGGCGGTGGGCTGCTACGCGGCCGCCGTGGCCGCCGCCGGGGTGTGGGCGGTGGTGACCTACTGATCGCGACAGCCGTCACCGATCCGGCGACCGCTACCGATCACGACGGCCTTCCCGGAACCAGCAACCACTACCGATCACGACGGCCCTCCCGGAACCGGCGACCGCTACCGACCCCGGTGCCCGTCACCGGTCGCGGCGGCCCTCCCGGAACCGGCGACCACTACCGACCCCGGTGCCCGTCACCGATCACGACGGCCCTCAGGCCCGGCCCTCGCCGGAGTCCTCGGCCGGCCGCTGCCATATCGTGCGCCGCGCGCGCGTGAGCAGCCCGGGGCCGCCCGCGCCACGCCGGCGGTGGCCGTGCACCCGCGGGTCGTCCGTGACGTCGTACCGCTTCACATAGGCGCCCAGGAACGCCTGGAGGGTGGCGACCGCCGGAATGGCGATCAGCGCGCCGACCGCGCCGAGCAGCGCGGTGCCCGCGATGACCGAGCCGAAGGCGACCGCCGGGTGGATGTCGACGGACTTGGAGGTCAGCTTGGGCTGGAGCATGTAGTTCTCGAACTGCTGGTAGATCACGACGAACACCAGCACCCACACCGCGTACAGAGGGTTGACGGTGAACGCGATCAGCATCGGCAGCGCGCCCGCGAGATAGGTGCCGATGGTGGGGATGAACTGCGAGACCAGGCCCACCCAGACACCGAGCACGGGCGCGTACGGCACGCCCAGGGCCTCCAGAAGGATGTAGTGGGCGATGCCGGAGATCAGCGCCATCACACCGCGCGAGTACAGATAGCCGCCGGTCTTGTCCACGGCGATCTCCCAGGCCCGCAGCACCTCGGCCTGGCGGGCGGGCGGCAGGACGGAGCACAGGGTGCGGCGCAGCCGGGGACCGTCGGCGGCGAAGTAGAAGGCGAACAGGGTGATCGTCAGCAGCTGGAAGAGGCCGCCGAGCACCTGCCCGGAGACGTCGAGCACACCGGCCGCGCTGTTCTGCGCGTACTTGCGCAGCCAGTCGGAGTGCAGCAGCCCCTCCTGGACGTCGACCCGCTTCACGTCGGTGTGGAAGGTGTGGTTGACCCAGTTGATGACCGAGTCCAGGTAGTCAGGGAAGTCTTCGACGATCTTGATGATCTGGCCGGCCAGCATCGAGCCGAGCAGCGTGACGAACCCCGCCACGGCAATGGCCAGGCCCAGGAAGACCAGGAAGGTCGCGAACCCGCGGCGCATGCCACGGGAGGCCATCCAGCTCACCGCGGGCTCGATGGCGAGCGCCAGGAAGAACGCGATGAGGATGTTGATCAGCAGACCGGTGAGCTGGTGGAAGGCCCAGCTGCCCAGCTGGAAGGCGGCGACGAGGGCGAGCGCCAGCACCATGGCGCGCGGCAGCCAGCGCGGCATGCGGGCAGCACGCGGCGCGGCGCCGGTGGCCGGGGGTCCGGCGGGCGGTGTCGTGTCGACCGGGGATGCGTGCTGGGCGGTCCGCCCGTCGTCGTCAGTGGGTGCCACGGTGCAAGTCTCGCCGACGCCACTGACAACCTGCGGCCGGTGTCCGATCTTTGTGCACGTTCAGCGCTTCTCCCCGGGAACGTTCATGACCGTGCAGACCACACGCCACACTTCCTTGGCCTCCCAGCCGGCGTCCAGCGCCTCGTGCACCGTGAGTCCGCCGAGCTCCGTCATCACATGATCGCGTGCGAAGGTGTCGGCGTATCCGGAACCGAAGTGTTCCGCCATCCGCTGCCAGAAGACCGTCAACCGCATGACACCAGTATCCCGCCCCTGAGAGTGGGCCCTGCCCGGGACCGCCTGCCGAGACCGCTTTCCGTCCTACGGTCTGACGCATGGCCGAAACCGGAGCTTCCCCACTCCCCCCTACGCCCCCGGCGCACTCCCCGCTCTTCCGCGCCGAACAGTTCATGTGGCTCACCGCGCGCGTGCTGGAGCAGCGCCTCTTCGCGTACCACTTCCTGAACGGCAGCCCCGATCCCGTGGAGACGGCGCTGGACGCCTACCGCAACGAGGACGGCGGGTACGGCCATGCGCTGGAACCCGACCTGCGCGGTCCGGTGAGCCAGCCGCTGCACACCGGGCACGCGCTGGCCGTCCTGGACGCCATCGGGCGCTGCGGCGGGCAGCGGGTGGAGCGGGTGTGCCGCTATCTGACGTCCGTCTCCACCGCGGACGGGGCGCTGCCGGCGATCCATCCGAGCCAGCGCGGCTATCCGGCCGCCCCGTTCATCCCGATCACCGACGATCCGCCCAGCGAGCTGCTCGCCACCGGGCCTGTGGTGGGTCTGCTGCACCGCAACGAGGTGTGGCACGCCTGGCTGTTCCGGGCCACCGACTTCTGCTGGGAGGCCGTGGAGTCGCTGGACAAGTCGCATCCCTACGAGGTGGAGGCCGCCGTCGCCTTCCTGGACGCGGTACCCGACCGCGCCCGGGCGGAGGCGGCCGCCGACCGGCTGGGCCGCCTGGTGCGCGAGCACCGGCTGGCCGCGCTGGATCCGGAGCGCCTGGACGCGTACCCGGTGGCGCCCGGCTACGCCCCGGGCGAGCACCACTTCCCGCACGACTTCGCGAAGTCCCCGCACTCGCTCGCGCGCGCGTGGTTCACCGACGAGGAGATGGCCCGCTCGCTGGACCACCTCGCCGCCCAGCAGCAGGAGGACGGCGGCTGGCCGATCGGCTGGCTCCAGTGGGCGCCGACCACCGCCCTGGAGGCCCGCCCGAGGGTGACGATCGAGGCGCTGCGCACGCTCAGGGCGTACGGCCACTTCGTGGGGTGACCCGTCTCTCAGCCGCTCCCCTCCCGGCCCCGGCCCCGCTCAGCCCGCGATGGCCCGCACCCCCGCGGTCACCAGCACGGCCGCGCCGACGACGACCAGGAAGGGCGCGCGCAGCACCAGTGCAACGGCGGCCGCCCCGAGCCCCGCGGCCCGGGCGTCCAGCACGAGCGTGTGCCCCTCGGCGAACGTCTGCTGGGCCGTGAGGGCGGCGAGCAGGGCCACCGGCAGCAGGGCGGCCAGCCGTCGCACCACCGGCCGCTCCAGGACGCCCGCGGGCACCAGCAGGCCGGCGAGCTTGACGGCGTAGCAGCCGAGGACGGTCGCGGCGATCGCGATCCAGGTGTTCATCGGGTCTCCTCGGAAGCGTCGTCGCGGGTACGACCGGACCGGCGCCCGGAGACGTACAGGACGGCCGGTGCCGCCAGCGCGGCCGCCAGGACCGGCACCCCGGCGGGCAGCACGGGCAGCAGGCCGAGCCCCAGCAGCACCGCGAGAGCGGCGACCGCGCGGTCGGTCGTGGTCTTCAGCATGGGGGCGAGCAGTGCCAGGAAGACGGCGGGTCCGGCCGCGTCCAGGCCCCAGGCGCCGGTGTCGCCGACGGCCTTGGCACCGAGTGCGCCGAGCAGGGTGGTGAGGTTCCACAGCACGTACAGGCTGAGTCCGGTGACGGTGAAGCCGAGCCGCGCGGCGCGCCGTGTCGGCTGGGCGAGCGTCACCGCGGTGGTCTCGTCGATCACCCACTGGGCGGCCAGCGGCCGTAGCGCGCGCGGGAGGGCCAGCACCTGCGACAGACGCAGCCCGTAGAACGCGTTGCGCACCCCCAGGAAGAAGGCGCCGGCCGCCGCGGTGAGCGGGTTGCCGCCGGCCGCGAGCGCTCCGACCAGGGCGAACTGGGAGGCGCCGGTGAACACCAGGAGGCTGAGTGCGCAGGTCTGGAGCAGGCCGAGCCCGCTGCCGGCCGAGGTCACCCCGAAGGCGAACCCGGAGAGTCCCACGGCGACGCCGACCCCGAGGGCGTCCCGGACTACGGCCGAGTCCGGTTTCGGCTCGCCTTCGTCACGTATGTCTGCGAGTGCTGTCTGCTGTGCCACGCCCAGGACGCTACGTACCGCCGCCCCGCGCGTCTTGTACGTTCTTGCGCCCGCTCGAGCGCGCACCACGCGAACCCCGCCCACGCGAGTCCGGTCCGGGACCCCGCCCGCCCAGGTCCGCTCCGGAACCCCGCCCACGCGAGTCTGCCCCGGAACCCCGCCCACGCAAGTCCGCCCCGGAACCCCGCCCGCCCGGGCCCGCCCCGGAACCCCGCCCGCCCGGGTCCGCCCCGGAACCCCGCCCACGCGAATCCGCCCCGGATCCGCGCTCACGCTGGTAGGCGCCCGGTGGGACGCCGACGATCCGGGCGAAGTGCCGGTTGAGGTGTGGCTGGTCGGTGAAGCCGACGGCGACGGCCGCCTCGGCGGGTGCCGTGCCCGCGTCCAGCAGCAGCCGGGCGCGGCGCACCCGGGCGTCGGTCAGCCAGGTGTGCGGGGGCATGCCGTAGGCGTCGCGGAACGCCCGCAGCAGCGCGAAGGGACCGGTGCCGAGGTCGGTGGCGAGCCGCTCCAGGGTCGGCGGCTCGGCCATCCGCTCCTCCAGCACGGCACGCGCGCGTGCGGCGAGCAGGGCGCCGGCGGTGCGGACCTGCCGCTGCGGCAGCGGACCGCCGTTGGACCGCAGCAGCCGGGTCACCGCCACCCGCAGCAGCGTGTCGGCGGCGAGCGCGTTGCCCTCGTCGGCGGCGCGCAGCACCCGGTGCACCAGGGCGACGGAGTACGGGTCGTCGAGCATCGGGCTGACGAAGCCGGGGGTGCCCCGGATCGCGGTGGTCTCCGCGGCGATCGCCGCCACCAGTTCCGGGGACGGGTAGACCGCCCCGTACCGCCAGCCCTCGGGGACCCCGGCCCGGCCGGTGTGCGCGGTGTCGGGGTTGACGAGCGCGAGCGCCCCGGCGCCGACGGTCACGTCGGAACCCCGGTGCCGGAAGACCTCGACCCCGTCCGCGATCCCGGCGATCACGAAGTGCTCGTGGGTGTGCCGGACAAACGTCTTCCGGACGTACCGGGCACGCAGCAGATCGACGTCGGGCAGCGCCTCGTACCGCCAGTGCCGCGCCCGCTCGTCCGATCCCGTCATACGCCCATTGTCGACCGCGCCGCCCCACCCGACCGCCCGCACCCCGCACCCCCGGTTCCCGCTTCGCGCCGGGCCGCCTGGCCCGGGTGCCCACCCCGCACTCCTCTTCCCGGTACCCCCACCTCCCGCATGTCCGAAGGTCAGACCCGGTTGTCAGTGGCCGGGTGCAGGATGGACGCATGGCGAAATCCGCAGACCGGGCCCTCGACGGCTTCTCCCCCGCGACCCGCGGCTGGTTCACGGGGGCGTTTTCCGCGCCCACCGCGGCCCAGGCGGGCGCGTGGCAGGCCATCGGGGCGGGCTCGGACGTGCTGGTGGTCGCCCCGACCGGCTCCGGCAAGACGCTGGCCGCCTTCCTCGCCGCCCTGGACCAGCTGGCCTCGGCCCCGCCCCCGGCCGACCCGAGGAAGCGCTGCCGGGTGCTGTACGTGTCTCCGCTCAAGGCCCTCGCGGTCGACGTCGAGCGGAACCTGCGCAGTCCGCTGACCGGCATCCGCCAGGAGTCCGTGCGCCTCGGCCTGCCCGAGCCGGAGGTCAGGGTCGGTATCCGCTCCGGTGACACCCCGCCCGCCGAGCGCCGCGCCCTGTCCACCCGCCCGCCGGACATCCTGATCACCACCCCGGAGTCCCTGTTCCTGATGCTGACGTCGGCCACGCGCGACGCGCTGACCGGCATCGAGACGGTGATCCTGGACGAGGTGCACGCGGTCGCAGGCACCAAGCGCGGCGCCCATCTCGCGCTCTCCCTGGAGCGGCTGGACGAGCTGCTGCCGAAGCCGGCCCGCCGCATCGGCCTGTCGGCCACCGTCCGCCCGGTCGACGAGGTGGCCCGTTATCTCTCGCCGCACCGCAAGGTGGAGATCGTCCAGCCCCGGTCCGGCAAGGAGTTCGACCTCTCCGTGGTCGTACCCGTGGAGGACATGGGCGAACTGGGCGGCTCCCCGGCCACCGACGCCAAGGAGGGCGGGGACCGGCCGTCGATCTGGCCGCATGTGGAGGAGCGGATCGCCGACCTGGTGCAGGCCCACCGCTCGACCATCGTCTTCGCCAACTCGCGCCGGCTGGCGGAGCGGCTGTGCAACCGGCTCAACGAGATCGCCTACGAGCGCATGACCGGCGAGCCGCTGGACGAGCACCACTCCCCCGCCGAGCTGATGGGGGGCTCGGGCGCGGCCCAGGGCGCCCCGCCGGTCCTCGCCCGCGCGCACCACGGCTCGGTCTCCAAGGAGCAGCGGGCCCTGGTCGAGGAGGACCTGAAGGCCGGCCGGCTGCCCGCCGTGGTGGCCACCTCCAGCCTTGAACTGGGCATCGACATGGGTGCGGTGGACCTGGTCGTCCAGGTCGAGTCGCCGCCCTCGGTGGCCTCCGGCCTGCAGCGCGTCGGCCGCGCGGGACACCAGGTCGGCGCGGTCTCCACCGGTGTGGTCTTCCCCAAGTACCGGGGCGACCTGGTGCAGGCGGCCGTGGTCACCGAGCGGATGCGCACCGGTTCCATCGAGTCCCTGAGGGTGCCGGCCAACCCCCTCGACGTGCTGGCACAGCAGCTGGTCGCGATGACCGCGCTGGACACCTGGCAGTTCGACGACCTGCTCGCCATGGTCCGCCGGGCGGCTCCGTTCGCCTCGCTCCCGGAGTCGGCGTTCACCGCGGTCCTGGACATGCTCGCGGGCCGCTATCCGTCCGACGCCTTCGCGGAGTTGCGCCCGCGCGTGGTCTGGGACCGGGTCGCGGGCACGGTCACCGGCCGCCCCGGCGCCCAGCGGCTCGCCGTCACCTCCGGCGGCACCATTCCCGACCGCGGCCTCTTCGGGGTCTTCCTGGCCGGAGCCGACCCCAAGAAGGGCGGCGGCCGGGTCGGCGAGCTGGACGAGGAGATGGTGTACGAGTCCCGGGTGGGTGATGTCTTCACCCTGGGCACCAGTTCGTGGCGCATCGAGGACATCACGCGGGACCGCGTCCTGGTCTCCCCGGCCCCCGGGGTGCCGGGCCGGCTGCCCTTCTGGAAGGGCGACCAGCTGGGCCGCCCGCTGGAACTGGGCCGCGCGGTGGGCGCGTTCCTGCGCGAGGTCGGCTCGCTCTCCAAGGACGACGCCCGGCTGCGTCTGCTCGCGGCGGGCCTGGACGCCTGGGCGGCGGACAACGTGCTGTCGTACCTGGACGAACAGCGCGAGGCCTGCGGCCATGTCCCCGACGACCGGACGATCGTCGTGGAGCGCTTCCGCGACGAACTGGGCGACTGGCGGGTCGTCGTCCACTCCCCCTTCGGCGCCCAGGTGCACGCCCCGTGGGCACTGGCCCTCGGTGCCCGGCTGTCCGAGCGGTACGGCATGGACGCGCAGGTCATGCACGCCGACGACGGCATCGTGCTGCGGCTGCCCGACGCCGATCTGATGGGCCTGGACCTGCTCGACCGGGCCCCCACGAAGTCGGGCACGGAATACGACGCCGAGCAGGCGCCCGTCGGCGCGGCGGACGTCGCCTTCGACAAGGGCGAGGTCAACCAGATCGTCACCGACCAGGTGGGCGGCTCGGCCCTGTTCGCCTCCCGGTTCCGCGAGTGCGCGGCCCGCGCGCTGTTGCTGCCCCGCCGCAGCCCGGGCAAGCGCACCCCGCTGTGGCAGCAGCGCCAGCGTGCCGCCCAACTGCTCCAGGTGGCCAGCGAGTTCGGGTCCTTCCCGATCGTCCTGGAGGCGGTCCGCGAGTGCCTCCAGGACGTCTTCGACGTCCCCGGGCTCGTCGAGCTGATGGGCGACCTCGAATCCCGCAAGGTGCGCCTGGTCGAGGTCACCACCCCGGAGCCGTCCCCGTTCGCCCGCTCCCTCCTCTTCGGATACGTCGCCCAGTTCCTGTACGAGGGTGACTCCCCGCTCGCCGAGCGCCGCGCGGCCGCGCTCTCCCTGGACTCCCGGCTGCTGGCCGAGCTGCTGGGCCAGGCGGAGCTGCGCGAGCTGCTCGACGCGGACGTGCTGACGGAGCTGGAGCGCGAGCTCCAGTGGCTGACCGAGGACCGCCGGATCAAGGACCCGGAAGGCGTCGCCGACGTGCTGCGGCTGCTCGGGCCGCTCACGGACGCCGAGTTGGCCGAGCGGGGGGCCGAGCCGCACTGGGCCAGGGAGCTGGCGGGTGCCCGCCGGGCGATCAGGGTCCGGATCTCCGGCACCGACCACTGGGCGGCGATCGAGGACGCGGGCCGGCTGCGCGACGCCCTCGGCACCGCCCTGCCGGTCGGTGTCCCCGAGGCGTTCACCGAACCGGTGAAGGACCCGCTCGGTGACCTCCTCGCCCGGTACGCCCGTACGCACGGCCCGTTCACGTCGGCCACGGCGGCGGCCCGGTTCGGGCTCGGGGTGGCGGTGACGGAGGGCGCGTTGCAGCGGCTGGCCGCGGGCGGCCGGGTGGTGCAGGGCGAGTTCCATCCGGCAGGCATCGGCCAGGAGTGGTGCGACGCGGCCGTGCTGCGCAGGCTGCGCCGCCGCTCCCTGGCCGCGCTCCGGCACGAACTGGAGCCGGTGGCACCGGCCGCGCTCGCACAGTTCCTGCCGCAGTGGCAGCACATCGGCAAGGGGCACGGGCTGCGCGGCATCGACGGACTGGTGCGCGCCGTCGAGCAGTTGCAGGGCGCCTCGGTACCGGCATCGGCCCTGGAGAAGCTGGTCCTGCCGTCCCGGGTGGCCGGCTACACGCCCTCGATGCTCGACGAGCTCACCGCCGCCGGAGAGATCGTGTGGGCCGGCGCGGGCGCGTTGCCGGGCAAGGACGGCTGGGTCTGCCTGTATCTGGCGGACGCGGCCCCACTGCTCCTGCCACCGCCGCACCCCCTGGAGCTGACGGCTCTCCACCAGTCCGTCCTGGACACTCTCTCCGGCGGCTACGGCCTGTTCTTCCGTCAGATCGCCGACCAGGTCCGCGCCACCACCCACCCCGACGCCACCGACCCGCAACTGGCCGACGCCGTCTGGGACCTGGCCTGGTACGGCCGGCTCACCAACGACACGCTGGCCCCGATGCGCTCCCTGCTGGGCTCGGGCCGTACCGCGGGCGCCACGGCCCACCGCGCCAAGCGTGCCGTCCCACGTGGCCGCTACGGCTCCCTGACGGCCGCCGCCCGCACCGCCTCCCGTACCGGCCCGCCGACCGTCGCCGGCCGCTGGTCCCTGCTCCCGCAGCGCGAGCCGGACACCACCGTGCGCGCCCATGCCCTGGCCCGCACCCTGCTCGACCGGCACGGCGTGGTCACCCGGGGAGCGGTCGCGGCGGAGGGGGTCGAGGGCGGCTTCTCGGCGGTGTACCGCATCCTGTCGGCGTTCGAGGAGAGCGGGCAGGCCCGCCGGGGTTACGTCGTCGAGGGGCTCGGCGCGGCACAGTTCGCGATGGACGGCGCGGTGGACCGGCTGCGCGCGGTGTCCAACGCCCGCGAGCGCGGTGAGGCGCCCCTGGGCACCGCCGTCGGAAACCACGCCCTGTCCACTCCCACGGACTTCGGGGACGGCGGCCCGGTCCCTCCCGCCGGCTTCGGGGACGGCGGCCCCGCCACCCCCGCCGGCTTCGGCATCGAGACCCCCCTCGGCCCCATCGACGAGGCCGACTTCCAGGGCCTGGACGACGACTTCAGCTGGCCCCCCGAGCCCCCCACCGCCCCCGGGGGCTACGTCTCCCCGAAGGACCTCGCCCCCGCCGACCCCTTCGCCGCCCCCGGCTACGGCGGCCCCCGCGGCGGCAGCCCCGCGAACCCCTACGGCTACGGCAACCGCCACACCCGTACGCCCGCCGCCCCCGACCCCAGAGCCGTGGTCCTCGCCGCCGCCGACCCCGCCAACGCCTACGGCGCCGCCCTGGGCTGGCCCGAGCCGCCGACCGGCGCCGGGCACAAGCCGGGCCGCAAGGCGGGCTCACTGGTCGTCCTGGTGGACGGCGAGCTGACCCTCTACATGGAGCGCGGCGGCAAAACCCTGCTGGCCTGGCCCTCCGCCCCGGACACGGACGCCGGCGACGACCCCCGCCTGCGTACGGCTGCCGAGGCCCTCGCGGCCGCCGCCCGTGCCGGCACCCTCGGCACGGTGACGGTGGAGCGCGTCAACGGCGCCACGGCCCTGACCTCGCCGCTGGGCACCCTGCTGGAAGCAGCGGGCTTCATCGCCACCCCGCGCGGCCTGCGCCTACGGGCGTGAACCGGCCGGAACATGAACACCGCGTCCCCGGTGCGCCGCCTGCGCCCTCGCCGCTCCCGGTCCGCCCGCCACGCCCTCGTGTCACCCTTGACCCATGCCCGAAGGTGACACGGTCTGGCAGGCAGCGCGGCGCCTGCACGACGCGCTCGCCGGTCAGGTGCTGACCCGCAGCGACTTCCGGGTGCCCAAGTACGCCACCGTCGACCTCACCGGCCGTACCGTCCTCGGCACCACCCCGCGCGGGAAGCATCTGCTCACCCGCTTCGAGGGCGGTCTGACCCTGCACACGCATCTGCGGATGGAGGGCGCGTGGAAGATATACGGGGACGGTGAACGCTGGAAGGGCGGTCCCGCCCACCAGATCAGGGCCATCCTCGGCGCCGCCGACCGTACGGCCGTCGGCTACCGCCTCCAGGTCCTGGAGTTCCTGCGCACCGGCGAGGAGGAACGGGCGGTCGGCCACCTCGGTCCCGACCTGCTGGGCCCCGACTGGAACCCCGACCGCGCCCTCGCCAACCTGCTCGCCGACCCGGCCCGCCAGCTCGGCGAGGCCCTGCTCGACCAGCGCAACCTCGCCGGCATCGGCAACGTCTACAAGAGCGAGCTCTGCTTCCTGATCGGCGCGACTCCCTGGCTCCCGGTCGGCGCGCTCCCCGCCGACCGCGCCGCGAAACTCCCCGCCCTCGCCAAGCGGCTCCTGGAGGCCAACCGCGAGCGCCCGGTCCGCCGCACCACGGGCCTGCGCGACCAGGACCTGTTCGTCTACGGCCGTGCGCCCCGCCCCTGTCTGCGCTGCCACACCCCGATCCGGGTGGCCGACCAGGGTGACGGCTCCCGCGAGCGCCCCACCTACTGGTGCCCCGCGTGCCAGACCGGTCCCGCTCCCGCCCCGGGCGCCCACCGCGCCCCGAGAAGCCGCCCCCGCCCGACCAATTGACGACCCGTCAGATACGCTCGTACCGTCCCTTCATGTCCCTCAAGGCGTACGACCTCACCGGACGCACCGCATTCGTCACCGGGGCCGCCGGCGGTATCGGCCGGGCCTCCGCCGTGCTGCTCGCCGAGGCGGGTGCGACCGTGCACTGTGCCGACCGGAACGCGGAGGGCCTGCACGAGACGGCCACGCTGATCAAGGACGGCGGCGGTACCGCCCACACCCACACCGTCGACGTCACCGACCGGACGCAGCTCAAACGGGCCGTCCGGTCCTGCGAGCGGCTGGACGTCATGGCGGCGATCGCCGGGATCATGCACCGCAGCCCGGTGCTGGAGACCACGGACGAGGACCTCGACCGGGTGCTGGACGTCAACTTCAAGGGCGTCCTGCACTCCTGCCAGGAGGCGGCGCGGTTGATGGTCGACCGGCGGACCGGGGGCAGCATCATCACCATGGCCTCCGGTGCGATCGACACCGGGGGCCCCGGCCTGCTCTGCTACGGCGCCGCCAAGGCGGCCGTGGTCCAGCTGACCAGGACGCTCGCGAACGAGGTCGGACGGCAGGGCATCCGCGTCAACGCGGTCGCCCCGGGCTGGACCCGCACCCCCATGACCGAGCGCGACGACGGCGAGGAGCAGCGGCAGACGGAGGCCTGGATGGCCCGGCTGTCACCCCTGGGCCGGGTCGGCGAGGCGGCGGACGTCGCCCATGCCGTGCTCTATCTGGCATCCGACGCCTCGTCGTTCACTACGGGCCAGATCCTGCGCCCGAACGGAGGGGTCGCGATGCCCTGGTAGCGCCCTGCGTCCGCCACGCGGCCCGCCACCGCCCGGGGCCCAGCGCTCCCGCCGCCCGGTTCCTCGGCACGCAGTTCACCGGCAGCAGGCTCAGTCCCCATCCGCCGGCGGCCACGGTCCCCTCCAGGGCCCCGGCGCCGTCGGCGAAGGTGATCCGCAGCACGGCCCACCACCACACCGCCGCGAATCCCAGGGCAACCCCCCAGCGCACTATCCGTCCCACCATGGCCGCCACCTCCAGCCGGACGCTAGAACGCCGCCCGGTCCACCGGGAAGGCGCACCGAGGGCTCACCGATGCAACGGCCGTCGGCCGACGCCGGCCACAGCTACGCGTTCTCCGCCTGGAACATCCAGTGATGTTTCTCCAGATCCGCCGTGATCCCGATGAAGATGTCCTGGGAGACCGGATCCGGCTCCGCGGTGGCCGTGACCCGCTGCCGCATCCGGGTGATCACCGCGCCCAGCGCGTCCACCAGGGCACCCACCGCGTCCGAGTCCTTGACCCAGCCTCCGGGGGCCGTGGCGATGCCGCTGCCTGCGGCCACCGTGACCGCACGCCCGTCCGGGGAGACGCCCAGCGCCGAAGCCCGCTCGGCGACCGTGTCGGAGTGCGTCCGAGCCGTGGCGACGACCTCGTCGAGCTGGAGGTGGACGGTCCGGAAGCGGGGGCCGACCACGTTCCAGTGGATCTGCTTGGCGATCAGCGCCAGGTCCACGAGATCGACGAGGGCGCCCTGAAGCGCCTCGGCCACGGTCTTCAGATCCGCGTCGGACAGCGGGCTCTTCACGACGTACATGCGTCTCTCCGGTCGTTTCGCCCCCAGTCGGTCCCTCCCACCATGACCGCACCACCGGACACCGGCAAATGGACGCACACCGTCTCCGGGCATACGAAGACCCCGGCCGCGCCTCCCCAGGTCTGCCTGGAGAAGCCCCGGCCGGGGCCACGTACACTTCTTCGACGCCGGGTCGGCGCCGCGTCGGGTTACGCCCGCGCAGGCGTCACGCGGCGACCACGTCCACTGCCTCGGCGGGCGCCTTGATGGTCACCCGTTCCGGTGGCACACCGGTCACCGAGACGCTTCCCAGCATCGGGCGAACCGGCGTGGGCACGGACTCGGTGGCCTGAGCGGACTGGGCCAGCTCGGCGAGGGCGAGTTCGTCGCTCACTTCTCGCATGAGTTCGGACATCCGTACGTCCAGCGCGTCGCAGATGGCGGAGAGCAGCTCGGAGGAAGCCTCCTTCTGCCCCCGCTCCACCTCGGAGAGATAGCCGAGTGAGACTCGGGCGGACGAGGAGACTTCGCGCAGAGTACGGCCCTGGCGCTGGCGCTGCCGACGCAGCACGTCACCCAGCAGGCGACGGAGCAGAATCATCGGTGGCTCCCTCCTCGGACCGCGTAGCCGCATCCTTCACGCCCCACCGTACCGCCTTGCGCCGCGGCCGTGCGGGGAGCGATGTCGTGTTCACTCAGGGCTGCAAACATCAAAACCCCCCGTTCTGTTCCGTATCCTGTGTCCGCTCATTCCCGGTCTGTTCGCTCGCAAGCTCCCTCAGAAGCAGTGCGAGCACGCTCCGTACACTCTCTCTACGAATTTCCGCACGGTCGCCGTTCAACCGCAGGGCCTCCACTTTTCCGCCAGCGGCAGAACCGGAACCTGCTGCGAAGGGGCCGTCGACGGCGACGAAAACCGTGCCGACCGGACGGCCGTCCTGAGGTTCGGGGCCGGCGACCCCGGTGGTCGCAAGACCCCAGTCGGCGCCCAGCGCCTGCCGCACTCCGGCCGCCATCTGGGCCGCGACCTGCGGATCCACCGCGCCCTGCTGGGCCAGCAGAGTGGCGTCCACACCCAGCACGTCGTGCTTGAGCTCGGTGGCGTAAGCGGTGACCGAACCCCGGAACGCCTTGGACGCCCCAGGGACCGTGGTGATCTCCGCCGCTACCAGGCCGCCGGTCAGCGACTCGGCGACAGCCAGGGTCTGACCCCTCACCGTCAGTAGTCGCACCAGTTCGGCGGCCGTGGAATTCACGCTTCCGTCTCCTCCAACGCCGCTGCGCGCTCGGCGATTCCCTGCCGCCGCAGCACAATGGCCTGTCTCACATAGTCGAGGCCCGTCAGGACCGTCAGCACGACGGCCGCGGCCATCACCCAGAACCTCAGCGTTGCCAGCCACCCCGTCAGTGCCAGCACGTACATCCCCACGGCCACGCCCTGGGTGAGGGTCTTGAGCTTGCCGCCGCGGCTGGCCGGGATCACGCCGTAGCGGATGACCAGGAAACGCAGCAGGGTGATCCCGAGTTCCCGGCCGAGGATCACGACCGTCACCCACCAGGGCAGATCGCCGAGCGAGGAGAGACAGATCAGCGCCGCCCCCATGATCGCCTTGTCGGCGATGGGGTCGGCGATCTTCCCGAAGTCGGTGACCAGGTCGTAGGTACGCGCCAGATGGCCGTCGAACAGGTCGGTGATCATGGCGATGGCGAAGGCGGCCCAGGCGAGCGAGCGCCAGGCCGGGTCGTATCCGCCGCCGGCCAGCATCAGGGCGACGAAGCCGGGGACCAGGACCAGCCGGAGCATGGTCAGCAGATTGGCGACGTTCCACAGGCTGGCCTGGTTGACGGCGGCAGCGGCGATCTTCCCGCCCCGCACGGGCCGCTCGCCGTCACGGGAACCGGAACCGGACCCCTCGACACCGACGCTCGGGGCACCAGCGTGCTCGGCACCCGAGGAACCCGTGGCACCGGCGTTCCCGACACCCTGACCCTCGGCACCGGCGTTCTGCGGACCAGCATTCTCGACACCGGCGTCCTGCGGACCGGACAGATCAGGAGCGGAGAGATCCGGAGCGGCACCGGAGGTGGCGGCGGAGCCCGGGACGGCGCCCGGTGCGCCGGAGGAGCCGCCCGCGGCGGACGCCGGGACTCCGGTCATCTGCCGGCCTCCTCACTCCACGCGGGCGAGCCCTGCAGCGGCTCGGCAACCAGGTCGACACCCTCCGTACCGACCACCTTCGCCTCGACGATACGGCCGACGCGCAGTCCTGCGCCGCTCGTGAGCAGCACCTGCCCGTCCGTCTCCGGCGCCTGGTGGGCCGCCCGGCCGTAGACGCCGTCCTCGCCGTCGACGGATTCCACGAGGACGTGCACGGTCTCGCCGACGCGCTCCTCGGCCCGCTGCGAGACGAGTTCCTCGGCGAGCCGGGAGACCCGCGCGAGCCGCTCGGCGACAAGGTCCTCTTCCAGCTTGTTCTCGTAGGTGGCGGCCTCGGTGCCCTCCTCGTCGGAGTACCCGAAGACGCCGATCGCGTCGAGCCGCGCGCCGTTCAGGAAACGCTCCAGCTCGGCCAGGTCGGACGCGGACTCGCCGGGGAAGCCGACGATGAAGTTGGAGCGGACGCCGGCCTGCGGTGCCTTGGACCTGATGGTGTCGAGCAGTTCCAGGAAGCGGTCGGTGTCGCCGAAACGGCGCATGGCCCGCAGCACGCCGGGGGCGGAGTGCTGGAAGGACAGGTCGAAGTACGGGACGACGTTCGGTGTGGAGGTGAGGACGTCGATCAGGCCGGGGCGCATCTCGGCCGGCTGGAGGTAGCTGACGCGCACCCGCTCGATGCCGTCGACCTCGGCCAGCTCCGGCAGCAGGGACTCGAGGAGGCGGATGTCGCCGAGGTCCTTGCCGTAGGAGGTGTTGTTCTCGGAGACCAGCATGACCTCCTTCACACCCTGCTCGGCGAGCCAGCGGGTCTCGTTCAGCACGTCGCTGGGGCGGCGGGAGATGAAGGAGCCGCGGAAGGAGGGGATGGCGCAGAAGGAGCAGCGCCGGTCGCAGCCGGAGGCGAGCTTGACCGAGGCGACCGGGGCGCCGTCCAGCCTGCGGCGCAGGGGTGCGCGCGGGCCGGAGGCGGGCGCAAGGCCCTCCGGGAGGTCGGACGGGCCGTGCCCGGGCAGTGCCACCGCGGCGGCGGAGTCCTGCCGCTCGGCCGGGCTGACGGGAAGCAGCTTGCGGCGGTCACGCGGGGTGTGCGAGGCGTGGATGCCGCCGTTGAGGATGGTCTGGAGGCGGTCGGAGATGTCGGCGTAGTCGTCGAAGCCGAGGACGCCGTCCGCCTCCGGCAGCGCCTCGGCGAGCTCCTTGCCGTACCGCTCGGCCATGCAGCCCACCGCCACGACGGCCTGGGTTCTGCCGTGCCCCTTGAGATCGTTGGCCTCGAGGAGGGCGTCGACGGAGTCCTTCTTGGCGGCCTCGACGAATCCACAGGTGTTGACCACGGCGACATCCGCGTGCTCGGCGTCCTCGACGAGCTGCCAGCCGTCCGCCTCCAAACGGCCTGCGAGCTCCTCCGAGTCCACCTCGTTACGGGCGCAGCCGAGAGTGACTAGTGCGACGGTACGGCGTTCAGGCATGGGCTCAAGACTACTTCGTCCCACCGACACCCCACGTCGAAGGGGCTGGCCGATCATGGCCAACCCCTTGAGTACGCGCTCGATCCGAACGATTATCCGACTTCCGGGTCGCCCTTGGTGTAGGTCAGGCGCTCCACGGCTCCGGGCCGGAACTGGTCCTCGATCTTCTTGCCGTTGACGTAGAGCTGTATGGCTCCGGCGTCGCCGAGGATCAGGTTGATCTTGGTGCTGTCCTGGAAGGTCTTGGATTCGCCCTTCTTCAGCAGCCCGTCGAAGAGCATCCGGCCGTTGTGGTCCTTGGCCGAGATCCAGCTGCGTCCGTTCGTCGCGCTGACCTGGACGGTGACCTTGTCCTGGGGTGCGGCGGCGATCGCGCTGTCGGAGGGCTCGGGGGTCTTGCCGGGCTTGCTTTCCTTCGGGGTCGGCGAGGCCGGCTTGCTGGTCGTCGGGGAGGCCCCCTCGGCGACCGACTGCTTGGCGTCGTCGCCGTTGCCGCCCTTGAAGGCGGTGAAGCCGACGAAACCGATCACGACGACGATCGCGGCGACCATGGCCGCCGTCCAGTTGGGTCCTCGGCGCTCGGGGCGGATACGTTCCGCCTCGAACAGCGGGGCGGCGGGCGTCGGCGCGGGCCGCCCACCACCGTGTTCGGCCGCGAACTGCGCCAGCAGCGGTTCGGGGTCGAGGCCGACGGCCTTGGCGAGGGTCCTGATGTGCCCGCGGGCGTAGACGTCGCCGCCGCAGGGGGCGAAGTCGTCGGCCTCGATGGCGTGCACGATGGCGATGCGGACCCGGGTGCTCCCGCTGATCTCGTCGACGGTCAGCCCGGCGGCGATGCGGGCCTGCTTGAGGGCTCGGCCTACGGAGGGGCGGTTTTCCTCGGACACGTCTGGGAACGGACGCTCGTCTTCAGGGGAGTTGCTGCCGATGGACACGGGGGCGCCTTTCGAGCGTGTAGCCACCTGTGCTGGAAGTTCAGTCTATGGGGGGTACGAAAGGGTGGGGCAACCGGGCGGTGGGACTTTGTACGCCATCGGTATGGCCCGGCATCCCGATGACGGGTCAGGCGTGCGCCCCAGGGTGGGGTACACACCTTTCCTCTCGCTCAACTTGACGTACGTCAAAGGGAAACGGTTGCCCGACGGTCTCTAACGGGTGGATCACGACATGCCTCCACCCGGCCTACAGGCGCCCGAAGCCCTGAAACAGACCTACCCCTCAGACTCCCCACGGATCACAGCAAGCACTCCGTCCAGCTCATCGGGTTTCACCAGAACGTCGCGCGCCTTGGACCCTTCGCTGGGCCCGACCACCCCGCGCGACTCCATGAGGTCCATGAGCCGGCCCGCCTTGGCGAAGCCCACCCGCAGCTTGCGCTGGAGCATGGAGGTGGAGCCGAACTGCGTGGAGACGACCAGCTCGGCGGCCTGGCACAGCAGGTCGAGGTCGTCGCCGATGTCCTCGTCGATCTCCTTCTTCTGCTTGGTGCCCACGGTGACGTCGTCCCGGAAGACCGGCGCCATCTGGTCCTTGCAGTGCTGGACGATCACCGCGACCTCTTCTTCGGTGACGAACGCGCCCTGCATACGGGTCGGCTTGTTCGCCCCCATCGGCAGGAAGAGCCCATCGCCCTTGCCGATGAGTTTCTCGGCGCCGGGCTGGTCGAGGATGACGCGGCTGTCGGCGAGCGAGGAGGTGGCGAAGGCGAGCCGGGAGGGCACGTTCGCCTTGATGAGGCCGGTGACCACGTCGACCGACGGGCGCTGGGTGGCGAGCACCAGGTGGATGCCGGCCGCCCGCGCCAGCTGCGTGATGCGCACGATCGAGTCCTCGACGTCCCGGGGCGCGACCATCATCAGGTCGGCGAGCTCGTCGACGATCACCAGGAGATACGGATAGGTCTTGAGCTCCCGCTCGCTGCCCTCCGGCGTCTTCAGCTTGCCGTCACGGATGGCCTGGTTGAAGTCGTCGATGTGCCGGTACCCGAACGCCGCCAGGTCGTCGTAGCGCAGGTCCATCTCGCGTACGACCCACTGGAGCGCCTCGGCGGCCCGTTTCGGGTTGGTGATGATCGGCGTGATCAGGTGCGGGATGCCCTCGTAGGCGGTCAGCTCGACCCGCTTGGGGTCGACCAGGACCATCCGGACGTCCTCCGGGGTCGCCCGCATCATGACCGAGGTGATCAGGCAGTTGATGCAGGACGACTTGCCGGAGCCGGTGGCGCCGGCGACGAGCATGTGCGGCATCTTCGCCAGCGAGTGCATGACGTAGCCGCCCTCGACGTCCTTGCCGAAGGCGACCAGCATCGGGTCGTCGTCCTCGGCGGACTCGGCGAGCCGCAGCACGTCACCGAGGTTGACCATCTCCCGGTCGGTGTTGGGGATCTCGATGCCGACCGCGGACTTGCCGGGGATCGGGCTGATGATCCGCACGTCCGGGCTGGCGACGGCGTACGCGATGTTCTTGGTGAGGGCGGTGATCCGCTCGACCTTGACGGCGGGGCCGAGCTCGATCTCGTACCGGGTGACCGTCGGGCCGCGGGTGAAGCCGGTGACGCGCGCGTCGACCTTGAACTCGGAGAAGACGTTGGAGAGCGAGGCGACGACCTTGTCGTTGGCCTCGCTGCGCGACTTGCCCGGGCCGCCCCGGGTGAGCAGGTCCAGGGAGGGCAGCGAGTAGGTGATGTCGCCGGAGAGCTGGAGCTGCTCGGCGCGCGGCGGCAGGTCGCGGGGCTTCTCGGGGGCCGGTTTGGTCAGGTCGGCGACGACCGGTTCGACCTTGAGCTTCTCCTGCTTGGGCCGCGCGGCCGGGACCGGAGTCGGGCTGGAGCTCGGACTCGGGCCGGGGGCCGGCACGGGGGTGGGCGTGGTGTCCTCGCGGTCGCCGACGCTGACGCCCTGGGTGAGGTCGGCGACGAGCGGCGAGGGCGGCATTCCGTGCATGACCGCCCCGTCGAGCGCGGCGGCGGCCGCCGCGGCGACGTCCACGGCGTCCATCTGACGGCCCATCTCGGGCTGCGGCACGGCGGAGCGCCGCGGACGGCCCCGGCGCTTGGCGAGGGCCTCCTGCTCGGCGACGTCCGGGTCGTACTCCTGAGGGGCGCCGGAACGCCTGCGCGAGCGCGCGGGCAGCGCCTCGCGCCACTGCTCGTCGTAGCGCTCGTCGTCGGTGGGCTCGCCGTACTCGCCGTACTCGTCGGGTTCGGGGTCGTGCAGCAGCCCGAGGCGGATGCCGAGCGCGCGCAGCCGCTGCGGGATGGCGTTCACCGGGGTCGCGGTGACGACGAGCAGCCCGAAGACCGTGAGCAGCGCCAGCAGCGGTACGGCGAGGACCTCGGTCATGGTGTACGTCAGCGGGGTCGCCGCCGCCCAGCCGATGAGGCCGCCGGCGTCCCTTATGCCCTGCATGCCGTCGCTGCGCGCGGGCGAGCCGCAGGCGATGTGGACCTGGCCGAGCACGCCGATGACGAGCGCGGACAGGCCGATCACGATCCGGCCGTTGGCCTCCGGCTGCTCGGGGTGGCGCATGAACCGTACGGCGATCGCCGCGAGCAGTATCGGCACCAGCAGGTCGAGGCGGCCGAAGGCACCGGTGACCAGGATCTCCACCAGGTCGCCGACCGGGCCGCGCAGGTCGGCCCAGGTGCCGGCGGCGACGATCAGGGCGATACCCAGCAGGAGCAGTGCGACGCCGTCCTTGCGGTGGGCCGGGTCCAGGTTCCTGGCTCCCTGTCCTATGCCGCGGAAGACGGCGCCGACGGCGTGCGCGAGGCCGAGCCAGAGGGCGCGCACCAGGCGGTAGACGCCCCCGGTCGGGCTGGGCGCCGGCCTGGGCGCCGGCGCGGCCTTCTTCGCCGCGGCCCTCTTGGCGGGCGCCTTCTTGGCCGGGGCTTTCTTCGCGGCGACCCTTTTCGCCGGCGCCTTGGAGGGAGCGGCCTTCTTCGGGGGCTGCTTCTTGGCTGCCGAGGGACGTGAGGCCATGGGTGTGAGGTTACCGGGGGATGCGACAGGGGACACGTGTGCCCACTGCTTCACCCGTTCGTGTCGCCCCGGTGGGGGCACGGAACTGACGCACTCTCACGGGCAACTGCGGCCGCCGCCGTGGTCAGTTCTGCGAGGGAAGCGGTGGAGCGCCGCCGCCGGTGCCCGGTTCGAGAGCGTCCAGCGCCCGGCGCAGGCCGGTGAGTTTGCGCTCCAGATGGGCGGCCGTGGCCACCGCCGCCGCGTCCGCGGACTCGTCGTCCAGCTGCTTGGACAGCGCCTCGGCCTGCTCCTCGACGGCCGCCAGCCGCGCGGAGAGCTCGGCGAGCAGCCCCGCGGACTCCTTGCCGGCGACGGGGCCCTTGCCGCCGCCCTCCAACTGCAGGCGAAGCAGCGCCGCCTGCTCACGGAGCTGGCAGTTCTTCATATACAGCTCGACGAACACCGAGACCTTGGCGCGCAGCACCCACGGGTCGAAGGGCTTGGAGATGTAGTCCACCGCGCCGGCCGCGTAACCCCGGAAGGTGTGGTGCGGGCCGTGGTTGATGGCGGTGAGGAAGATGATCGGGATGTCCCGGGTCCGCTCCCGCCGCTTGATGTGCGCCGCGGTTTCGAAACCGTCCATGCCCGGCATCTGGACGTCCAGCAGAATGACCGCGAAGTCGTCCGTGAGCAGTGCCTTGAGTGCTTCCTCCCCGGACGATGCCCGCACCAGTGTCTGATCGAGCGCAGAGAGGATGGCCTCCAGCGCCAGCAGATTCTCCGGCCGGTCATCGACCAGGAGGATCTTGGCCTTCTGCACCATGGCCCGCCCTCCTCGCCCCGGATGTGCACCGGGCGCCGCCCCAGAGGACGACTCCCTTTCGCCGCCCGTCCTTGTGCCGGTCATGGTAGCCGCACCCCGCCTGTCGCCACACCCTGTCACCGCGATGTCACTGTGCACGTAGCAGAAACGCAGCCGGGGACCAGAAGGTTCCCCCAATCCCGCACTTCTACACGGGTTCGACAACCCTGAGTCAGCAACTCCCCGTGCACACGGAAGGTTCCCGAAACGTTCACATCACACCCGCCCGTTCCGGTCACTCCTCGCGCATCCACTTCTCCATCACCGCCAGCAGGTGATCGGGGTCGACCGGCTTGGTGACGTAGTCGGAAGCTCCGGACTCGATCGCCTTCTCACGGTCGCCCTTCATCGCCTTCGCGGTCAACGCGATGATCGGCAGCCCGGCGAACTGCGGCATCCGACGGATCGCCGTGGTCGTCGCATAGCCGTCCATCTCGGGCATCATGATGTCCATCAGAACGACCGCGACATCGTCGTGCTGCTCCAGGACCTCGATGCCCTCGCGGCCGTTCTCGGCGTACAGCACCGACAGGCCGTGCTGCTCCAGGACGCTGGTGAGCGCGAAGACGTTGCGGATGTCGTCGTCGACGATCAGCACCTTCTCCCCGGTGAACCGTACGCCCCGGCGCGGCGCCGGAGCCATCGCCTCCTGCTCGGCCAGCACCGGCCACGACTCGGCGATCTGCGGGATGGCCCGGCGGCGGCGCCGGAAGAGCGCCGCGGCGCCGTTCTGGGTCTCCTGGTACGACTTCACCTCGGCCGGCGTCTCGATCTCCACACCGGACAGCTCCGAGCCGCGGTTCTGCGAGGCGACCAGGTCCCCGGCCTCCAGCGCCGGCACGGACTGCTGGTAGCCCTGCGGCGGCAGTTCGCTGGGGTGCAGCGGCAGGTACAGCGTGAACGTCGAGCCACGGCCCGGTTCGCTCTGCGCGTGGATCTCACCGCCCAGCAGCTGCGCGATCTCCCGCGAGATCGACAGACCGAGGCCCGTACCGCCGTACTTGCGGCTGGTCGTGCCGTCGGCCTGCTTGAACGCCTCGAAGATGACCCGCATCTTGCTGGCCGCGATGCCGATCCCGGTGTCGGTGACCGAGAACGCGATCAGCGGCGCGTCCGGATCGCTGAGCGAGCCGGCCTCCAGGAGCTGCTCCCTGATCCCCACCGGCACATCGCCGCTCGCCGGCCGGATCACCAGCTCCACGGAGCCGGAGTCGGTGAACTTCACCGCGTTGGACAGCAGGTTGCGCAGCACCTGAAGGAGCCGCTGTTCGTCGGTGTGCAGGGTGGCGGGCAGCTCCGGGGAGACCCGTACCGACAGGTCCAGGCCCTTCTCCGCGGTCAGCGGCCGGAAGGTGGCCTCCACGTAGTCCACCAGCTGGACCAGCGCGATACGCGTCGGGGAGACGTCCATCTTGCCCGCCTCGACCTTCGACAGGTCGAGGATGTCGTTGATCAGCTGAAGCAGGTCGGATCCCGCGCCGTGGATGGTCTCGGCGAACTCCACCTGCTTCGGGGAGAGATTGCCCTCGGCGTTGTCGGCGAGCAGCTTGGCCAGGATCAGCAGCGAGTTGAGCGGGGTGCGCAGCTCGTGCGACATGTTGGCGAGGAACTCGCTCTTGTAGCGCATGGAGACGGCGAGTTGCTCGGCACGCTCCTCCAGGACCTGCCTGGCCTCCTCGATCTCGGTGTTCTTCACCTCGATGTCGCGGTTCTGCTGGGCCAGCAGCTCGGCCTTCTCCTCCAGTTCGGCGTTGGACGCCTGAAGGGCCTTCTGCCGGTTCTCCAGCTCCGCCGACCGCTCCCGCAGCTGCTCGGTCAGCTCCTGCGACTGCTTCAGCAGCACCTCGGTCTTGGTGTTGACGGAGATGGTGTTGACGCTGGTCGCGATCATCTCCGCGATCTGGTTGAGGAAGTCCTTCTGGATCTGGGTGAACGGCGTGAAGGACGCCAGCTCGATCACCCCGAGGACGTTGCCCTCGAACAGCACCGGAAGCACGATCACCTGCGCCGGCGGGGCCTCCCCGAGCCCGGAGGAGATCTTCAGGTAGCCGGTGGGCGCCTTCTCCACCAGGATCGTGCGCTTCTCCTGGGCGGCCGTGCCGATCAGCGCCTCACCGGGCCGGAACGACGTCGGCATGGAGCCCATCGAGTAGCCGTACGACCCCTGCATGCGCAGCTCGTAGGCCTCCTCGGTCTCCGCGCTCAGGTCCTTGCCGTCGACCAGGGGCATCGCCATGAAGAACGCGCCGTGCTGCGCGGTGACCACCGGCGTCAGCTCGCTCATGATCAGCGAGGCCACGTCCGCCAGGTCGCGGCGGCCCTGCATCAGCGCCGAGATACGCGCCAGGTTGCCCTTGAGCCAGTCCTGCTCCTGGTTGGCGACCGTGGTGTCACGCAGGTTGGCGATCATCTTGTTGATGTAGTCCTGGAGTTCCTGGATCTCGCCGGAGGCGTCCACGTCGATCTTCAGGTTCAGGTCGCCGCGGGTCACCGCGGTCGCCACGCGCGCGATGGCACGCACCTGCCGGGTCAGGTTCCCGGCCATCTCGTTCACCGACTCGGTGAGGTCCCGCCAGGTGCCGTCCACGTCACGCACGCGTGCCTGACCGCCCAGCTGCCCCTCGGTGCCCACCTCGCGGGCCACCCGGGTGACCTCCTCGGCGAAGCTGGACAGCTGGTCGACCATCGTGTTGATCGTCGTCTTGAGTTCGAGGATCTCGCCGCGGGCGTCGATGTCGATCTTCTTGGTCAGGTCGCCCTTGGCGATGGCCGTGGTGACCATCGCGATGTTGCGCACCTGGCCGGTCAGGTTGGACGCCATCCCGTTCACCGACTCGGTGAGGTCCTTCCACGTACCCGCCACACCCGGAACGTGGGCCTGACCGCCCAGAATGCCGTCCGTGCCCACCTCACGGGCCACCTTGGTGACCTGGTCGGCGAACGAACTCAGCGTCTTGACCATCGTGTTGATGGTGTCGGCGAGCTGGGCCACCTCACCGCTCGCCTCGATGGTCACCTGCCGGGTCAGGTCGCCGTTGGCGACCGCCGCCGACACCTGGGAGATGTTCCGCACCTGCATGGTCAGGTTGTTGGCCATCAGGTTCACGTTGTTGCTGAGGTCCTTCCAGATGCCCGTGACACCCGGAACGTGCGCCTGACCGCCCAGGATGCCCTCGGTGCCCACCTCACGGGCCACCCGGGTCACCTGCTCGGCGAAGCTGGACAGCTGGTCGACCATCGTGTTGACGGTCGTGACGAGTTCGAGGATCTCGCCCTTCGCGTCCACGGTGATCTTCTTCGACAGGTCGCCCTTGGCGACCGCCGTCGTGACCTCGGCGATGTTGCGGACCTGGATGGTCAGGTTGTTCGCCATGAAGTTCACGGACTGGGTGAGGTCCTTCCAGGTGCCCGCCACCCCCTGCACCTCGGCCTGGCCGCCCAGGATGCCCTCGGTGCCCACCTCGCGCGCCACGCGCGTGACCTCCTGGGCGAACGACGACAGCTGGTCGACCATCGTGTTCAGGGTGTTCTTCAACTCCTGGATCTCACCGCGCGCGTCCACGGTGATCTTCTGGGACAGGTCACCCCGGGCCACCGCGGTCGCCACCTGGGCGATGTTGCGCACCTGCGCGGTGAGGTTGCCGGCCATGCCGTTCACCGAGTCCGTCAGGTCCCGCCACACCCCGGCCACACCGGGCACCTGTGCCTGACCGCCGAGCCGGCCCTCCGTACCCACCTCACGGGCCACCTTGGTGACCTGGTCGGCGAAGGCGGAAAGCTGATCGACCATCGTGTTGATCGTGCTCTTGAGCTCGAGGATCTCGCCGCGCGCGTCGACGTCGATCTTCTGGGACAGGTCGCCCCGTGCCACCGCCGTCGTCACCTGGGCGATCTGCCGTACCTGCGAGGTGAGGTTGCCGGCCATGAAGTTGACGGAGTCCGTGAGCTCCTTCCAGGTGCCCGAGACGCCGTCCACGCGGGCCTGACCGCCGAGGCGGCCCTCCGTGCCCACGTCCCTCGCCATCCGCGTCACCTGGTCGGCGAAGCTGGAGAGCTGGTCCACCATCGTGTTCACGGTGTTCTTCAGCTGGAGCATCTCACCGGAGACGTCGACCGTGACCTTCTGCGAGAGGTCGCCGTTGGCCACCGCCGTCGTCACCTGGGCGATGTTGCGCACCTGGCCGGTGAGGTTGCGGAAAGCGGTGTTGACGGAGTCGGTCAGGTCCTTCCAGGTGCCGGCGGCCCCGGCCACCTGGGCCTGGCCGCCCAGTTCACCCTCGACACCGATCTCCCGGGCCACGCGGGTGACCTCGGCACCGAACGACGACAGCTGGTCGACCATGCCGTTGACGGTGTTCTTCAGCTCCAGCATCTCGCCGGCCACGTCCACGGTGACCTTCTGCGACAGGTCACCGTTGGCCACCGCCGTCGTCACCGCGGCGATGTCCCGCACCTGGGTGGTCAGGTTCCGGAAGACCGTGTTGACGGAGTCCGTCAGGTCCTTCCAGGTGCCCGCCGCGCCCGGCACGTTCGCCTGTCCGCCGAGCTGCCCCTCGGCACCGACCTCGTTGGCCACGCGCGTGACCTCGTCCGCGAAGATCCGCAGCGTCTCGGTCATCTGGTTGATCGTCTCGGCGAGCTGCGCGACCTCACCGCGCGCCGGGACCGTCACCTTGCGCGACAGGTCACCGCTGGCGACCGCGGTGGTCACCTCGGAGATCCCGCGCACCTGGGCGGTCAGATTGCCCGCCATGGTGTTGACGGAGTCGGTGAGCTCCTTCCACGTGCCGGCGACCCCGGGCACGTGCGCCTGGCCGCCCAGGATGCCGTCCGTGCCCACCTCACGGGCGACCCGGGTCACCTCGGAGGAGAAGGCCGACAGCTGGTCCACCATCGTGTTGACGGTTTCCTTCAGCTCCAGCATCTCGCCGGCCACCTGAACCGTGACCTTCCGGGACAGATCACCCTTGGCGACCGCGGTCGTCACCAGCGCGATGTCCCGTACCTGGGCCGTGAGCCGGTACGCCATCGTGTTGACCGAGTCCGTGAGATCCCGCCACGAACCGGACATACCGCGCACCCGGGCCTGTCCGCCCAGCTTGCCCTCGGTACCCACCTCGCTGGCCACGCGCGTGACCTCGTCGGTGAACGTCGACAGCTGGTCCACCAGGTTGTTGACGGTCCGGCCGACCTTCAGGAACTCACCGCGCAGCGGGTGCCCGGCCCCGTCCACCGACGGCGACCGCAGATCCATCCGCGGCGACAGGTCACCCTCGGCCACCGCCGTCAGGACCCGGCCCACCTCGGAGACCGGCCGCACGAGGTCGTCGACAAGGGCGTTGGAGTTGTCCACGGCGGTCGCCCAGGAGCCTTCACAGGCACCCGTCTCCAGCCGTTCCGTGAGTTTTCCCTCACGTCCGACGACCCGCCGCACCCGTGACAGCTCACCCGTGAGGTGGAGATTACGGTCGGCGACCTCGTTGAAGACCGCCGCGATCTCCGACATCACGCCGTCACCGGACACCGTGAGCCGCTTGCGGAAGTTCCCGTCGCGCATCGCCTCGAGAGCCACCACCAGCCGGTTCAGGGCAGCCGTGTCCACCGCCGTGGTCCCGTCACCGCCCCGCTGCCTGCTCAGGGACGGTCCGCCTTTCGCGCGCGCCTTAGTGCCCCGCGCCGCTGCGCCAGACTCCACTGTGTCCCTCCCGCAGGGGTCGACCGTTACCACTGTGCCCGTACCACTGTGCCCGGATGCCGCCGTAGTGGGCGTACCGCCTACTCCGGCGTACCCGTTACTGCCGCGTACCCGTTACTGCTGCGTATTTCTGCCAGATCGGATCCGGCCACACCAGGGGCTGCTGCCCGCCGTACACGCAACGCACTCAGCCTGCCCGTACCTTCATCAGAAGCTTGCCCAGTGTTTCACCCTGTCCGAACCAGGCCATAACAGTTCGGCAGCTTCGCACATCGTCCGCACACCCTGGGGCGTAAACACTGGCGACCGGCATCCGCTCGGACGGCGAAGGTAAGTAACCTTGCATGCGGCTGTCCAGCCGCGCCGGTTTGTTCGGCCTGGGCGGTGGCACGAGAACGAGCGGGCATTCGGAGGGGCGGCCGCAGACCATGACCACCGGAGTGATCCCCGGGGGACACACCCCGGAGCCACGGCCCACGGGCGAGCGGATGCCGCAACAGCGGCACGAGCCGACCGGCCAGGGAAGCCCGCATGTCGAGAACCGGTCGAGGAGTTCTGTGATCACCGCGCGCGCGGCCGCCAGCTTCGAGCCCGTCGGGCGATCGGTCGCGACCGCCCGCGCCTTCGTCCGCGACACGCTCCAGGGCTGGGGCTTCGCGGACGTCGTCGACGACGCCGTGGTCCTCACCAGCGAACTGGTGACCAACGCGGTGGTGCACGCGGGCACCCACGCCGACGTCCTGTGCCTGCGCGCGGACGACGGGGTGCGCATCGAGGTCGCCGACCGCTACCCGGAACGCGAGGTCCCGCTCCAGGGCTCCGCCGTCAACATGGGCAGCCCCGACCGCGAGGGCGGCCGCGGCCTTCAGCTCTGTGCGGCCCTCGCCGCCCGCTGGGGTGTCGAGTACACGCCCACGTACAAGAATGTCTGGTTCCAGATCGATCTCCCCGAGCGTCCGGTGGGCACGCGCGCGGCCGGCCCGTCCCTCCCCGCCGACCTGCTGCCCCTCGCGGACGGCCGGGTCCGGGTCGCGGTCGTCCAGATCGACCGCAAAGGCTCCGTCACGGCCTGGAACGAGGACGCCGAGGAACTCTTCGGCCACACCGCCGCCGAGGTCACCGGCAAGCCGCTGACCGACCTCGCCGCCTGGCCGCACACCCCCGGCACCGGCACCGGCGTCGCCGAGGCCCTCCAGCTCTCCCGCTGGGAGGGCAGCTACGGCATCCGGGGCGCCGACGGCCGTGTCACTCCGGTCTACGCCTCGCACCTGAGGGTCCGCGACACCGGCGGCGAGCCCTCCACCGTCTGCCTGCTGGTGCGCGACCACGAACGCGCCGTCCTGCAGACACCGTTGCGCCTGCCCGCCTCCGACGGCGGCGGTGCCCCCGACGGCCAGAGCACCGACCCCTTCGAGGTGTTCATCGGCTCGCCGGCCCCCGACGACCTCGACGGCCTCCTCCAGCGCACGGTCGAGCGCGCCCGCGACATGCTCGACGGCGACTCCGCGTTCCTGCTCCTGGCGACCGACGACGAGACCGAGTTGGAGGTCCGCGCCTCGACCGGGCTGCCGTCCGCCCGTCAGCGCTTCGCGCGCGTGCCCGTCGAAGCCGGCCCCGGCCGCTACGGTTCGGCCCGCATGCCGGCCGTCCACGAGGATCTGACGGCCGTTCCGGGCGCGGTCCCCCTGCTGGGCGGCACCGGCATGCGCTCGGTCGTCACGGTCCCACTGAAGGTCGAGGGACGCCTGACGGGCTCCCTGGGCGTCGCCGCGGAGGCCCCGAGCAGATACTCCAACGAGGAGGCGCTGCGCCTGCAGTTCGCCGCCGACCGCATCGCCCTCGCCGTCGAGTCGGCCCGCCTGGGCGAACTGGAGCGGCTGCGCCGCGGCTCGCTCAGTTTCCTCGTCGAGGCCTCCGACCTGCTCGCCGGCACCCTGGACCGCGACCAGACCCTCGCCCTGATGGCACAGATGACGGTCCCGACGCTCGCCACCTGGTGCGCGGTCTACACGATCGCCGACCAGGCCTCCGAGCCCTACCTGTCGTACGTCCTGCACGAGGACGAGGAACTCATCGACGGCATCAAGTCGTTGCTCTCGAAGGTGCCCCCGCCGGACCCGGTACCCACCCCGGGCGCCCGCGTCTGGGCGGCCCCCGGCGAACACGCCCACCAGGCAGCCCTGCGCAGCTCCATGCGCAGCCTGGGCCTGACCGGCGGCCCCGCCCGCCAGATCTCCTCCGCCATCGGCCCGACGCTCGCCACCGCCTCCGCCGTGGGCGGCGAGACCGTCGTCCTCCCCCTGGTGGCCCGCAACCGCGTCATCGGCATGCTCACCCTGGGCAAGCCCACCGACGAACACTTCCGCCAGGAAATCCTGGAACTGGCCGAGGACCTGTCCCGCCGGGCCGCCCTCGCCCTGGACAACGCCCGCCTGTACTCGGAGCGCACGGCCATCAGCCAGGCCCTCCAGCGCAGCCTCCTGCCCCCGGGCACCCCGCACATCGACGGCGTCGAGGTCGAGGTCATCTACCGCGCGGCCGGCGAGGGCAACGAGGTCGGCGGCGACTTCTACGACGTCTTCCCCATCTCCGACGGCACGTACGGCTTCGCCATCGGCGACGTCTGCGGTACGGGTCCCAACGCGGCGGCCGTGACGGGCCTGGCGCGGCACGCGCTCCGGCTCCTGGCCCGGGAGGGTCTCAGCGGCCCAGCGGTCCTTGAGCGCCTCAACTCGGCCATCCTGGACGAGGGCTCCCGCAGCCGCTTCCTGACCCTCCTGTACGGCGAGATGCGCCCGCAGGAGGACGGCAGCGCGGAGATGAAGGTGGTGTGCGCCGGCCATCCGCTGCCGTTGCGCCTGCGCCAGGACGGCACGGTGGAGGCCGCCGCCGAACCCCAGCCGCTGCTCGGTGTCATCGAGGACCTGGAACTCTACGAGCAGACGATCACCCTCGACCCGGGTGATGTCCTCCTGTGCGTCACGGACGGCGTGACGGAACGCCGGGAAGGCACCCGCATGCTCGGCGACGACGGTCTCGCGGACGTCCTCACGACCTGCACGGGCCTGACCGCGGGCGCGGTCGCCGCACGCATCATGCGCGCGGTGGAGCGCTTCGCGTCCGACGCTCCGTCGGACGACATGGCGATTCTCGCGATGCGGGTCCCCGGCCTTCAGAAGGACTGAGGGCGGGGGCGGAAGAGGGCACAAAAAAGTCCCGCCCGAAAGGGCGGGACTTTTCTTGCTGGAGCCCCCAAACGGAATCGAACCGTTGACCTTCTCCTTACCATGGAGACGCTCTGCCGACTGAGCTATAGGGGCCTGTTGCCTTTTCGGGGTTTCCCCCGCCGCAACGGAATAGATCATACCCCGAACTGAGCCGAGTTCCCAAACTCGTTCAGAAGGCCGGCTGGAGCAGTCCGCCGAGAGCGTTGCAGGCGGAGACGATCCGCTGCATCTCCCGCTTCGTCAACGAGGCGTCCACGGGCAGCGCCAGCGTCCCGTCGGCCGCCAGCTCGGTCTCCGGCAGCGAGACGCAACGCCGGAATTCCGGCAACCGGTGCACGGGCGTCTTCACCGGCACCCGGCAGTCAACCCCCTTGCCCCGCAGGGCCCGCGCGAAAGCGTCCCGGTCGGGCCGGCCGTTCCCCGGCACCCGCACGACGTACTGCTGGTAGGTGTGCCCGTCGCCGCCGTCCGGCGTCCGCACGCCTCGCAGCTTCGCATCGAGGTAGGCGGCACGCTGCCGCCGCTGCGCGATCTCGTCGTACGGCGCCTCGGACTCGCCCTGCTCCAGGACCAGCAGGCCGTGCCGCTGCCCCAGCGCGTGCAACCCCCGGATGTCGGCCCACCGTCCGAATCGGTGTACGACAACCACGGCCGCGGACCGGGCAGTTACGGCAGCTTCCACCGCCGAGACGTCGAGGCAGTAGCTCACCGGATCTATGTCGGCGAACACCGGAAGCGCGCCGGCGAGTGTCACGGCCTCGGCGACTTCCGCGTTCCCGAAGGCCGGCACGATGACCTCGTCGCCGACTCCGACGCCGGCGGCCCTGAGCATTGCAGCAGTACCCATGGCAGCGATGCTCGGCGCGCAACGTGAACTTTGCGTTACGCAAACCAAAAAAGGGCTGGACCCGGAACGGAAGTTCCGGGTCCAGCCCTTTGAATAATTGTTCGGCGGTGTCCTACTCTCCCACAGGGTCCCCCCTGCAGTACCATCGGCGCTGTAAGGCTTAGCTTCCGGGTTCGGAATGTAACCGGGCG